>NZ_CP118974.1:1321580-1982370 GCF_029024305.1 Mammaliicoccus vitulinus
CATGATAGAAAAACAAGACTTTATAGAACTAGAAGAACAAATCGAACCATTAGTAATAAATAAAAAACTGAAAAGTGATTACGCACATCAATTATTAGATCAATATTATGCGCTCATCATTGGTTATATCGAACAGATCAATCAAATAGACAAATTTGATATAAGTGAAATATCTAACTATCCAGTTATACCCATGAATTTTGAAGAACGATATCAATATATCAATTACAGAATTTATCACTTTATGGGATATAGACAAATGGTAACCTTAAAAGATGAGCTAATCAAAATGAACGCAAGATACCAACTTAAACTCAAAAGAGAAGCTAAATTAAAACAAGATGACTGATTAAAGTAATATTAAATAGAGCTATGACAGTAATGTAAAAGAGCGTAAATTCTTCTAACATAAGAATTCACGCTCTTTTTACTTTATCCACTGAGTCTTCGTGCAATTTGACTGTGAATTTATCAAGTCAGGGCTCACATGATAAATAGAATATATAAAAAGAGCTCTTCACGAGGCGATAACCTCGTGAAGAGCTCTTATATTTATATCCAAACGATTTCTTTATTCATCTTCTGCTTCTTTGGCCGCTTCTCTAGCTGCGTTTGAACTTGAGCTATTTGAGCTACTGGAGCTGTCAGAACTATTTGAATCACTACTTGAACTTTGTTCATTGCTAGATTCTGAAGTAGGTGACTCGGTTGTTTGTTCTTCTGTTGTTACATTTTCAGTATTAGCTGATTGTTGTTGTGTCGTGCTTTGTGCATTTGATGAATTTGAATTCGTTTGTGGTTCATTTGTTGTTACATTATTATTGTTGCCTGAGAAATTATAACTATTTTGTTGATTATCAGTATTACCAGTACTTGGTGCTGAGTTACTTGTTGTTTGGTTATCTTCATTACCTGCAACACTTAAGCTCTTGCCACTTCCAGTTACTGAATCAGGCTTTTCAAAGTCTGAACCGTCATAGCTTGAAATCTCTGACATAACTTCATTGAATAAAATTTGTGGTTTGATTTGTTCATCATGTCCTAAGAATGAGTTTTCACCGTATTCTTTAACTTTATTGAAGCCCATCCAAACAGACATTGTGTACTGTGGTGAATAACCTGTAATCCATACGTCTTTCGCTGCATTTTCAGGTAATTGATATTCACTGTATACTTCGTCACCATAAGTACCTGTACCTGTTTTAGCTGCGACATTTACACCATTTATACCATAACCGTAAGCTGAACCATATGCT
Source organism: Mammaliicoccus vitulinus (assembly GCF_029024305.1). Lineage (NCBI taxonomy): Bacteria > Bacillati > Bacillota > Bacilli > Caryophanales > Staphylococcaceae > Mammaliicoccus > Mammaliicoccus vitulinus. Next base: position 1,322,837 of record NZ_CP118974.1, read on the forward strand.
TCGAAAGTACCTTTAAGCATTTCTGTTAACATATATGCTGTGTAATCTTCCATTGCTTTATGACTATCACTTGAGAATTTAATTGTTTCATCATCTTGTGTAACAACTTTTCTAATCGATTTAGGCTCATTATATGTTCCGCCATTACCCATACTTGCAAATGCTGATGCGAGTTGAGTAGGGGAGAATTCTGATTGTGAACCACCGAGTACTTCTGATGGTCCAATTTGGTCTTTATAATTTAAATTAACTTTAGATGCAAAGTCTTTAACGGCTTTTTCACCAGCGTTTTGATTCGTTTCTTGCCAAGATTTGAGTGCTGGTATGTTATAGGATCTTGCTAAAGCATCTGCCATAGTGACTGATCCATGTCCTTTACCGTCATAGTTCTTAAAGATACTACCATTAACATTATATTCACTTTCATCTTGGAACTTATGATTGGTAGCATATTGCATATTTTCTATTGCTGGTCCATAAGCTAAAATTGGTTTAAGTGATGAACCAGTAGGGTGTAAATCTGTTGCTTGGTTTCTATCTACAACATCCTTGTAATCTTTACCACCACTGATACCAACTAGTCCACCAGTTTTCGTATCTACTATGGATGACCCTGTAATTTGGTCTTTATTCTTGTAGAAAGTACCATTATCTACAGAATCTTGTAATGTTTTTTGAACATTTTTATCCATGTTTGTGTATATCTTCAGACCACTTGTCATAATATCGTTTAAAGATTGACCTTTGAACGCTTTATTTTCAGTGATTTCTTGTTTTACATAATTAATGTATGAAGCGTACTCGTTATCAGGTGTATCTGTCATAGCATCATTTCTTTCTTCTACCGTTCTTTGAACTAAGTTCTTATCTATAGGTGTATCTTGTGCTTCTTTCATTTCTTTCTTAGAAATTCTACCATGTCTTTCCATTAAATAAAGTACAGTGTCTTTACGTTTTTCTGCTCCCTCAGGATTGTCATAAATATTATATTGATTTGGTACTTGAGGTAAGCCAGCTAAATATGCTGTTTCTGCTAAGTTTAAATCTTTTAACTTTTTGTTGAAGTAATACTTAGATGCAGTTTGTGAACCGTAAATACCATCTGAATAATAAATTTTATTTAAATACATTTCAAAAATTTCATCTTTAGAGTATTCTTGTTCAAGTCTATATGAAAGGTAAGCTTCTTGAGCCTTTCTTTCTATAGATTTCTTATCAGTTAAGAATGAACGCTTTACAACTTGTTGCGTCAGTGTTGAGGCACCTTGTGAACCGAATCCACCAGTAAAGTTTTTCATGACTGCTCCAGATAAACGTTTATAATCTAATGCGCCATGATCATAGAATCGATTATCTTCTGTTGCTAGTACCGCGTCTTTTAATGTATCAGGTACGTCATCGAATTTAACATGTTCTCTCTTTTGTCCCATATAAAGGGTAGTCACGAGTTCGTTGTTTTTATCATAAATTTTAGTTGGTAATTGGTCTTTAAGCGCACTTTCATTGAAAGCAGGAGCTTTCCAAGCATAATATGCAAATACGAGAACACCTACTATTACCATTGCCAAGAATGCTAGTACGAGAATACCAAACACCTTAATTATTGTTCTCTTGATATTCCTCTTTTTCTTAGGTTGTTCTTTGTTATTTTTACTATTAGAAGCTTTTGATTGACTCATTTGAGCGCCTCACTTTCTGTTTTTATCAATTGATCAACTATTTGTATGTAGTTAATTCTTGGTCTAAATTGGATTGGAATGGCAAAACCATCTGACTCTATTTCTTTTAAAGTAATGGATTTTTTTCCTCCAGATTTATATCTGTCCCAATATACCATAAAATTCCTAAAAGGCAATAAAAATACGCTATCATGGTAGCTAAATTTTATCAATAAAAAACATACGCCTTTTTGGCTTGAAACTTGTTTCATATGTACTACTTGGTGATCGTGGATATTATTTAATGGGAAACTTGTTTTGTTTTTTGTTTCCTTAGCTTCAAAATCAATATAGTATCCATTATAAACACCATTGTAATCTGTCGTTGAAGGTTTTCTAAAATAAGCTTCTTTAATAACAGCTTTTTGTCTTTTAGGATAATCTACATCGACAATTTGGATAGGTGTCGGTTTCTTATGAATAACTGCTACATTTTCTAACCTGTAATATTGATTTGATTTATCAATTTCCTCTTCAAAATTCATCCCTCTCTTACCATATTGTATTTTACTATACTTAGGGGAGTCTTGACTTGGGACTTCAGAAGTATTTTTGATCCCTTTTTTACCATTTGGATAATTCAAATTTATCACCTAGCTTTATATCATAAAAACTCTAAACATTATACCTTATTTCATTATAAGTTACAAAAGTTTTTTATGATACATAAATATTCTAGAAGTTTTCTAGTTATGTTATCATTTTATCGTGAGGACTTTTAAAAAACAAACTTCATTGATAGTAGGGATAAAAATGATACAAGATCTTATAAATGAATTGAACAAGATGCAACAGATTTTTAAAAACGCTAAAGATGACCATGAGTATGACTTTTATAAAGACGTCGTGCCATTTGTTGAAGCTGTTGACGAATTGTTAGACAAACTCGCATTAGAACAACATAGGGTTATTCAATTACAATATATGAATGAACAAAAGTTTCAACTTCTTATTGATAATTACAAAGAGTTATCAGTTGAATGTCATTATAAAAGAACAAGCAAAAAACTGTTTCTCGAAAAACATAAAGCTGTTCAACATGATATGAGCTACATCTATACACATTTAGGTGATTTGTCATGACTTCCATATACTTTACTGGCTATAAGCCGTTCGAATTAAATATATTTAAAGATGATCAGCCAGAAGTTAAAGTCATAAAAGCATATATAGAAGAAATCATTAAGCAAGAAGTTGAAGAAGGTTTGGAATGGGTGATTATATCAGGGCAACTTGGATTTGAACTTTGGACTGCTGAAGTTACAATACAAATGAAACATAAATACCCTCAATTGAAACTGGCAATTTTAACACCATTTTTAAATCATTTTAATAAATGGAATGAAACGAACCAGCAAAAATATCAAAGCATAGTTGCTCAAGCTGATTATGTAAATGCTATACATCAAAGTGAATACCAAGGCGGATTCCAATTCCAACAAGCAAATGATTTTATATTGAATAATACCGACAAGACAATTTTGTTTTATGATGATGAACAAGAAGCTTCACCAAAGTACTTCCAAAGTAAGTTAGTTGATTTTGCCGAAAAGACAAATTATACTTATACTGTTATGACATTCATGGATTTACAAGACTTTATGGAATATAATTATAATAATGAAAATGAATCTTATTAAATGAGGTGTAAATATGGCTGATGTAACATTAAAGCTATCTGCTAAAGATATTTATGAAAAGGAATTTGAAAGAGGTTTAAGAGGATTTAAAACTGAAGAAGTAGATGCATTTTTAGATGATATTATTTCAGACTATCAAAAAATGGCTGATTTAAATAATGAAGTCATCAAACTGACAGAAGAAAATTCTAAATTAAACAAAGAAATTGAACAGCTAAGAATACGTGTAGCTTCGGGAAGACCACAAGGCTCACAACAATATAATTCTAATAATGTAGACATATTAAAGCGTATTTCTAACCTTGAAAAAGCAGTATTCGGTGAATAAATTATAGTTATTTATCACAGTTTATGCTATAATTCGTTCTTGAGTGGTATTTCGGATAATCGCTACGTTAAGTAGAGGAAAGTCCATGCTCACACATTCTGAGATGAATGTAGTGTTCGTGCTTGGCGAAACAATAAGCCAGGGCAATTAATTGACGGCAACGAAATAACCTAAGTTATTTATAATATGGTTAAATTAGTTTGAAAGTGCCACAGTGACGGAGCTTGTACAGAAATGTAGAAGGTGGAACGCGGTAAACCCCTCGAGTGAGCAATCCAAAATTGGTAGGAGCACTTCTTTGACGGAAATGAACGGAATAAGAAGGTATGTCATCATACAGACAGATGATTATCACTGGCGTACGAGTGTAACTAGTGCACGTTAGCAGTACTAAAGGACAAAACATGGCTTACAGATTTATCACTCACTAGTGTTGCTCTCCCAAGTAGGAGAGCTTTTTATTTGTAAATTATAATTTAAATATAAAGGAGTATATACATGTATCAATTACTCGCGACTAGTCCTATGGGATTAGAATCAATTGTTGCTAAAGAAGTACAAGAGTTAGGATATGAAACGACAGTAGAAAATGGTCGTGTTCTATTCGAAGGTGACGAAACAGCTATCGTTAAAGCAAATTTATGGTTAAGAACTGCTGATAGAGTCAAAATCGTAGTAGGACGATTTAATGCTACAACTTTTGATGAACTGTTCGAAAAAACAAAATCATTACCTTGGGAGGATATTATAGGCGCTCAAGGCATGTTCCCAGTACAAGGTAAAAGTGTTAAATCTAAATTATTCAGTGTATCTGACTGCCAAGCAATCGTTAAAAAAGCGATAGTTGAAAAACTTAAACATGTATATCAAATTCAAGGTTGGATAGATGAATCTGGTAGTAAATACCAAGTAGAAGTATCTTTATTAAAAGATGAAGCTTTCCTCACAATCGATACATCAGGAGCAGGACTTCATAAAAGAGGGTATCGTTTAGCACAAGGTGAAGCACCAATGAAAGAAACATTAGCGGCAGCACTTGTTAGATTAACAAACTGGAGTGGAGAAACACCATTTATAGATCCATTCTGTGGTTCAGGTACACTTGCAATAGAAGCAGCGTTAATCGCACAAAATATAGCACCAGGCTTTAATCGTAGCTTTGCAAGTGAAGAGTGGGACATTATTCCAGAAGGTTTATTTGATCAATTAAGACAAGAAGCTGATGATGCAGCACTTTATGATAAAGAAATAGATATATTAGCAAGTGATATTGATCCTAGAATGGTAGAAATTGCAAAAGCAAATGCCGTTGAAGTAGGTCTTGGAGATATCATTAAATTTAAAGTACAAGATATACATGACCTTACAGTACCAGAAGGACCTGTTTCTATAATTGGTAATCCGCCATACGGAGAACGTATCGGTGAACGAAGTGAAGTAGAAGCTATGTATAAACACTTAGGTGAAATATTGACTCAAAATAATCAAGTTTCATTATATATGTTAACAAGCTATAAAGAATTCGAACCTTTAGTAGGTCATAAAGCAACAAAGAGAAGAAAATTATTTAATGGTTTTATAGAATGTACTTATTACCAATATTGGGGTAAAAGAAAATAGATAAAAAATGGTAGCTCTTAGAGCTAGCATTTTTTCGTTTGTTCTTTTAAGTATATGCTGAATGTTGAAAGATTAACCAAACAAGCAACATAGAAGGGCTGTATATTTTAAAATCTACGATTTTGAAAGTGCATGCTTGCCTTATGAATATGGTTCGAGACTGTAGTCGCGCGCGGCATACTATTCCCCCCGGGCGTCAGCACTTTGCAAAATCGTGGTGAATATTATAGAGATTTTTGCTATTTATCATGTGGACCTTGACTTGATAAATTCAACGGCTCTATTTATCATGTGAGCCCTGACTTGATAAATTCAACGGTCCTATTTATCATGTGGAGCCTGACTTGATAAATTCCCAAAGGGTAATCCAAGTGAAAGCCGATCAAATCGCACGAAGACTCAAAAGACAAATTAAAATGAGCGCAAATTCTTGATTCCAAAAGAATTTGCGCTCTTTTACTTACCAAAGTTTACCTTCACCTAAGCCTTTAGCTCCTGGTGGTGGATCTATAAACATTTGACTTATTGGCACTGTATAAGCAACTAAAATTAATAGTACTGTAATTACAATTAAAAATCTCCAATTTTCAACGAGTTTCGTTACAGGTTGATGTTCATCTAAAGCTTCAGCAACTGGATATTCTTCTTCGCCTTTTGGTGACAAGAAAGCTAAATGTATAAATACCATAACAACTAATATAATAGAAATAAATAATATTGTTCCCCCAACTGCTTGTAATACTTGATAAGGTATCCATTCAGCAGCTTGTTTAGCACCGCCGTATTCGGAATACGTAGATCTTCTTGGAGCGCCTTTTACTAATCCAACGTAGTGCATGGCGCCACTCATGATTGTCATACCAATAGCCCAAGTTAATCCTTGAATAATAGCTAGTTTATTTGTGAACTTCGTTAATTTTCTACCTGTACAATGTGGTATCAACCAATACATAATTCCGAAAAATGTTAATATAACAGCTGATGCGATTGTTAAATGGAAATGACCTGTTACCCAAATAGTATTATGAATCAAACCATTCATTTGTGCTGAAGCATTTACTAAACCGCCAGCACCTCCAGGTATAAAGGCCAACATACCTAAAAATGGTAAAACAAATCTTGCATCGTGCCATGGTAAAGATTTAAACCAATTGAATAACCCTTTGTATCCTAAAGAACGACCGTGATTTTCAAAAGTTGCAAACAAACTAAATGCTGTCATAAATGAAGGAATGACTACCATAAACGTTAAAATAACTTGCAAATACTTCCACATATCGTCGATACCAGGTTCAACTAATTGGTGATGTATCCCAACAGGAATACTGAAGAATAAGAAGAGCATAAATGACATTCTCGCTAAGTTATCTGAGAAAGCTTTTCCACCGATAATTTTTGGTACAATTGCATACCAACACATATATGCTGGCAATAACCAGAAATACACAAGTGCATGACCAAAATACCAAAATAATGTTCTGCTTAAAGAAACATCGACTCTTTCAACTAAACCTAATGACCAAGGTATTAATTGTAAAAGTACGGTAGCAGCGACACCTAATGAACATACAATCCACATTACCCCGTTAATGGCTACCATATAGCTAAGTAGTGGAGATTTCTTAGTAGGGTAAGTCTTCTTAAATTCTCGATACTTTAAAATTTGTCCAACTACAGAAATCCAACTTCCTACAACGACGAGCGCCATGCCTATATAGAAAATGACATGTGCTTTTAATGGTGCATAAAACGTATATAGAACAGTTGCTTTGTTCAGTAAGACCATTGTAGCTGCCATAAGTGTCCCAACAATCATTACCCAAAAACCAATCCAACCAAATTTCCTTTGTACTGTAGTTAAATGCCCACATGTTTTAGCGACTGCTGAATATTGAAAGCCTAAGATAAAGAAAGTTGTAAGCACGAGCGCTAATACAATACCATGTACCGTTAATATTTGATAATAAGAAATGGCCTTAGGTAATTGTAATAAACCTGATCTTACAAAAGTTTGTAATAATCCAGCGAGTCCCCCTAGAATTAAACAACAAACTGCCACATACATATGTGCCATAACGAGTTTACTATCCGTCTTGTTTAAACGTGTTATCATTTTTTATCCACAACCTTTATCATCGACTTCATATCTGCATGTCCGACACCACAATATTCATTACAGATGATAAGATATTCACCTTTATGATTGAATGTCTTTGAATATTCACTAATGTGTCCTGGTTCTAACATCATGTTGACGTTCGTTCCAGGTAAACTGAATCCATGCAATGTATCTTTACTTGTCGCAATGATTTTTACTTTTGAGCCTTTAGGTATTTCGATTTTCCCAGGTTGATAGTTAAAAGCTGAGGCTACAATAACGAGTTCGTAATCATAGTCTTTACCGTAAACTTTATGAAGCCCTGGTTTATTAAAAGGCTCAATTTGTTCGACTTTATCTGAGTTAACGTATGCTCTACCAGATGCAGCTGGTTTATGACCATTATGTAACCCTGTAATTATTAAAATTATAAGAAACAATGCTAAAGAAGCTGTTCCTACGCTTAACCATAGCTTTTCATATTTATGCACAGATTTCACCCCTTACATTCTGATTAAAAATAAAATAAAACAAATTACCCATAATACTGCAAAAATGCCTCCCAATGTAAAAACTGAATAGAGTGTGCCTCTAAGGTCGAGGTCGTCATGTGAATAGTCATCAGTTTTTTTACTAATGTCATTATTTTGGACTGTCATATGATTCATCCTTTCTTATATTCTCTTCATTATTTATAATAGAATAGAGATAGAAAAAATAATGTGATATAAATCACATTATTTTAAATTATTTGTGCAAAAATGAAGGGGAATTAAAATGAAAAGTAATCAAGAATCATTAGATTTACTCTATAAACTTAAAAAAGAAATTGAAAAATCTTCAAATCACCAATTAATCAAACAAATTAATGAAATGATTAAGAAAGTATATAACGAACAATATACTGTGAGTTTCGTAGGGCATTTTTCGGCAGGTAAATCTACTTTAATCAACAATGTTATCGGACAAAATATTTTGCCAAGTTCACCGGTACCGACAACGAGTAATACCGCACAATTAATTTCGTCTAATAAAAATAGTATTTCTGTTAACTTAAGTGACAATCAATATACAGTGGTAGAGAACCAAGAAGATGTAAAAAGGTTAAATACAGAAGATCGTGAAGTAGAATCTATAGAAATAGAATTTACTTCAGATAAATTTAATAAAGGATTTACTTTCCAAGATACACCTGGTGTTGATTCAATGAGCGACAACCATAGAGAAAGTGCCTTTCAATATTTACTCACTTCCAATTACGTTTTTTATACGGTCGATTACAACCATGTACAATCTGATATGAACTTTAACTTCATTAAATCACTTAACAAATTAGATATTCCAGTTATTTTAGTTGTTAACCAAGTTGATAAACATGATGAAGATGAAATCTCTTTTGATACATATAAGCGCAGGGTCAGTAAAGCTGTTGCAGATTGGAATCTTAATCTAGAAAAAATATTTTACGTTTCGAAATATGATACGCCAAATAATGAAAAAGTTGAATTTAATCAGTATATCCATCAACTTGATCAACAACGCACGGAGCATCAAGTATTTATTGAACGTGTGACCAATTATATTAGACAAGAACAACTTGAATATATTAATCGTCATATGGAAATTATTCTTTCAGACATCGATTCAACCGACGAATCTTTTGATGAAGATTATCAAACATTTAAAGAAAAGTTCAATGTACAAAATGAACAGTCACTCATTCAAAATAAAGAGCAGTTCACAACGAATTTAAAAGAAAAACGCAAAGAAATATTAGATAATGCATATTTAATGCCTTATGAAATGAGAGAAACCATTCGCTTATATCTAGAAACAACAGCGAAAGATTATAAAGTAAAAGGTTTATTCAACAAAGATAAGAAAAAAGCACAGATTCAAGAAGAAAAATTAGGCGAAGTAAAAAAAGAATTAGATTTAAAAATCCATGACGAAATCACTAAAGTGTGGATTAAATCATTAGAGAACCTCAACAAATACATTAAAGATGCCGCATTATTCGAAAAAATCATCAATCAACAATATACGATATCTGAACAAGAGTTGGCAGATCATGTACAAGAACAAACATCAATTACAAATGATTACGTGCTTATATACACGAAAGGCATAGCAGAAATCATCAATCGCAAAATTCGCAATGAAACGAATCAACTTATAGAAGAGATTGTAAAGGCTAGTGAAGTACGCAATGAAAAGATTGAAGATACAAACAAGATAAACGAATACGAAGAATATGTTGAATTCAAAAACTTAAAATCATCTCTTATAACAAATAACTATCAACATTATTATATACATTTAGATGAATCCATCGATAAACTCATCGATAGACATTTTGTACGTATAGAAGATATAGATTTAGGTGAGCAAAGAGAGCAAAAACATCAATATAAAGAAGAACAATCAAATCAAAAAGTAAGTAATATAGACAACATTAAAGACCAATTAGAACAATTAAAGAAATTACCGCTATTTGAAGGTGAAGTTGAAAACATTCATGATCAAGTTCAGCGTATAGAAAACAATATTACGAAAATTGCTGTATTTGGTACATTTAGTGCTGGGAAAAGTAGTCTCATTAACGCCATTTTACAAAGACCGATTTTATTAAGTTCACCAAATCCGACAACAGCGAGTATTACGGAAATCAGTTATGGCACGAAACAAGAAGTCACGTTTAAGACGTATGCACAATTGCTCGAAGAAATTAATCATATTACGGAATTTGCGAATAAAAGCTATGAGTCTATAGAAGAATTTATAGAAGATAATAATATTAAACAACATGCTTCATTATCGAGTCATCATATCGCATTTTTCGAAGCGGTTGAAACGAACTTTAAACATTATGAAACGACGCTTAAACAAGATCAAGCTGTTGAATTTGAACTAGATGAACTAGAAAAGTTAACTGCGGATGATACACATGCTGCATTTGTGCACAAAATTAATTTAAGACTTGAAGAAGAATGGCTAAAAGATAAAATTATAATCGACTCTCCAGGTTTAAACTCAAACAACCAGAGACATACGAGAGAGACAGAGCAAATCATCGCTTCAAGTGATCTCATTATATATGTAAGTTATTATAATCATGCATTTACAGACAAAGATGCTGCGTTTTTAACTTATATGCGTGATATGAATAATTTACAACAATCCCAAGGACTAAAATTCATCATCAATGCGATAGATTTAGCTGAATCTGAAGAAGATAAAAATGCAGTTATTGCATATGTAGAATCATCATTAGATGCATTGAATATTAAACCTGAATGTTATCCAGTATCTAGTAAACAAGCGCTCAAAGAATATGATGATTATTTTAACCGATTTATGACTGCTGTCGATTATTTTGTCAAAGTTGAAAGTAAAACTGTGCTTCAATCACAAGTAGAATCAAGAATTAATCAACTCATCAATGAATTAGAACAAATGGTTCATACATATAGACAAGATAAAGCGCAATTAGAAAAGAGAAAGGCAACGTTGCTTGAGTATAAAGAAAAGAAAAATTTCACAAATCAAACTGTTGTAAAGTCGCATCACCAATTAGAAAAAGAAATTCACGATCAACTTTACTATTTGAAAGACAGGCTTAATATACAACTCAATGATATTGTGAAGAAGCATTTCAATACTTCAACCGTAACTGACAATTTTAAAGCGTCTTTACAAACAAGCACGAAACAATATGTAGATGATTTAAATCAGAAGTTGAGTCTGGAAAGTTCACTCATAGTTGAAAGATTAAAGAACTTTTATGCAAGAACGTTTGATGATTTACTGACACCAACTATTGTAGAATTAAATGAAGCATCGATACTCGTATCAAAATTCAAACATGAATTCATCAATAAAACAATTCCCGAACCGATTAGCATTCGCATTCAAGATATTGCTCAACAAACAATCCATTCAATTTCTAAAAAAGACTTATTAAAAACATCTAAAGCAAGGGACGTACAAAAGGCGATATTAAATGATACAATGATGCTGCTAAATCAACCAATCGTGTCCTTTAATCATGTTTTGACAGTTAACTTAGAAAATTATGATACAATTGCTGAAGCATATATCGAGAAGTATAACGAAGAAACGATTAAACTGATTGACTCATATTTATCTGTTAATATAGATAACGATGTTATTGAACAAATTGAGCACGTCTTAAAAGAGATATAAAGGAGAACAAAATGGGAAACAAAATATTATTAATAGATGGTATGGCTTTATTATTTAGACATTTCTATGCGACAAGTATACACAAACAATTTATGAGAGATTCTAAAGGTATTCCAACAAACGCCGTGCAAGGTTTCGTGAGACACGCTTACACAGTTATAAATGACATACAACCTACTCATGTTGCAGTATGTTGGGATATGGGTTCGAAGACATTCCGTAATGATATGTTCGAGTCATATAAAGCAAACCGTACTGCACCACCTGAAGAAATGATTCCACAATTTGATAGAGCGAAAGAAATCGCAGAAAAGTTAGGCTTGCTTAACATAGGCATTAAGAACTATGAAGCGGATGATGTCATCGGTACAATTAGTAAACAAGCACAAGCAGAAGGCCATGAAACATATATCGTTAGTGGCGACCGCGATTTATTACAATGTATCAATACGAATGTTGATATTTGGTTAACGAAAAAAGGCTTCAATATTTACAACAAATATGACATTTTAAAATTTAGAGATGAATACGGATTAGAACCACATCAATTAGTAGATGTAAAAGCCTTTATGGGCGATACAGCTGATGGTTATCCGGGTGTAAAAGGAATAGGTGAGAAGACAGCTATTAAACTTATACAACAATATGAAACAGTTGAAAATGTTTTAGAAAATATGCATGACTTAACGGCAGGTCAACAGAAAAAGATTATTACGTATAGAGATGATTTAGCGATATCTAAACGTCTTGCACAAATTCATACAGATGTACCTTTAGAAACGGATGATTTATTAAATGAAATGACTTACAATCATCAAATAGAACATTCAATCAACATTTGTAATGAACATGAATTATTTGTTTCAAGTAAATATTTATCTACTAACTATTTATAAAATAAATCACCCAATCCGAAAATGATTCCAACGGATTGGGTGATTTTTTATTTCTGATTTTGTAAAGTGCTGACGCCCGGGGGAATAGTATGAGTGAGAGACTACAGGCTCGAACCATACCCCTAGGCAAGCATGCACTTTCAAAATCGTAAGATTTTAATATATATAGACGTTCTATGTTGCTTGTTTGGTAAGTCTTGCAACATAGAGCATGTATTTAAAAGAACAAACGAAAAAATAATATAGACATGAATATCCTCAACGATTTTGCAAAGTGCGGACGCCCGGGGGAATAGTATGAGTGAGAGACTACAGGCTCGAGCCATACCCCTAGGCGAGCATGCACTTTCAAAATCGTGAGATTTTGAGAATGGTTACTTCTTGCTTTTTAATTTTTTCCTCAAAGCTTGTTGTGCTAATTGATTTGCTTCCTTATTCTGTGATCTAGGTATCCACTTTACAAATATTAAATCAAAGGCTCGTTCTAATTGTTTGAATTCATTAAAATAACATTTAAACATTTCATTTTTAACAAAATCTTTCTCTATACTATCTCCAACTAATTTTGAATCGGTGTATATCAAAGCATTTTTGACATTTAAATCAATCGCATTTTGAATTGAAAAGATTAAAGCTTCCCATTCTGCACGATGATTATCCATTACACCGATATTTTTAGTGAAATAATGTCTTTCATTCTCAATTATAATCACGCTTGAACATGAACTTTCTCCAGGATTACCTTTAGTAGCTGCATCAAAATAAATCTGTGGCATTGATATCATCTCTTTCAATTAATTTCTCTATTATGACTAATTTACATGAACAGTATATATAGTTCAACGAATCTCTTCTGAATAAATCTTAAATAGACATATTAAAGGAAAATATTTAAAGTTCTTAAAATTGCATAAATATTTTATAGAGTTTTATTATTATAGTATTTTATTATCAGTAAAAAGATGATATACTATTTTCGAACAAAATTGAATTTTGTTCCATATCTTATATGCGAATAATTTAAACGGAAGGAGAGTTAATGAAATATTACCATTTGCATATTAATAGTGTGCACTTCACTCATATATCTTAGATTCAATTAAAGATCATATAATGAAACATTACTAAAAAGATAAAAACAAAATAGTAACGGGAAAGAATCTGCCATGAGTAAAGTTGCTCTCCAAAGAAATTTATTTAGTAAAGGGGATTGCTAATGGACAAGCAACGGCGATTACAAAAGTTTAGTATCCGTAAGTACACGGTAGGTACTTGCTCGATATTAATCGGTACGCTCATATTTTTAGGTGTACCAACTCATGATGCATTTGCTTCTGAGAATGACGCAAATGTAATCAAACATGAAGATTCATTAAATGATAAAGACAAGGATGTTGTAGAAGACAATACAAACAACAAAGATTCAGCTAATCAAGATAAAGCATTAGATTTATCTAGCGAATCAGTCCCTAATAATGTTGAAACGTCTGAAGTAGAACCAACAAATGAAGATCATTTATCAGAATCGACAGAACAAGAAAATAATGCGGAAGTAGAGGCTCCAAGTGAGGAACATTCATCAGAGGCAACAGCTAAAGAAGCGCATGCAGAAGAGGATCATGAAACATTAGCAGAACAAAATGCAAAAGTAAATCATGAGGAAAATAACCAATCAGAAGAATCGACAGCGCCGCAAGATCATCAAGAGCTTGAGAACAAGGACGCTGTTAAACAACAAACCGGGAAAAATGTTGAAACATCTGATAATAAACGAAATGAACATGAAAGTTCTCGAGACATAGAAGCTGACAACGATAGCGTTTCATCAGAAGACGACAAAGCTGAAAGACCGAACACGTCCGCAGTGTCTGATCCAATGAAAGCAACAGATACAGCTGCTAATCGTGTAGAGTTTCAACCAAGTGTGCCAGAGTCTATTGCAGTAGCTGATATTTCTGTACTAACAGACTATGATCGGGAGCGTGTCTTGAAGCGGATTTTGAAGGCCAATGCCCAGTTGAGTGCTGAAAATGTAAGTGTCGCTCCTGACGGTACTGCAACGATTGTCTATGATGGTGCAACTGCTGTCATCGAGGGGGCAAAACTTGTCCATGCAGCGGACGCAATTTCAGAAGGGACAGGCTTCCGTGAGGTTGTAGGTCCAAATAGAGAAACAGGAGCCTTTAAAGCGGCAAATGGGGAGTCAACTACAAAGGAAGGTGGAACTGTTGATGGAACGGTTGTTTATCACCAAGATATCCAACTAGACCCCGTAACAGGTAAGCGAAATATTACTTGGACGATAGAGTATAACCTTGCGAATTATGCTTGGCCATCAAGACCGTTTATTTATTTTACTGTACCACATGGAGTAGAAGTTCAATCAATTGAAAAATATGATGGTTTTGGACGAGGGCGAAATTGGGAACGCGAATGGACTGTTAATCCGTCAACTTTTAATAATATTAGTCGATGGATTGTTTCAAAAAAACACCCTGAGCGGAATAAGTGGAGAGATACGTTTGATAATGAGTGGAATACTCGTATAGCACGTGGTTATGATAATGAGTTTACAAGTTTCTTAAATGACAACTTAAAAGATAAAATGAACGAGGCTTATCTTTCTGAGGAAGTTGGTGGTGGTGATAATCGTGCCTACAAAATGGTCGTTCGTGCAGTAGTAGATGCAGAGACCAAAGTGGATTTGCCGTTTATGGCAGGTTTGGTTGCTTCTAATAGACTAAATCCAACTAACCGTGTTACGGGTAATATGCGAGCAATCCCAATTCCTGATAATCTACGCTACAATCCAACTGCGTCTCGTGTTACTCGGCCAGAAGGTGGATTGACTGCGGTTGATGTGACTGGTGCCGTAGCGGATAAGGGAAATGGTACCGTAGCAATCAAAGAAGGTGTCACACTTCCAACTACCTCTGGAGATTATACTGTCCCAGTCGTCGTGACATACGCAGATGGGACAAAAGATGAGTTGAACGTACCTGTTACGATTACGAAAGTAGCGAAGGCGACGAATTTTGAAAATTATTTTGTCTGGGAAGATACACCAACGACCAAAGAATTTACGACAGGAACAATCACAGCTGCGAACGAACGTCCGATTACAGGTCTTCATTTGACTGGAGGTCAAGGCGATCCCAATGATCCACAAGCATTTGTGCATGATGATGTGGTGAACTTCACGCAACCTGCTGATAAGAGTCAAATTATCTTTAGTAAAGGAAATATTGTCCACCATTTTGCGAACGGAGATATTCTTCCATACTATACGGTTCGAGCTGTTGTCGAGACTGGTTCGTCTACTAAAGAAGCGGTTTCTGAGAAGTTCAAGATTGCTTCCTTGCGTGTAACAGATCCGACAACTCCGATTGAAAAGCAGGCAAACCAAACGGTTACAGCGGAAGAAATCAAGGATAAGGCATTTGAAAACTACCGTGGTACTACGAATGAAGCAGATGGCAATATTGGATACAATATCACAAAGGATCAAATCCAAGCTGAAATCGTTGATTCTGCTGATATTGCTACTGCGCAACCAACCACTACTCTACCAACAAAAGGCAAGAACAATCCAGTTTATGTCAAATTGACGACCCCAAGTGGCCAAGACAAGATTGTAACAGTTATTGTTAATTATCCGTCTGACAAGGATAAGTACAATCCAACGGTAACTAAGGTTACCAAGCCAGAAACCAGTCCAGTTACGGCAGAGGAAGTTAAAAACGCAATTTCGACACCAGATGGCGCTGAAATTACCAACAAGGAAGTTAAAGTTGATATTCCAACAGAGGTCGGTAAGCATACAGTCCCAGTCGAAGTGACATACGGTGATGGTTCTAAAGAAACAGTCGATGTTCCTGTTGAAATCACTAAGGTGGATGACAACCAGAAATACGATCCAGTTGTCGCTCCAATCAGTAAACCAGAAACTGAGGAAGTCACAGCCGATACCATCAAGGATGCCGTAACTGCTCCAGATGGTGCAGAAATTACCAACAAGGAAGTCAAAGGTGAAATTCCAACAGAGGTCGGTAAACATACAGTCCCAGTCGAAGTGACATACGGTGATGGTTCTAAGGAAACAGTCGATGTTCCTGTTGAAATCACTCATGATGCTAACAAAGATACAGATGGTGATAGCACACCAGACAAAGACGATAATGATATCGATGGTGACGGTGTAAACAATGAGGACGAAAAACTCATTGGTACTGATCCTAAGAAAACAGATTCTGACGGAAATGGTACACCTGACGGTGAAGAAGATTATGATAACGACGGCATTAAGAACAGTGATGAATCTGATCCAGCTTCTAATCAACCAACAGATAAAGATGGAGATGGTAATCCAGATATTATTACACCGAAAGATACAGATGGTGACGGCACACCAGACAAAGATGATAATGATATCGATGGCGATGGTGTAAACAATGAGGACGAAAAACTCATCGGTACAGATCCAACAAATCCAGATACTGACGGTAATGGTACACCTGACGGTGAAGAAGATTATGATGGCGACGGTATTAAGAACAGTGACGAATCTGATACATCTTCTAACCAACCAACGGATAAAGATGGTGACGGTAATCCAGATATCACGACTGCGAAAGATACAGATGGCGACGGTACACCAGACAAAGATGATAATGATATCGATGGCGATGGTGTAAACAATGAAGATGAAAAACTCATCGGTACAGATCCAACAAATCCAGATACTGATGGTAATGGTACACCTGATGGTGAAGAAGATCATGACGGCGACGGCATTAAAAACAGTGATGAATCTGATCCAGCTTCTAATCAACCAACGGATACTGATGGTGATGGTCAACCAGATATCAATACACCGAAAGATACTGACGGAGATGGTACGCCAGATAAAGATGATAATGATATCGATAGCGACGGTGTAAACAATGAGGATGAAAAGCTCATTGGTACAGATCCAACAAATCCAGATACTGATGGTAATGGTACACCTGATGGTGAAGAAGATCATGACGGAGATGGCATTAAAAACAGTGATGAATCTGATCCAGCTTCTAATCATCCAACGGATACTGATGGTGATGGTCAACCAGATATCAATACACCGAAAGATACTGACGGAGATGGTACGCCAGATAAAGATGATAATGATATCGATGGCGACGGTGTAAACAATGAGGATGAAAAGCTCATTGGTACAGATCCAACAAATCCAGATACTGATGGTAATGGTACACCTGATGGTGAAGAAGATCATGACGGAGATGGCATTAAAAACAGTGATGAATCTGATCCAGCTTCTAATCATCCAACGGATACTGATGGTGATGGTCAACCAGATATCACGACACCGAAAGATACTGACGGAGATGGTACGCCAGATAAAGATGATAATGATATCGATGGCGACGGTGTAAACAATGAAGATGAAAAACTCATTGGTACAGATCCTACAAATCCAGATACTGATGGTAATGGTACACCTGATGGTGAAGAAGATCATGACGGAGATGGCATTAAGAACAGTGACGAATCTGATACATCTTCTAATCATCCAACGGATACTGATGGTGATGGTCAACCAGATATCACGACACCGAAAGATACTGACGGAGATGGTACGCCAGATAAAGATGATAATGATATCGATGGCGACGGTGTAAACAATGAGGATGAAAAACTCATTGGTACAGATCCAACAAATCCAGATACTGATGGTAATGGTACACCTGACGGTGAAGAAGATCATGACGGCGACGGCATTAAGAACAGTGACGAATCTGATACATCTTCTAACCAACCAACGGATAAAGATGGTGACGGTAATCCAGATATCACGACTGCGAAAGATACAGATGGCGACGGTACACCAGACAAAGACGATAATGATATCGATGGCGATGGTGTAAACAATGAAGATGAAAAACTCATTGGTACAGATCCAACAAATCCAGATACTGATGGTAATGGTACACCTGATGGTGAAGAAGATCATGACGGAGATGGCATTAAAAACAGTGATGAATCTGATCCAGCTTCTAATCATCCAACGGATACTGATGGTGATGGTCAACCAGATATCACGACACCGAAAGATACTGACGGAGATGGTACGCCAGATAAAGATGATAATGATATCGATGGCGACGGTGTAAACAATGAGGATGAAAAACTCATTGGTACAGATCCAACAAATCCTGATTCTAACAGTAATGGTACACCTGACGGTGAAGAAGATTATGATGGCGACGGTATTAAGAACAGTGACGAATCTGATACATCTTCTAACCAACCAACAGATACAGATGGTGACGGTAATCCAGATATAACTACTCCATATGATTCTGACTCAGACAGTGACTCAGACTCGGACAGTGACTCAGATTCAGATAGCGATTCAGACTCGGATAGTGATTCTGACTCAGATAGCGACTCAGACTCTGACAGCGATTCAGACTCGGACAGCGACTCAGACTCCGATAGTGACTCAGACTCAGACAGCGATTCAGATTCAGATAGCGATTCAGACTCGGATAGTGATTCTGACTCAGATAGCGATTCAGACTCGGGCAGCGATTCAGACTCGGACAGCGACTCAGACTCCGATAGTGACTCAGACTCAGACAGCGATTCAGACTCAGATAGCGACTCAGATTCAGATTCAGATAGCGATTCTGACTCTGACAGTGACTCTGATAGCGACTCTGATTCAGATAGTGACTCAGATTCAGATTCAGATAGCGATTCAGATTCAGATAGCGATTCAGATTCAGATAGCGATTCAGACTCGGATAGTGATTCAGATTCAGATAGCGATTCTGACTCTGACAGTGACTCAGATTCCGATAGTGACTCAGATTCTGATAGCGACTCTGATTCCGATAGTGACTCAGATTCTGATAGCGACTCTGATTCAGACAGTGATTCAGATTCAGACAGCGACTCTGATAGCGACTCTGATTCAGACAGTGACTCAGATTCAGATAGCGACTCTGATTCAGATAGTGACTCTGATTCAGATAGTGACTCAGATTCAGATAGCGACTCTGATTCAGACAGTGACTCTGATTCAGATAGCGACTCTGACTCAGACAGCGATTCAGATTCAGATAGCGATTCAGACTCGGATAGTGATTCTGACTCAGATAGCGATTCAGACTCGGACAGCGACTCAGACTCGGACAGCGACTCAGACTCCGATAGTGACTCAGACTCAGACAGCGACTCAGACTCAGATAGTGATTCTGATTCCGACAGCGACTCAGATTCTGATAGTGACTCAGATTCTGATAGCGATTCAGACTCAGACAGCGATTCAGATTCAGATAGCGATTCAGACTCGGACAGCGACTCAGACTCCGATAGTGACTCAGACTCAGACAGCGACTCTGACTCAGATAGTGATTCTGATTCCGACAGTGATTCAGACTCTGATAGCGACTCAGATTCTGATAGCGACTCTGATTCCGACAGTGACTCTGATTCAGATAGTGACTCAGATAGCGACTCAGACTCAGATAGTGACTCAGATTCAGATAGCGACTCTGATTCAGATAGTGACTCAGATAGTGACTCAGATTCTGATAGCGACTCTGATTCAGACAGTGATTCAGATTCAGACAGCGACTCTGATTCAGACAGCGACTCTGATAGCGATTCAGATTCTGACAGCGACTCTGATTCCGATAGTGACTCAGATTCCGACAGTGATTCAGACTCTGATAGCGACTCTGATTCAGATAGCGACTCAGACTCTGATAGCGACTCTGATTCCGATAGCGACTCAGATTCTGATAGTGACTCAGATTCCGACAGTGATTCAGACTCTGATAGCGACTCAGATTCAGATAGCGATTCAGACTCAGACAGCGACTCTGATTCAGATAGCGATTCAGATTCAGACAGCGATTCAGATTCAGATAGCGACACAGACTCAGACAGCGACACAGACTCAGACAGTGATTCAGATTCTGACAGCGACACAGACTCAGACAGTGATTCAGATTCCGATAGCGATTCAGACTCAGATAGCAACGTAAATAAAGGCAGCGATGCTGACAACAATACACCTGGTTATGGTAAGGATAGCAGCAGTACTTCTGTGAAACCTGGCATGAGTACTCATATCCCTCAAACTGGAGATAATACTTTCCCTCCTGGAACTAAGTTTGAAGTACCTCCTAGCAAAGTTCCTAATGGTTGGATTGTAACTGTTGATCCTAATACAGGCGATATAACTGTAACACCACCTGCAAATGCAGTTCCTGGTAGCATCGTTAATATTCCTGTTATGGTCACTTATCCAGATGGTACTTCTGAAGAGGTGAATGTTGAAGTTGTTGTAGCAGGAGATTCAGCAGCACAAGATTCTGTTACATCTAATCAAGCTGATGTTCAGAATAAACAAATGTCATCTAATTCAGAAGAACAAACAGCAAACGCTATGCAAGTTTCTAAAGATAATGTTTCTAGAAATAGTGACATGAATAAAGACATGAGTAACGACATGAATAAAGATGATGCTTCTAAAGCTAAAGTTTTACCTGATACAGGTGAACAGCCTATAGAAAATACAACTTTATTTGGTAGTCTGTTTGCAGGACTTGGTTCATTATTCCTATTTGGTCGTCGTAAAGATGAAAAAGAAGAAAATGAATAGTAATTAATGAATCAAACAAGTGGTTAAACCTTTGATGGTTTAACCACTTTCTTATACTTAAATATAAAAAGTAAAATTAAATATGTATATGAAAGGATACATTAATAAATGGATATTAATTATCATATATGCGAAATTTTAAAGAATCACAAAAGCTGTAAAAGGGTGTTTGTTAGCTTAGGTCATCCGTCTATGAAAGCTGTAGTTAAAAATTTTAATTATGATCATGTTGATAGAAATGTACAAAAATTTATAGATACGTATCGGAAGAAAAGTGGGAAACAGCCTACATGGATAAAAATAGATGTTGTAACGTCTATAGAAAGCTTGCCGTATGAAAAGTTGAAAAATGATTTAATTCAAACACGTAGAAACTATGTGCAATATGGATTTTCATTACATGAAAATTGGAAACTCGCTTTCTTACCTGAAGAAATCAATGCAAATGCTTTTATAAGACCTACGAATAAAGAAAATGTTTTCATACTATCTGAAAAGAATATCACACACTATATTAGAAGGTATAAAGATTTATTTATGGTTTATTTGCATAATGACTATGAAAATAAACAAGTTTATAAATTCTATACTGAAAGCTATTTGATTGAAGGAAATGAAGTCATAAAGTTAGAATCAGAAGGATATAGAAAAGGATTGAGATTTATTGAGGATCTTAGCAGTGAAATAGATAGCATGATTGAAAAAGCTACTGAATTTTTGAAAAATCAAATTCAAGATAGTGGTCAATACATTTATGGATACTTCCCACATTTCGATAAAGAAATAGATTTTTATAATAATTTAAGGCACAGTTCTTCAACTTATGCACTAATAGAAGCCTTAACGTACTTGAACAAAGATGTAAGTATTATTAGAAAGCCCATTGATTATTTAATTAAAAACTATTTATATGAAGTGGATGATTTTGCTCATATTTATGATGATACAAATGGCGTTAATGAAATAAAATTAGGGCAAAATGCAACATTTATATTGGCGATTTGCGAGTATTTAAAATATGCAGCAGACGATGGTTCATATCTAGAAGCTGCACAAAAAGTAGCAAAAGGTATATTACAGATGATTGATAAAGATGCTCATACAGTTCATATATTAAATTATCCAGATTTAACTGTGAAAGAAAAGTTTAAAATTGTATATTATGATGGGGAAGCAGCTTTAGCATTATTAAGATTGTACCAATTAGATCATAATGAACAATGGCTTAACACAGTTAAAATGCTCTTCGAGACATTCATACAAGAACAATATTGGAAATATCATGACCATTGGCTTGGCTATTGTACAAACGAACTTGTGCAAATTGACCCACAAGAAAAATATTATAAATTTGGTATACAAAACGTTTCTAGCTACTTAGATTATATACAGCAAAGGGAGACGACTTACCCGACATTTTTAGAAATGTTAATGGCGACATATCACTTAGTTGAAAAAGCTAAAAAAACCGGTTATTCCGAACTCGTCAAAGAATATTTAGATGAAGAAAAATTCATTAAAACCATTCATATACGAGCTGATTATGAAAGAACGGGCTATTTCTATCCAGAAATTGCAATGTACTTTAAGAATCCAGCTAAAATATTGAATTCTTTCTTTATTAAACACCATGGTTACCGAGTTAGAATTGATGATATTGAACATTATTTATCAGGTTACGTACAATATCAGAAAGTGTTTAAATAGATAATGATATTTAGAAATAAAAATTCACCCTTTCGTAGAATAAATTCTTCGGAAGGGTGATTTATATTGAGAAAGGATCGAAACCCAAACTCTTAAATATTTATTTTGCTCTATTCAGCAATTTTGCCTTTTCTATACATTGATTTTGCAATATAGCCGAAAGGTACGTTAGATATTGTTGTAAGTAGTTTTAAGAAATATGTGGTGATGAAAATTTCGAACACAACACTATTTGGTAAGTTACCGTAAAATGCGATTAATACAAATATCGCTGTATCTACGATTGAACTGACTACTGTACTTCCATATGCTCTTATATAGAAAGTCTTATCAGATGAAAACTTTTTCTTAATTAAAGTAAACAATAATACATCTAAATGTTGACCAATAATATAAGCAATGATCGAACCTAAAGCGATTCTTGGTACAATATTAAATATTGTTTCGAGTGCTTGTTGTGAAACGTCATCTTGTGCTGGTATAAACGCCAATGAGCATTGTAGCAATATCACCATAACTATAACGGATGAAAATCCTAACCAAACTGCTTTTTTAGCTTGTTTTCTACCATAGATATCGTTTAATATATCTGTTGCAAGATAAATTGAAGCGAACATCACATTTCCGAGCGTTGCACTGACTGAAAATAGTTCTACTGTTTTAATAACCTGTATATTTGCTATAATAGTACCTATAGCAACCCAAACAAACAGACCAGTTTTTCCAAAAATTCGGTAAAGGACTAACATTAATATAAATGTAACGAAGAATGTGCCAATACCTATTAATTCATTATACATAACTTTGTTCCTCCTAAATTTTGATATAGCGGGTGTTTAGAAACCGCGATAATCGAACTTTCCTATTATAAGGCGCAAAGTTATAAAAATCAACAAGCTTTATCATAAACAATTCATATTATGAATGTTATAATAACGGTCTAAGTAAGGGAGTGACACGCATTTTAGTTCAAGAAGAAAAGTTAGCTATTAAACAAATAGATCAATTAATGGAAACATACTGCAAAGGGTGTTTGCTTAAGACGCATTATAGGGAATCAAAAGGCAAGCACCAAGCGCATCAATATTGTATATCTGAGTGTTCTATCGGTATACGAATAAAACAACTAGGCAACAAATTGCAATAAGGAGGATATTATGGAAATTGTTAGAGTTGAACCAACACCAAGTCCTAATACAATGAAGATCATTTTATCATTTAAAAAGGAAGACAGATCGTCAAAGACTTATACAGAAATTAATGATCAT
The DNA here is from genome assembly GCF_029024305.1 of Mammaliicoccus vitulinus. Lineage (NCBI taxonomy): Bacteria > Bacillati > Bacillota > Bacilli > Caryophanales > Staphylococcaceae > Mammaliicoccus > Mammaliicoccus vitulinus. The sequence continues at coordinate 1,346,992 of NZ_CP118974.1, forward strand.
AATCCTGAATTCATTAACCGTATTTTACAATTAGAAGGTGTGAAATCTGTATTCCACGTGATGGATTTTATTGCTGTTGATAAACGTCCGAAAGAAAATTGGGACACTTTACTTAAAGATGTTACAGCTGCTATATCTGGCTCAGATCAAGATGGCGATTTAAATCAAAATCAAGTGAATGAACATTTTGGTGAAGTAAAAGCAGAAGTGTTAAAATTCAAAGGTATTCCTTACCAAATTAAATTGACAACACAAGATGAAGAAAAGAGAAAACAATTACCTGAAATTTATATCGATAGCATGTTAAAAGCAACGAAAGACTCTGATAATGTCGTCTTCTTAAGAAAATGGGATGATTTAGGTGTACGTTATGGTGAAGTTGAAGAAGTTCTTGAAACAGTTCAAGAAGAAATACTCGCTTTATATCCTAAATCAATTTTAGATGAACTTGTGGAAGAAGCTTTAACAAGTGATATTACAATACCTGAAAAACAATTTGTTCATGTAGACAAAGAAACGTTTGAACAAGAACAAGATTGGAAAGTAAAATTAAGAATGTTAAACGACTTTCCAACACCAACTGAAGAGGATTATCCTTTATTAGAGGCAGCATTAAATGATGATAAGCCTCAAGTACGAAGAATGGCTATCGTGTTATTAGGTATGATAGAAACGAAAGAAACGTTACCATATTTATATAAAGGTATGAAAGATAAAGTCGTTTCAGTAAGAAGAACTGCTGGAGATTGTTTAAGTGACTTAGGCTTTAAAGAAGCTTTGCCTGTCATGATTGAAGCTCTTGAAGATCCTCAAAAAATTGTGAGATGGCGTGCAGCTATGTTTATTTTTGATGAAGGTGACGAAACAGCTCTAGAAGCATTGAAAAACAGACAAAATGATCCAGCATTTGACGTTAAATTGCAAGTAGAAATGGCAATTGAAAGAATTGAAAACGGTGAGGCAGCATTAGGCTCCGTTTGGAAACAAATGGCCAATAGAAAGAAAGAGGGATAATAAAATGAATGCATACGAACAATACATGAAAGAATTAGCACAACCAATGAGAACTGAATTGACTGGTCAAGGCTTTGAAAGTTTAGAAACAACTGACGCTGTTAAAGATTATATGGATAATGCAAAGCACGATGAAACAACATTTATCGTTGTAAACTCTGTATGTGGATGTGCTGCAGGCTTAGCACGTCCAGCAGCTGTCACTGTTGCTCAACAAAATGAAAAGAAACCATCTAGAACAGCTACTGTATTTGCTGGTCAAGATAAAGAAGCTACAGAAACAATGAGAGAATATATTGCTCAAGTACCATCAAGTCCATCTATGGCGTTATTTAAAGGTAGCGAACTTAAATACTTTATGCCTCGTGAACATATTGAAGGAAGAGATATCCAAGAAATTTGTATGGATATTAAAGACGCTTTTGATGAATACTGTGACTAATGTTAGGTTAACAACTGCCGTTAAATCAAATGCATCTCTCTACAAACAAGTAGAAGATGCATTTTCTATATTATCGGCATTAGATTTGGTCAATCATATAAACGTAATTGACCGAAAAAAATTAACCATTCGCCAATTATTTCAACAGGATACAACGCCGCTTATCGTATTTGAAAGTAGTGGGCCGAAACTGTATTTTACTGCTGAAACACCCATTTATTTTCACTTAGATACCGTAAAAGTGAAATTACAGTTGATGAAACAAAACAAACAACCTGTGCTCGTTGAAATGGTGGATTATGTAGCTAAAGATTTACCCTCATTTAATTTTGTAGATGGAACGATGGGGTTTGGAAGAGACAGCTATTTAATACTCAAAACATTTAAACAAGCTACCATTTACGCCATAGAACAACATCCTTTAATACATTATGTGATATCAGAAGGCATGAAAAGATATTTAGACGAAGAAACATATAAACGCATTCATTTTATAAATGATGATTACAATAAATGGGTCAAAAGGCATCCAGAAGTCTTGGATTTGCTTTACTTAGATAATATGTTTGAACGCACACTAGACGAAAACGATCGAATGGGTGAGTTATCTAAAATGACGGGAACCAATCAAGAAATAGTGTCCGTATCAGATTACAAATATTTAATCGTAAAAGCACATTATAAGAGTCCGTCTTTCAAAAAATTAAAAGTCACGCAATGTATTCGAAAAAGTACCAAAACACATTACGGCTTGAAAATTAATCATAAAAGACTTGGACATTAATATTCTGCAAAACTAAAATAATAAAAATTAATGTAAAATACCACGCATATCACGCTATTCACTGAGATAAAAATCAGTAGCGTGATATGCTTTTTTATTTTAATTTGTGATTATAAAGTACATTGGAAACATAAAAATAACCACCATGGTTTATAAGTCCATGGTGGTTATTTACCCCTTAAGAGCACTATTCAGTAATACACATACTAATCATGTAGCTTAATAATAAGAAAAATCCTATAACAGCGAATATTTCATTCATTGAAATAGCCTCCTTTGAAATGATATCTCTTTGGTAATTTAATTCCATTATACATAATAATCATCAAAGTTTCTATATTTAATCGTGATCTATTTCTATTATATCAGTAGTAAAACAGACACTTTTTAGTTAATATAGATATGGAAGAATAAGAAAAAAAGAGGTGCACTAATGAATAACTTTGATAAAGCGTATCATGATTTATGTAACAAAGTATTAGAAGAAGGTGAAAGTAAAGACGATAGAACTGGTACAGGTACTATTTCTATTTTTGGTCACCAAATGAGATTTGACTTATCAGAAGGATTCCCTCTACTAACGACTAAAAAAGTTTCGTTTAAATTAATCGCAACTGAACTATTATGGTTTATAAAAGGCGATACGAATATTAGATATTTATTGCAATATAAAAATAACATTTGGAATGAGTGGGCGTTTAAAAAGTGGATTGAAAGTGATGCTTATAAAGGGCCAGACATGACTGACTTTGGTCGCCGTGCTTTAGTCGATGACAAGTTTAATGAACAGTATAAAGCGCAATTAGCTATTTTTAAGGATAAGATTCTTAACGATGATGAGTTCATGAAAACATACGGTGATTTAGGTAATGTATATGGTAAGCAATGGAGAGACTGGAAAGATCAAGATGGTAAGCGTTTTGATCAGCTCAAGAGTTTAATTGATAACATTAAACAAAATCCAAACTCTCGTAGACATATTATATCTGCTTGGAATCCAACTGAAATTGATACGATGGCTTTGCCACCATGTCATACATTGTTCCAATTTTATGTTAAAGATGGCAAATTAAGTTGTCAATTATATCAAAGAAGTGCCGATATCTTTTTAGGTGTTCCTTTTAATATTGCGAGTTATAGTCTACTTACACATTTAATTGCTAAAGAATGTGGGCTTGAAGTAGGCGAGTTTGTTCATACTTTTGGTGATGCTCATATTTACAAGAACCACATCGAAGCCATTAATGAACAACTTTCTAGAGATTCATACGCTGCACCAAAACTTAAAATTAACACAAATAAGTCATTGTTCGATATAGAATATGAAGATTTAATAATTGAAGATTATCAATCACACCCAAGTATTAAAGCACCAATAGCAGTTTAAGAAGGAGCAAAAATAATGAAGTCAATTATAGTATGTCATGATCAAAATAGAGTAATCGGTTTAGACAACAAAATGCCATGGCATTTACCGAGTGATTTAAAGAGAGTAAAAGCCTTAACAACGGGTAATACTATTGTGATGGGTAGAAAGACATTTGAATCATTAGGCAGACCATTGCCAAACAGAAGAAATGTCGTATTAACTTCTAATCGATCTTTTGAACATGAAGGGGTCGACGTTATTCATTCTTTGGATGAAATTGACCAAATAGAAGGACATGTATTTATTTTCGGAGGTCAAGGTTTATATGAACAAATGATGGACCGTGTAGATGATATGTACGTAACTGTTATTGAAGATAAATTCCAAGGTGATGCATTTTTCCCACCGTATGAATTTAAAGATTGGACAGTCACTTCATCTGAAGCAGGAACATTAGATGAAAAAAACACATTACCTCACACTTATATTCATTTGGAAAGGAAAAAATAGTATGTTAAGAACGGCTAAAACTATAGGTTATATCATTGGTTATGCAGCGCTAGTGTCTTCACAATTAAAGAAAGTGAAAATTAGAAAGACACAAATAGATGATGTACGTATACAAGATGAAATGGTTTATTTATATGCAAGAAGATGGGCTTCAAGAATATTAGATTCTGCTGGGGTCAAAACTCATGTTACAGGTAACACTGATCCGTTTGACGAACCAGTATTATACATTTCGAACCATGAAGGTAATTTTGATATTCCTGTGTTGATTAACAACTTGCCACAACCATTTGGCTTTATTTCAAAAAAAGAAGTAGAAAAAATCCCATTTTTAAAACCTTGGATGGAAGAGATGAACTGTATATATTTAGACCGCTCTAATAGAAGAGCAAGTTTACAAATGATTAAAGATGGTATTAATAAATTAAAAGAGCAACATTCACTACTTATCTTCCCAGAAGGAAGCCGAAGTAAAGGTGGAGAAATGCAAGAATTTAAAGCTGGCTCATTAAAATTGGCAAAATCTGCAAAAGTTAAAATCGTTCCAATCGCTATATATGGATCTTCTAATATTATGGAAAAGTATAATTCAAAGAAAATGGTTCCTGGAGATGTGTATGTTCACATATTAGACCCTATAGAACCAACTGTATTTGAAGATAAAACGATGCAAGAAGTTAGCCAATTTGTTCAAGGGAAGATTAGCAATACTGTTCAATCATTAAAGGAGAATCATTATGTCAAAAATTAAAATCGTTGTTGATTCAACAACAGACTTATCAGCAAGCTATTTAGAAGAGAACAATATCACCGTTGTGCCATTGAATATTTTAATCGATGGTGTTACGTACGAAGATCAGACTGAAATTAGTTCAACAGAGTTTCTTGAAAAAATGAGAGAAGCAAAAGAGCTACCTAAAACGAGCCAACCAGCAATAGGCAAGATAGTAGAAACTTACGATGCGTTAGGTAAAGACGGCTCTGAAATCCTCAGTATACACATGACTGCAGAATTATCAGGAACATTCAGTGCAGCTCAACAAGCTGCACAAATGACTGATAGTGAAGTTACCGTGATTGATAGTAATTTCATCTCTTTAGCTTATGGTTTCCAAATAGAAGAAGTTGTGAAAATGGTGAATGAGGGTAAGACGGTTGAAGAAATCATTGAACAACTTGAAATTATAAAAAACAACTTAAGATTATTTGTTGTGATAGGTAATATAGACAACCTTATTAAAGGCGGTAGAATCGGTAAAGCGAAAGGCTTACTTGGTTCATTAATGAACATTAAACCTATTGGTGAAGTGATTAACGGCAAAATTGAAATGATGCATAACGCGAGAACACAAAATGCAGTCATTAAATACCTTATGAAAGAGCTTGATGTCTTTTTAGAGAAAAAAGAAATTATAAAAATAGGTATAGCTGATGCAAACGCAGAACAATTGATGAATAAACTGATGAATACAATTAAAGAAAAGAAAAATATTCAACTGTTTGATACTGCTGTAACGACACCTGTTGTATCAACACATACTGGCGAAGGCGCTATAGGCGTGTTCTTCTATGGAAAATAAACATTGGATCAATCATAAGGCTTGGTTTTTTGCTTTTATTACTCTTATTATTTTAATCCTTTTAGCCTTGGTATATGTCTTTATATCTATATCAAATGATGACCAATATCCACATAGCAAGAATGAGCAAATCAATAAAGATTTTACGATTTCTTTTAATAATGCAGAACTTGAATCACTCATGAATGCTTCAATTGCACAGTATGATATTCAAACTAACATCACTAAAAAAGCATTATCCTTTGATACGCACACTAAAATCTTAGGAAAAGAAATCCCTATTAAGCTTAAAACTAAACCAGTAAAGTTAAATAACGATACGATAAAGTTTGACATACAAGCTATAGATATTGGCAAGTTGAATATTTCAAACCCATTTATTCTATCGCAAATCAAAAAGCATAGTGATCTTCCACCCTATATTCATGTAAACCCTAAAGATGAGTCTTTCTATCTCTCTTTAGACCAATTAGATATTGACAATGTTGAATCTATACAAATTCAAACATTAGATATTTCAGCAAAAAAATGGTACTTTGATATTAAGTTAAAGTAAACTATCATCAAGGGAGGTACAACTATGGCGTACGCAACATTAGCTGGGGGATGTTTTTGGTGTTTAGTCAAACCATTCAATGAATTTCCTGGTATTATTGAAGTAACTTCTGGTTATAGTGGTGGACACATTGATAACCCTACTTACGAAGAAGTATGCACAAATCAAACTGGACATGTAGAAGCCGTTCAAATTGAATACGATGAAGAAGAAACGAATTTTGAAGCTATTTTAGATATATACTTTAAAACCTTTGATCCAACTGATAACAAAGGTCAGTTTTTCGATAGAGGGGAAAGTTATGAACCCGTCATTTTCTATCATGATGAAGAACAAAAAGAAACAGCATATCACAAAATAAATCAATTAAACGAGCAACAAATCTTTGATAAACCCGTTGTTACACCCGTTAAACCTTTTAAGAACTTTTACCCTGCGGAAGCACATCATCAAGATTATTACTTAAAGAACCCCGCACATTATCAAGGTTATCAACAAGGTTCTGGACGTAAAGCATTTATAGAAAAGTATTGGGGGCGTTAAAATGCTTAAAAAAAGTAAAAACGAATTAAATGAAATGGAATATTTAGTAACACAACAAAATGGCACTGAACCACCATTCCAAAATGAATATTGGAACCATTTTGATAAAGGAATTTATGTAGATAAATTATCTGGTAAACCACTATTTACTTCAGAAGAGAAATTCGAATCTGATTGTGGTTGGCCAAGCTTCTCAAAAGCGTTAGATGACCAAGAAGTTATTGAACTTGTAGATAAAACTCATGGTATGATAAGAACTGAAGTACGCTCTGATGATTCTGATAGCCATCTAGGACACGTTTTTAATGATGGTCCTAAAGAATCAGGTGGTTTAAGATATTGTATTAATTCAGCTGCTGTACAATTTATACCTTACGATAAGTTAGAAGATTTAGGGTATGGAGAATTAGTAAATCATTTTAATGACTAGAGGAGAAGATACTTATGTTTAAAAAATTATTCGGCGGTAAAAAATCAAAAGATTCAAATGTTGAAGTATTTGCACCAATTTCAGGTGAATATGTAGCAATTGAAGATATTCCAGATCCAGTTTTCGCTCAAAAAATGATGGGTGAAGGTTTTGGAATCAAACCTTCTGAAGGTATAGTAGTCGCACCATTCGACGGCGAAGTAGTAAACGTATTTAAACCTTCAAATCACGCGGTTGGTATTAAAGCGTCTAACGGTTTAGAAGTTCTTATTCACGTTGGTCTTGAAACAGTGCAATTAGGCGGAGAAGGTTTTGAAGCACTCGTTAACACGGGTGATGTCGTAACTAAAGGTGACGAATTATTAAAATTCGACATCGAAACAATCGAAGCTAAAGTTAAATCTGTTATCAGCCCTGTTATTATTACAAATACTGATGATGCAGAAGATATTAATATTGAATCATTAGAAAGCTTAGTTAAGGGTGAAACTAAGGCTATTGATGTGAAAATGAAATAAATGAAACAATATTCTTTCTATCAATATGCACTAACAAAGCGTAATGAGAATAGCGAAGTTGGAGAATTAGCTGATTTAATTTTCCAGGACTTATCATTTCCAAAGTTTACAAATGATTATCATACACTTTCTGATTATTTAGAAACAGAAGCGATGTTTACAAAGCCCATGAGTGTTTTCGATGATTTATTTGATTCTTATGAAGAATGGTTGAAGTTCTAACTGATTAACACTTTGGTGTCTAGTGCACCAAAGTGTTTTTCTTTGTAAGGATTAACTGTTAAAATAAATTATATTTTCAAGAAAGATGTGAGTAAATGAAACCATTTAAAAATAAGCAAAAAAAAAAAATTACAATGCCTCTATATAAGTTGTTCATTATATTATTTGTTACGGTACTCTTAACATCAGTCGTAACATTTGCTTCTTATAAGTTTGGGTTATACTTTGGGAATGACAAGCAAAAAAGTTTAAATAAAATAGAAGAGGCATATAAACAAATAGATGATGACTATTACAAAGATGTTGATGATGAAAAATTAACACAAGGTGCTATTGACGGTATGATCAAATCACTAGACGATCCTTATAGTGAATACATATCTTCTAAAGACACGACAACATATAACGAAGAAATTTCCGGTGACTTTGTAGGTATCGGAGCAGAGATGGAAGTACATAAAGGTTATGTAAGAATTACGAGTCCAATGAAAGATTCTCCTGCAGAAAAAGCAGGTATTAAACCATTAGATGTCGTAACTAAAGTAGATAACCAATCAATCAAAAATAAATCATTAAATGAAATTGTAAGTAAAGTTCGTGGTAAAGAAGGAACAACCGTTAATTTAACGATTAAAAGAGAAGGCAAAGAACCTTTCGATGTACAAATTAAACGTGATAAAATCCACCTTACAAGTGTTGATTATACGAAAAAGAATGACACTGGTATCATTTCAATTTCTAAGTTCCAAAATAAGACAACAAAAGAATTAAAATCAGCGCTAAAACAAGCTAAAAAAGATAACGTTAAACATGTTGTATTAGACTTGAGAAATAATCCTGGTGGTTTATTAGACGAAGTTGTCACAAGCGTTAACTTATTTGTCGATAAAGGTAAACCTGTTATTTATTTAGAAACGAAAGGTGATAAACCTCAAGCTGTAGAAACTGAAAATGATAAAATGGCCGGAATAGATGATATGGATTACTCTGTATTAGTTAATAAAGGCTCAGCAAGCGCTGCGGAGATATTCGCAGGGGCATTACAAGATTATAAAATTGCTGACGTTCTAGGTACCACTACGTTCGGTAAAGGAATAGGCCAAGTTCATAAAGAATTTAATGATTCTAGTATTCTGAAGTATACAAACATGAGATGGTTAACACCTAACAAATCGTATATCCATAAAAAAGGTATCAAACCTGACAAAACAATCTCTGCACCAAAATACGAAGGTATTGAAATTATTGATCCAACTAAATCTTATGAACTAGGTGATAAATCGAAAGAGATTAAGTCAATTAAGATTGGTTTAGACGCTTTAGGGTATAATACTAGCAACGAAAATGAAACTTTTGATGCGCAGTTAGAAAACAACGTTAAAGCATTCCAAAGCGAACATAAATTAGAGCCAAATGGTGTGTTCACAGATGAAACGACTAAGAAATTTATCGAATTATTACGTAAAAAAATTCGTGCTGAAGATAAACAATTAGACGAAGCGATCGATTATATTCATAAGTAAATGGAGGTAAGCATTTTGAGAAAAGCAACACGAGCAGATATACATCACATTAATAAACTTACTGAGATGGCTAAATCCATTATGGCAGCCGACCAAAATCCACAATGGGATCATCGCTATCCTCTAGAAAAAGATTTCTACCAAGATATTGATAATGGACATTTATACTTATACGAAACGAACGATGATATTATAGGTTACATTTGCATTAACCAACTGCAAGCAGAGTGGTATCAACAATTTGAGTGGCCATTAAGTATTGAGCATGCTTTTGTTATTCATAGAATGGCAGCTAATCCTGAATATAAAGGGATTGCGCAAGAAATGATGCAATTTGCTATTGATATTACTACAGAAGCGAACATACCCATTTTATTAACAGATACTTTTTCTCTTAATTCAAGAGCGCAACGTCTGTTTGAAAAATTTAACTTTAAAAAAATTGGCGAATACGAAACAGATGAGTTTCCATTTGACAAAGATGCCCCATTTTATGCATATTATAAATTGATAAATAACAAGGAGAAATAAATCATGAAAAAAATAGCCTTTACCGGTGGTGGTACGATAGGGCATGTAGCTGTAAACTTAGCCCTTATACCAGAAGCCCAAAAACGCAATATTGAAACAATATATATAGGTTCTAAAGACGGTATTGAAAAAGAAATGATAATTGACTCAGCTAAAGATACTAAATATATTTCAATATCTAGCGGCAAGCTTCGAAGATATTTATCTTTTGAAAATTTAAAAGATATTTTTAAAGTTATGAAAGGTGTTTTCGATGCACGTAAAGTATTAAAAAAAGAAAAACCGGATCTTGTATTTTCAAAAGGAGGTTTCGTCAGTGTACCTGTCATCATTGCAGCTAAATCTTTGAAAATACCAACTATCGTTCACGAATCAGATGTTACGCCTGGTTTAGCAAATAAAATCGCGATGAAATTTGCAACTAGAATGTATACGACTTTTGAAGAAACATTAAAATATGTTCCAAATGAAAAATCAGATTATATCGGTGCCATTATAAGAGAAGATTTAAGAGGCGGTTCTAAAGAAGAAGGTTATAAATTAACAGGGTTTAATTCAAAACTTCCGGTACTATTAATTATGGGAGGAAGTTTAGGTTCTAAAGTACTTAATGAATCAATTAGAGCAAACCTTAACTATTTAACTAAAAAGTACCAAATTATTCACTTAACAGGTAAAGGTCATCTTGATAATACAATCAAAAATGAAAATTATGTTCAATATGAATTTGTGTCAAACGAACTTATGCACTTTTATGCTATAACAAGCACTGTGATAAGCAGAGCTGGCGCAAACGCAATTTATGAATTTGCAACATTAAAACTACCTATGTTATTGATACCACTAGGATTAGATCAATCCAGAGGTGACCAAATCGATAATGCTAAAATCTTCGAGAAAAATGGTTATGCAAAAGTATTGCAAGAAAAAGAAGTTAATCAATCAAATCTAGTTAGACAATTAGATCAATTAGAAAATGAAAGAACTGATATCATTGACAAAATGTCCAACTTCAAAGAAAGTTATACTAAAGAAACATTGTTCAACAAAATTGAAGAAGATATAAAGTAAGGGGGGAATCGGATGAGCCAAGCTAATCGTACATTATTAATACTTATCTTCAGTTTGATTTTTGGTGTAATTGCATTTTTCCATGAATCAAGACTCGGTAAGTGGATTGATAATGAAGTCTATAACTTTATTTATTCAACTGAAAGCTTTATTACAACTTCTATTATGCTTGGTTTTACAAAATTAGGTGAAGTTTGGGCCATGATCGCATTATCATTGATGGTTATATGTTATTTAAAACTCAAAAAATATCACATTGAAACATTATTTTTTGCTATTACAATGATATTATCAGGCACATTAAATCCACTTCTCAAAAATGTATTCGATAGAGAAAGACCCACATTACTAAGACTTATTGATATAACAGGTTTCAGCTTTCCTAGTGGACACGCAATGGGATCGACCGCCTTTTTCGGTTCATTAATATATGTTATTTATAGAGTGGCAAACAAATCTATAAGACCATACTTAATCGGAATATGCGTCATATGTATTGCAATGATATCATCTTCCCGTGTCTATCTTGGCGTACATTATCCAACAGATATTATAGCTGGTATCATAGGTGGCGTAATTTGTATTCTATTAACACAAAGCATGCTCAAAAATAAAATATAAAACGTACGATATTATAATTTATATTCACAACGACATAAATATTACAAAAAAACACCCTAGTGATTTGGACAGAATCACTAGGGTGTTTTACTTTTATGGGCATAAAAGGGGGTTATAGAAAATGTTCAATCCATACTTAGAGGGGGAACTCTTATATTTGATTGATAATCACTTTCAATTACTATTATAACCAATTGAGAATGAATGTCAATTAGTTATTCAAAAAAATTACTATTTTAAATGATAAAATAGTTCTGCTCATATATAATGAACATGTTAAACTCGAAAATGTTATCTTTTACTAGAGGGGGAACTCTTTCATTGATAATCATTTTCAATTACTATTATACCTAAATGAGAATCGTTGTCAATTAAAATAAAGAAAATTTTTACAAATTATTACGAGGTGTCGTTATGAAAAGAATACTCATCATAGAAGATGAACAAAATTTAGCTAGATTTATAGAATTAGAACTTAAGCATGAGGATTATGAAGTTGAAATATGTAATGATGGAGAAAGTGGACTTAAGCAAGCTTTGTCTGATGATTACAATTGTATTTTACTTGATCTCATGCTACCAAAAATGAATGGTTTAGAAGTTTGTAGACGTGTACGCCGAGAGAAAGATACACCCATTATTATGATTACTGCAAAAGGCGACACTTACGATAAAGTGATTGGTTTAGATTATGGAGCAGATGACTATATTGTTAAACCTTTTGATATAGAAGAATTATTAGCAAGAATCCGTGTGATTATTAGAAGGAATTTATCAACTGAAGTAGAAAGTCACACAATTACAGTCAATGATTTATCGATTGATAAAAATGCATTTTCAGTTTCAATTCATGGTGAAACAATCGATTTAACAAAAACTGAATATGAATTATTGTTATTACTTGCTGAAAACCAAAATTTCGTACTTCAAAGAGAGCAAATTTTAAATCATGTTTGGGGATATGAGTCTGAAGTAGAAACAAATGTCGTAGATGTTTATATTCGTTATTTACGTAATAAGCTTAAGCCATACAAAAAAGAAAACATCATTGAAACGGTTAGAGGAGTGGGGTACGTGATTAGATCATGAGACAACAATCTTTAAAAACAAAATGGATGATGCTTACTACGACGATTACATTTATTATTTTCGCATTATTTAGTATGTTCATTATTTATTTCATCAGCTTGTACTTAAAAGATCAAGAGACAAGCACAGCTACTAGAAGTGCTTATGACACAGTTAATTTATTGAAATCCAAAACATTAGGTCAAATTACTTCTACTGATATCAATGCTACGATTACTGATACGCAGAAACTTGTTCTCTTTGATAAATTTGGAAAACCAATTTTTGAAGAAACGCATAACAATAATTTGGAATATACACCAAAGTTCGAAAGAGTAAATCAGCTTAAAATTTTTGAAACAAGTCAAAACAATAAATCTTATATCGTTGTGTACACGCCAGTTAACACGAGTTATTTTAGTGGGTATGAAGCTGTTATCCATCCAATGGATAATTATGATGCCATTATTAAATTTATGATTATTTTAGCCACTGTATTCGGATTAACTGCATTATTTTTAATAGCTATTATCAGTTATATATTCTCATCTCAAATTACAAAACCTATTACAATTTTATCTGATAAAATGAAACAAATTCGAAGAGACGGTTTCCAAGAAAAACTTGAAGTACCGACAAATTATGAAGAAACAGATGATATGATTCAAACCTTTAATAATATGATGGAACAATTAGAAGTTTCTTTTGATCAGCAAAAGCAATTTGTTGAAGATGCTTCACACGAATTGAGAACGCCTCTGCAAATTATTCAAGGGCATTTAAATCTTATTCAAAGATGGGGTAAAAATAATCCTGAAGTATTAGAAGAATCATTAGATATATCTATAGAAGAAATGACTCGCATTACAAAGCTCGTAGAAGAATTACTTCTATTATCTAAAGATGCCCGTTCTAGTACTGGTGACGAGATTGATATTGTTGATATCAATTACGAAATACAATCTAGAATCAAATCATTAAAAAAATTACACCCAGAATATACATTTAATTTCGAATCGAATTTCAATGCAATAAGAATGAACATTAATCGATTTCACTTTGAACAGATGTTATTAATCTTTATCGATAACGCAATGAAATACGATACAAAAAATAAAAATATCGAAATTAACACAAATCTTAAAAATAGAAACATAACAATTGATATAATTGACCACGGAATGGGTATACCTAAAAAAGACTTAGAATTTATATTTGATCGTTTTTATAGAGTTGATAAGTCACGATCAAGAAAAGAAGGTGGAAACGGTTTAGGGCTATCAATTGCAAAGAAATTAGTGAATTTTTACGACGGCACTGTAAAGGTAGACAGTGTTGTAAATGAGTACACTAAAATCTCAGTTGTATTTAAAGATTCTTTTATAAATAAATAAGTGTGATTATTGTCAAATTAGCCTTTAACTCAAAACTGTTAAGTGCTAAAATGGAAATGTAAACGGTTTATAATTTTCTTGGAGGGTGGAACATGAAGAATGATAATCATGTCGAAGCACCTGTAAGATTTGGAACTAACTTAGGGTTAATGTTAGAGATGTATGATAATTACGTTAATGATCCAGAGTCAGTACCAGAAGACTTACAAGTGTTATTCGATGAATTAACTAGTAGCAACACAGGCGCTGGCCTACAATCAAGTACTGGAGTGGACAACTCAAGTGTCAAGCGTGTAATGCGTTTAATTGATAATATCAGACAGTATGGACATTTAACTGCAGATATTTATCCAGTGTACCGTCCAGAAAGAAAAAATGTACCTAAATTAACACATCAAGACTTTGGACTATCTAAGGAAACACTTGAAAAGCTTCCAGCTGTAATCGTATCAGACCATTTCGATGGTGAATTTAATAACGCATACGAAGCAATTGAATATATGACATCATGTTACCAAGGTCCTATAGCTTTTGAATATACGCATATTAATAATAATGAAGAGCGTGTATGGTTAAAAAGATATATAGAATCAACTAAAACAATTGAAATTACTAATGAAGAAAAAATCGAATTATTAAAAAGCTTAGCTGAAGTAGAAGGCTTTGAAAAATATATCCACAAAAACTTTGTAGGTGCAAAGCGTTTCTCAATAGAAGGTGTGGACACATTAGTACCTATGTTGCAGCGCGTTTTAAAACGTACAAATGCATCAAATATTCCAAACATCCAAATTGGTATGGCACATAGAGGTAGATTAAATGTGCTAACACATGTACTCGAGAAACCATATGAAATGATGCTTTCTGAGTTTATGCACAAAAATCCTTTAATTTTCTTACCTAAGGATGGTTCTTTAGAAATAACTGCTGGTTGGACTGGAGATGTTAAATATCATCTCGGTGGTACTAAAACAACGAGTAAATACGGAATTGAACAATATATTACGTTAGCTAATAACCCAAGTCATCTTGAAATTGTTTCACCAGTTGTTCTCGGTAAAGCAAGAGCAAACCAAGATGCGACTATAGATGCTGGTAGACCAAGTCAAGATGTTAATCGATCACTTGCTGTATTAATACATGGTGACGCTGCTTTCCCTGGTCAAGGTATTAACTTCGAATCAATGAACTTAAGTAATTTAGATGGATACACGACTGGTGGTTCTTTACACATCATTACTAACAATAGAATAGGTTTCACAACTGAATCTACAGATGCACGTTCAACAACTTATTCAACTGATGTTGCTAAAGGTTATGATTTACCAATCATTCATGTAAATGCAGATGACGTTGAAGCGACTGTTAAAGCTATCGAAATGGCGATGGACTTTAGAGAAAAATTCAACAAAGATTTCGTAATTGATTTAGTAGGTTACAGACGTTACGGGCATAATGAAATGGATGAACCTTCAATTACGAACCCTATGATGTATAAAGCCATTAAAGAACATCCATCTATTGAAATATTGTATGGTAAGAAACTTGTTGAAGATGGCATTATTTCTGAAGAAGAAATGAACAACATCTTTGATGATGTAACTAAAAGATTAAGAACTGCACACGATAAAATAGATAAAGATGCTCAAATGGACAATCCAGAAATGACTTTACCTGATAAAATTAGCGAAGGTCAAGATTATGAATTGCAAAATGCTACTTACGAAGAATTAAAAGCCATCAATGATGCAATGTTTGATTATCCAGAAGATTTCACAGTCTTTAAAAAGTTAAACAAAGTATTAGATAGACGCCGTGAACCATTTGAAAAAGATGGTTTAGTAGATTGGGCTCATGCAGAACAATTAGCATTTGCTACAATATTGCAAACTGGCACGCCTATTCGTTTAACTGGTCAAGATTCTGAACGTGGTACATTTGCTCAAAGACACGCTGTTTTACATGATGAAAAGGATGGTAAGTTATTTATACCGCTACATCATGTACCAAATGGTAAAGCATCATTTGATATCCATAACTCACCGTTATCAGAAGCTGCTGTTGTTGGTTTTGAATATGGTTATAACGTAGAAAATCCACATTCATTTAATATTTGGGAAGCTCAGTATGGAGACTTTGCAAATATGGCGCAGATGATTTTCGATAACTTTATGTCTAACAGTAATGCTAAATGGGGCGAAAAAAGTGGTTTAGCGCTATTCTTGCCACATAGTAATGAAGGACAAGGACCTGAGCATTCATCAGCAAGATTAGAGAGATTTTTACAATTAGCTGGTGAAAATAATATGACAATTGCAAACTTGACAAGTGCATCTAACTATTATCACTTATTAAGAAGACATGCTAAATATTTAAACACTGATAAGATGAGACCGTTAGTTTTAATGTCACCTAAGAGCTTGTTAAGAAACAAAATTGTTTCAAGACCAATTGAAGAATTTACTAAAGGTCAATTTGAACCTATATTAGTAGAACCTTACAAAAAGACTAAAGTTAAAAAAGTTATTATTTCATCAGGTAAAATGTTTATAGACTTAAAAACTGAATTGCAAAAAAATCCTAACGATGAACTTTGTTTAATTGCTTTAGAACAACTTTATCCATTCCCGAAAGAAGAGATAAATAATGTTCTATCTGAATTTAGAAATCTAGAAACTGTTCGCTGGGTGCAAGAAGAAGCGAAGAACCAAGGTGCTTGGTCGTTTGTTAGCTTAAAACTACAAAGTATTCTAGAAGACCGTAAAGTAAATCTTGAATATCACGGTCGTCAAGTTCGTTCTTCAACTGCAGAAGGTGATGGCGAAATTTATAAAATTCTACAAAGCAAAGTAATCGAAGAAGCTTTAAAACATAATTAGGGGGAAATGAATAATGTCAGAGGTAAAAGTACCAGAATTAGCAGAATCAATTACAGAAGGAACAATTGCAGAGTGGCTTAAATCTGTTGGTGATCAAGTTGAAAAAGGTGAAAACATCGTTGAACTTGAAACTGACAAAGTGAATGTTGAAGTCATTTCTGAAGTTTCAGGTGTCCTATCTGAAATAAAAGCTGAAGAAGGCGAAACTGTTGAAGTAGGGTCTGTAATTGCAGTAGTTTCAGATGGTGAATCACAATCAACATCTAATGACTCTAAAGAAACTGAAAAACAAGAAGAACCACCAAAAGAAGATGCTGCTAAAACAGTAGCGCCATCTCCTAAACAAGAAGAAAAAGAAGAGTCAGAAGCTTCATCAAACGAGAGAGTACAAGCTACACCTTCTGCACGTAAATTAGCGCGTGAGAAAGGTATAGACTTAAGTAAAGTTAAGACTCAAGCCGGTGATGTTATTAGACCTGAAGATGTTGAAAATGCAGCTAAACCAGCACAACAACCAGCTAAACCAGCTCAGCAAAGTCAACCAGCACAAGCTAAATCAAATGACAATCCTTCTAAACCTGTTGTACGCGAAAAATTATCACGTAGACGTCAAACGATTGCTAAAAAATTATTAGAAGTATCTAATAATACAGCTATGTTAACAACATTTAACGAAGTAGATATGACAAATGTTATGGAATTACGTAAACGTAAAAAAGACAAATTCCAAGAAGATCATAATGGTACACGTTTAGGTTTCATGTCATTCTTCACTAAAGCATCAGTAGCTGCTTTGAAAAAATATCCAGACGTAAATGCTGAAATAGACGGTACTGACTTAATCTTAAAACAATTCTATGATATCGGTGTCGCTGTTTCTACAGAAGAAGGTTTAGTTGTTCCTATCGTTAGAGATTGTGACAAGAAAAACTTCGCTGAAATCGAACAAGACATTGTAGATTTAGCAGTTAAAGCTAAAGATAAAAAATTAGGATTAGACGATATGATGGGCGGATCATTCACAATCACTAATGGTGGTGTATTCGGATCATTAATGTCGACTCCAATTATGAACGGTACACAAGCTGCAATTCTTGGTATGCACTCAATCGTAACAAGACCTGTTGCAATCGATAAAGAACGCATGGAAAATAGACCTATGATGTATCTTGCATTAAGCTATGACCATAGAATTATCGATGGTAAACAAGCAGTAGGATTCTTAAAAACAATTAAAGAATTAATCGAGAACCCAGAAGACTTATTATTAGAAAGTTAATTTTAAAAGATGCTGAGACATTAACATCTTAGATTAATATAAAAAAGCGTAAATTCTTATTTCGAAGAATTTGCGCTTTTTTTAGTTTATCTGCTGAGTCTTCGTGCGTTTTACCTAGTATTTACTTGGATTACCCCTGATGAATTTATCAAGTCAGGCTTCACATGATAAATAGAGACCGTGATATTATCAAGTCATGGTCCACATGATAAATAGAGTCGTTGAATTTATCATGTCAGGTTCCACATGATAAATAGAGCCCGTGAATTTATCAAGTCAGACTCCACATGATAAATAGAGCCTTTGAATTTATCAAGTCAGGCTCCACATGATAAATAGAGCCGTTGAATTTATCATGTCAGGCTTCACATGATAAATAGAGTCGTTGAATTTATCATGTCAGGGCTCCACATGATAAATAGCAATAAATTTTTATAATATTCCTCACGATTTTGCAAACTGCTGACGCCCGGGGGAGTAGTATGAGTGAGAGACTACAGGCTCGCACCATACCCCAGGCAAGCATGCACTTTCAAAATCGTAAGATTGTAAAATTAATTCACGCTTATAACTTGATTGATTTGTCATTGTTTCAACTTATTTGTTATAATTTATTAGACTTCATATATGGGAGAGAGATATTCATGAATGGACTTAGAAGTGTGACATTATGGACTTATGATTTAAAGGAAACAGAATCATTTTATAAAAATATTTTAGGGCTTAATACTTTGATGAACCATGATACGAATATCTTACATATCGGGGATGCAAATATTGCCCCTGGTACGAGACTTATTTTCAAACAATATCAAGGTGATCAAGAAAAGATAGATTCTCATTTTCATGGTATTGCATTACGTGTACCGACTGACTTAGCATTGTATGAATACAAACAACAATTTGATAAGCATGAAGTGGCATATGAATCTGTTCAGCAACTTAACGGTAAGAATCTATTTAAGTTTCATGATAATAATGGTCATGCTTTCCATATTATCTCTGATGAACTAAATTCTGGTGTGCCACTTGGTACTGCTTATGACGATGGTCCAATTAGTCCTATTCATCAAATTCAAGGAATAGGGCCAGTTATGATTAAATCACCTGAAACACAAGCTACAGGCTCACTTTTAAAGAATATTTTTGAGTTGCAATTATTTGCAGAATACAAGACAATAGATGATGAGTCGGCTTTAGTCTTTAAAGTAGGTGCAGGTGGAAATGGTGGAGAATTACATTTAATAGATTATCCAAAAGCTATTGTATCTTTAAATCCACCTATTGAAAGAGTAGCAATCTCAATCGATGATATTGAACATTTTGAAAATATCGTAAATCACGTGAAAGAAATAGAAATGGAACATCATATTATTCAACATGAAGCAGGTTTAATTTCATTATTTATCCGTGATTTAACAGGTATTATTATTACAATTACTTTTGATACAGTGAACTAAAGGAGCGTTTTATTTATGTTACATGAAACTTGGAAAGACAATCACGTTATTAAAAATGTCGAAGTTACACATACGGATGCAGAAAAATTCAAAGTATCTGATATGTTAACAGTAGGGAAAGTATACGAAGTAGTGAATGAAACTGAAGAGTATTATCAAATTATTGATAATTCTGGACATGTGGGCGGATACTACAAAACATACTTTAAAGAAGTTTAACGTGAAAAAACATTAAAAATTAGAGAAAAGCTCTATATTAATTATAGAACTTTTCTCTTTTTAGGTTTATTAATTGTGAATTAAAGGAGAACATTATGGCAAATTTCAATAAATATATGAATAATGATGAAACAATATACGACGATGCATTATCCATGATAAAACTTAATAAAAATATACTTTTAAAAGGACCAACTGGTTCAGGTAAGACTAAATTAGCAGAAACACTCGCACTTGATTTAAATAAACCTATGCATTCGGTAAACTGTTCAGTAGATTTAGATGCTGAAAGTTTATTAGGCTTTAAAACTATAGAAACTAATGAACAAGGTCATCAAGAAATCGTCTTTATCGATGGTCCCGTTATTAAAGCTATGAAAAATGGTGACATATTATATATTGATGAAATTAATATGGCAAAACCTGAAACTTTACCTATTTTAAATGGTGTTTTGGACTTCAGAAGAGCATTGACTAATCCTTTTACTGGGGAAGTTGTGCAAGCTAAAGAAGGTTTCTCAGTTATAGCAGCTATTAACGTTGGTTATATCGGTACGTTACCAATGAACGAAGCGCTAAAAAATAGATTTGTCGTTCTAGATATTGATTATATAGATGGCGAAACGTTAAAAATGATTATAAAAGAACAAAGTCAATTAAAAGATGACGAAATAATTGATTCAATCATTCAATTTAATAAAGATTTACGCATCATGTCTAGCCAAGGACAAATTTCTGAAGAATCAGCAAGTATTAGAGCTTTAATTGACCTTGCCGACTTAACTACAGTTATACCTGTTAGACGTGCAATTAAACGCGCAATTATCGACAAAATAGACGATGAAAGAGAACAACAAGCCATACAAAATGCGATTGAATTAATTTTCGAGTAAGGAGCATAACATGAGTGATCGTTTTATATTATTTAATGATGAACAAATCGATGCACAACAAATTATGATGTTAACAGATCTAGCAAAATTATTACTTGAAGATCCTAACGTTAAAGTCTCGTTTCAAAAATTCCAACATTATGACCCTATACAAAATACTTGTAATGTCAGTTTCAATTGGTTGCATCGTCCTGAACATATAACAAGAGCAGGACTAAAATCTGACATTATGTTAGATACAATCGGATTTAAGCACATTGATCCTTCAATTTACAAAGAAGTATTAGATGAGTCATTTGAACATATGAACTTTTTCAAACAATTATTTATGCTCATTGAAGAATATAGACTATCTCATATCATCATAAATAAAAGACCCGTAACGAAAAAATTATTTAAGCATAGATTAAATGTGAAAATTAAACAAAACAATAGTCAAATCCATGTATATCAAACTAAAACAACTTATACTGATTTACTATTTTTAGCCATTGAACACGCTATTTTAAATGAGAACTTTATAAATAACATTACAATACATGAAGATTTTGATGATGTGCTCGTACAAGTCTTCAATAGATTAACTCAAATTTTCAATTTACAAACTTCAGAAGATAGTTATGATTTAGCCGTTAGTATTATGATTTTAGTGGACTATTTATTAAAAGAAGATATGTTAAATCAGTATTATCATATACCTGAACGTATTTATCGATCATATGAAGAAGAGTGGACATTAGAAGATTTAAAAAGACAAGATGCTGCTCAAACAGATCAAAGTAATGAACAAGAACATGACCAAGAAGATGTTACGACTGAAGACGCTGAAACAAAAACAGCTGACAGTAAAGCTGATAGTGATTCATATTTAGAGATGGAATTACATGAAGGTGAAAATAGTGATGTCCTTTCAGATAATGAACGTGAAGGTGATTCATCAGATGATATGACCGACATGATGGAGAAAAAAGGTAAAGGTTCTAACGACACGATAGATGATGAAGAAGGTGGGGCTCAAGGTTTAAACAATCCTTACAATTTTAAGGGCGTAAACCAAAATGTGTCACTGTCATTCAACAAACCTGAAATTACACCAGACGATGTGGTTGCATATAAAGAGGCTGTCGATAGTGTTCAGTTTGAAATTAAAGATTTAACGAGCATTATTCAAAAATCTATGAATCATCAATATAGTGATATTAGAGAGAATTTAACTAAAGGTAGACTTCAAAAGAACTTATTAAACTGGTTTATCGATGATCAATACAAATTATTCTTTAAAAAAGATGCGTTTAGTAGAAAACTAGATGCAACATTCACTTTATTAGTTGATGCGTCAGCAAGCATGCACGATAAAATGGAGGAAACTAAAAAGGGTGTCGTATTGTTCCATGAAACGCTTAAAAATCTTGATATTAAACATGAAATATTAGGTTTTAGCGAAGATGCATTTGAAGCTGATAAATTAAATCAACCAAATACGATAGACGAACTGATTTTGTATAATGAATCTACACTTAAACAAAATGACGCGAGAATTATGACGCTTGAACCTCAAGATGACAATCGTGATGGCGTAGCTTTAAGAGTTGCTACACAGCACTTGCTACAAAGATCCGAGTCACAAAAATTCTTGATTGTGTTCTCTGATGGTGAACCATCAGCATTTGATTATGCAGAAGATGGTATTATTGATACACATGAAGCTGTAATTGAAGCTGATAAACAAGGCGTATATGTCTTTAATGTCTTTCTTAATCAAGATGTAATTGATGAAAGTACGAAAAGAACCGTTCATAATATTTACGGTAAACAAAGCTTGTTTGTAGAAGGTGTTGAAAACTTACCATACCAGCTTGCTCCTTTACTTAAAAAATTATTATTACAATCTATATAATTAAATTTGAAAATTTTTACATTCTTTTTTTAAATTTTCAGAAATTTCATATGGACGAAAACTATCTCCAATGATAAAATATAAATTATTGTATGACCTAAAAGGAGTAAAATATATGAACAAGAATATTTTTGTAGTTGGATTTATGTTATTTGCGATATTCTTTGGGGCAGGGAATTTAATTTTCCCACCAGCACTTGGATTATCGAGTGGCCATTTCTTCTGGCCAGCTATATTTGGATTTGTCATTACGGGAATCGGTTTACCATTAGTTGGTGTAATTGCTGGTTCAATTGAAGAAAAGGGATATAGAGTATCATTAGGGAAAATACATCCTGTATTTGCAATTGTATTATTAGTGGCCATTTCTTTAACAATCGGACCGCTATTTGCAATACCACGTACTGCAGCAACTTCATTCGAGATGGGAATTACGCCAATATTTGAAACAACAAGTTCAATGGCTTTATTTATTTTCTCACTGATTTACTTTGTAATCGTATTTTACTTAAGTTTTAACTCAAGTAAAATGGTCGATAAAGTTGGCGCGATTTTAACGCCATTATTGTTAATTTCAATTACTGCTTTGATCATCAAAGCGTTCTTCACTTTAGGAGGACAACCAGCTGGAGCAGGGGATCTTGAGGTTTATAGCAGTGGTGGAACAAGCTTTGGTAAAGGTTTTGTAGAAGGTTACTTAACGATGGATGCCATTGCTGCCATTGCATTCTCAATGATTGTAATCACTGCAATTAAGAGTAAAGGCGTTACGAAAGAAACTGGTTTATTTAAACAAACTATTTTAGCTGGCGTTATTGCAGCTATCGCACTAGGCTTTATTTATGTTTCGTTAGGCTGGATAGGAAATCATATGAATGTTTCAGCTGAAACAATTAAAGAATTAAATGATAACGGACAAAATATCGGAACATATTTACTGACAACTGCAGCACATTTAGCATTTGGTGAATTTGGTAAATATTTAATAGGTATTATTGTTGCTTTAGCTTGTTTAACGACAGCTACAGGCTTAATCGTATCAGTAAGTGAATTCTTCCATGAATTAATACCTAAAATTTCATACAAATGGTTTGTGGCAATCTTCACTATAATTAGTTTTATACTTTCAAATCAAGGTTTAACAACAGTGATTAAAGGTTCACTACCTGTATTACTCGTATTATATCCAATTGCGATTACATCGGTATTATTAATCTTATTAGCTAAATATGTTAATACACCACCAATTGCACAGCAGTTGTCTGTAGCATTTGTTACCATCATTTCATTTATATCAGTATTTAATCATACAGGATGGGCAACAATTGGTTTTATTAATAAATTACCGTTAGCACCATATCAAATGGAATGGATTCCATTTGCAATCGTTGGATTTATTATTGGCTTTATTATAGGTAAAGTTAAAAACCAACCACCAATTGAATATAGTTAAATAAAAGATGGAATCTTCAAATTTATTTTGAAGATTCTTCTTTTTTATGTCATCATAATTATAAATATAGCAAAGGGGATGTTGTTATGTATTTAAATGCATTTATTAATAAAGATGAAACATGGCTTTTATGGGCCATTTTAGTGAGTATTGCAGCACTCAGCATTTATTTAGAACAAAGGTACGCTTTTGCTTCTAAAATAACCGGTGCCATCATTGCTTTAATTGGTGCTATGATATTATCTAACTTGAATATTATTCCAATAGAGTCACCGGTGTACGATCAAGTCTGGAATTATGTTATCCCTTTAGCAATACCATTACTGTTATTTAGATCAAACATATTTAAAATATGGAAAGAAAGTAGACGACTGTTATTTATTTTCTTAATCAGTTCTATTGGCACGGTAGTAGGGGTAGCAGTCGCATTTTTATTACTGCATCAATTTATACCGGAACTAGATAAAATAGGTGCTATGATGACAGGTAGTTATATTGGAGGCGGTGTAAATTTTGCTGCACTCAGCACTAAATTTCAAACACCTGGAGAACTCGTGTCAGCTACTGTAGTTGCAGATAATAGTGTCATGGCTTTTTATTTCATCGTACTCATTACATTACCTAACTTAAAATTTATTAAGAAACATTTCAAAAGACTACATACTGAAAATAATCAATCAGAAGGGAACAACGCTGAAGCATATTGGAAAAGAAATGAAATTAGTTTAAAAGATATTGCTTATTCATTTGCGATTGCATTTTCTTTAGTAGCTATAAGTTTTAAAATTTCTGAAACCGTAAACAGCGTCGTACCTAAAAGCAATCCGTTTATGGAAATTTTAGTTAGTATTATAGGCGATCAATTTTTATTATTAACAACGTTGACACTGATTATCGTAGCGATATTTAGTCGATTTTTCGAAAATTTAAATGCATCTGATGAGCTCGGTACATTTTTAATCTATATTTTCTTCGTTGTAATAGGGGTCCCAGCTTCAATTCCAATCATTATTAAGACGGCACCGTTATTATTTATTTTCGTAGCAATTATATTAATCTTCAATTTAGCCATAACACTTTCTTTCGGAAAACTATTTAAATTCAATATTGAAGAAATATTGCTCGCTAGTAATGCCAATGCTGGTGGACCAACAACGGCAGCTGCTTTAGCAATTTCTAAAGGTTGGCATAGCCTAGTTGGACCAATATTGATTATCGGCACATTAGGATATGTTATTGGTAACTATGTCGGTACAATGATGGGGTATTACTTAAGTCAATTTATGTAGAATATGCATTACTTATAGTTAAATAAAAAATGGAACTTCGATATCGAAGTTCCATTTTTTTATGATTTAAACGTATTTCTTAATTGGTGTTGTTCATCTTTAAGTTGTAAAAGCTTTGTTTTTAAATCTTGTTCTAATGTTTGTAATTCTTGTTCAGCTTGTTGACGTTTGCGTGTACCGTCTTCTTGTATACGAAGTGTTTCTTGTATTGTATCTACAATATTTGTTTGTGTCGTCTTCAATGTTTCAATATCTACTATACCGCGTTCATTTTCTTCAGCAGTTCTTACAGCATTTTGTTTCAACATTTCAGAGTTCTTTAATAATAATTCGTTTGTAGTATCCGTAACTTTTTTCTGTGCTTCTGAAGCACCTTGTTGTCTTAATAAAGTTAATGCGATAGCCATTTGGTTTTTCCATAATGGAATACTCGTTAAAATAGAACTTTGAATTTTCTCTGCTAATGTTTGGTTAATGTTTTGAATCATTCTAATTTGTGGTGCAGATTGTAATGTGATTTGTCGAGATAGTTGTAAATCATAAATTCTCTTCTCAAGACGATTAATATATTGTTGTAAATCTGCTAATTCTTGAACATCCATTTGATTATTAGAAGATTTAACTTTGTTTTCAAGCTCAACGAGGTCATTTTGTTTCAATTCGTCTCGTTTCTTTTCTGCTGCAGCAATATAAATATTTAATGCATCAAAATAAGCTTTGTTTTCTTCATACAATTGGTCTAATAAGCCAACATCTTTCATTAACATATTTTGAGATTTTTGTAATTCAACTGATATACGGTCAACTTGTGCACCAACTGATTGATATTTGCTGAACATTTCATTTACAGAACGTTCTGCTCTTCTAAAAATTCTCTTTAATCTAGATTTATTTTGCTTCTGTAATTCATCAGGATTCACTTCTTTTAATTTATTCATTAAATTTCTTAAAGAAGAACCAATTGGACCAACATCTTTAGATTGGACTTGCGTTAGCATCTGATGAGAGAACTGAGATAACTTACTTTGAGCTTGCTGTCCGTATAGCAATAAACCATCATTATCTAAAGGTTTAATTTGTTTAGCAATTTCATTTATCTTGCGTTGATCTTCATCAGAAAACGATTTTTCATAAGTTGACGTCACATCAGATTTCGTTTGTTGTTCAGTTACTTCTGATTTTTGTGCTGCTAATTCATTAGATGAATCTTTAAAAGGGTCATCAATGAGATCATCAAATAAGTTTTTATTCGTTTCAGTCATCTTTACGCTCCATTTCATATTCGTATTTTTTTGCATTCTTTTTTAAATTTACTTTTTCTTTAGTTGATTCTGGTATTGCTTGTCTATAACTATTTCTATCTTTAGCTATATCAGCAAGTTCCATTTCAATATCTAATTGATGATAGCTAGATTCGTTGAGTTGTTTCAAATCTGCTACTAGCGTTCTTTTGTTCTCATCAATTGTAAGTTTAGTTTGCTTTAATTTTGCCTTTTCTTCTTTAGACTTATTAGGCATACGTTGTAGCATTGTATAATTATCAATTAAATTTACAGTATTATCTAAATGTGAGTAGAAGAAACTTTCAACTGCGTAGAACTTTTCAGGTGATTGTTTAACTGTATTATAGATAGTACGGGCCAATTTAGCGACTTCATTTAAATTTTTAAATTCGCTATATGATCTTACACGCATATAATTCTTGTAAAGACGTTTCAACTTTGGTTGAGCATCGTTTAATTGTTTTCTAATAAAATGAAATTCACGACGCGTTAAACCCATTTCTTTTAAATATTTTCTAGAACTATACCATTGAATAGGTAAAAAGCTAAATACATACGATCCCGCAAAAACAGCCGTATCAATCATAAAATGTAAATCCAATTGAAAAACACTAAATAAAAATGCGATAAATGCGATAGGTACAGACAGAAGTGCACCTAATACATATGATAAATTATATTTCATTGTCATCTTCCTAATTTATAACGTTTTGAAGTGCTTTGTTTTTTCGTCTAACGTCGTTTGTTCAACTGTATAATTTTCAACAACTGAAGCAGGCGCCACGCCTTGTATAACACCATTTGTAAATTTTTCTAAATCATCATTTTCGCCACTAGCATATATTTCTACATAATCGCTAACATTTTCAACGCTACCTATAATGTTATACTTTTTAGCGAGTTGTGCTGTAAAAAATCTAAAACCGACACCTTGTACGCGGCCAAAAACTTTAATATGTTTTCCGTTCATATTTATCACCTCATATATCCATTATAAAGGGTTACGTTTAAAAAAACTAATAATTAGGAACATAGGCATAAGCTATTCTCTTGATTTAATTTCTAATAAGATTTAAATTAATTCTAGGGCAATTTTCTAAACAGGGGAGTTTTTTAGATGTACAAAATCGTAACAATCCGAACAGATTATGAGGGTTGGTGGCTGTTTGATGGTTGGAAGGATAATATTATTAAAGAAATAGAATGTCACGATTATGATGAAATGGTTAAGCAGTATCAAAACTTACTTGAAAAATATCAAACTAAGTTTACAAACGAAGTTATAGGTAAACATAATATTCATGCCTTTTATAATAATTGTGATTTATCATATTGCGAAGACTGTGAAGAAGATTTACAAATTTTTTATAGTATTCTTATATTAAATGACAATTCTATTTATACACCTTTACCAAATTAATAAAATCTGAAAATATCTCAAATAGTATTGCATTTGGATATTGAGTAACGTATAATAAGTAATAGCAATATCGTTATTCCATATTGCAAATAACATTAATGATTCATTGTGTTTTTTGTAATATGCGAATATCGCATATTGAATTTTAGTCTTGGAGGTTTCACAATTATGAAACAAGGTACAGTAAAATGGTTTAACGCAGAAAAAGGATTTGGCTTTATTGAAATTGAAGGAGAAAATGACGTATTCGTACATTTCTCAGCAATTAACCAAGAAGGTTACAAATCTTTAGAAGAAGGTCAAGCAGTAGAATTCGAAGTAGTAGAAGGCGACCGTGGCCCACAAGCTGCAAACGTTGTAAAACTATAATATAAATGAATTTGAAAGACTAGAAAGAAACCCTAACATTGTTAGGGTTTCTTTCTGCTTTGAGATAATATTATAATTTAGTAATAAATGATACTTATATCATTAAGAAGTGCAAAGATCTCTTCATTAGGTTATAGCCTAGTGAAAAGATCTTTTTTATTTTTATATTTACGATTTTGCTCGTGCATGCTTGCCTAGGGTATGGTTCGAGCCTGTAGTCGCGTGCGGCATACTATTCCCTCAGGCGTCAGCACTTTACAAAATCTTGGAGAAAGATTATAAAGAGTTTTTGCTATTTATCATGTGGGGCCTGACTTGATAAATTCGCGGACCAATCGCACGAAGACTCAGAAGATAAACTAAAAAAGAGCGCAAATTCTTCATATAACAAGAATTTGCGCTCTTTTCCAATAATCTAGCATGTTAATGTCCTAGACTATTTTTATTTTACATCGTTCATAATTAATTGTTTTAATGATTGTCTTTTAATAACTTCTCTTGCTTTACCATCTTTAACAAATAGAACTGAAGGTTTTAACATTTGATTATAGTTAGAACTCATTGAGTAATGATAAGCTCCGGTAGACAATACTGCTATATAATCACCAATTTTTGTCGATTTAGGTAATTTCATGTCTCTTCCTATTAAATCTCCAGATTCACATAATTTACCTGCAATTGTTACTTCGTGCGTATCTTCGTCATTTCTATTTACAAGCAATGCTTCATACTGTGCATCATACAGAGCTGTTCTAATATGATCACTCATGCCACCATCTATTGATACATAAGTATTCACGTTCGGTATTTCTTTAATTGTACCGACTTGATATAACGTAACACCCGCTTCACCAACTATTGAGCGACCTGGTTCTATTGATATTTCTGGTATTGCCATTTCGTATTTCTTACTATTTTCTTTAATAGCGTCAGTTATAAGCTTAATACCATCTTCAATAGGGTAACTTTTATCTGCTTCTGTATATTGAATGCTAAATCCGCCACCTAAATTCAAGATATCAATTTCAATATCGTGCGCTTTTAACCATTCGAATACGATTTGAATCGTATTAATTGTGCCATCTGCTTCAAATATTTGTGAGCCAATATGGAAGTGAATACCTTTAAAGTCTATTTTATCTGACGCTTGTAAAGCACGTACACCTTCTAATGCGGTACCATGTTTAATTGACAAGCCAAATTTGCTATCTTCTTGGCCAGTTTGAATAAATTCGTGTGTATGTGCTTCAACACCTGGATTAACTCTTAAAACAGCTTTAATTGGCTTAGAGGCAACACGATTAATACGTTCGATTTCATCTAAAGAATCAATGACAAAGTATTCTACGCCACTTTCTATAGCATACTCTATTTCTTCATTTGTTTTGTTGTTACCATGGAAGTGTATTTTACTCGGATTGAAGCCACTTGCTAAAGCTGTATATAATTCACCTTCAGAAACAACATCTAATCCCATTTGTTCTTCATCCATTAATTTAAATAACTGTATACTACTAAAAGCTTTCGATGCATAAGAAATATTATAAGACAATCCACTTTCTTTAAAAGCTTCATGAAATCTTCTACATTGATTTCTAATTTGTTCTTCATCATATACGATAGTAGGGGTACCAAAGCTTGCAGCTATTGTCTTTAATGACACGTTACCCATTGTTAAAACACCTTGTTCGTTATATTTTACTGTCATGATATAATCTCCTTTATTAATGAATGATGGTTCAAAGCACTAATTTGTTCAGAATTTGCGCCAACACCTTTAAATGTAAATTCATCTATCCTTATTTCATCACTATACATTGTAACGATATCTCCACTTTGTACAGAATCATCTACTTCGACAAACATGTGACTCATCATTAGACCGCGTATTGGATAACGCTTTTGATTGATCAACGCATCATATTTGGCTCTTGTCTTAAGTATACCGTCACCATAACCAATATCAACTACAGCTATATTGCAGTCTTGCTCAGCAGTATATTGAAAGCTATATCCACACGTTTCTCCTTTTTTTATAGGACGAACTTGTATGACATTTGCAGTTACAGAAAAATTTTGTTCGGTAAGTGTAGTAGGTAAGGTGCTATACGGCCTAGAACCATATAATATGATGCCTAATCGTGCATGTGTATGTTTGTCTAATAATCCATCTTCACGGACATAACTCGCGCTATTTTGAGAGTGTATAAATTCAAATTTATAGCCCGCGTTTAAAATATGCGTTAAACAGTTATTCCATGCTGTTCTTTCAGTCTCATATTCATCACCATCAAATTCGTCAGCATAGCCAAAATGCGTCCAAATCCCTTCAATAATTGCTTGATGCTCTGTAGGGAGGCTTGAATTATGTTCTAATGCTTCTATCATTTCATATTGATCCTTTAATCCTGAACGGTGCAATAAATTTTCTAGCTCTAAATGTAATTTAATACCTGCTAAAGATTCTATATGCTCATAGAAGAACTTTAAAGAGGGCAATGTCATTGCAATATTATAGGTTTTTAACGTTTCAAATTCTACTGATGGATTCATGAGAAATATGTTCACATTTTGATCTAAGTTGCGTATTCTAATCGCTTCATGCAAAGAAGTCGTACTAAAAGTATGAATGCCCGCTTTTATAAAAGATTGGACAGCAAATTCTAAACCGAAATGATAAGCATCATTTTTTACAACTGCCATAACATCATTATCGTGAATGACATTTTTTACATTATTAATAAATTTTTGTTCTTCAATTTTTATACGTGCTACCATTAAACGACCTCTCCTTGAGTTAATAAAGCTGTGTAATAATCAGCGATACTTATCAATATTTCTTCATCAAAATTCAATCTATTTGTGTGAAGACCATATACATAATCTTTTTCTATATTTCGTGTTCCGAAAAAGACAAAATAACTTGGTGCTAAATTTCTATAAAAACTAAAGTCTTCTCCGAATAAATAAGGCTTTTCAAGTTCATGTTGTGTTAAATTAACTTCAGATAACGCATTTGTTACGCCTTCATAAAGACTGGCATCATTTATAGTAGGTGGATATCCTTCTGCGTATTTAAGTGTGCACGTTACATTAAATAATAATTCAACACTTGCTGCTATTTTTTGCATTTGATCTTTAACTATTTGAAGATCATTCGTATCATAAGTTCTAATTGTACCTTCTAAATAGCCGTTTTGAGGAACGGTATTAATCGCTTCACCAACATTAAATTGGCCAACGTGTACGATATTACGATTGAGACCATTTAAATGAAATTGCTGTATTTGTGTAACTTGAGATAATACGTGCATCATTGCTTCAGAGGCCGCTTTACCTTCTTCTTTACTTGCCACATGACTAGACAAACCATTTAAATAGAACCTATACTCAGTCGCACTCGCTGTAATTTCATCATTTTTAAACGCAACAGTTCCTGCATCTTCAAAAGGCATAATATGCACACCATATATCTTTTCGATATTATGTTTATCAAACACTTTCGATTGTATCAATTGATTAGCGCCAGCTTCTGTTTCTTCAGAAGGTTGATAAATAAATACAACATTATGAGGTAATTGACCTTTATCATATAAAGCTTTACAACGTTTTGTAAAAAGCATAAGTGCTGTCGTATGGCCGTCATGCCCACATGCATGCATAACGTTATCGACCGTACTTTTATATGAAATATCGTTCACTTCTTGAATAGGTAAGGCATCAATATCTGCTCTATATGCAATTGTATGATTTGAATTACCCTTTAAATAGCCAATAATACCTGTTTGAATAGGGCGTTCATATGGAATTTCAAGTTCTTTTAAAAATGATTCAATATATGCTGTTGTTTCATACTCTTGCATGCTCAACTCAGGATGTTGATGCAAGTATCTTCTTGTATTTTGAACAAATTCTAATTCAGACATTAAACTCAGTCCCTTTATAGTATGTATAGAAAACGCCAATCAAAATGATTGGCGCATTCATGTTATATAATTAATTTAAATTACGTAATGCAGATACAATTTCTTTTTTACCATCTTGAACATCTGCTGATTGTTTAATTACTTTAGCAGGTGTACCAGCAACGACTGCACCTTCAGGAACATCTTTCGTTACAATAGCACCAGCTGCTACAATTGCGCCTTTACCAATTCTTACACCTTCAAGAATAACTGCATTTGCACCAATTAATACATCGTCTTCAACAATAACAGGAGAAGCACTTGGTGGTTCAATTACGCCAGCTAATACTGCACCAGCACCAACGTGAACATTCTTACCTGTTGTAGCGCGGCCACCTAAAGTAGCATTCATATCTATCATAGTGCCTTCACCGACTACTGCACCAATATTAATTGTTGCACCCATCATAACTACAGCGCCATCTTCAATCACAGCATGTTCTCTAATGAAAGCACCTGGCTCAATACGTGCATTTGTATTTGTTAAATCTTTTAATGGAATTGCTGAATTACGGCGATCATGTTCAATTTCTACATCAGTAAATGAAGATTTGTTGTTCTCATAAAAGCTCTTCCAATCATTCGCATCACAAAAAATTGTTTTTGATGATTCTGAACCAAATACTTTAAATGACTCTGGGAACTCAACATTTTCAAATTGCCCATTTACATAAACTTTTAATGGGGTTACTTTCTCCGCCTCACTAATATATTGAATAATTTCTTCTGCTGTAAAATCTTTAACCATGTTAAATTCTCTCCTCATTTAAGTTATTGTATGTGTAATATCCGTTTTCTTTATTTACTAAAACATCAGCTACATTAATAGCGCCATTTGCAAAGATATCTTTAGATTGTGCACGGTGAGTAATTTCAATTGTCTCATCGTGTCCTGCAAACAATACTTGATGTTCTCCAACAATTGTACCACCTCGTTGAGAGCTAATTCCAATTTCTGCTGCTTCACGTTTAGATGAAGACTCGTGTCTATCATAAACTGGCACTGACTGTTCTCTTTTCTCTTTAATCGCATCATATAGTTGTACAAGTGTACCACTAGGTGCATCTACTTTTTTATTATGATGTTTTTCAATCATTTCAATATCAAAGTCTTCCAGTAATGGGACTGCATATTGAATAATTTCTTTAAGTATGTGAACACCATAACTCATATTAGCACTGAAGAACACAGGCATATGAGCAGACTTTTCTTTTAGTTTTTCAATTACTTTTTCTTTTTCACCAGTTGTTGCTATGACTAAAGGTAACGTAAAATCTTCTTCTAGCAACGGTAATAACAGTTCAGGATTTGAAAAATCGATCGCAACATCCGCTTCCGGTGCTTTAGAAATTGAATTAAAAGCAGGGTAGGGATATTGTTTAGACGAATCCTTTACAATTACACCTACAATTTCGTTATCTCTTTCTTCAGCTAATCTCGCGACGCGTTCATTCATAGCGCCGTAACCAATTAATAATATTCTCATTGTTTTACACCATCTTTGAAAGTATTAAATGCTTCACTTAAAATAGTTCTTTCTTTTTCCTCTAAAGTTACAAGTGGTAATCTCACTTCATATTGCCCAAATCCTAATTCAGAAGTGAGTAACTTAATTGGTACTGGATTAACATCGACACTTAAGTGATTTAATAAAGTCACAATTTCTGCATTTAAAGCAGTAGCTTGTTCTAATTGATCATTTGAAACGTAATCATATAATTGTTGTGTTTCAAATGGTATCGCGTTAGCAACTACGGAAATAAGTCCATCGCCACCTAGACGATAATAATCGTACATATTGTCATCATTGCCACTATATAAAGCAAAATCACTTGGTAATTTACTTTTTAAAGTTTTTGCATATTCTAAATCGCCAGTTGCATCTTTAAGTGCAACGATATATGGATTTTCACTTAATTTAAGCACCGTATCAATTTCTATCGTCATGTTCGTTCTTGAAGGCACATTGTATAGAACGACTGGCAATGCAACTTCATTGGCAATTTTAGTGAAATGCG
The DNA here is from genome assembly GCF_029024305.1 of Mammaliicoccus vitulinus. Classification (NCBI taxonomy): domain Bacteria; kingdom Bacillati; phylum Bacillota; class Bacilli; order Caryophanales; family Staphylococcaceae; genus Mammaliicoccus; species Mammaliicoccus vitulinus. Next base: position 1,381,593 of record NZ_CP118974.1, read on the forward strand.
CAATTAAACCTCGTTGACTCGTTTTATTATAGTAAGGTGTAATTAACATAATTGCATCTGCACCTAATTCTTTTGCTTTAATAGATGCCTCAATTGAAGCTTGTGTATTATTTGTACCTGTTCCTGCAATAACAGGCACACGGCCATTCACTTTTTTAATACCGCATTCTAATAAAGCGTTTCTTTCTTCAGCTGTCAATGTTGGGTTCTCAGCTGTTGTACCGTTGATAATAATACTTTTAACGCCATTCTCTATTAAAAATTCTATATGATTTTCAAATGCTTCGTAGTCTACATCCTCGTTTGTAAATGGTGTTGTTAGGGCAACGCCCACACCCGTAAAAATATGTGACATACTTAACACTCCTCATTTTATTTATTTAATTGCATAACTTGTTCTAACACTTGAACTGCATTTAAACTTGCACCTTTTAGTAAATTATCTGAAGTACACCAAATATGGAAAGTATTATCTAAAGAATCATCTTTACGAATTCTTCCAACAAATACTTCATCTTTACCAGTAGAGTGTATAGCTAATGGGTATTCGTTATTTTCAACATTGTCTACTAATACAACTCGATCATCTTCTTTAAATAAGTTCTTGATGTCTTCAACTGTTGCTTCTTTATCTAATGTTACGTTCATGTGGACACTGTGGCTATCTTGTACAGGTACACGCACACAAGTCGCTGTAACATTTAGAGACGGTTGATCTAAAATTTTTCTCGTTTCTTCAATCATCTTTTGTTCTTCTTTTGTATAACCATCTTCTAAAAATACATCTATATGTGGTAACACGTTATTATATATTGGGTGAGGGTAGTTCTTAGGTGCTTCACCTTTTTCACCATTAGACAAATCTTCACGACCAGCAAGTCCCGAACCTGATACTGCTTGGTAAGTTGTATAAGCAACTCTTTTTAAACCAAATGTATCTAATAAAGGTTTCAATGGCACGACTGATTGAATAGTTGAACAGTTCGGATTCGCAATGATTTTACGATCTAATTTCGGTTCGTTAACTTCTGGAACGATTAAATCAATACCTTCATGCATTCTCCATTGACTAGAATTATCTATAACAATAGCGCCATGTTTTTCAAAGAGTGGTGCGAATGCTTTACTTGTTCCGCCACCAGCGCTCATAATCACATAATCAAATTGACCATCTGTTTTTTCTTCCGTTAAAGCTTCAACAGTATATGTTTTTCCTTGAAATTCAACTTCTTTACCTGCTGATCTTGGTGATGAAAATAGTACTAGTTCATCAAATGGTACATTCTTTCTATCTAATACTTCTAATACTTTTTCTCCTACTAAACCTGTTGCACCTACAACTGCTAATTTTGTCATTTTTTTCACTCCATCATCAATTATATATTAAACGCTTCACTTAAAGTTCGAACGGCAGTTTCACCTGAATCACGATCAACGACATAAGAAATACTAATTTCTGAAGTCGTTGTTTGATAAAAGCGTATGTCATGACTAATTAAAGTACGAAAAGCTTTTGAAGCTATTCCAGACATATCTCTCATACCAGTTCCGATTACAGAAAGTTTCGCGTAATTATCTTTCATTTTGTAACGCAGGTGAGGGTAATCCTCAGTTAAGCTTTCAATAATTTGTTCGATTTGTACAACTTCTGAGTCTTTAATCGTAAATGAAAGCTGTAATCCTTGTTGATTTTCAATTTGTGAAATCATATCAACATTCATTGATTGTTCTTCTAAAGCATCAAACAAATTTTGTAATAATGCGAAGTTTTGCATTGGATAAGTTAAAGTAACATGAATCATATGTTTATCTAATGCGACTCCTGTGACTGCTTTTTTCTCTAAAATCTCTGTTTGTGGCATAATCCATGTTCCTTTCACGTTCGATAATGTTCTACCAAGATAAAGAGGTGTATTGTAATTTTTAGCGATTTCAACACTTCTTGATTCTAATACACCTGCACCTAGAGCGCTCATTTCCATCATTTCTTCATAAGAAACTTCATTTAATAACTTCGCTTCTTTATAAATTCTAGGATCAGTACCATATACACCTTCGACATCTGTATAGATTTCACATGATGTATCGATGCTCGCTGCAATCGCAACTGCTGTTGTATCAGAACCACCACGACCTAAAGTGGTAATTTCTAAATGATCATTTACACCTTGAAATCCTGCAACAACGAGTATGTCATTCGTTTCAAAAGCTGTTTCAAATCGTAACGCATCAATTTCTGCGATTTTACTTTTCAAATGATGACCAACCGTTTTAATACCAGCTTGATAACCCGTCATTGCTTTCGTTTGAACACCTATATCATTTAATACCATAGAAAGATATGAAATAGTCTGTTGTTCTCCAGTTGTTAAAAGCATAGCTAAATGTTCATCTTTAGGTCGAGAGGTTAGTGCGCTAATATTCTCAAGTAAAGAATCTGTCGTTTTACCCATAGCGCTAACCACTACTACTAATTGTTCTCCATTATCAACGCGTGATTTCAACATATACGCGATGTTTTTAATCTTGTTAAAATCACCGACGGACGTACCGCCAAACTTTAATACACTTTGCTTCAAAATAATTCCTCCTATAAATCGGGAGGTCAACGCCGTAATATAAATAAAAAAACAAGCTCGGCATCCGAACTTGTTTTAATTTATATATACAAGTGATGCACTCCATTATTCCTAAGATAATGACAGACAACTAGCTCTTAACCTAAATGTCCAACATAATATTTCTGCAAAAATATAATGTTTCGGCATCGCACCCTTTCGCTCCTTAAAGATTGCAGTCTAATAGGGGAGTTACTAATGATTGATGCGCCTCATCAAAAACATATTCAATTGGTATGCATTCATTATACATAGAAAGAATATTGATGTAAAGAGAGAAAACAGATAAATTCAAAAGTTCTAACTATTTCAACAATTGTTGGAAAAACATGGATACTATGTAGATTCATTCATATTATCTTTTGACATAAAAAAAGCTTCAATCCAACTATAAGTGGATTGAAGCTTCTCTATATATCATATTAATTATAAAAGACCTGAATCTTTCAAGTATTCTTCATAAGTGATTTCTTTAGAAATAACACCGTCTTCTTTAATATCTATAACTCTATTTGCAATTGTGTTAATAAACTCGAAGTCAAATGATGTGAAAATTAAAGAACCTTTGAAATTCTTCAATCCATCATTTACTGCAGTAATACTTTCTAAGTCTAAGTGGTTAGTTGGCTCGTCTAATAATAATACGTTAGAGCTTGACAACATCATTTTACTTAACATACATCTTACTTTTTCTCCACCTGAAAGTACGTTTGCTTTTTTCTTAACTTCTTCACCACTAAATAACATACGTCCTAAGAATCCTCTTAAGAATGTTTCTGTTTGTTCTTCTGGTGGTGCATATTGTCTTAACCAATCAACTAAGTTCAAATTAACACCTTCAAAGAACTCTGAGTTATCTTTTGGTAAATAAGACTGACTTGTCGTAACGCCCCATTTAACTGTTCCTTCATCAGGTTCAAGTTCTCCAGCTAAAATACGTAGTAGGGTAGTTTTAGCAATTTCACTTTCTCCTATTAATACTGCTTTATCATTAGGATTCATCGTGAACGATACATTGCTTAATACTTTTTTACCGTCAATTGTTTTAGAAACACCTTGAACTTGTAATAATTCGTTACCAACATCTCTATCCATAGTGAAATTAACGTATGGGTAACGTCTTGATGATGGTTGAATATCATCAAGTTCAATTTTATCTAACATTTTCTTACGACTTGTTGCTTGTTTAGATTTAGAAGCGTTAGCGCTAAATCGAGCAATAAAGTCTTCTAATTCTTTAATACGTTCTTCTTTTTTCTTGTTTTGATCTTGAGCCATTTGAGAAACAAGTTGACTTGATTGATACCAGAAGTCGTAGTTCCCAACAAATAATTTAATTTTACCGTAATCTAAGTCAGCAATATGCGTACATACGTTGTTTAAAAAGTGTCTATCATGTGATACGACAATAACAGTATTCTCAAAATTAAATAAGAAATCTTCTAACCAAGCAATTGCCTTAATATCTAAACCGTTTGTAGGTTCATCTAGTAATAGAACATCTGGATCACCAAATAAACTTTGTGCAAGTAACACTTTAACTTTTTGATTGTTTTCTAACTCAGACATTTGTTTGTCATGCAACTCATCTTTAATACCTAAACCTGAAAGTAAAACAGATGCATCCGCTTCAGCGTTCCATCCATTCATTTCACCAAATTCACCTTCAAGCTCTGCTGCACGCATACCGTCTTCATCAGAGAAATCTGGTTTCATATAAATTTCATTCTTTTCAGTCATAACTTGCCATAATTTTTCATGACCTTTTAATACAACATCGATTACTTTTTCATCTTCATGTGAAAAGTGATCTTGTTTTAATACTGCTAGACGTTCATCTTTACCAAGTGAAACGTGGCCTGATTGAGAATCCAATTCCCCAGATAAGACTTTTAAGAACGTTGATTTTCCTGCGCCATTAGCGCCAATAAGTCCGTAACAGTTTCCTGGTATGAACTTAATACTTACATCTTCAAATAGCTTACGATCGCCAAATCGCAAACTTACATTAGTGACTTGTAACATTAAATGACTCCTTTTCATTAATACTTCTATCGATGAATTATATCATAAATCAAACAAAAAAGGGCAAGAGATTGAACAGTCGTTACACGAAGAAAAATACATGTTATAATGAATAAACGAAAAAGTTAAGAATGGAGAATGACATGACAAATGATACAGATACACTTGTAGGTCGCATAGACTTTTTAAAAGTGGATAGATTAGAAGGTTCAACATACCATTTACTTGGACCAAATAGTGAAAGAATTAAAATGAATGCTTCAGAAGTAGGCGAAGATGATCAGTTAGAAATAGGAGAAGATTATAGTTTCTTCGTATATCCAAGTCGATCAGGAGAATTATTCGCTACTCAAAACATGCCTTCAATAACAAAAGACCGTTATGATTGGGTAAAAGTATTAAGAGTAGACAGAGATGGCGCATCAGTAGATGTAGGATTACCAAGAGAAGTATCAATACCTTGGGAAGATTTACCAAAAGTAGAAGAATTGTGGCCACAAAATGGTGACATGATTTTCTGTACACTTAGAATAGATAGTCATAGTCAAATGTTTGCGAGGTTAGCAACTGAAACAATCGTTGACACAATGTTTAAAGTCGCAGAAGAATCAATATTACATCAACACGTTACAGCTAGACCTTATAGATTATTAAGAGTAGGTACTTTCTTATTATCTAAAGAAGGCTACAAAATATTTGTACACGAATCAGAACGTAGACATGAACCAAGACTTGGTGAAGAAATGGACGTTAGAATCATCGGCGTAAAAGAAAACGGTGAACTAAACGGATCATTCTTACCATTAGCTCATGAAAGATTAGACGAAGATGGCCAAGTTATATTCGATTTACTCGTAGAATATGATGGAGAACTGCCATTTTGGGATAAATCAAACCCTGAAGCTATAAAAGAAGTATTTAATATGAGTAAAGCTAGCTTTAAACGAGCAATCGGTAGATTATACAAACAAAAGCTCATTACAATAGAGACAGGTAAAATCACCATCACTCAAAAAGGCTGGTCTCAAGTTAAAAAAGAAGATTAATCAAGAATCAATAAAAGAGTTTGGAACATAAATCCCAACTTAAAATAAATCACCCAATCCATTGTAATCATTTTCGGATTGGGTGATTTTATATTTCTGATTTTGCAAAGTGCTGACGCCCGGGGGAATAGTATGAGCGAGAGACTACAGGCTCGAGCCATACCCCTAGGCAAGCATGCACTTTCAAAATCGTAAAAATATAAAATATTAAAAGCTCGCTTCTACTTTTCTTTATTTCAAATAATTTTATTAGGATAGGCTTCTAGTATATCTTCTGTCACTTCATCGTCTGATATTACAGCATCAACATCATCGGTATTATAGAAATTATATAAAGCTTGTACACCAAATTTCGTACTATCCGCTGTAATATATTTTAACTTGGCATGCTCAAGTATAATATGGATGCCTTTTCCTTCTTCTTCATTAGCAGTCGTCAGCTTCTGATCATATATACCACTTACACCTACAAATGCTTTTGCAACATGAAAGTCTTCCATCATTTTATTAGCAAAGTGTCCGATAAATGTGCCAGTTTTAGATCTAAATCTTCCACCAACAAGTAAAATATCTATATTTGATAAATCCTTATACTGTAAAAATATATCAAGTGAATTAGTAAAGATACTTAAATTCTTGTCTTTAATAAAATCATATATCAGTTCGTTTGTTGAGCCTGAACCAATAAAGATGATATCTTCATTATTTATTAAATCTCCACATTTTTTGGCAATTTTTAATTTATTGGACACATTGATAGTTTGTTTTTCTTTATGAGATTTCTCATTATATAAACGTTCTTCTTTCAATTTTGCGCCACCATGGATTCTATTTAACAAGCCTTCATTCTCTAATTCTTGTAAATCTCTTCGAATAGTCATTTCAGCAACACTCATTTTTTCAGAAAGGGCAGACACTTTAACCGATAGCTCGCGGTTTAGTTCATCCATAATGAATCTATGCCTATCAACTTTTAGTTTCACGATTCGTCCTCCTAGTCATAACACTTTTTATAAGTTCGAATTTGTTTGCTTATATTGTAGCACACATGTTTATATAGTAAGCACAATATATAAAAAGGGTTTATCCATTTTATATAACGGATAAACCCTTTATTTGCTTCAATAAACATTAAATTTATTCGATTTCATCAGTTAATTGTTCAAGTTGATCGATTAAACTACCAATATAGGCGATTGTTTCTTTTAGAGGCTTATCAGTCGTGATATCGATGCCTGCTAATTCTGCAAGTTCAACTGGTGATTTTGAACCACCAGATTTCAAGACATTTAACCAATCTTCAACTGCAGGTTGGCCTTCTTTTTCAATTCTTTGGCTCATCGCTGTACCAATCGTCAGTCCTGCAGAATATGTGTAAGGGTATAAGCCCATATAGTAGTGTGGTTGGCGCATCCAAGTTAATTCAGCACCTTCAGTGATTTCAACATCGTCTCCCCAAAAGTCAGAAATCACTTGTTTCTTAATTTCATTGAGAAGTGGGGCAGTTAAAGCTTCACCATTATCGACACGTCTATATACTTCTCTTTGGTATTTAGCTTCTAGTAAATGCGTTACCATATTATGATAATATGTTCTAGAAATAATAGAACTGATTACCCAGCGCTTAAATTTAGGATCATCTGATTTTTTCAACAAGCTATTGGCCATCAGCATTTCATTCATTGTAGATGGCGCTTCTACAAAGTACATTGAGCAATCAGCTTCATAGACATTTTGATGAGCATTTGCTAAATTAAAATGTCCTGCATGTCCTAATTCATGAGCCAATACAAATACTTCTGTCATTTTACTTGTCCATGAAATAAAAATAAATGGATTGACGCCATATGGACTAGCACAATAAGCACCTGTTTGTTTCCCTTTATTTTGAGGGAAATCTATCCAGCGTTTATCATAGCTGTCATTCACCATTTCCATATAGTCTTCTCCAAGAACACTCAAAGCATCCTTAATATACGCTTTAGAACCTTCAATAGAAACATCTGGTTCGTACGTAGGGTCTAAAGGTATACGTAAGTCTTCAAATTTCAACGTATCCAATTGATTAGTACGCTTTAGTAATTGCGCATATCTTCGCATGTGTGGTGCTAATTCTTCAGAAATAACATCAATTTGTCGATCATACATTTCTCTCGTTACATCTTGAGGCTCTAATAAGAAATCTATTACAGAATCATAACCACGTAATTCAGATTCTATTTTTTCCTTTTGAACATGCGCATTGTATGTTGCTGCAGTCGTGTTTTCATAACGACGTAATGCTTCATTAAATTTCTTGAAAGCATTTCTTCTCACTTCAGTGTTTGAATCAACTTCATAATCACCTTCAAATGACACATAATCTAAAGGAATTTCCTCTCCATTAGCTTCAAAAGTGCCGAATTCAATATCTAACATTTTAGTAATACCATACATTTCATACGGTGCACCAAAAGTAGGTGAGAACGTAGCTAGCGTTTTTTCAACTTCTGGATGTAAAGTATGCGCTTTTTGACGTTTTAGTAATGATAAATATTTAGGATATTCAGATTGCTTAATTAAAGCATTAAACGCTTCTTCATCCAACTGTAAAATTTCTGATTCAACAAATGATAGAAGGCCAGCTACTTTTCCATAAGTAGTTGAAAATTGTGCCGCTACTTTTTGGCTCTTATCATCAGAAGTGTCTGTAGAATATAATAATTCCGCATATGTACTTAAATGTATAATGCTTACAATAATGTCAGCTTGATCTTTTAAAGCTGATTCTATAGTTGAGATTTCATTTAATTGGTTCACATATTTTTCATTAAAAGCCGTTACAGTGCTAACTAAATCTTTTAATGAACTATAAAACGCATCATTATTATGATATAAGCTTGAAAGATCCCACGTTTCCTGAGTAGGAACTTCATTTCTTAATACTTGTCCCATCATATCACCCTTTTTAATTATTTATTCAAAATATTTAACTTATATAATTTATTATACATATAATTAAGTGTCTCGTCATATTATTGAGAAGCTATCATCTAATGGTGTTCGCTGAATATATACAAACCATTTTCTAAATAATATAAATACATTTACTATTAAATTTATAATTAAACTAAAAGAAACAGGGTATAGATATAGACAACTAGAATGAAGGAGGCGAACATCTTGAACATATTCGATTTTCCAAATTATTTATGGATTTCTTTCGTAATAGTCATTATTTTTTCTGTTTTATCTTCATTAATACTTAAAAAACACGTAATTAGTGCAATTTTGACATTTATCGTATTAGGTATGATCGCATTTATATTGCCTAATTTTTATGATATTACATATGAACCATTATTAGGATACGCTGCTTTTATGGCTATCATTAGTCTGATCGTATGCTTATTTACATGGTATTTAATGAGAAAGAATCAAAGAAGAAAAGCTGCAAAACATACTCAAAATGAAGACATTGAAGATGGACGCCAATTTAATGAACTCAAAAGACGTGATAAATAAAATACAAATCAAAAGAAGCCTTAAGATTTCAAAAATCTTAAGGCTTCTTAATGTATGGTTTCATTCAGTTTATGCGAAACACTTATTTAAAATGAATAGGTGTTGTAATGGCATATAATGCTTCATTGATTAATTTTGATTGATTGGCACTTAAATCAGAATTCTTCAATGTACCTTCACGTTCATAATTACATCTTTCAATTGTTTGTATACTTTTACTGTTTTTAACGTCAATATATGCTTCAATCCTTGCAAATTGATGTGTTTCAATTAAATAGCGTGTAACAAATTGAATTGCTTCAGTCATATAGCCTTTACCTTGAGCTGACACGACCGTCCAATATCCAATTTCACAAGAAGGTATTCTTAAGTCTATATCTTGCAACACTATTGAACCAACGAATGTTTTAGTTTCTTTATCAAAAAGAAAATATCTTAAAATTTGCTTGTTATAGTTCATATCTGTTGTTTTATTGATAAAATCTATCGCTTTAAATTCATCGAAATTATAATTGAAAAATGAAACCCATTCTTTTAATGTACCAGCAGAATGGAGTAATTCATCTTTAATCGTTTTTTTATATGCTAATACTTGTTCTCCAGCCATAAGTATTAAGCGAGATGTTTCTAAAGTTAAGTCATATTGAGGTTCTCTGTTCATGTTAAAACTCCTGTCTTTCTATTATTCTATATATACTATACCACTTATTAATCTGACATGATTTCAAAAATAAAAAATTATATTTGTTGTTGACTCTTACGTTGCGTTAGACTTTATAGTGAATAAATGAGGAGGTTAAGTAAATGGAAATGACTGTTAAAGAACTAGCCAAAATAGTAGGTATAAGTGTGCGCACACTTCATCATTATGATGACATTAATTTGTTAAATCCATCTAACATTTCAGAATCTGGCTATAGACTTTACTCTGAAGACAATTTAGATAGACTTCAACAAATCTTATTTTTCAAAGAGCTTGATTTTCCTCTAAAAAAGATAAAAGAAATTCTCGACGATTCATCGTTTGATAAACAAGAAGCATTGAATATGCATAAGAAACTGTTAATGAATAAAAGAAAACGCATTGATCAAATGATACAAACGATAGATCAAACAACGAGACATATGAAAGGAGAAATAAACATGACTAAAGAAGAAAAATTTATAGGATTCGATTTCAATAAAAATGAATATGAAGCTGAAGCACGTGAAAAGTGGGGCGGTAAGACAGTGGATCATGCGAATAAGCGTATCTATAATTTATCTGAAACAGAAAAGAAATCAAAGGAAGAAGAAATGAATGAAATCTTTAGAGCATTTGCTGAATATCGAGAAACATCACCAGAATCTGAAGCTGCACAATCAATCGTACAAAGATGGTATGACTATTTAAACGCTAATATAGATTATGAATATACGTTAGAAGTCTTTGATGGAATTGGAGAAATGTATGTTGCTGATGAAAGATTCGCTAAAAATATAGATAAATTCGGTAAAGGAACTTCACAATTTGCTAGCGAAGCAATTAAAGCTTATGTTAGTAAACATTCATAACAAGAGATAAAGCACAACGAACAAATCGTATTAATTACGATTTGTTCGTTGTTTAATTTTATTCATATATATGATAAGCTATCATAATCTAAAATTCAGATTTAATGAAATGATCTTATGTATTTAGATATTGCATAACTACCGTATATGATATATAAGCTCAATTAATGCTTGATAATTAGCAGGAAAACAATTAATGCTTGTATTAAACTTCATATGGACGTATATATGTTAGTAAAATGGACAAAACTTATAAAACAATTAAATCATTTATAATTGAATGTAAAATCAATAATTCATATATCAGCTAATTTAATGCCGCATTTTAAGTAGCATAATCAATAATTGATTGATTATGCGTATATAACTCAATAACAACGCATCAAAACACATTAATCGTAACGCATGGAAACATCATGACATTATTATTAAATCATTTTGATAAACAGTTTGGTTTTGATGAATGTAAAAACTTAAACAATCCAGATTTATACGTTATAGATAATGAACAACAAATTAAACGTATAACATTAGAATAGGTGTCCCCTAAAGACAATATACTTAACTTCCTATAATATATATTATGTAAACTAATTATGAAATTTAAAATGATATGTTCATTTATACGCACTTTAATCATTTAATTATGTCATTACATTAACTCTACGATTATGACCATACTTATATAGTCTTAGACAATCTCATTCATCATAGAAACTCTTTACTATCATTCACCTATAGTAAAGAGTTTTGTATTACTATGTTACATACGCATATAAATTTATTAAAGCATTTATTTAAACTTTTTTAGCTTCTGAGCGATAAATGATATTTCTCATTATTATAAACACCATACTGATGATCAATGCGATTACACCAACAAATAGAATTTCTTGTGTGCCTAAACTTGTAATGATTATGCCAGATATTGATGTTCCTATGGTTGTACCTAAGTTAACTGATGTTAAAAACAATCCATTGGCGAAATCTGGTGCTTGTGGTGCTGCTGACATGATCCAATATTGATTGATATTTGCGCCTATTCCGGCTAATATACCCCAAAACAGAATGATTATTGCAGTTGGTATTGTCATTTCTGCTAATGGATAAAATATTAAATAAAGTGCGATTTATATTGTATCAAAAATAAAATTTGACATAGAATCAACTACTGAATAAACTTTCATTTATATTATAAAATATTTTGTTAATATTCGGTATTTTTTTAGCGCTGACTCCTGCGGGAAAAGCATGATTCGAAGACTACAGGCTGAGAACATGCCGCGGAAAGCATGCGCATAAAAAAATACCGACAAAGTTTAAGACTTTGTCAGCACTCTAAAGCTGAAATATTCATTTCAGCTTTTTATCTATCTATTTCTTAATTTTTGATCTTACTTTTTGTAATGTATTGTATAAGAAGTACTTTTTCTTATTGATTGGTTTATAGAAGTCACCAATTAATTCTTCTATTTGTACATCAAATCCTCGTTTAAATCGATATACACCATAGTCTTCACTATTTTCTGTGAAGTCTCCAGATAATCCGTAGAAGTTATATCTTTCAAAACCATTTTCGAAACAGTAGTTAATCATATGCCAATGCATCATATATGGTCCCATATAGTGATTATATTTTTCACTAGATCCACCTGAGAAGTAATTAATTTCATATGCATTCTCAAAGAATACACCTGCTGCTAAGTTTAATACTTCACCGTCAGTTTTAATCAGTTCACTTGTTTCTAGTAATTCTTTTTGTGCATGATCAATTTGTCTATCTGTCTCAGCTATTTTTTTAAGTTGTTTTTCTGATTTATTTTCTTTTGCCATCATTTGATCGCGTCTTGTTTCTAAGTCATTTAAGCTTTCTTGTGTTGTCTTAATATATTCGTTTAAATCGATATATGCTAAAGGTACAAGTGCTTTAGAACCATATGTATCGATAAAGTTTAAGAAGTATTCATCTGTTTTTGAAATGAATCCTGCTCTTTCTTCTGTTTCTCTATACAGTTTAAAGAATATATCTAGTTCATCTCTTTCAAGGAAACGCACTTTAACGCCGTAATTATGCGCTTTATTAACATTACGTTTACGTTGACTATCAAAGCCTTTTTTAACTTCAGCTAACGTTTTATCTTTTAAGTTTAATACGCCCATCCATCTTACTTGGCTTGATGGATCGTATTTTGTTGTAAAGCCGTGATGATTATACCCTAATGACTTAATAAGGTTGATAATTTCATCGTTGGCACCGTCTTCTTTAATTTGTTTAATATCTTTATCATAAATGTTGTAAATCCAATATGGGTCTACTTTAACGTATAAACATTGATGTTGTTTTAAATATTTTTCAAGTGCTTTAAAATAATATTCTACTAAATCTAGATTACTATAATCCATTACCGGACCACGATTTGAATAATATACATAACTACCTAATGTTGGTATTTTTGAGAATAAACTTGCTGCTACTACTTGATTATTTTCATCTTTAATACCTAATAATACAACTTGAAAACCATCATTTTCCCTAGTCTTGATGTTTTCTTTCACTTGAAAGTAGTGACTTTCGTATTGACTATCAGATACGAAATCATCATATTCAGTAACCGTTAATTCTGTAAATTTCATATTATCTAAATTCCTCTCTTACTGAAAATCATTTATTTTTTTAAAACTTTTTTTATCGTTGTATATGCTTTGTACGCTGGTTTATTAATTGGTTTAACAAAATCTCCAATATATTCATAAACATCTGCGTTATAACCTTTTTTAAATTTAATAACACCTACATCTGGCGCATCTTCAGAAAAGTCACCGCTAATACCATAGAAATTGTAACGATCAATATTATTTTCTAAAGCATACTTAATCATTTCCCATTGAATAGCATAACTACCTGCAAAATGACGATATTCATTAGAAGATCCACCTGCATAATATACAACTTCAAATGGATTTATAATGAAGAAACCTGCAGCTATTGGTAACGTATCACCATGCTCTTTTCTTAATTGTAGCGCTTCTTCAAGCTTAGTTTCATTTGCTTCTCTTTGTTGTTTCAGATTGTCGATTTTATTAATTGTCTTTTGGTTATCAGGTTTCTTTTCTAAATCTTTTTCTGCTTTAGCAATATCTTTGTTATATAGTTCGTGGTCTTTTTCCAGTTGAGGAATATAAGTTTCAAAGTCTATATATGCTAAAGGTATTTTAACATTTTCAAAATACTTTATTCTATTATAGTAGAAGTCGTCTCCACGATCATGGAAATCTTTTTTCTCAGTTGTATCTTCCATAAATTGACGGAAAATAGGCATTTCATCTTCTGATAAGAAACGTACTTTAACCCCATTTTTTTGAACTTTTTTAGTATTACGCTTTCTTAAACTGTCCATATTTTTAATGAGTGTCTTTTCATCCATGCCTTCTAAATCAAGTACTGAATGCCATCTAATTTGATGAATTGGGTGGAAACCAGTTGTGAAACCTTGATGTTCATAACCTAACGATTCGAATTGATCAATTAAACCATCACGATTAAATGATTGTTTAATATTACCGTCGTGGTCTCTTAGTTGATATGGCAAGTAAGGATCCATTCTAAAGAACAAACCATTATAACCTTTTAAGTATGTAACAATTTCTTTGAAGAAAAAGTCTACCAGGTCTTTACGATCATAATCCATTACTGGTCCTCTATTCGAGTAAAAGTAATTAAATTTTTTCATAACTGGAACACTTGTTAATAGACATGCAGCTTGTACTTCACCTTGCTCATCTTTAACACCTACTAAATGCGTCGAAGTACCTTCTGATGTTTTTAATTCATAATTCCCTACAGTTTGTGTGAAATGCGTATATGGCATCTTATTAGTAAAAGCTTCAAATTCACCTGTCGTTAAATTTGTAAATTTCATTTATACAATACTCCCAATCTCATATTTATGTATTTGCTACAATTATACAATATTTTATCTCTATTCGAAAACAATACTCATTACTATACCATTATTTCATAAAGAAAAACCTACCAAATGGTAGGTTTTTCTCTTAATTGCATATTATTTTATGACATTAACAAATTTTTCAGCAACTTCTTGACTCGAATTAGGATTTTGACCCGTTACGAATTTCCCATCAGTCACTGTATGAGATTCAAAGTCAGCACCTTTCACAAATCTAGCACCTTGTTGCTCTAATTGTGTTTGAAGTAAGAATGGTACATCTTCTTCAAGATCCATTGCTTTTTCTTCACTATCTGTAAATGCTGTTAATTTAACGTCTTTAACTAAATAATTTCCATCAGGAAGTTTTGCGCCTACAAACGCACTAGGACCATGGCAAACAGCACCAATTACTTTATCATTATTTCTATAATAAGCTAACATATCTTCTAAGTCTGCGTTATTTGGAAAATCAAACACCGTACCATGTCCACCTGGTAAAAAGATGCCTTCATAATTTTCAAATACGATATCTCTAATACTGTATGTTTGTTGTAATTTTTCTAACACATCATGGTATTCTTTAGTTTCATCATTTTGAGTTGAATTAGGATCAATCGGTACACTACCACCTGTAACAGATGCAAAGTCTACTTCTAATCCATTTTTAATGAATACTTTGTAAGGAATTGCTGCTTCTTCTAGCCATAACCCAGTCGGTTTACCATCTTTAAATTGAGATGCATTTGTAACAACTATGAGAACTTTTTTGCTCATTAGAAACACTCCTTTTCTTTTGTTAATGTCGATTATACATGATGTGCGTGTCTTTTTCTTCCGAGAAGGTTTATACTTCGTTAATCTTCATCTAGTGCTGTTCTAATGGATTTTAAATAATCTACAGTTTGTTCGGTGGCATCATTCTCTAATCGTTTGACAATTTCACTACCGATGACGACACCATCACTAAATGATTTGATTTCTTGAGCATTTTCCACTGTTTTAATACCGAAACCACAAACGACTGGCACATTTGCATGTTGTTGAATGAATTGTATTTTATCTTTTAAGCCTTCATGGAAACCTCTTCCGTCACCAGTAGTGGCATTCATCGTAACTGTATAAATAAAACCTTCAGCATGCTCTGCAATTTTTTTAATTCTTTCATCACTAGAAGTCATAGCGATTAATGAAATTAATTTAATACCTTTAGGCTTTAACTTCTCTTTAAAACGTTCACCTAATTCAAAAGGTAAATCAGGAATAATTAATCCATAAACATTTGCTTCAGCAATTCTTTCTATGAATTGTTCAACACCGTATGAATCAACCAAATTGTAGTATGTCATAAATAAATAAGGTGTGTTGATATCGTTTTTATGTTGAATCAATTGATCTATAATTTTATTGACTGACATACCTTGTTTAATAGCTTCTTGTCCTGCTTTCATAATTGTTGGACCATCGGCGACAGGATCAGAGAATGGCAAACCAATTTCAATATAATCTGCGCCATGTTCATCCATTAACTTCACAGATTTTATAAAATCTTTATTCCCCATTATATAAGGTATAAAAAGTTTATTCATGTTCATTCCCCTCCTCACCTTGCATATATTTTCTTATTGTTTCCATATCTTTATCTCCTCTTCCAGAGACTGTCACAACTATAATTTCGTCTTTACCCATAGTCGGGGCTAATTTCTCAACATAACTTAATGCATGTGCACTTTCAATTGCAGGTATAATGCCTTCTAATTGTGTGAATTTAATGAGGGCATCCATTGCTTCTTTATCACTTGCGTTTGGATACTCTACTCTACCTATTTGATTGTAATAACTATGTTCTGGTCCGACACCAGGATAATCTAACCCAGCTGAAATAGAATGCGCAAGTTCAATTTGACCATTATCATCTTGAATTAAATACATTCTAGAACCGTGCAACACACCAGGTTTCCCTTTATTTATTGCAAGTGCATGTTTCGATGTATCTACACCTTCACCAGCAGCTTCTACACCGTATAATTTAACAGTTTCATCATTAACAAATGGATAGAACGTTCCAATAGCATTAGAACCCCCTCCGATACAAGCAACAATAGCGTCTGGTAAACGAGATTCTTTTTCTAAAATTTGTTGTTTAATTTCTTTTCCGATAACGCTTTGTAAGTCTCTAACGATTGTAGGGAACGGATGTGGTCCAAGTGCAGAACCTAGTAAGTAATGTGTATCTTCTACATTTGATACCCAATATTGTAATGCTTTATTTACGGCATCAGACAGTGTTCCTTGTCCATCTGTTACAGGAACAACTTTAGCACCTAACAATTCCATTCTAAATACATTTAAAGCTTGTCGTTCAATATCTTCCTCGCCCATAAATACAATCAATTCCATATCAAATAGCGCAGCAATAGTTGCACTCGCCACACCATGTTGACCAGCACCTGTCTCTGCAACAAGTTTGCGTTTACCCATTTTTTGAGCAATGAGCGCTTGTCCTAATGCATTGTTTATCTTATGTGCGCCAGTATGATTTAAATCTTCACGTTTTAAATAAATTTTAGCGCCACCCAGTTCTTCAGTATAACGTTTAGCATATGTTAATGGTGTTTCTCTACCTACATAGTCTTTTAAATAACCATTTAACGTTTTATGAAATTCTGGATCATCTTTTAATGTTTGATATGTGTCATTGAGTTCTTGTACAGCAGGCATTAATGTTTCTGGTACATATTGTCCACCGAATTCACCGAAGAAACCTAAATCATCTGCTTCTAATTGTATATTCTTATTCACAGCTATCATCCCTTTACATATGTTAATAATGTTTCTATTTTATTATGATCTTTTTGACCATTCGTTTCTATTCCACTTGATATATCATAGCCAGCGTTGTTTAAATTCAATTGTTCTATTTGCTTAATTTTATCGACATTGATACCACCAGCTATTAAATAAGAAATATCTTTTATTTCATTTAAAAGGGACCAATCATATGATTTACCTGTCCCTCCATAATTTTTAGAAGGTGTATCGATTAAAAACAAATCAACGTCATCTTGAAACGTTTTAATATTATTGAATAATGAGTCATTAGCAGGCAATGCTTTATAAATTTTGATGTGTGGGTATTTCCCTTTTATTTGTTTAATAAAATCGATTGTTTCATCTCCGTGAAATTGAATTGTATTAATAGATGTTTGTTCTACTAATCTTTCAATTTCTGCAAAAGATAAATTCACAACAACAGCTACAATATCTATATAGTTAGGAATACGTTCACTTAATGTCCCAATGTCTTCTATAGTGACATAGCGTTTACTTTTAGGAAAAGTAATAAAACCAATAGCATCAACTTTATTATGAACTGCCGTTTCTATAGTAGCTTCATCTTGGAAACCACAACATTTAATGAACATGTTGGTCACCTTGTTTTTTCAATCTTAAACTTGGTAAAAACACCTCTAAATTTGGATGTTTCATAAGAGATTCACCAATTAGTGCACCATCTATTCCACTGTCGATAATACTTTCTACATCTTCTAATGTACGAATGCCACTTTCTGATATATATGTGACACCAGGTTTAATCGACTTTAATATTTCATTTGTATGTTTAACATCTGTTACAAAGCGTTTTAAATCTCTATTATTCACACCAATTAATGCTGCGTCAATTTCGTGTGCAACAGCTAATTCAGCTTTATCATGAACTTCAACAAGAACTTCTAAACCTTTACTGATTGCATAGTCGTATAAGCTTTTAAGTTCCTCTTTCGTTAATATATTAACAATTAACAATACGATTGAAGCACCAACGTGATATGCTAAATCAATTTGTCTTTTATCAATTATAAAATCTTTACATAATACTGGTAACGTTGTTTTTGTCGTTAAAATTTGTAGTCGTTCATAACTACCATCAAAATATTTTTCATCCGTTAATATAGATATAGCAGAAGCACCATGTTGTTCATAAAGCTTTATTTGTGTAGCCATATCTCTTTTAGGAATATCGGATACGGTTGGACTTTTCGCTTTTAATTCTGCAATGATGTTTAATTGATGATCATTTTTCACGCGACTTAAAAATGACGTTTTATGCTGAACATCGACTTTATCTAATGCCTCTAATTTTTGTTCATAATAATTTTCATCAAGTAAATGTTTTTTATATTCAACGATTTCATCCAATATTGTCATAAACTTTTCCTCCTACAGATTCTAATATATTTAACGCTACTTTTTGATCAATCAATTCTTCTGCTAAAGTAACACCTTCTTGGATGGTATGTACTTTATCGCCTACATATAATGCTAATGCTGCATTTAAAACTACAACATCTCTTTTAGGTCCTTGATCGAGACCAGTTAAAATATTTAACGTAATTTCTTTATTTTCTTCAGGTGTACCTCCATTTAAAGCATCATTACTTGCAGTTTGAAGGCCATAATCTTTTGCATTGACCGTATAATTTTCAATTCCGTTTTCTTGAGAAATTTCATATATTTTATTGTCGCCTGAAAGTGTAGCTTCATCCATGCCACCTGCACCATGGACTACAATCGCACGCTTACGACCAAGTTTATACAATGCTTCTGCAATTGTATAAAGTTTAGTCTCGTCATACACACCCATGACTTGATAATCTAATTTATATGGATGAATCATTGGACCTAATAAATTAAATGTTGTAGGTGTTGGAATTGTTTTTCTAACTGGCTGTACAATTTTCATGATTGGATAAGTTTCTGTTGCACTTAAAAACGCTAAATGCGTTTCGTTTACTCTTTCAGTAGCTTCACTAATAGGTGTTGTATGGATATTTAAAGCTGATAGAATATCAATGCTTCCTGTTTTAGAAGTGATGCTTTTATTGCCATGTTTCAATACTTTTAAACCAGCTGCTGCAACTACGAAAGAAGCGGTTGTAGAAATATTAAAACTACCAGAATGATCTCCACCAGTACCACAAACACAAATACTATTTTCTATATAAGGTCTATCTTTGTATGTTGTCTCAATTAAACTTTGTGTTAAATTAGACAATTCATCTGATGTTTCACCTTTCATACTTAAAGCAACCAAATGTGCAACTTTCAATGAAACATCTACTTGTTCGTTCATCATAAGATCTACAAAGTTCTTCATTTCTTGCTGTGTTAAGTTACGATATTGAATGAGTTGTTTTAAAGTGTTCATTGTTTGCACCCTCCGTCATAGTATTTATAAATGCTTTTATAATTTCACGACCATATTCAGAAGCAAATGATTCAGGATGATACTGTATTCCGAAATGTGGTTTGTTTATATGTTCAAATGATTGAATGGCATCGATTGTTCTTCCGGTAACTTTTAAGCAGCTTGGAAAAGTTGCTTCGTCACTTATTAATGAGTGATATCTCATAATTTTAAAATGCTGTTCACATGCTTCATATAATATAGATGAATCTATCAAATTGATTTGATCAACTTTGCCATGCTTTACCTCTTTACCCACTATGACTTTTCCACCATAGTATGTCGTCAGTGCTTGAGCACCTAAACAGATGCCTAAAATCGGTTTATCTTTATATGCATCGATGATTTTTCTTAAATCATCCGTATCTTCTGGATGACCAGGCCCAGGAGATATGACGAGCCCATCAATTTCTAAATTCAAAGGCGCTTCATCTGGGTGATAAATGACGACTTCTTCAAATTGTTTAATTAAGTCAACTAAGTTATAAGTGAATGAATCATAATTATCGATTACTAATATCATGGCGATACCTCCAATAAACTTTTAGCTTTTATCATCGTTTCTTTTAATTCTTTTTTCGGGTCTGAATCATAAACCACGCCACACCCAGCTTCGACATTAACGTATTCTTTATCAACGACCATCGTTCTGATCGTTAATGCAAAATCTAAATCATGATTACAGTTAATGTAACCAACACCACCTGCATAAATACCACGTTTTTGTTTTCTGCTTTCATAAATTCTCGTGATAGCTCTAGTCTTAGGTGCACCAGATACAGTACCTGCTGGTAATAATGCTGTTATCATTTGAAGCGGTGTTACTTCTGGCTTAATTTTACCTTCGACGATTGTAACGATATGCATCACATGTTCAAACCTTTCAATCGTCATGAGCTTTGGCATAAATACGGAACCCGTTTGAGCAATCATATTCAAGTCGTTTCTACCTAAATCTACAAGCATGCGGTGCTCTGCTAACTCTTTCTCATCTGTTAATAATGCGATTTCATTTTGTTTATCTTCTTCTTCTGATTGTCCACGTTTATTCGTACCTGCTATCGGATTTGTTGTAATGACTTCACCTTCTTTTTTTATAAAGCTTTCTGGTGATGATCCAATAATCGTTCTATCATCGTCGTCTATATAGTACATATAAGGACTTGGATTTTGTCTTTTTAAATTTTTATAAATTTGAAGTTTTAAATTCTCACTATTTTCTTGTTCAAAATAATGTTTATATTTATAAATTCTTGAAGGGACAACTTGGAACATGTCACCTTTACTAATCAATGATTTATAATGTTCAACTTCTTTCATAAAATCTTCTTCAGTTATATTAGTTTCTAACGCGCCTCTTTGATGATGTTCAATTTTATTTTGAAATAGCGATACATTTTTTAGATTATTGATCATGTTATCAAGTTCTGAATCGATTTGTTCTTCATTTTTCCCACTAAATAAATTTGAAGTGATAATGAAAAGTTCTTCTTTAAAATGGTCAAAAATGTAAGCAGATTCAACTAAGTTGAACGAAGCATCAGGTATCTCCGACTTCACTTCTATTTGCTGTAATAATTTATTTTGATACCTTATTAAATCAAAGCTACAATATCCAATCATTCCAGAAATAAAAGGTAAATGGTTAAGTGCTTCTGGTGTATCTTCAACTTTCATTTCGTTTATAAAAGTTTCTAAAGATTCATATGGTGTTTCTTTTTTAATTTGTTCTTCACCATTTATCAGTATTTGAAAGTAATCATCATATAATTTAACTTTTCCAACTGCATCAAATGCAACTATAGAAAATCTACCTTTCATTTGATCTGTACTTGCACTTTCTAAAATCATCTTTTTATTTTTAATTTGAGCTAAAGTTTCTGGCGTAATATCAGCATTTAATTTTTTGAATTTAATAATCATTGTTATCCTCCTTAATAAAAAAACCGCGCATAAACATCCTAATGTAACAGGACGCTTATGCGCGGTACCACCTTGATTAATAAGTTATCACTTATTCACTCATTCGATATTCAATTATTTATGACATGATCCCCATTTCTAAATTAAAGTGTGTTAGTTTGCATCACCCACTAACTTTCTATGTGCTACTATCTTTAATTTATACTCATGACCACTTAATTTTGTATACAAAAAGACACCACAGTATACGCTCTCTGTAAGGACGCGTTACCGTGGTGCCACCTTAGTTAACATTTAATCAATATGTTCACTTTAACAATCATTCAATTTATCATTCGAAAGCCCATTTCTCTCACTGTGTGTCGTGCTAATTTTCATCAACCATTAGCTTTCTATTCGCTACAAACATCACGAGATACTTATCTTTCAAATTCCGAATAACTTCTTCGGATTAATTAAATATCACTATACGAGAATATATTTTAAAAGTCAACCCTTATATTCCACTTTAACTATTAATATTTGATAAACAATAAGCTCTTAATAATTTTTCACTTTCCAATATTGAATCTTCATGTGTACGTTCTAATGCATGTGATGATTCAATACCTGCACCAAATAGACCATGTCTAATATCGGCACCAGCATGTAAAGCTGCAGAAGCATCTGAACCATAATAAGGATAAATATCTAATTTATACTTAATATCATTTTCTTTACATAATTCAACAAAATGATTTCTTAAGCCAACATGATATGGTCCTGAAGCATCTTTTACACAAATTGAGACAGTGTATTCATCTGAAGCTTGACCGTCTCCTAATGCACCCATATCAAAAGCGATAAATTCTACAACATTTTCAGGAATACTTGAATTTGCACCATAGCCAATTTCCTCATTATTAGAAATATAAAATTGAGTTGTATGTGGCAATTCAATATTTTCTTCTTTAAGATATTTTAAAAATTGCAGAATCATAGCTACACTTGCTTTGTCGTCTAGATGACGTGATTTCACAAATCCTGATTCCGTATGCACAAATCTCGGTTCGAAGCTTACTGCATCTCCGATTTCTATACCTAACGCTCTAGTATCTTCAGCATTAAATGTCTTTTCATCAACGCGCACTTCCATATGATCAGCATTTCTAGGAATTTCAGTATTATTTTTATAAACATGAACACTTGTCTCATGTAAGCAAATAGTACCTGAAATCTCTTTGCCACTTTGAGTCGTAATAGTACAATACTCCCCTTCAATCGCATTCCAGCTAAATCCACCGATTAAGTCTAATTTTAGTCTGCCGTCTTGATTAATATCTTTAACGATTGCTCCGAGAGTGTCAACATGTGCTGTAATAAGACGTTGTTGGTCATCATTTTTTCCTGGAACATGAATAAATAATCCACCTTTATGTGTTACACTCGTATCATAATTTAAAGATTCAGCTATTTTTTTACAGTATTCAATTGCTGGATCTGCAAAGCCTGATGGACTATTAATATGCACGAGCTCTTTAATGGTTTCTATCGTTTCATTTACATTAATTGTCATGATTCCACTCCTTTTACATTTATTATCATTCTATACTTTTTAAGAAATAAATCAATAACACTTGCTTTCACACACTAACTTACTTTAAACTATTAAAGTAATGGAGGGATTTTATGCAACGCATATTTATAGTTGGACTTGGATTAATTGGTGGGAGTTTAATTCAAAATATTAAATTTCATCACCCTAATATACATATAACTGGTTACGATTATTTCGAAAAATATTCAGATATCGCTTTATCAATGAAAATGATTGATGAGATCGCTACCGACTTTGATTCAAGTGCTCGTAACGCAGACTTAATTATTCTCGCTACACCTGTACAACAATCAATAGAATACGGTAAAAGATTATTAGAGATTGATACGAAACCAGGTTTAATTGTTACAGATACAGGCAGTACTAAATTAGGTTTAAGTTCATTAGAATCAAAATTACTCAATAAAAATATCCATTTAATCGGTGGTCATCCTATGGCAGGAAGCCATAAATCTGGTGTCATCAATTCTAAAAAACATTTATTTGAAAATGCTTATTATGTATTAATTTTTGATAGGAAAGAAAACGAAGCAGCTTATAGTGAAGTTAAACATTTATTAGAACATACCAAAGCTAAATTTATTAAAATGTCAGCGAAAGAGCATGACTACGTAACAGGTGTAGTAAGTCACTTCCCTCACGTTATAGCTTCAAGTTTAATTCATATGAACGAAGAAAATACTCAAGTTTCAGATTATGTTAAAACATTAGCAGCTGGAGGTTTCCGTGATATTACACGTATCGCAAGTAGTAATGCTGATATGTGGCGAGACATCACATTAGAAAATCGAGAACACCTCGTCACTTTAATGGAAAATTGGATAGAACAAATGGAACATACAAAAGAAATGATCCAAGAAGGAAATCCAGCATTAATTCATGATTTTTATCAATCAGCCAAAACATATAGAGATAAACTCCCTATAAAAGAACAAGGTGCATTAACATCAACATTTGATTTATATGTGGATATCCCCGATAAACCAGGTATGATCAGTGAAGTCACAAGAATATTAGGTCAAAACCATATCTCTATAACAAACATTCGAATCTTAGAAGTCCGAGAAGATATAATGGGTGCCTTAAGATTAAGCTTTAAATCAAGTAATGATAGAGATAGAGCAATAGAAGCCTTAAACACATTCGATACGTATACTTTGTAAGTATGAATTAAACACAAAGCCCAAACCTGTGATAAGGTTTGGGCTTTTTTTGCTAGTATCTAGTCGATAAATTGGTGATGATATTGTATACAACATCAAATAAAAAAACTACCGAAGTAACGGCAGTTTTAAAATGTTTCTGATACTTTTTTAGTGTAGTACATTGTGTTTACTAAATATAAAATAATCAATAACGATACACTGAAAAATTGATTGTTATTTGAAGTGATAGAGAATATAGAAGCTAGTCCTATAATCCAAATGATTAATTGTTGATTTAATGAAAATGTTTTTTGTAGTGCCACTAATGTAATATATTGCTCGCCACTATCCATCATATCTACTAATTTTTCATTTAATTTTTTGTCTCCTGCTTTTGGATAATTTCTTTCAGGATATAATTTTCTCAAATTCGACAAATGCATATATGATAATGGTGCTGTTATAACCAGTGATAAGCAAGTAATGATAAGCCCAATTACACTTGGTTCTTCTGATAAATTAATCACGATATTAAGTATTATTAATGCTAGTGTTGTTATAAGTCCAAGCAAAACTGGTGGATATATTAATGTTTTTTCTAATTGCACTTCTATTTCATCTTCGTCATCAGTATTAGTGTCTAATTTCCTATATTTTTTTGCTTTTTTATAAACATTCATTAATATACAGATTAAAATAACTATAACGATGGCTAATACTATCGTTGTGATATTCGTCTGCAATTTTGTGAGCTGAATTTCTAAAAATTTATGACTAGAGTCAAACAATGTTACTGCTAGCCCTCCAGCTAAACCACCAATAATCATATATAGAATAAAGTTTCCTATAAACATGATTTTATTCTTTTTCATAATTCATCCTCCTCGAATATGAAAACATTTTCTACATTTTCTTTGAGTATTCTTGCTATTCTTACAGCAGTCAATACTGATGGCATAAAGTTATTACGTTCTATTAAGGAAACTGTTTGTCTTGATATGCCTGCTCTTTTTGCCAATTCAGTTTGGTTAAAGCCTTCTCGTGCTCTTAACTCTTTCACCCTATTCTTCATCTGACCACCACCTACTTTCACTAATATATACTATTATCGTCAAAATGACAAGTATAGTTGTCATTTTTATAACTATACTTGTCACTCATAATGTATGAGTATACATTTTTATGTTTATTTATTAAAAATTTATTTACTAATTATAAATTTTATGTAATGATTTAATTTATTACAACATTCAGACTAATTTTCAGGGAGGTTATATATTATGGATAGTTTTGGCTTCTGGTCAATCATACCACCAATCATCGCAATCATTATGGTGTTGTTAACACGTAGTGTAATCGTTTCTCTTTTCTTAGGACTTTTTTCGGGGATATTATTACTCACAAGTTTCAACCCTATTTCTTCATTAAAAAAATTATTAGGCGACTACCTATTCGTTACAGTTGCTGATGAATATAATGCAGGCATTCTTATATTATTAGTGTTCATCGGTGGATTTGTAGCGTTACTCGAAAATTCAGGTGGCGCTAAAGCTTTTGCTAATCATTTTATCTCGGGAACTAAGAGTAGAATTAAAATTCAATTGGCAGCGTGGTTTAGTGGTATTATCATTTTCTTCTCTGAGATGGGCACACCTCTAATTGTTGGACCAATTTATGAAAGTTTATTTGATAAAGCTAAAATTTCACGAGAAAAGTTAGCGTGGATCATCGATTCTACTGCATCTCCAGTGTCAGTTATGATTCCATTTATTGGGTGGGGTGTTTATATTATGGGGTTAATAGACACTGAATTTAAGCGTTTAAGTATTGATATGACTTCATGGGATGCTTTTATCACATCGTTACCTTATTTTATTTATCCTGTACTTGCAGTTCTGATCGTACCTTTAATTGTTATATTAAAATTAGATTTCGGTCCAATGAAAAAAGCAGAAGAACGTATCATGAATAGTGGCGAAATTTATTGGGAAAATGCTAAACCTTTAAGAGAAAGTATTGATACTGATCAAGATGTAGAAAGTAAAAGTAAACCTATACTTATATGGTTACCTATTCTTATACTTATCATCTCTTTATTCACATTATTAGCACCTAAAGGATTTCCATTCCAAAGTGTAGAAGGAAAAGATTTTAGAATTGCGCTCAGCTTATCTTATTTCTTTTCTGCAATATCAATCATTATTATGATGCTGATTTTTAAAGTAAAGACTATTAGTCAATCATTAAACATTTACACTTCAGGCATGAAAAATATGACGGATATTTTAATTATTTTAGTTTTAGCATGGTCTTTAGGAAGTGTGTTAGATAAATTAGGAACTGCTAACTATATCGTGCAAGTGATAGACGGTACAATTCCACCAGCAATTGTGCCTGCCCTCATCTTCTTAGTCGGTGCGTGTATGTCCTTTGCCAATGGTACTTCATGGGGCACATTTGCAATCATGTTACCATTAGCAATACCACTTGGTTATCATTTAGATTTACCTTTAACAGTATGTATTGGTGCTGTCATTTCAGGCGGTATATTTGGGGATCATAGTTCACCTATATCAGATACAACGATTCTTTCTTCTACTGGTGCAGGTGCTGATCATAAAGATCACAATAAAACACAAGTACCAATTGCAATCTTTAATGGTGTTGTAACAGCTATCGCATTACTGATTACAAGCATGATTGACTTTAAGTTCACACTTGTTATAGCAATTATGTTTATGGTTATCGGCGTATTCATTATCCATAAAGTTCAAAAATATAAATATAGTACATAAGAAATCACCCAATCCGAAAATGATTCCAACGGATTGGGTGATTTATTTTAAGTTAGTATTTATATCGTAAACTCTTTTTTATTTGATGTTACGTATTAATGTTCTAAACACTTGTTCAGCTTGTCTCTCTATTAAATATGCACTATTTGTCATTGCGTCATTCAAATTCATTGGACCATTTGTAATGCTAAATGCAGCAGTTAGACCTTGTGTATAAAGTTCTGACAATTCTCCTTCAACACTACCTCCTAATGCTATAGTTGGAATGTCGTTTTCTTTTGCTAATTGACATATACCAGATATCACTTTACCACCTGCTGTTTGGCCATCTATTTTGCCTTCACCTGTTATAATCAAATCGATTTGTTCTTGTTTTAATAAATCTCTGAATTTCACAAAATCCACAACAAGTTCAATGCCTCTTTTTAATTCTGCATTTAAAAATGCAAGCATACCACCAGCTGTTCCACCTGCAGCACCAGCACCTTCAATATAATGAATAGACATACTTTTTTGCTTTTCAACGATATTAGCAAAATGTTCTAAACCATTATCAAGACTTTTAATCATCTCTTTTGTAGCACCTTTTTGAGCGCCAAATATATAACTTGCACCATTAGCTCCAATAAATGGATTTGTAACATCACAAGCAATCTCAAAGTTCGCATCTTTAACTTCAGGCATTACTTTACGCTCATCAATAGTTGCTAAGCGATTTATATATTGACCACCTAGTTCTAGCGGCAGTCCATTCTCATCTAAAAATTGGTATCCTAATGCTTGTAACAAACCAACACCAGCATCGTTCGTTGCACTTCCACCTAAACAAATAATAAAATCTTTAATACCTTGTGCTAATGCATCTTTAATCAGCAAACCAGTACCATAAGTTGTTGTTATCATTGGATTAAGCTCATCATCTTTAAGCAAGTCGATGCCCGAACTCGTTGCAAGCTCAATAATTGCAGTCTTACCATCGCCCGTAATACCATATTTTGATTTAATCGCTCTATTTAAAGGATCCACACTTTGAACATCCACAACATGACCCTCAGTAGCCTGAACTAAGTTAATCATCGTACCTTCACCACCATCAGCCATCGGAAGAATAACAGTATCCGTTTCAGGAGAAACTTTTAGAATGCCTTTCTCAATAGCTTGAGCAACACTTAAAGCATCCGTACTCCCTTTAAAGGAATCTGGTGCAATCAAAACTTTCATGTATAACGCCACCTTTATTCTAGGTTATTCAATATATATTTTATCATTTAAATACCCTTAAAATATGTAAAAAAATATTACGCTAACTTTATCGTTAACGTAATAATCATCATCTATTCTTGATGTGTATAACTTAAATCCCAACCTATACCAAATTTATCTATCACTTTAGCATAAGTTTGGCCCCAGAAGGCTTTTTCAAGTTCCATTTGAACTTGTCCTTCTTCTTTAAAAATATTATAAACTTCATTAATTTGTTCTTCGTTTTCAAATTCTAAAACAATGTATATGTTATGGTTCTTGTTTAATGAGTCATCATCATTTGGTATGTCGGAAAACATAAATAAATGACCATTTACTTCTAATTGTGCATGAATAATTCTGTTAGAATCTTGTGCCACATCTACTCCTGCGTCACCATATGTTTGTGATTCTCTTACACTTCCATCTAGCGCTTCACTATAAAATGCTAATGCTTCTTCGCAAGTTCCGTTAAAGTAAAGATAAGGTGTAACTTGTTTAATCACCATGCACCACTCCCCATATTTGATTGTCGGTCAAAATAAGTATATAAATGTGCGTAAAGTTTGTCAAATGTTAATAATATTTACATAATTCATATATTGTCATATATGATTACATTTATGTTGTTTTATATACTTGTTTTTGAACATCCCATGAAATATTTAATGCGTTAAATATTTTACCAATGTTACTTTCTAACTTACAACTATCTATATTTCTTATGAAATTAATATGAATTTTATCATGATAGCTTATAATACCACAGTTATATGGGCTATCAGATCTTGTATTGAGTATGCAATCGAAGGATTCAATATATTCATCCATTTTTTGGTCTAGCTGAATTAATCCTATATTTGATACTGTTAAGCAAGTTGATTTTTCACTAAACTTAAATGCCTTTTTCATGAATAAATTTTTAAGAAACAATGGCATATATTTCACCAGGACATTATTTTGTAAACTTACATTTTTATTCATCGTATCTTGCATACGTTCTTTTGATAAACCTTCTTCAAACTGTTTTTTAACAGAGTCTATTATATCTGTTAAAGTTTCGCTTTGTAGAGTTGGGTGGATTTGAGGTTTAATATATAATACAAAATTCCTTAATGTTTGACTGTTAAACATATTTCTCAAATCTATTGGTAGAAAGATACTAATAGGCCGTTGATGTCTTTTTGATATTTCTTGCTCCTGTAAATCTAGCAGTGCCTTCATAATAATTGAACATATTAATACAGTAAGACTAACTTCCATTTTTTTAGCTAAAGATTTAATGTCTTCAATATCTAGAATAAATTTTTCAATAATTAATTGATTCATTTTCTTACCTTGTAATTGATAAACCTTATTGTATGTTTTATTTATTTTCTTATCCTGTATCACTTTATCTTTTTGGTAGCTATCTACAACTTCTCCATCCGATATATCATCTTCAGCAAGTAAAATATCTGTTGTGGAACTGATATTAATATGATGTTTTAATTTAAGGTATTCATATGCTAATGATTTAACAAATATCATACCACCTCTACCATCAGTTAAAGAATGAAATAATTCAACATGTATACTTTTCTCCGAGTATAAAATTCTAAACGCACAATTATATAATGCTTCGTTTGACATAGGTTTAAGTAGTGCTGTATCTTTTTTTATTTTCGGCGCTTTTTTAATGGGCTGTTGATAATACCAAAATAAATCATTTGTTATCCTCGCTGCAATTGTCGGAAACCTTTTATATATATTATTCAATGATTTTTGTAATATTACTGGATTTATTTCTTCTTTAAAATGTACTGAGATTCTAAACATATTGAGCCAATCTTTATTCTTAGATGCCATATGAATGATAGCTGTATTATCTAATTTCATTTTGTATTTATTTATATCACCCATGAACGAGACCTTCTCTCATTTTATAGTTACGCTTTTAATTCATTAAACTGAATTTCATAACAAAATTGCAACTTCCTATAATAGTCATTTTCAATAAAATCGGTTGGCTTTACTTTTGTTTGCTCAACATCGAAATAATGAACGTTGCCAATTTTTAAAATGTTATATACGAACTGCGAACAAAACATGATGTTAGGTCTAATAGATATTTTGGTAACAAGTCCAACTAAATTATATGCACTTCCTGTTTCATTTATTTCTCTTATTTTCTCAATCATGATTTTTTTGTTTTCTTTCGGAACATTTATTTTATATACCATTATACTCGCATCACTTTTTTTATTAAATGACTGCAACTGTTCTTGATTCAATCCTGGTAAAGTCACATTTTCTCCACCATTATAGCTAATAGTTGTTCTTAATTCTTTATCAAAGCTAAGTGATACATGATTATAGATTTTACGTGTGAATAATGATATTAACTCACTGGCTGAACTTCCAGTACTGGAAATAATGATATAGACATGTTCATCAGTTAAACTATTTTCACAATCTTTAAAGTAGTCATCATTTAATATGTCTTTATTTAAGTATTTAAAATAGCTATGCCTGGGTATATCATTTGCAATTTCGTTAATATTTTCTTTAGATAAAGCAACTTTACCTTTAGTGATATTACTTTTAAAATTATTTTTTCTTTTTACAACATCTCTTATCATATCAAAGCTAACAGACGATAGTTCGTTCATTGCAAATTGATGTTCAATTGTATAAATATAATGTAAATAACGTACAAAATACGGTATAAAAATAATGATGATAGCAATTAATTTTTTAATAAACAAAGTTATCCAAAGTGCTTGCTGATCAAAGACACCAACTGAAATATATACTTCTTGTAGCACTAATATTGCTATATAAATGATCGTGAAAATACTTTTAACTTTCCAACTATGTTTTGTAAGGTGAATATGTAATATTAAAATTGCTGCAGATATTGCATATATCACTACAAAAGCTACCGGTGTTTGTGAAAAGATTAAAGAGATGATCATAAAAAGTACTAATATTTGAATCAATATCATGTATAACTGTTTTACTTGCATATAAAATATGCCCCCAATAGTGAATTTCATAACTTATGCCGATTCATAAATCATTAACATAAGTTGTTTCTAAATAAGTATATATGAATTATTTAGCTTAAACAAAATATACATCATAAAATCAGCCTATATTTGTATGGCTGATTTTATAAGTTTAATTTGCCCACTTTAGTTTACGTTACTTAGTCTTAACGGACTATTTGATTGTCTATTAACTTTCTGTTTTCTTTTTGTTTCTTTTATGAGTATTTCAAGTGCTTCGTTTCTTTCTCTTTCAAATTTATCTATAAATGTATTAAGCTCGCGTGCCCTTTCAGGTACGAAGTTATTAAGAGAAATATTCAATTCATGATATTTTTCTTGCTTATCACATAGCTGTTCGGTAAAGCTCCATATAACTCTAAATATATCCATTGTTATATTTGTACCGTCCTTTAAAGTATATTGCTTAGATATACGATCATTCTTGCGACTTTTCATTGAAAATGAGATAGATTTTACTAATAAATTTCTTGATCTTAATTGCATTGTTAAACTTTCTACTGTTTCGAGTATCATACTTTTCATTTCATAATACTGATAATCTCTCGTAAGCTCTATGTCGCATGAAATACTTGGCTTTAGTAAACGATGCGCATCTTGAATATTATTTAAATCAAACCCATTACTGTTGAGATGCAATTCTTTCCCTATTTCTCCATATAATTTCATTAATTTATTTAATGGATAATGTGCTAAATCTCGAACTGTAAATATACCTAAATCATTTAAGTTCTTTTCTACACGATGATTAATACCCCACATTTTATTAAGTGGATGAATTGGCCATAATTTTGTAGAGATATCCTCATATTTCCACTCAGCGATAAGTTGTTTATTAACCTTTGCTTCTGATTTTAATGCCATCTTGCTCATAAACATATTAGGTCCAATCCCTATTGGACACTTTAATTGCGTTTCATGTTCAATTTTTTCCATGATCATGTTCGCAAATTCCTTTGGAGATGAGCAATAATATTTGTAAATATGAGTGATATCTATAAATATTTCATCGATATTAAACTGTTTTACGTCTTTGCAGTCTAGATATTGTAATAACACTTTATATATGGCTAATGAATCATTAACATAGTGATTCATATTTGGATTAATAATATATATATCACTTCTATGAGGTATTTCAAACAACCTTGAACCAGTTTCTATTCCTATGCCTTTTAATGGCTCTGTAGCATCTATAACAATAGCTCCTTGCCTTTTCGTATCCGATATAACAGCTAGTTTATGCTCAACAGGATTAATACCTTTACTCACACATGAAACATTTGCAAAAAAACTACTTTGATCTATGCACAAAATATATCTGTTCTCACGTAAACGATATTTATACATAAATTCACCTTCCATCGTCGTATTAATGTATTTTCATTATATACGAACACGTGTTCTATTTCAAGAATTATCCAAACTGTTTTTAATATAATAATGGAGGCTAAAACAATTAATTTGTCCTAGCCTCCATCACAATTATCTAATTATATTTAGTCTTTCTTCATCGTCAGCACCGACTGATTGATCTATATGAACATGTGTCTTAAGAAATATTTCTTCTGGTTCACCTTTAAATTCGATTTGTTCAAGTTTGAATTCAAATTCATACTCTTGGTGATCTTTCTTTTTAATTAAAAAGGATTTATTCACTTTATGCTTATGCAATTCATAATCAAATTCTGAAAAATCGCTATCCTCATTTTGATTATTGACACGTTCAATTAGTGACAACATAATATATTCAACTTTTAAGTCACATGAACCACCTTTAAATATAACTTTTCCTTTAATTGGTTCTTCTTCGTTAAAAGTTGTTTTTTCTAATCGCGTATCGATTGTTAGATTACCGACACCTATAGAGGTAAGTAATTTTTCAAACATAATACATATCCCCCTTAATCTTCATTAAAGATAGTTTAACCCGATTAAACTAAAATTTAAAGAGAATATATAAAGTTTTTATTATTTTCTAGATAACACTTGGTATTTTTAACGCTGACTCTTGCGGGAAAAGCATGCGCATAAAAAATGTAGACAAAGTCTAAGACTTTGTCTACATTCTGAAACATAGATATTTTATCTACGTTTTATTACGTATATGATTCATTACTTATATAAACCTAATGCTTTTGAAGTAGATGTATTTATTTCATTAAATAAATCTGGATGTTCTGATAAATTCAATCTAAATGATGGTATCATTTTTTTGATTTTTTCTTCCCATTCAACGAAATCTGCTGGGAAACATTTTTCTAATAATTGCAACATAACATGAACAGCTGTTGAAGCACCAGGTGAAGCACCTAATAAAGCTGAAATCGAGCCATCTTCACTTGTTACAAGCTCTGTACCAAATTGCAATGTGCCCTTTCCGCCTTCTTTCGTGTCTTTAATGACTTGAACACGTTGACCTGCTATGACAACATCCCAATCTTCTAGTTTTGCAGTTGGTACAAATTCTTTAAGTTCTTCTAATCGTTTTTCATCTGATAATAATACTTGTTCTACTAAGTATTTTGTTAGACCCATTTCTTTTAAACCTGCAGATAACATCGTAAATACATTATTAGGCTTAACTGAACCAAGTAAATCCATGTTAGATCCTGTTTTTAAGAATTTTGGTGAAAAACCTGCAAAAGGTCCAAATAGTAACGATCTCTTACCTTCTATATATCTAGTATCTAAATGTGGTACAGACATAGGTGGTGCACCAACTTTAGCTTTCCCGTAAACTTTAGCATCATGTTTAGCAATAACTTCTTCGTTATTACATACCATGAATAATCCACTTACAGGGAATCCACCTATATTTGAAGCTTCTTTAATATGTGTTTTTTGTAACAGAGGTAAACTTCCGCCACCAGCACCGATAAAGACAAATTTAGTATTGTGGTACTCCACTTTTTTAGTTTCTGCATTATATACTTTTAATTGCCATGTATTATCTTCGTTTCTACGTATATGTTGTACTGAATGATTGTAATTGAGTTCTACGTCTTGTTCTTTCAAGTTATCTAATAGTGAACGTGTTAAATTACCAAAATTGACATCAGTACCTGATTCAATCTTAGTTGCAGCAATTTTTTCGTTTGCAGGACGACCTTCCATCATTAAAGGCATCCAATGTTTCAATGTTTCAAAATCATCCGTAAAAGTCATACCTGGGAATAATGGATTACCTGACAATGCTTCACAACGCTTTTTTAGAAACTGGACGTTCTTTTCGCCATATACAAAACTCATATGTGGTACAGGACGAATAAATGTTTCAGGACTAGGTAAACTTCCTTTATTCACTAAATAAGTCCAAAATTGTTTTGATAGTTGAAACTGTTCGTTTATTTTAATAGCTTTATCTATATTAACCGAACCATCCGCCTCTTCTTTTGTATAGTTCAACTCGCATAATGCTGAATGACCTGTACCCGCATTGTTCCATTCATTAGAACTTTCTTCTGCCGGTTTTGATAATTTTTCAAATAATTTAATTTCTATGTTTGGTGATAATTCTTTAAGCATAATACCTAAAGTTGCACTCATAATGCCTCCACCAATTAATATTACATCTGTTTTCTTATGTATCGAATTCATAATTAACTACAGAGCCCCTTTCAATATTAATCTACTCGACTATATATAAATACCCATAAAAAAATATACAAATTTTCAAATTTGTTTAAAATAATCTATGTATTACTTCTATTATAAACCTTATAGATTCATTTAAAAAGTGACAACAAGTACACATAGTGTAATAAGTATATTTTAATATTAAGTTACATTAAAATAGTCGTATATTAGTATAACCTAATTACTATATCAACATAAATAGTATAACACATTCCCCCTATCGAGTGTTTTTAATTTTTCAAACTTTATCTATAGTTTACATAATATAATTATGATTTTTATAAAATAAATGCTTATCATGCGTTGATTCGTGGTATTAAAGTGATATAATCATAACAATCTATTTACAAAGGAGCTCAATATGAAAGGTCTTTTTAATTTACTTAAAAAAGGAAGCATGTCTTCCTTAACAGCTGCCGTCGTTAATTTTATTCTTGGCTGTTTAAAACTACTAGCCTTTATTTTCACTGGAAATATTGCTATGTTCGCTGAAATGATGCATTCATTTGGTGATGCTGCCAATCAATTATTTGTATTTTTAGGTTCTGCTTTCTCTAAGAGAAGCCCAAATGAAAAATTCCCACTTGGCTATGGAAGATTAATTAACCTTGTTTGTTTAATCGCTGTAATTATTGTAGGTATTCTTTCATACGAAACAGTTAAAGAAGGTTTTCACCACATTGTCCACCCTAATGACACAAATGGACCGTTATTATTCTTCTGGATAAACATAGGTGTTTTAGCAATTGGTATTGTACTTGAAGGTATTGTTTTAAGAAAAGCTGGTAAAGAAATATTAGAAGAAGCTGGTGAAAGCAGTAAAGGGTTATTAACACCTTTTACTAAAAGTTATTTACTGATAGGAAAAGCAAAGCCAGCCACTAAATTAGTATTTATGGAAGATACAGTTGCAACTGCTGGTGGGATCATTGCAGTTATTTCAATCATCATTGCAAGATTGACTGGTTTAGGCATGTTAGAAGGTATTGCCTCAGTTATAATCGGTATCATGATGTTTGTAATTGTAGGTATTATCTTTATAGAAAATGCTCAAGGTGTATTAGGTATTGCTGACCATGAATCAGAAATCCATGCTTCTAGAGTTATTTTAGATGATAAATCAATTGCTGACATTAAACGACTTGCAGTAATAAAAGAAGGAGAAGCACTTCATATTGAAAGTTTATTAGAAGTGAATCAAAACTTCACACTGAAAGAGTTGTCAGAAATAAGAAAACGGATTATATTAAAACTGTTAGACTTATCACACGTTGAAGATGTCAATATAGAATTCATTGAAGACGATGGTCAAACAGACTGGAGCGGAGATTCAGGTCCTTCAGCAAATATTCAATATAAAAAGGAGCGCTAAATATGCCAATCGTAAACATTAAATTAATTGAAGGTAGATCAGACGAACAATTAAAAGGTCTTGTAAAAGATGTCACTGAAGCTGTGCATCAAAATGCTAAAGCACCAAAAGAGAACATCCAAGTGATCATAGAAGAAATGAAACCTGAGCATTATGGCGTTGCAGGCGTACGTAAATCAGATTCATAAAAAATCAAAAAATCTCTTCACTAGTCTAAAACCTAGTGAAGAGATTTTTTATTTTGAGAATGGGTATTTATGTCTCAAATTGTTTCATTAATCGTTAAGAAATTTCTTTATTGCTTCTTTGTTCTTTTCTTTATCGATTTTAAGAACTGCTCCGTTTTCAAGATCATTCGCATTCGTATATGAACCTTTAACAGGAACTGTTAATGTTTTTATATCTTTATCGCCTCTAGCTATAAAACTAGCGCCCGTTTTATAGATTGTTTGGTCATCTAAATTAGTATTTACATAACCTCTTGCAAT
This sequence comes from Mammaliicoccus vitulinus, assembly GCF_029024305.1. NCBI lineage: Bacteria > Bacillati > Bacillota > Bacilli > Caryophanales > Staphylococcaceae > Mammaliicoccus > Mammaliicoccus vitulinus. The sequence continues at coordinate 1,418,786 of NZ_CP118974.1, forward strand.
CCCTGCTAATTTGGGTGCTTTCACAACTGAATCGACACTTAGTAACTCAGATTTAAGACCTGTCATCACTTGCTGCTGTCTTCTCACTCGTCCAAAGTCACCTTCTTCGTCATGTCTATAACGTGCATAACCTAGCAATTCTTTACCGTTTAAGTTATGTTGACCTTTTTTCAGTGAAACACCTATTTTTTCAGACATATCTTTTTCGACATTGATTGGAACGCCTTTAGGTGATATTTCATCAACCATTTGCTCAAATCCATCAAAATCAATAATCGCATAATATTCCGGATCAATATCAAGATTTTTCTTCAATGTCTTACGCAGTAACTCAGGACCTCCTAATGAATATGCAGTGTTAATTTTATAATTACGATAACCACCTGGAATTTCTGAATATATATCTCTCATGACTGATACAATTTTAAGATCTTTCTTCAAATAATCGTATTGAACAATCATAATTGAATCTGTTCTAGGTTGTGAATTATCTACTTTGCGGTCTTCCCCTAATACGAGAACATTTACTTTACCATCGTTTCTTGTTGTACTATGGAATTTATGTAATTCCTGCTTTTTACCATGGTCTGAAGAAACTTTTAAACCTGATTTATAAGAAGCATTAATATAAAATCCTAAACAAACTAATAATAAGATGATACCTAAGATAATAAAAGGTCTTTTTTTTATTCTACGCTTTTTATTTCTTTTCGGTACATTCGTTTGACGAGTGCCTTCTGTTTCTGATTGATTTTGCGAAGTCATTGTAACCAGCCTTTTATCTTCAAAATTGAGTCTAAATATATTATAATGAGACTCATACATTAAGTTAACCAATTTCTCTATTAAAAATCAAGAAAAATTGCAAACCTAATTAAAAAATAAGACTTGAGACTGAATAAAGGATGGTAAAAATATAATGAATATGAATAAAGCGTATTTTGCAGGTGGATGCTTTTGGTGTATGGTTAAACCATTCGATGAATATGAAGGCATTGATAAAGTAACTTCTGGCTATATGGGAGGTACAACAGAAAATCCAACTTACGAAGAAGTGAAAAAAGGCGATACTGGTCATCTAGAAGTAGTCGAAATCCAATATGATGTTGCTTTATTCTCATATAACAGATTATTAGAAATTTATTTTGCAATAATCGACCCTACTGATGCACACGGACAATATCAAGACCGTGGAACACAATATCAAACAGCAATTTTCTATACGAATGACGATCAAAAAAAATTAGCTGAAGAATATATAGAACAATTAAATAAAAAGCTGCCAGAAGGTAAATCCGTTGTAACGAAACTATTACCATATCAACCTTTTTACGAAGCTGAAGATTATCATCAAGATTTTTACAAAAAAAATCCAACTCGCTATCAAGAAGAACAAGAAATTAGAAAAAGCTTAAAATAATGATGTGATAAAATAACAGTAAAGTATACAATAGCGTTATACAATACTGTTATTTTTATGTACACACATTATGAATTTTTTATTAAGGAGTATGTTATGGAACAATGGATTACTGAATTTATGACACAATATGGATATATTGGTGTCTTTATACTCGTATTTTTAGAGTATGTTATACATCCCTTCCCATCAGAAATTATATTAACATTCGCAGGATTTATGACATCTCAATCAGACCTAAATATTATCATTGTATGTATTATCACAGTTATAGGTGCTGTACTTGGTGCGCTTGTTTTATACAGCATCGGTGCATATATAGGTGAAGATCGATTATATAAATTTATACATAAACGTGGTAAATATATAGGTATCAAAACTCAAGATTTAGATAAAACAATTAAATGGTTAGATCAATACGGTCATTGGGCTATCTTTATTGGACGTTTTATACCGATTGTCAGAACGCTCATTTCATTGCCAGCAGGTATTACGAAAATGAACATACCTCTATTTATATTATTAACAGCAATAGGAACGGGCATGTGGAATATATTTCTTATTATGCTCGGTAAGACATTAGGTAAACATTGGCATGAAATTATAGTTTATGTAAGTATGTACTCTAAAATATTCATGATAGTTATAGCCGTAATTGTACTTTACGTCATTTATTTATGGTATAAGAGAATTAAAGAAACACGTGTTCAATAAATAGCACAAAAAAAGAAGACCTTTAGCGGTCTTCTTTTTTTGTGCTGTTGAGCATATATAATCAACGCTTATTTACTTATGATTAATGGTTAAAGAAACTCTAATTAAGTTCCAAAATAATGAACTATATTTTCTATACACTAAATATCTTGGTTCCCAATCTGGCGCGTATTTTTGTTTATAATTTCGTAATCCTTGAAAACTATATAAACTATTCATATTCTCAAATACTTTTGCTGCAAATTTCTCTCTAAGATAGGCATGCTTATTAAGTCCTACATTCGATAAAGTTGCCATACCCATATTAAACTGTTTATATCCTTCTTCTTTTGCCCATAACAACATATGAATGTACAATGCATCCATCAATGGAAGATCTATATTTTTATTCCATCTTATTAAATCTATAGAAATAGATTGATTATAATTCGTAAACATCAATGAACAAAATCCAACTATTTCATTATTTTTATTTCTTATGACTGCAACTGGCGCTCTATTTAAATAATCTAACTGAAATGAACCAACTGAAAAACTCATTTCTTGCTTACTTTCTAACCAACTATCGCTAATATCTTTCATCATTTTCAAGTCTTCTTGTGAATATGGTGCATGCATGATATCGAATTGATACCCTTCTGTTTCCAATTTATTATATGTTGCACGCATACCACGTTTTTTCTTACCAGATAAACTGAACGTGTTTAAATCTATAAGTGCTTCTTCCCCTAATTTGAAAAAGATATTTCCATAGTCATGATATAAAGATAGTAATTTACTTTGTACTTGATAAAAAATAATATCATGTCCTAAAAATTGCATTTGATCATAAAAATCACTCAAAATTTGATTGAATTGATTGCGATTGCCAACTGGATCCCCTAGCACAATAACAGCATTCATCGTATGTCTATACATAATAAAAACATCTTCATCTTCATTTACATAAAACGATTTATCTCCTGTAAAAGCTAAATGGCTTACGTAAGATCCTCCGTACTGATCTATGATATTCTGAATCGTTTCATAAGATGCATTTGTATTTAAACTTTTATGAAATCTTTTTGAAAGTATAAAGGTAATACACATACCTAATAGGCATAAAATTGCCAAGACAATCCAAAACATTGAGAATACCGCATATTTATCGAATTTAGTGACTTCATGTGGATAGAGATCCAAATAATTTTTTGAAATAATTCTATTAACAATAAACATCGTAAATATTAACAATCCACTTAATAATATTTTGATTGGTGTTACTATTTTCTTAACGACTATTGCTTTCTTATAACCGATAAACAATAATATTAATAAAATGACTAACCATAAAAACGCAATGATTGTACTCGTCGTTAAGATACAAACGATTAACATGACGATAACTGATATGATACTCATAAGAATAGATCTCATAGTGCCCGACATGACACCTTTAGCACATATTAACAACATCAATGTCGAAGCAGTATGTAACGCTAACAATACGGAATAAAACGTATAATGATGAGAATATATTGCATCATACAATATTAATATATGATTGAAATATAATACAAAGCCTGTAATACCTGAAAGTAAACCTAATGCTAATGATGGTATTTTCGTCATAAAGTCACTTTGAACAGACTTAATAAATGACGTTGTATCTACAGCAGGTGTATAAAACTTACTTTCTTCTATATATTTTTTAGCTATGCTACCAAATTCAAATGTCGATAAGCCAAGTGCGATAATAAATGGGAAGAAATAATAAGCTACTCTGTACAATAATAATGCGATGACGACTTGTTCTTCAGGGACACCTAGTGATTTAATCCCCAGTAAAACGACTAAGTCAAATGCGCCAAAACCACCAGGTATCATGCTAATCAAACCTGATAATGCTGCTATTACAAATATCCCAACCAAGTATGAATACTCTATATTTATATTTAACGATTTTAAAATAACAAATAATAGCGTGCTTGCAGCTAACCATTCTAAAGCGGAAACAATCGTAAATTTAAGGCCTAAAAATCTATCATTTTGTGTAGAGGGTTTCAAATATGAAAATATCATAAATAATGGTAAAAACAAACTACCTATATATATGACAATTTTTGACCAAGCTATATCATCTAATAACGGATCAGCATTAAAAACACGAAAAACGATTAATACACACAATAAACTTAATCCACTGAGCATGGATACTAATAATAATGAAGTACTTTTTATTAATTCCTTCTTATTTAGGACATCATTACGATAAGAATATATTCTTAAGCCCGCACCGATTAAACCACCAAATCCTAATATACTATTAAAAGTATTAATAATATAACTAATAGATAACACTTTATGTATTGGTAAACTGATCTTTAATGACTGTTTTAACATCATGTCATAAAGAGATAAAACTGAGACTGAAAGTATTCCAAGTAATATTATACCGACAAAATATACAGTATTCATTTCTCTAAACAGCACAATTGCCTTTTTAAAATCTATTTTTACTAATTCATGATGCAATACATATAAAACAACACATAATATAGTGCAAATAAATAAAAACTTTAACACAGAAAAAATTCTTTTTCGATTTATGATATTCATTTTTCTACCTTCTCTTATTTTATTCTCCCAAATAATACCATAAAAATACATTAATTAGAATTTATTCTTATAATTCATGTTTCAATTGCCCATTCATCATATGGTCATCTTACAAACGTTCTATGTTGCTTGTTTGCTCAGTCTTGCAACATTCAGACCTTCTATGTTGCTTGTTTGATCAGTCTTGCAACATTCAGACCTTCTATGTTGCTTGTTTGCTCAGTCTTGCAACATACAGACCTTCTATGTTGCTTGTTTGTTCAGTCTTGCAACATATGGTGTGTATTATTTAATCTATGTATAAAAATTATTTATCAATTTACAAACAAAAAAAGAAGTTGGGACATAAATCCCAAGTTAAAAAAATCACCCAATCCGTTGGAATCATTTTCGGATTGGGTGATTTTATATTTTTGATTTTGTAACGTGCTGACGCCCGGGGGAATAGTATGTGAGAGAGACTACAGGCTCGAGCCATACCCCCAGGCAAGCATGCACTTTACAAAATCATTATAGTTTAGGACATTTATGTCCTAGACAGTTCAATCAAAATCATATTGAGTTTAATCATTCTCCGGTATAATTTCATCATCTTTAAATTCATATGGTCCTGAATCATCTTGATAATATTTGTTATATCGGCGTTTAAATAAAGTAAAGAGATGCGTTACACCTACTTTAATAATAGCGTAAGCTGGAATACCAAGTATCACACCTAATACACCTGCTAAATTTCCTGCACATAATAATACGAAAATAATTGTTAAAGGATGTATTTGCATTGTTTTCCCCATAATATTAGGTGAGATAAAATGCCCTTCTAAAAATTGAACGGCTGCCCATACAATAGCAAGCTTTAACAGCATAAATGGTGAATCAATTGCTGCTAATACGATTGCAGGCGATATCGCTATAATAGGACCTAAATAAGGTACAACGCTTGTGACTGCAGCAATACTTGCTAATGTTAATCCATATTCTAATCCTATGATGGAATAACCAATGAATAATAATACCCCAATACAGAAAGCAACAATCATTTGACCTTGAATATATGAACCTACTTGAACATTCATTTTATCAATTAAATCATGTGTATCTTTTCTAAATTTTGGTGGCATTAAACTTATAAAATAGTTTCTAAACTTTTCACCGTCTTTAAGCAAGAAGAATAATACAAACGGGAAAGTAATAATGATCACAACTACATGTGTAATTGTAGAAATAAATGTTTGAAACTTATTACTGAAGTCTCCTACTGAATTAGATATCTTTTTAGGTATATCACTAAAGTTTTGTTGTACCCAGTTTTGAGCTTGCGTATAATAATCAGCTACAAAAGAATTTTTAGAAAGCATTTTTATTTTGTCACTAAACTCATTAACGTATGTTGGTAAATTTTTTGAAAGACTGGTTACTTGGTGTTGTACGACAGGTATCAATAAAGTCACAACAAGTGTAAATGCTGCGATAATGGCAAGTAATAATATGATGATACCCCATAATCTTGAAATATTAAATCTTTCCATAAAATTAATAATTGGATTAAATAGATAAAACGCGACGAATGCAACAATAATTGGGCCAATTAAAGTTGTAATAATCGTTACTACGGGTTGAAAAATGAACGATACATTTTGGAATATAAAGATCATTAAGCCTATCAAGATCAATAATCCTAAAATAAAGTATATATCTCGTCCACCAAAAAAGTTCATAAATCTACTCTTATTATTGATAGATTTATTGGATTTTGGTTCTCTTTCCAAAAAAAGCCCTCCTCTAAAATATTTATAGTCTATTATACCCTAAACATATCAATTTAAAAACAAAAATTTACACCTATAGTTTACATAATAAAATTATACTAATTAAAAAATAAAATAGGAGATAAACATCTTATAGATGTATCTCCTATTTTAAAATGACTTTTATATTATTTAACAACTAATATTTTATCGCCTTGTTCAACTTTACCAGTAATTAAAGTTTCTAAAGTTGAATCATTTAAGTTTGTAACAACAATCGGTGTTACAGTATTATCAGCATGTTCTTTAATGAAGTCTAAATCAACTTTCATTAATGGTTGGCCTTTAACGATGTCTGTATCAGCTTCTGCTAAAATTTCAAAGCCTTTTCCTTCAAGTTTAACTGTTTCTAATCCGAAGTGAATTAATAATTCAACACCCTCATTAGACTCTAAGCCAATTGCATGTTTTGTAGGGAATGTCATTTTTAATTTACCATCAAACGGTGCAACGACTTCACCAGTTTCAGGAATAATTGCAATTCCATCACCCATCATTTTCTCAGAGAATACTTTATCAGGTACTTCAGAAATATTAATCACTTCACCTTTAATTGGTGAATAGATTGTAGCGCCACCTTCAGCTAGAATTGCAGCACCTTCCTCGTCACCTTCTTCAGTAACAGTTGTTTCATTTGGTTTAGAAATTTCACCAGATATAATGCGTGCCATATCATGTTTGATTTGATCTGACTTAGGACCAAAAATAGCTTGAATATTATTACCGACTTCTAGCACACCTGAAGCACCTAAACTTTTCAGTTCATCTTTATTAACTTCAGATTTGTTTAACACTTCCACACGAAGTCTTGTAATACATGCATCTAAATGTTTAATGTTTTCTTTTCCACCCATAGCATCTAAAACATCAAAAGGTAATTCTGCTACTGAGCTATTGTGCGTTTTTGTTTCTTTATCTTCTCTACCCGGTGTTTTTAAATTGAATTTCTTAATAGCGAATGTAAATAAGAAGTAATAAACTAACGCATATACAATACCTACTGGAATTACTAATAATGCATTCGTACGATCCCAGTTTAATAATCCGTATAATATATAGTCAATAAATCCACCTGAGAACGTCATACCTATTTGAATGTGCAATAAGTGCATCACTAAGAATGATGTACCTGCTAAAACAACATGAATACCATAAAGTACTGGTGCTACGAATAAGAATGAGAATTCTAATGGTTCAGTTATACCAGTTAAGAATGATGTTAAACCTGCAGATAGCATTAAACCACCTACAATTTTTTTACGCTCTGGACGCGCTTGACGGTAAATCGCATATGCTGCTGCTGGTAAACCGAACATCATAAATGGATATTTACCTGTTGTAAATGCACCAGCTGTAAATGGCACGCCATCTTTAACTTGTGCCATAAAGATTCTTTGGTCACCACGAACTAATTCTCCAGCAGAGTTTACATAGTTACCAAACTCGAACCAGAATGGTGAATAGAATATATGATGTAATCCGAATGGGATTAAAGCACGTTCTATAATACCAAATATAAATGTCGTCAATGCTAAGTTTTTATCTAATAAGAATGTAGATAAATTATTTAAACCATCTTGTATTGGTGGCCAAGCAAATGAAAGTGCAATACCTGCCACAATCGCAATAACTGATGTAATAATTGGAACAAATCGTTTACCTGCAAAGAATCCTAAGAATGGTGGTAAACTGATATTATAATATCTGTTGTAGCACCATGCGGCAAGTGCCCCCATTATAATACCACCGAACACCCCTGTTTGAAGTGTTGGTATCCCTAACACTAATGCATTTGCAGGATCTTTAGCTGTTTGGCCTAATGTTTTAGCGCCTTCAGCATAACTATAAATATCATCAATCGAAATACCTTTAACAACACCCATAGTTGTATTCATAATTAAATAACCAACTAATGCTGCTAAAGCTGCAACGCCATCTCCTCCTGCTAAACCTAAAGCGGTACCGAGTGCGAATAGTAATGGTAAATTATCAAAAATAATTTGACCCGATGATTCCATAACTGATGCAACCATAACAATAACATCAGATTTTAACCAAGGTGCAATTTCAACGAACTGAGCATTCTGCATTGCATTCCCGAATGCAAGTAAAATACCGGCTGCTGGTAATATTGCAACTGGTAACATTAAAGCTTTACCAATACGTTGCAATTGACCAAAGAATTTCTTAAACATATTAAAACCCCTCCTATTTGTTTAACTTTATAAATTACGCCATGAAAAAAGGCATGAGCAAAGAAACTTACCTAAGTGGTAAAATTTATTTGCTCATGCCTGATCGTATCAGTAACACGCAACTTATAAGTTATTATTGAAGTGTTGGATGTGCATTGTTAAATATGCCAATTCTGATTGATAAACTGGTTTCTTCAACTGTGTTTGCATCATCTTCACTATCTTTACGGATATATTATAACACACTGGATATTGCGCTTTCAATAGCATTTCAATATTAGTTGCGTCTGGAATTCGTTCATCAGCTAAAACTCTTTGAATTGCAAAGTGAAGGTGCCTAACAAAACGACTATAATTAATACTATCTTTATTTATATTAACTTCAAGGCCCTCTTCTATTATTATAATTGCTTTTTGTATAATTTCTTTTATGTTGTGAATATCGTGAAGTGAATGTTTTACTTCAGCTGAATGTATATGTAAAGCAATGAAACCAGCTTCCGATTCAATGAATTGTAAGTTTAGCTTTTCGTTTAATGCTTTAACAGCTTTTTCAGCAATTTGATATTCTCTTGGATATAACAGCTCTGTTTCTTTTAAAAATGGATTATGAACATGAATGCCTTCTTTAACACGTTTGATTGCAAATAAAATATGATCAGTTAATGAAATTAACGTTTTTTCACTTACACTTCCACCTAACTGTTTATCAATACCATTTACAACTTCTAAAACGATCGTGAACACTTGTTCATTTGTACCATCTAATAATTGTTTATATTTGTTTTTATCATTTTCAGATTCAAGCAAATATACTTTTTCTATTAAATCCGTATTAATTTCTTCACCCTGTTTTTTACCAAAACTAATCCCCTTACCAACTAATATAACTTCTTTTTCATAATAGTTAGCAACTAACACATTATTGTTTAATGTTTTTTCTATAATGTATTTTCCCATATATTAAACCTCATTCTGAAGACCTATTACATATTATACAATTGATGATAATATAATGATAGATATATTTATATCAATAAAGTTAAGGACGTGCAAGCATATGAAGAACATAAATCCATATATATTTAGTATATTATCTGTCTTATTACTATCAATCATTTTTTATCCGAAACACCAAGCCCAAGCAGTAACTGAGGAAGCGTGGGATAATGCAGTCACTGTTTATGGTGCAGCTTTAGAAAACAATCCAACTGCTAAAGATACTACAGCAAATTTATTAGGCACTAAGAATAGTGACAAAACAACATACGTTAATGCTAATGACTTAAATAAATATATAAATATGCAATCGTCAAACGATGTTTTGAAATCGAGTATCCGAATTACTAAAACATCAAAGGGAAGTGGACTCAATTTAAACATCAATCAAGATGCAGGTAAAATAACTAAAGTTACCGAAGATACTTACAAGAATGCGTTAATGACTGCTGGTATTAAAGATGCAGACGTTACGATAGCTTCTAGTGAAGATGTTACTGGAGAAAGTGCTTTAGCTGGGGTTTATAAAGCATTTGAAGCTCAAGGTGAATCCGTCGACTCAAATAGAACACAAGTTGCACAAGAAGAATTATCTACTATTAACCAAATATCAGATGAAAATAGTGGCCAAGAAGGTTTCTCACAATCACAGCTAAATAAAACAATAGCAGAATCTAAACAAGCAGTAGCAGAAAAAACGGGGAATGTTAATGTTAACGAAATCACTAATATTGTAAATCAAAAAATTGAAGACAACGGCTTAACGCAAGTTATTAGTCAAAATCAAATCAACATGATTGTAAATGTCATTGATAAAGCTCAGAAAGATGGCGTTTTTAGTGGTGAAAATGCAAAAGACTTTATTAATAACTCTAAAGATTATGTTAATGATATTGTTAAATCAGATGACTTTAAAGACGCTAAGAAAAAAGCAGAAGATCTAGGTCATAATATTAAAGATAAATTACAAGATGAAGGTTTCTGGGATAAAATCGTAAATGCGATTAAAGAAATATTCAATTCTATAGCAAATCTATTTAAATCATAAATAAAAGATCTCTTCATTAGGTTAGTCTAGTGAAGAGATCTTTTTATATTTTAAAATCTTACGATTTTGAAAGTGCATGCTAAATGTTGCAAGACTATCCAAACAAGTAACATTCAGATTTTGACCCAACTCAAAATAAATAACAACTCATTTCACTGATTTATTCAGCTAGAAATGAGTTGCTATTTTTTATAATATATACGCTTTATTGATCTTTATGATCGGATTCGTCATTATTATTTTCAAAAGTATCATTTTTAGGTTCTTCATACTTTGTATCATTTTCTGACGATTGATATTGTTTAGTTTTTTCAACTTCTTTAGTCTCTTTTTTATAAGGATTATCTCCCCATGCTTCTATGTTACTAAAGTTTGCGCTTAAATTCTCAATTTTAAATACAGGATTTAATTTACGTTTTCTTTGTGCTCTATAATCTTTTGTAACTTCAAACACAACAGTTGCTAGACCGAATAATGCAACAATATTAATAATTGCCATTAGCCCCATAAATAAATCTGCTGTATCCCATACTGTTTGAACTTGAACGACAGATCCAACAAATACCATACCTATAACTAAGATTCTAAAAATAAACATCACAATTTTATTCTTAGTTAAATATTCAATATTGGATTGTCCATAGTAATAGTTCCCAATAATTGAAGAAAATGCAAACATAAATACTGCGACTGTAAGGAATATACCGCCAAACTCACCTACATGTGTTGTAAGCGCCTGTTGCGTAACAGCAACACCTTGTTCTGCATCAGCACCAAATTGTAGATCAGTATAAAGTAATAACATGATAGCAGTTGCTGAACAAATAATCATTGTATCGAAAAATACACCTAACGATTGGATTAATCCTTGTTTAACAGGGTGACTGACTGCTGCAGTTGCTGCTGCGTTAGCTGCAGAACCCATACCTGCTTCATTTGAGAATAAACCACGCTTAATACCTTGCATGATTGCAAAGCCCATAGCGCCTCCAAATGCTGGATGCAGACCGAAAGCACTTTTTACGATATTTTGTATCATTGGCCAAATTTGGTCTACATTCATTAACAAAATATAACCAACTAATATAATATATCCGATAGCCATAATTGGCACAATAAACGAAGATACTGTTGCAATACTTCTAACGCCACCAAATATAACCAATGCTGTAATAATGGCTAAAATAATACCAGTAATAACGTTTGAAAACTCATATTGTTCATTTAAAGAAGCTGCAATCGTATTAGATTGAACTGTATTAAATACAAAAGCAAATGTGACTGTAATCAGTATTGCGAATACAACCCCTAGCCATTTTTGCCCCAATCCACGTTCTATGTAATAAGCTGGTCCGCCTCTAAAACCGCCTTCTTTATCTTTAACTTTATATACTTGTGCTAAAGTTGCTTCAAAGAATGCACTTGCAGCACCAATAAATGCTATTACCCACATCCAAAATACTGCACCTGGGCCACCTAAAACAATTGCTGTAGCTACCCCAGCAATATTACCAGTACCTACACGTGAAGCAGCACTAATTGCAAATGCTTGGAATGAAGAAATACCTTTCCTACCATCTTCAAGTGTTTCAGCTTTTTCAAATATCACTCTAAACATCTCTGGCAACCATCTTAACTGTACAACTTTAGAACTAATTGTAAAGAATACACCAGCTAGTAATAGTAAGAAAATTAAGTTTTGAGTCCAAATTAAATCATTACCCCATTGCACAAAGTCATGAAACCAACTTGGGATATAACTATCAAAATTCTTCAAAGAAATCCCTCAATTCTAATTAATATAGTCATAAAAAAACGCTATCATGATTTTACCATGTGCAATTAATTATGACTATATATTTTTATTCTATTGCTTTTTCTTCAAAATAAGCATTTATAATTTGTCCGAAATCATTTTCATCAATAATAAACCTACCGTTAGTATATCGTTCACTATAATTAAAGTCTTTCGTGTTAACTTTTATACGATCTTTTTCTGATAAAATGACACACGTTTCTTGCTCTGAACTTGTTAGTGCTGTAATAATTGTATGTGACTTAGATTTTAATTCTTTTAATATCATTAAACCACGCTGAGCTCTTTTGGCAGGTACAAATTGATTAGCCTTCATTCTTTTCACAGAGCCACGATCTGTAATGATGAATACAAATTTATCATCTGGTAATGTTTCCGTCATAACGACACTGTCATTCTCTTTTAAGTTTATAGATTTAACGCCTGCTGCTTTTAACCCAATATCAGACAATTCATCAGTATCATACGTTAAACTCATACCGTTTTTTGTAATAACCGTAATAAGTTCGTTGTCTGTAATTTTCAGAACAGATACAACCTCGTCGTCGCCCTTAAGTTTAATTGCAACTAAAGGTTTTGTAATTCTAGAAGCTTTAAATTTATCATTTGTAGACTTTTTAATCATGCCATCTTTTGTAGCAATAATATAACTAGATGTTTGCTTGAAATCAGTTTCTTTATATACAGAAACAATTCTCTCATCATCACCTATCGGAATCATTTGAGAAATATGCTTCCCTAAATCTTTCCATTTTAAGTCAACAATTTCATGCACAGGGATAAATAAATAATTACCTTGTGAAGTGAATACGATTAATGTATCTTGTGTATTCATCTTTTCATGCATTAATAAGTAATCACCATCTTTAAGCCCAACATCTTCAACACCACTCGCGATATAACTTCTATTAGATGTGCGTTTAATATATCCGTCATGTGTAACAGAAACAATCGTTTCCTCACTAGGTACAAGTATTTCTTTTTCTATCTTAATTTCAGTTATTTTTTCTTCAATTTCAGTTAATCGGTCATCTGCAAATTCTTTACGAATCGCTCTTAATTCACTTTTAATAACTTTTAATAAAGAATTTTCATTTTGTAGAATATCTTTAAGTCTATCTATCGTTTTTTGTAATTCATCAAATTCTTTTTCAAGTGAAACAATATCTGTATTTGTTAATCTATATAATTGTAACATTACAATAGCTTCAGCTTGTTCTTCTGTAAATTCATATTTAGCGATTAAGTTCTCTTTAGCATCTCGTTTATTTTTCGATGCTCTTATCGTTTCTATTACTTTATCAAGAATAGATAAAGCTTTAATTAAACCTTCTACAATATGCATTCTCTTTTCAGCTTGTGACAATTCATATAGAGAACGTTTCGTCACAACTTCTTTTTGATGCGCAATATAACTTTCAAGAATTTGTTTTAACCCAAGTAATTCTGGGCGTCTATTATTTATCGCTACCATATTGAAATGATAAAGAACTTGTAAGTCAGTATTCTTATATAAATAATTTAGTACACCTTCACTATTTATATCTTTCTTAAGTTCAATTGCTATTCTTAAACCGTTTCTATCTGTTTCATCTCGAACTTCAACGATACCTTCAATTTTTTTATCCGCTCTCAGTTCATCTATTTTTTTAACGAGCGAACCTTTGTTTACTTCAAAAGGCACTTCAGTGACAATAATCTGTTCGCGGCCACCTCTAATGGTTTCAATTTCAACTTTACTACGAACGACTATTTTACCTTTACCAGTTTGATATGCTTTTTTAATACCGTCTAAGCCTTGTATAATACCACCTGTAGGAAAGTCAGGACCTTTAATATGCCCGATCAATTCATCTATAGAAGTGGTAGGTTTATCGATTAATTTCAGTGTCGCATCAATCACTTCACCTAAATTATGTGGTGGAATATCTGTCGCATAACCTGCTGAAATCCCTGTCGAACCGTTGACTAATAAATTAGGATACCTAGCTGGTAATACCATTGGTTCCATTGCAGTGTCATCAAAGTTTTGTATATGTTCTACTGTCTCTTTATCTATATCTTGCAGAAGAACTTCAGCTAATTTACTTAATTTCGCTTCTGTATAACGCATAGCTGCTGGTGGATCATTATCGATACTCCCATTGTTACCATGCATTTCTATTAGTACATGTCTTAACTTCCAATCTTGACTCATACGAACCATCGCTTCATAAACTGATGAGTCACCATGAGGATGGTAGTTACCAATTACATTACCAACAGTTTTAGCACTCTTTCTAAAATTTCTTTCAAATGTATTACCATCTTTATACATAGCAAATAAAATTCTACGTTGTACAGGCTTTAAACCGTCACGTACATCAGGAAGTGCGCGGTCTTGAATAATATATTTACTATATCTCCCAAATCTATCACCTATGACATCTTCTAAAGGAAGGTTTTGAATTTGTTCAACCATTATTTAACTTCCCCCTCTAACGATTCTATTTCATCATCAAGTACTTGAATGTCTTCACTTTCAAGTATACTTTGATCTTCTTGCATACCGAATTGCACGTGTCTTTCAATCCATTCTCTACGAGGCTCAACTTTATCGCCCATTAACGTCGTGACTCTACGTTGTGAACGCACTTCATCATCAATACTCACTCTAATTAATGTTCTCGTTTCTGGATCCATCGTTGTTTCCCATAATTGGTCAGCATTCATTTCACCTAAACCTTTATAACGTTGTAGGGAGAATCCTTTTCCAATTTTTTTCATCAATTCATCTAAATCTTCATCCGTCCAAGCATACTCAACTTGTTTGCTTTTACCTTTACCTTTTTCTAATTTATATAAAGGTGGTAATGCAATATATACTTTTCCAGCTGCTAATAGCGGCCTCATATATTTAAAGAAGAAAGTTAGCAATAAGACTTGAATATGAGCACCATCTGTATCAGCATCAGTCATAATAATGACTTTATTGTAATTACTATCTTCAACATTAAAGTCAGCTCCAACGCCTGCTCCAATCGTATGAATGATCGTGTTAATCTCTTCATTTTTAAAGATATCATCTAGTTTAGCTTTTTCAGTATTTATGACTTTACCTCTTAACGGTAAAATCGCTTGAAATTTACGGTCTCTACCTAATTTAGCTGAACCCCCTGCGGAATCACCCTCAACTAAATAAAGTTCGTTTTTTTCAGTGTTTTTACTTTGTGCTGGCGTTAATTTACCAGACAATAACGTTTCTTTACGTTTGTTTTTCTTACCATTTCTTGCCTCTTCACGCGCTTTTCTTGCAGCTTCACGAGCTTGAGAAGCTTTAACAGCTTTTTTAAGTAAAGATTTAGATAGCTGTCCCTTCTCTTCTAAATAGAAAGGTAGCTGGTCAGACATAACAGAATCTACTGCTGCACGAGCCTCATTTGTCCCGAGTTTAGATTTAGTTTGCCCTTCAAATTGTAATAAATCTTCAGGTATTCTCACAGAAATAATAGCTGTTAACCCTTCACGAATATCACTACCGTCTAAGTTTTTATCCTTTTGTTTAATCTCACCGATTTTACGAGCATACTCATTAAACACTCTTGTAAAGGCAGCTTTTAATGCTGTTTCATGTGTACCACCATCTTTAGTACGAACATTGTTAACAAAGCTTAAGATTGTTTCAGAATATTGATCATTAAATTGAAAACTGATATCAACTTCTATTTGATTTGACTCGCCAGTGAATAGCGCGACATCATGAAGTACATCTTTACCTTCATTTAAATATTTAACGAATTCTTTAATACCATCTTCATAATGATAAAAGACTTCTCTAGGCTCATCACTTCTTAAATCAGTTATTTTAATTTTCAAAGCTTTTAATAAGAAAGCAGATTCTTGTAATCTCTCACATAACGTCTCAAAATTATAATGAGTAGAAGTTTTAAAGATTTTAGAATCCGGTTTAAAATGAACAGTTGTACCCGTTTTACGTGTTTTCCCCTTTTTTTCTAATGTTGTAACTGGTGTACCGCCGTCTTTAAATTTTTGTTTGTAAATATAACCATCTCTATATATTGTTACTTCCAACCATTCACTTAAGGCGTTGACAACTGATGCACCTACACCATGCAATCCTCCAGCTGTTTTATAGCCACCTTGGCCAAATTTCCCGCCTGCATGAAGTACTGTGAAAATAACTTCAGGTGTTGGTTTTCCAGTTTTATGTAATCCTGTTGGCATCCCTCTCCCATTATCAGAAACAGAAATACTATCATCTTTATGAATTGTCACTTCGATTTCAGTTCCAAATCCATTTAAAATTTCATCAACAGAATTATCTACTATTTCATATACTAAATGGTGAAGTCCGCGAACATCTGTTGAACCAATATACATTCCGGGTCTTTTTCTTACTGCTTCTAACCCTTCCAGTACTTGTATTGAATCTTCACCATATTGAACTTTTGCTTCTTTATTCAATATTTCTCCTCCTACAAACGTACGTTCGTTTTTTAACTATACATTAGTTATTTTGTTATAAATCCCTAGAAAATGCAAGCCCTATCCATAATAGTGGTACAATTTCACTTTACATTGTGACCACTTTAGCATATTTTTAAATAGTAACCGATATTGAGTTATGGTAAACTATTAGTACCTGCTATCAAAGGAGTGTTTCAATAATGACATTTGTTGTTATTATACTTAGCTACTTATTTGGATGTTTCCCAAGTGGCCTTGTGTTAGGTAAATTATTTTATAAAAAAGATATTCGACAATTTGGAAGTGGCAATTTAGGTGCCACAAATACATTTAGAGTACTAGGTAAAAAAGCTGGGTTTATTGTGATGTTCCTAGATATATTCAAGGGTTTCATTGTAGTTTTCTTCCCATTATGGTTTAATGTAGATATTCCTAGTATATTCGTAGGTATTTGTGCAGTTATCGGACATGTATTTCCAATCTTCTTGAAATTTAAAGGCGGCAAAGCAGTTGCTACTAGCGCTGGCGCCGTTCTCGGTGTACATCCGGTATTGCTTATCGTACTAGCTATTGTATTCATTATTATTTTGTATTCAACAAAATATGTATCATTATCTAGTATGATTGCGGGTATAGGTTGTGTAATTGGTGCTATTATCATTGGCGATTTACCATTTTTAATCGTATCCATCGCCATAATGTTAATTCTACTCGTTAGACATCAATCAAATATCGTAAGGATATTTAAAGGAAATGAACCCAAAATTAAATGGATGTAAAGGAGAATGCACTATGAATTTAGAAATTACTGAAAAAGCTATTGAATGGTTTAAAAATGAATTAGAATTCCATGACGATCAAGCATTACGAATTTTCGTTCGCTATGGTGGTGAATTTCAATTAAAACAAGGCTTTTCGCCAGCTTTCACTGTGGATCCTTTAAGTGCTTCCGAAATAGGTTTTAAAGATGTTAAAAATGACATTCCGTTCTTTATTGATGAAAAAGATTTATGGTATTTTGAAGGTAATGATTTAGTAATTGATTTAAACGATAATGGAGAAATTAAATATGAAGTTAAAACTTCAAAATAAACTATAAAAAGCAGATGTATTTCGTTTATCAAGCGAAACACATCTGCTTATTTTTATAGTTTACGATCAATACCTTGTTCAGTTTCTTCATGAATTTTTAAATATGCTTCATGCCATTCAGGAAAACTTTTATCTAATCTAATTGGTCTGTTTGATCCTTTTTTCAAGCAAACATGTGTCGTAGTGCCTGTAGAAACTATTTCTCTATTTTCATTCAATATTTCATATGAATATATCGACCTAATTGGTGAGTAATGAGAAATCCACGTTTTGATGATCACTTTTTCAGGATACGTAATAGATTGTTTATATTTAATATTCAAATCCACTACAGGAGAAATAATGCCTGCCTTCTCCATATCTGCATAACTAAATCCAGCTTTATAAATGTAGTCTGTTCGTGCAACTTCTAGCCAAATTGCATAATTGGCATGATAAACAACACCCATTTTATCTGTTTCTGCGTACCTTACATCTATTGGTGTTTCACTATATATCATTCTTCAATCCCTCTTTCTAAATTCCTTATCTTAATCATACCACAAATAGAAAAGAGTCTGGAACATTAATGTCCCGGACTCTTAATATATTAAGCTAATTTATTTCTTAAAACCATTTGTAGAATACCACCGTGTCTGTAGTAATCAATTTCAACTTCAGAATCGAATCGAGCTAATGCTTCGAATTCAGTTACTTTACCATCTTCACTAGTTGCAGTAACTTTTAGAATGTCACGAGGTTTAACACCTTCATGAATGTCTACTGAAATTGCTTCTCTACCAGTCAATCCTAAGCTATCAGCTGAATCACCTTTTTTAAATTGTAAAGGTAATACACCCATCATAACAAGGTTTGAACGGTGAATACGTTCATAACTTTGAGCTATAACTGTTTTAACACCTAAAAGGTTAGTACCTTTAGCAGCCCAGTCACGAGATGATCCCATACCATAGTCATTACCAGCTAATACACATAAGCCGATGCCATTTTCTTGATATTTCATTGAAGCATCAAAGATAGGCATTACTTCTTCAGTTGGCCAATATGTTGTATATCCACCTTCAGTACCTGGCGCTAATTGGTTCTTAATACGAATGTTAGCAAATGTACCTCTCATCATTACTTCGTGGTTACCACGACGAGAACCGTATGAGTTAAAGTCTCTAATTGCAACACCATTTTCTTGTAAGTACTTACCAGCTGGTGTATCTTTACCAATTGCACCGGCAGGAGAAATATGGTCAGTTGTAACTGAGTCCCCAAATTTACCCATTACACGTAAATCATTTAAAGGTTGGATATCTGCTGGTACTGTAGATAAGCCTTCAAAGAAAGTAGGATTTTGGATATAAGTTGAAGTTGGATCAAAGTCATATAACGGTTGATCTGTTGTTTCAATTGAGTTCCAAACTTCGTTAGATTCAAATACTGAATCGTATTCTGTTTTAAATAATTCAGGTGTTACGACAGAAAGAACTGTATCTTTAACTTCTTGAATTGATGGCCAGATGTCTTTTAAGTACACATCTTCACCATTTGAATCTTTACCTAACGGATCCTTTTGTAAATCAACATTCATTGTTCCAGCTAACGCGTATGCTACTACTAATTGTGGTGAAGCTAAGTAGTTTGCTTTAACTAGTGGATGAATACGACCTTCAAAGTTACGGTTACCTGATAATACAGAAGTAACAAGTAAATCTTCGTCTGCTATAGCCTTTTCAATTTCTGGTAATAAAGGACCAGAGTTACCGATACAAGTTGTACAACCATAACCAACTAAGTTAAATCCAAGTTCGTCTAGATATTCTTGTAATCCTGCATCTCTTAAATAACCTGTAACAACTTTAGAACCAGGCGCTAATGATGTTTTAACGTAATCAGGTACTTTTAATCCTTTTTCAATAGCTTTTTTCGCTACTAATCCAGCACCTAACATAACATATGGATTTGAAGTATTCGTACAAGACGTGATAGCTGCAATTGCAATATCACCTGTAGTCATTGATGTCTTCCTACCATCTGCTAATTCAATATCAACTGTTTTGTCAAATTCTGATTTATCAAATCCATGACCTTGGTTACCAGCAGGAGCCGTAACTGAGTCAACAAATGATTCTTTCATATTGCTTAATTTAATTAAGTCTTGTGGACGTTTAGGTCCTGATAATGAAGCTTCTACAGTAGATAAATCTAAATCCACAACATCAGTATATGTTGGTTCTACTTTTTCAGCTTTGAAGAACATGTTGTTTTCTTTTAAATATTTTTCTACAACTTGTACTTGTTCTTCACTACGACCTGTTAAGCGTAAATAACTTAATGATTCTTCGTCTACTGGGAAGAATCCACAAGTTGCACCATATTCAGGTGCCATGTTAGCAATTGTAGCTCTATCAGCTAATGGTAACTTTTCAACACCAGGGCCAAAGAATTCTACAAATTTACCAACAACGCCTTTTTTACGTAACTCTTCAGTCACACGTAAAGCTAAGTCAGTAGCTGTTGTACCTTGAGGTAATTCATTCGTTAATTTAACACCGATTACTTCAGGAACTGGGAAGTATGAAGGTTGACCTAACATACCAGCTTCGGCTTCAATACCACCGACACCCCAACCAAGTACGCCAATACCATTAATCATAGTAGTATGAGAGTCAGTACCTACTAGCGTATCTGGATATGTTACAAGTTCGTTTTCTTCTTCTCTAATGTGAACAACGCTTGCTAAGTATTCCAAGTTAACTTGGTGAACAATACCAGTAGCTGGTGGTACAGCACGGTAGTTGTCGAACGATTTAGTTGCCCAGTTTAAAAACTGATAACGTTCAATATTACGTTCAAATTCTAGCTTCATGTTCATTTCTAATGAATTCGGTAATGCATAACTATCTACTTGTACAGAGTGGTCAATAACTAGATCAACTGGCACTTCTGGGTTGATTTTAGAAACATCTCCGCCTACATCATCCATTGCTTTACGTAATGAAGCTAAGTCAACTACTGCAGGTACACCCGTGAAATCTTGTAGGATAACACGTGATGGTTTAAATGGTACTTCTGCATTTTCATCGTTAGATTTACCCCATTTTGCTAAATTCATGATGTGTTCTTCTTTAATCACACGACCGTCAAATTGTCTTAATACCGATTCTAATAATACACGTATAGAATATGGTAGTTTGTCCACATTAGATAAACCTAATTCATCTAACGTATTCAAGCTATAAAACGTGTAAGTTTTGCCATTCAATTCAAAAGACTTTTTAGATTGTTCTTTTAAACTTGAGCTCATTTTTGTTCCCCCTTTAAAATTGTGCAAGTTAATGCTTCATATACAATTGTATAATCAATACTTTAGTAAAACAATACATTACTCTTAAAAATAACTATATTTATCATTCAAGTTTATGATACGGAACCATAAGTTTTACTTATGTATATTCAGTTATTCATAATAATTAGTTATTAATTGATAACTATTATCAACTAAAGGACTAAAATCTTTCGGGAAAAGTGAAACCATATACAAAAAAATTGAGGTTGAGACAATTATTTTGTCTCAACCTCAATATATCATGCTTTAATTTAAAAGATGCTTATTAATTTAATCTTCCATTTCTCTCTCTAAACGTCTTTGTTCTTTGAGTTCTTGTTCATACTCACGTTTAGATTTTTCTACGTATTCTTTCATACGATGTTTATTTGGTGTAATGGATAAACCAAGATATTTTCTTTCTTGGTTAGCATCTTTATAAAACGCAATTATCATTAATATGATAATAAAACTAAATGGGAATGCCGATATGATCGCTGCAGATTGTAAAGCACCTAGTCCGGCATTACCGCCTGATAGTAACAATACAAATGCAATCAATGACTGAGCTATACCCCATATGACTTTTACCATACCTGATGGATTTAATGAACCGTGAGTCGTTTGCATTCCAAGTACAAATGTAGCTGAATCAGCAGATGTAACAAAGAATATACAAACTAACGCTAATGCTAATATAGATAAAGCTGTACCCATTGGCATTTCATTAAATACACCAAACAACTGAGTTTCTGTTGACATTTTAAATACTTCTGGTACTTTTTTACCGACTTCGATACCTGTAACGCCAAATACACTAAACCAAATAAAACTAATGATTGTAGGTACAAGCATAACGCCTAAAATAAATTCACGAATAGAACGTCCTCTAGATACTCGTGCGATAAATATACCTACGAATGGACTCCAACTCATCCACCAACCCCAATAGTAAAGGGTCCAAGTATTTAGCCATTTATTTTTTTGCTCATTTAATGGTGCAACATCAAAACTATTAAATAAGAAACCGTCAAACAGTGCACCTGTTGATGATGTAAACATATTTAAGATTAAAATTGTTGGACCTAAAATTAAAGTAACAACTAATAATATTGAAGCTAAAACTAGATTTGTATTACTTAAATATTGAATACCTTTACTCAAACCACTCCAAGCACTAGCTAGGAATAGTATAGTAACAATAATAATAATAATCCCTTGTACAACAATGTTATTTGGAACACCAAATAAGTATTCTAAACCACCATTGATTTGTAAAGCACCCATACCTAATGAAACTGCAACCCCTACTACTGTTGCAAATACAGATAATACATCAATGATCGTACCTATCGGGCCATCAACTTTATTTCCTAATAATGGTCTTAAAGTTTTAGATAATAAGCCTGGTTCACCTTTTCTAAATTGTGCATAAGCAAGTGCTAATGCTACAACTCCATAAATGCCCCAAGCATGGAAGCCCCAATGTAAGAAAGTAGAACGCATTGATTCAGTCATTGCTTCTCTTGTTTCTGGATCAGCAGTTGGAGGTGATAGATAATGAGACATCGGTTCAGCTGCTCCATAAAAGACCAAACCTATACCCATTCCAGCACTAAATAACATCGCAAACCATGAAACTGTATTGAATTCTGGTTTATCCTGTGGTCTACCAAGTTTCAACTTACCAATTGGGCTGAATATGATAAATATACAGAAAAATACCATACCAATAGTAATAATCATGTAGTACCAACCAAAATATGTAGAAATCCAACTACTAATGTCGCTTGTTACATCGCCAAACTGTGTTGGAAAAATAGCTCCAATTGCCACAATAATACCTATAACAATTGCAGATGCCGTAAAAACATTCGATAGTTTCCTACCATTTGGTTGCATTGGCATATTAGACATTTTCATTCTCCTCTCAAATTTACAAACTCGTATTTATGTATTCCCGTTTTGACTGTTCATAATCCTATTAATTTTAAAAGTCAATATAAAACAGCAACATGCAACACTTTAACAAATAATAGGAATAAAATCAAATTGACTATTTCAATTTTTAGTAGTTTAATGTATGATAATGTCGACAAGGAGGTGTTTAATATGTCATTATTAAAAGAATTTAAAGACTTTGCGTTGCAAGGTAACGTTTTAGATTTAGCAATCGCCGTTGTTATTGGTGCTGCCTTTAACAAAATTGTTACATCATTAGTTGAAAACGTCATTATGCCACTTATTGGTTTAATATTCGGAGAAGTTGACTTTGCTGAAAAATGGTCACTTATGGGTATTAAGTATGGTTTATTCATACAATCTATTATCGACTTCATAATAGTTGCCTTCGCTTTATTCATCTTTATCAAAATTGCAAATACTGTAATGAAAAAAGGTGAAGTTGAAGAAGAAGTTGACGAGCAAACTGTATTACTTACAGAAATCCGCGATACTTTACGTGAAAAGTAAGTTTTACATATTAGTAAATAAAAAGCACCCATTAATCGCCTTAAGACGGTTAATGGGTGCTTTTTATTGTGGATGTTTATACTAATCTTCAATTGGTCCTTCTTCTACTAACGTTTTCACATCTGCCACAATTTCTGATTTTGGAAACTTTTTATCTCCCGCGTCTTGACCGCTATACGACTTAACAATCTTACCGTTTTGATCAATTAAATAGAAGCTTGTACCATGCGTAACTTGTGTGCTACCTTTTGGCGGCGGTGCTACTATTGACTTAAAGTTATCTTCTGCATATTGCTTAATAAACTTGAAATCGTAATTTGTAAGCAATGTCCATTTATTTGGAGGCACATTGTATTGCTTAACATAGTCTTTCAATTTCTTAGGTGTATCATTTTTAGGATCTACGCTAAAACTTATAACGCTATAATCCTTCACACCATCTTTTTCTAACTCGTCTATTACCGTGCTCATGTTATAAGTCATGGGTGGACAAACTGTCTCACAGTTTGTAAAGATAAAATCAGCTATATAAACTTTACCTTTCATGTCTTTCTGTGAAAACTTATCCCCATTTTGATCAGTAACATTAAAAGACTGCATTTTATTACCGAATTGACTATCTGGTTCAATCGCGTTATTGCTACACGCGCTTACGATTAACATAATGCCCGCAATTAAACTCAATAATATTCCCTTTTTCATCTCAACACTCCCATAACTCTGTTACTTAAAATATATCAAATAAAATTCTCTACTTAAATACGTATTTTAAGCTATTTATGTCTTTGATGTGTCAATCAGTTATAACTAAAAGATGTTGTGCTTAAAAATCCATTTTTATTAACTTTTAAAATAGTCGGTATTCTCGTCTTCAATTCCGATACGTGTGAAATAATGCCAACTAAACGACCTGATATTTGTATGTTAACTAAAGTATCTAATGCTGTTTCTAAAGTTTCAGAGTCTAATGTACCAAATCCTTCATCAATAAACATCGATTCTAAATGTATCGCACCCGCTTCTTGCTGCACAACATCCGATAAGCCTATCGCTAAAGATAAAGAAGCTTGGAACGTTTCTCCACCTGACAACGAAGTAATATGCCTTGTTCTATTAGAAAAACGATCAAATACTTCTATCTCTAACCCACTCAGTCCTTGAGACTTTTCTTTTTTGCGCACAAGCTGATATCTATTATTCGTCATTCTAAGGAAATGTCTATTAGCATTATCTAAAATATGATTTAAATAATAAATAAGCACATAATTCTCTAAAGATAATTTCTGACTGTTTTTACCATTCATAATTCTTGATAGCTCAATCATTTCTGCTTGCTCTTGTAAATCATGCTCAATCTTATCTACTACACCTTTTATAGCAGTTGATTTTTGCTTGTTTTGATCTATTTTCAATTGAAGCTGATTCAACTGCTTAACAATGACCGATAACGTTTCTTTTGCATCATTCAATAAATGCTCAGTTTTCAAAGTATCTGGTCTTTCTTTATCCTTCACTTTTTTACCTAATTCTTTAACAACCGCTTCTACTTCTATATATTTTTTATCAAATTGGTTAATTTTTTCTTCATGTTCATCAATGTCATTAATTTGTTGTAACAACTCATCTAATTGTTCATAAGATGTAATTTGATGTTGTTCCATCTCTCTGCTTAAATAATCACGTGTTAATTTGATTTGTTCCTCTATCATCGATTTACGCTCTTTAACAGTAGCTGCTTTCATTTGAAGGCCTTGCTTATCTTCTTTGCACTTGTCCACTTGAACATTTAATTGATTTAACTCGTCATCATATACTGTTAATGCTTTTTCATATTGCTGTACTTGCTTCTCAAATTGTACGACCTCATCAAATTTTGTTTCTTGCTTAAAATAGATGACATCATTCTCATATATCGTTATTTGGTTTTTCAAATCATTCAGTTGCAATTCATTTTGCGTTAAACCTTTTTCAATGTCGTGAATTTGGTTTTGCAAACTTTGCTTATATTGTCTACGCTCTCTATATAGCTGAATCTCATTTACGAGTTGATTAATTTGTTCCGTCGTATTGTCTATTTCTGTTTGTACGTCTGAAATATCCATTAATTTGTCTAACTGTTCTTTCGTTAATTTCAATCTTTCGTTATAAGTTGTCATCTTATAAATAACACCTTGTAGGCTTTGCTCCACTTCTAATTGTTGAGCTTTCTCTTTTCTTAAACTTTCAAAATCATAATCTCCATTAATCGTTTCAATCATTGATCCACATATAGGACAATCATCACCTTGATGTACATGCTGTTGAATTTTTAAAATTTCATCTTCTACACTTAATATGTCAAACTGTCGCTTAACTTTTAGCTTTTCTTCAAAATGAGCTTTCTCTTTTTCCAGTTTAACGAGTTCACTTGTATATGCTTGCTGTTTTTCTAATAATTCAAGCTTTTCATGATACTGCTTTTGTTTAGTTTGAAGATCTTGTAAGTTGAGCTTTAACGTTTCTTGGTGTTTTGTCTTATTTTGTTCTTCAGACTCATCGTAACTGATAGCATTAAGTTTATTTTTAAAAGTTTGTAATTCTTGTTTATCTTTATCTGTCTCTTTATTCAATGCTTGTTGTTCTTCTATAACTTTTGGAAGTTTAGTTTCCGCTTCTAGATACTTATTTAAACTCATTTTGATATGTTTAGTATTTTGCACAAATTGTCTATACTGTTCTATCTTCACACTATCCTCATTTAATTTTGAAAGACGCTCTGTTAATTCATTTAATTTCAACTTATTACGTTCTATACTTTGTTGTAGTTCCTCTTCATTCTTTATTTCGAGATTTAACGCCTGTTCTTTATCTGTTAATTGATTATATTGATATGTCATGCTTTGAACTGTTTTTAAATACTTTAAATGTTTTCGTAAATCATTGATTTCTGCTTCATCTTTTCTTAATGCTTTTAGTAATGCTTCTTTTTCATATAAAGTGTTAAAGTTTTCGTTTAATGTTTTTTCGTTTTCAAAAGCTTTCTCTATTTCACTAACTTGTTTTTCTTGCTTCTCTTTCTCTGCTAACGACACTTTTAACTTTTCATTACCCACTTTATCGTATAAATCTATTGAAAGCATGATTGTTTGATATCGATATCCTTCAATAGCCTTTATATCTTTGAGATGTTCATCTTCAAAGTCGTGCATATCACTCATATATTGAGATATTTTTTGATAATGACTTTCTATTAGCGCTAATTCCTTCTTCATCTCTGATTCTAACTGTTCTTGTAATTCTTCAAACCTATCACTATCAAATAGCGTTCTAAGTATACTGCGCTTATCCGTGCTATTTGATACTAAAAATTGTTTGAACTCACCTTGTGGGAGAATAAGTATTTGTCTAAACTGCTTCACATTCATATGTAATAACTGCTTTAAGTAATCATTACTAGTATTAATAGACTTTGTCTCGAGTTCCCATTTGTCATTTACTTTCTTATATACTTCAACAGTAGCATTCGTAGGATTCTTATTGCCTTCTTTTATGTATTTTACCGTTCTCGTAACGAGGTACGATTCACCTTTAATTTCAAATTCAAACTGAACTTCTGTAGGTAACTTTGGATCTGCAAAGTGACTTCTCAAATCTACTTCTTCTCTGGACTCTGTAGATGTCTTACCGAACAATGCATATACCATCGCATCAAAAATCATCGTTTTACCTGATCCTGTCTTACCACATATTAAGAAAAGCTGGGATTTAGATAAATGTCTAAAATCAACTTTCTCATCAATAAACGGGCCAAAGTATTGCATATTTAATGATAAAGGTCTCATATTATTCAGTCGCTCCTTTATTCAGATGTTTTTCTAGCAGTTGAATGACTTTATCTTTCTTAATACCTTCTAATGTTTCTTCAGTCACATGATTATAGAAAGATTCAATAATTTCAAGATCACTTAATGTATGCACATCTACATCTATCTCATCATATGCTACTTCATAATCTTGTCTTGATATTTGTAGCGTATTAGGATAAATGTTTCTAATCTTCATTAGTGGATCCGTCACATGATCCATATCTGTTAACTTAAAATGAAAGTAGTCATCTTTATTTTTAATTTTAACTTCCTCATGTATAACATCCTCATAGCGCGCATTCACAACATTAAATGAACGTCTTGGTTCAAGAGGGATAAATGTTTGCTTAAATCCTTTTTTCTCGATATCAAATAATCGATAACCTTTTGCCTGATTTGCCTCAGAGAACGAATATTGCATTGGCGTTCCCGCGTAAAATATATAATCTGATTGAATTGCAAACGGGTGATGTAAATGCCCTAATAATACCGCATCAAAAGCATTAAATGTATTTGCAGTAACTGTTTCAATTGTACCGATTGAAAGTGGTCTTTCAGAGTCTGATGATGCTCCACCTGCTACAAACAAATGTCCAATTAATATATTTGTTTCGTCTTTATTCATAACCTTCTCTATTTCACCAACAATATGTTCCGTCGCTTCTTGATGTGTATGGATGTCCTTAACCTCGAATACTTGTCTTACGTCAGCTGGTGTAAAATAAGGCATAACATATATATTGACGTCATTCATTTTTATAGGTTCCAATAATTGATCATAACTCGTCATGATTTTTAAACCTGTTTTTTCAAACCATTTTTCACCGTAATTAAGACGCTCTTTTCCGTCATGATTACCACTAATTGCGATGATTGGTGTATCAAGTTCTAAATTAATCATTGATAATGCATCTTCCAAAACAACCATCGCTTCTTTATTAGGATAGTGTAAGTCATATAAATCACCGCTAATTACAACAACATCTGGATTATGTTCTTTAATTGCATCAAATAATTGATTGAGTATAAATTTTTGGTCTTCTATTAATGATTGGCCATTAATCGTCTTACCGATGTGCCAGTCAGCAGTATGTAATATTTTCATTATAATGCTCCTTTACAAATATTTGTTAGACAGGTTGAAATGCTTCATTTATACTTAATTTAAGGAGTGATTTCATTGAGTAACGCATTTATATTTTTTATAGTTTTATGGTGCATAGTATTTATTTCGTTACTTGCAATTGGTGGATTCTTTATGTTCCGTAAATTTTTAAAGCGCATGCCTAAAGATAACGGTATGAGTGAACTAGATTGGCAAGAATATTACATTCATAAGGCTTTACCTTTATGGAATGACGAGGCGCGTAGTTTATTAAACGAATTAGTTTCACCGGTACCTGATTTATTTAGAGATGTCGCTAAAGAAAAAATAGGTGGTCGAATATCTAAAATAGCTTTAGAAGAACATGCCACAACAATTGAACTCGATCATATTATGCGAGGTTATATAGTAGCGACACCAAAAAGGGATCACAAATTTATGAAGAAAAAGCTAACAGAACTTAATATTGATTATACACCATATTTAAATTTGTTCGAATTAGCAGACGACGAAAAAAATAAATTTTCTATCTTTGATCATAGAGAAGAAATTTCCGAAGCAAAAACAACGCACACTCAATAGATGAGTTGTGCGTTGTTTTTAATTTACGATAGACATTTGGTCTTTTAACTTTTTATATTTTAAATACATAGCTATTCTCCACGGTACAATCATGCTAAATGCTAGCAAGAAAAACATACCTGCTAATTGACCTGGATCAATTGAATCACTTAAGAAGAATTTACCTACACTTCTGATGATTAATAAAGTAATCAAAATGACTGGAAACAGTTTAGATCGTTTCATGTATATTTTTGAATCTTTAATTTCAAAGTTCGAAGTAAAAATCAGAAACAATGAAAAGAATAACCCAACTAAAACGGCTTCTATAATTTCTCCACCATTTAATCTGAAATATGGCACCACATACATTAATGCACCTGTTGCCATAAAAAACGGCGGCAATACAATTTTTTTAGTATTAGTTGGATAATTTTGAGCTTTCATTCTAACAACAATAACTGCTAAACCCATTAAAGCAGCTATTACAAATGAAAAAAGCAAATACATATCTAAAACCCCTTATAAGTACGAAATTTCATTTATGGTTATTCCAAACCTATAGATTGGAAAAATATCGTTATCTCTGTTAACAAATCAAAGAACAATAATATCCCCATAATTATCATAATTATACCACCAAACTTCATGATAGCAACATTGTACTTTTTAATAATTTGTAATTTTGTTATAAAGAACGTCAATACAAAGAATGGAATACTAAATCCTAGCACATATAACAACATATACAATAATGCTTGTGAAGAGTTAGTAGCTGCTAATGTGCCAATTGCTGCGATAATTGGTCCGTTACAAGGTGTCCAACCTGCTGCAAATGCCATACCAATTAAAAATGTACCGACATAACCTGATGGCTTAGTTTTAAAATTAATTTTACGGTCTTTCATTAAAAATTGAGGTTGAAATACACCTAATATAATGAGACCAAATACGATGATAATAATTGCACCTATTTGTCTTATTAAAGTTTGGTAGTTAATGAGCATACCCGAAATATATCCTATACCCATACCTAATATCATATAAATGAAACTAAATCCTATTAAAAAGGTAATTGTATGTAATATCGCATTACGACTAAGTCCTTTACTTTTCAAATCATCATAACTCATTCCAGTTATATATGAAACAAATGCAGGATAAATTGGTAATACGCAAGGAGATACAAAACTTAATATGCCTGCACCAAACGCTACAAAAACTGTTAATTCCACAATCGTCCCCCCTCACTCTTAATTCTATTCTATCAAATTACAAATAAGTTAAAACACTTTTATTTGAACAATAAGTGAAACCTCAAGATAAAAAGCCAATTACACGATAATAGTGTAACTGGCTTTTAAAAATATCACGATTATACGTTTTATTTTTACTTATGATTAATATAAGACTATTTAGTTTTTTGATCCATATTCTTATTCATCATTGTCATCATTTGGTTAATTTTCTTTTGAGATGGTTTTTGACCCATTTGCATCATCATCATACGTAACATTTCTTCATTAATTGGTGGATTCTTTTTCAAGTAATCCATCATATATTTACGTGCAAGGAAAAATCCAATTGCAAGCCCACCGATTAATGCCACGATGATTAATAATATAGCTAACCATGTTGCCATTATTTCACCCACTTTCTGTATCCTTTAAAAGTTTACTAAATTCATTACATTTTATCAAGACGAAACTTGATGTTTAAAATAAAAAAGCCTCAGCCAAATTTCTTGGATGAGGCTTTTGTTAAATAATTAGAAGCTTAATACTTGATTTAATACGTTTTCTTTAGTGAATCCGTATTTTTCTACGACTAGGTCACCAGGAGCACTTGCACCGAATGTATCAATGCCAATAACTTTACCTTCAAGACCTACATATTTATGCCAACCTAGAGATGAAGCCATTTCTATAGCGACACGTTTCGTAATTGAAGATGGTAGTACTGATTCTTTATACGCAGCATCTTGTTGATCGAAAGCATTCCAGTTAGGTAATGATACAACTTGTACCCCTTTACCTTGTGCTTCGATATCTCTTGCTGCATCTACAGCTAAAGATACTTCTGAACCAGAAGCTAGCAATAAGTATTCAGGTTCGATTTCTGAACGATATACAACATATCCGCCTTTACGAACTCCTTCTTCTAATACTGATTCTTCAACATCTAAAGCAGTTAAGTTTTGTCTTGTTAAAACTAATGCTGTTGGTGTTGATTTAGATTCTAACGCAACTTTCCATGCTACTCTTGTTTCGTTACCATCAGCTGGACGAATAACATTTAAGTTTGGAATTGCTCTTAAACCAGCTAATTGTTCTACTGGTTCATGAGTTGGACCATCTTCACCTACAGCGATTGAATCATGAGTAAATACGAATGTTGATGGTATGCCCATGATTGCTGAAAGACGAACTGCTGGTTTCAAGTAGTCACTGAATACGAAGAATGTTGCACCATAAGGTTTAACACCACCGTGTACAGTCATACCATTAACTGCTGCTGCCATTCCGAATTCACGAACACCGAACCAAATGTTACGTCCTTCTGGTGTTTCGCTGTCAAAGTCTGCTTCGTCTTTAACATTTGATTTGTTTGATGATGCTAAGTCAGCTGAACCACCAAAGAATGCAGGAACTGATTTACTTAAGGCTTGAATCACTTCTCCTGAATCTGCACGGGTAGCACTACTATTGCCAGCATCATAAACTGGTAATTCTTTAGCATAATCAGCTGGTAATTCATTAGAGATAGCTTGTTTAAATGCTTCACCTAATTCAGGATATGCTTTTGTATATTCTTCAACTAATTTATCCCAAGCTGATTCATCTTCGTTAGCACGTGTTAACATTGTTTCGCTAAATACATCATAGACTTCTTGTGGTACATTAAAGCGTTTAGAAGGATCTAAGCCGTATGCTTTCAATGCTAATTCACGTTCTTCTTCTCCAAGTGGATTACCGTGAACACCATTTGTACCAGCTTTATTAGGAGAACCGTAACCTATAACTGTTTTGATTTCGATCATCGTTGGACCTTCTAAAGTTTTTGCTTCAGTGATGGCTTTATCAATAGCTTCAAGGTCATTGCCATCTTCTACTAAGATATAACTCCAACCATATGAAGTGAATCTTTCTTTAACATTTTCAGAGAATGCTTTATTTAAATCACCATCTAATGAAATATCATTAGAATCATATAGCGTGATTAATTTATCAAGTTTCAAATGACCAGCTAATGAAGCGGCTTCGTGAGAAACACCTTCCATTAAATCGCCATCACTTGCTAATACATAAGTGTAATGGTCTACTACATCATAATTTTCTTTATTAAATTTACCTGCTAAATGTTTTTCAGCCATTGCCATACCAACACTCATAGCAAAACCTTGTCCTAATGGTCCAGTTGTAACTTCAACGCCATCAGTATGATTAAACTCTGGATGTCCAGGTGTTTTTGAATCCCATTGTCTAAAGTTTTTCACTTCTTCAAGTTCTAAACTACCTGAAACATGTAATAAACTATATAATAACGCTGAACCATGTCCTGCAGATAGAACAAAACGGTCTCTATTAAAATAGTTTTTAGACTGAGGATTAAAATTTAAATGCTTAGTCCATAAAGTATATGCCATAGGTGCTGCACCCATTGGTAAACCAGGGTGTCCTGAATTTGCTGCTTCAATAGCATCTATACTCAAAGCACGAATTGAATCTACTGCAAGTTGATCTTTTTCATTAAACATAAATGTAGTCTCCTTTATTCTTGTAATCCCTTTTCATTATACATGAAAAAAATTAGAAAATTAATTATTATCTCTTAATTTATATTTATTTCCTAATATTATTATTTTTTTGAATTTCTTTTACTTTTTCAGGTGTTACGTCATTTCCTTCTGGATCTATTACTTTAGTATTTTCTATAGTGCTTTTGAAGTTTCCTCTAAAAGCTTGTAAATACTCTGCTCGCAATTTAGTTTGTTCTTTAGCTTCTGTCTCTGACAAACCTTCTGTCTTTTTTTTATTAGCGAGTTCATTAATTCTATCTATTTTAGTTTTTTCTAACATTTTATCCCCACTTTCTACATACATAAAAGATACCAAAAAACACGAGTAAATCCAAATGGATTTACTCGTGTTTTATAATTAATCTATAGACCCTACTATTGTATTTGAATCAGATAAATGATTAGGTTGTTTATGTTCGTGTTGTTTAATTTGATGATCTGTCATCTCGTACGTCTGTTCTGTTGTATAGATATCATTTGACTGAGCTAAATATAAATATCCTATTAATAGAGTCATTAAGAATACTGCCACATATACTAATATTGTCTTCTTAACTGTAATTGTCATAATCAATTCCCCCTAGAACGTTTGTTTGTATTTTTATGATAACAGAACAACTGTTCGTAGTCAATAAAAATACGAACAAATGTTTGTTCGAAGGAAACGTATGTGCTATAATATGGTTAAATAATTTATTGGGAGCGTGCGACTATGAAAGAATTAACTAAACGTCAATCTGAAATATATCAATTCATCAAACATATAGTACATACGAAAGGTTATCCACCTAGTGTACGTGAAATTGGTTTAGCGGTTGGCTTAGCATCAAGTTCTACAGTACATGGTCATCTATCTAGATTAGAGGAAAAGGGATATATCAAACGTGACCCAACTAAACCTCGTGCAATCGAAATAATCGAAACAACTGGTGAAAACATTAACCAAGAGAATACTATCCATGTTCCGGTTATAGGTAAAGTTACAGCAGGTATTCCAATTACAGCTGTTGAGAACGTTGAAGAGTACTTCCCATTACCTGCTCATTTCACTTCTACTCATAATAGCAATATCTTTATTTTAGATGTTATTGGAGATAGTATGATTGAAGCTGGCATACTTGATGGTGATAAAGTAATTGTTCGCAGTCAATCCATTGCAGAGAATGGAGATATTATCGTTGCCATGACTGACGATGATGAAGCAACTGTTAAACGCTTCTATAAAGAAGAAACAAGATATAGACTACAACCTGAAAATAATACAATGGAACCTATTTATTTAGATAACGTAACAGTATTAGGTAAAGTCGTAGGATTATTTAGAGAAATGTAACCATATAAAAAAGGAGATGCAATCGCATCTCCTTTTTTTCATATTCCCTTTATCGAGTTCTTATTACTAATGTCATATATTTATGAAACATCTTTTTTATTTAATAATTCTTTAATACGTTCTAATACATCTAAATCTTTATGCTTTATTTCTTTACTTTCCATGTAAAACTTCCCCTTTATATGTTATTCCACCAATCAAATTATTAGAAACAACATGTGTTAAACATTTAAGGAAATATGAAATATGACTTATCTCGATACAATTATATCAAAGTTGCTCAGATAGAATATTTATCTATCTCTCTTCTTATTGTTGTGTGATGTAGTTTTCCGTCCAATAAGGCTGTAAATCTTCGCCTATATCAACACCTACACCTAACTCTTTATAATCTTTATTTAAAATGTTCTTTCTGTGTCCCAGTGAATTCATAAGACCATGATGTGCATAAATACTACTTATTTGACCATATGCTAAGTTTTCACCAGCAGTAATATAGTCAAAGCCATCATTATCTAATCTATCAAATGGAGATAAACCTTGTTTATTAGTATGATCAAAATAATCGTTATCAACCATATCTTGACTATGCTTTCTTGCAGTTTGACTTACATTTTCATTATAAGATAATGTCGGTAAGCCAAATTGAACACGCTCAGCATTTATAAGATCAAAGTTTTGTAATTCTAATGCATTTTTATAATCATCAGATCCTGCATGATATTGGTTCGTTCGTTTATCTTCAGTTGATGATGCTATTTGCATTATACCTTTAATTTGATTATTCTCATGTTTATCATAAAAAACGGTTGTATAGATGTTATCAAATTTGAAAACATCGTAATCTTCATCATTTTGAATGAGCTTCACTTTTTCTTTTTGAATTTCTTTTTCTGGTTCACCAAGTATAGAACGAACTTTTTCCTTGTTCATTTTACTTGTGATCCCTTTTTGGGATGTTATTAAGTCTTGGTTCGTATATAAACCTGTTACTTTGTCATTATCATAACTTACCATTACAAATTCATGGTAATCATTATGATATACATGCCATTTCTCGTTATACTCATTAGCGGTTATACGCTTTGGTTTGCCAAGTTTCTTTTCAACTTCACTTTTTGTTTGATTGATTTGAATATTATTAATCGCAAACTCTTGGTCATTTGGTGTTTTAAGTTCAACTTTTTCAGCTGTTTGTTCGTGTAGTAATCCCTGTTGAACGGTTAATACTCTTTGTTGAATTTGTCTAGACAAATCTGAATCAGGGACAGGCTTGATCAATGTTACAAACAATAACAATAAAAATAAGTAAAATACTTTTTTCAAGTCGTCACCTCACCTATATTTAGTCACGGTCACCATTAAAGATTGAATTTCGTACAATTACGTAGTCAACTTTTGTAATAGAATGTAAGTCTTTTCCACCTGCATATGAAATCGAACTTTGTAAATCCTGTTCTATTTCAACTAAAGTATCTTTTAATGAGCCTTTATGTTCTACAAACATTTTTTTACCTTCTACGTTTTTACGTTCACCTTTTTGGAACTCAGACGCACTACCAAAATACTCTTTATATAATTTACCTTCTAATTCAACTGTTTCACCTGGTGATTCCTCGTGCGCAGCAAATAATGAACCAACCATTACCATGCTTGCACCAAATCTGATTGATTTAGCGATGTCACCATTCGTTCTAATACCACCATCAGCAATCATAGGTTTTCTAGCAGCTTTACTACATGAATTAATAGCAGCTAATTGCCAACCACCCGTTCCAAATCCAGTTTTAATTTTAGTGATACACACTCTTCCTGGTCCAATACCTACTTTAGTAGCGTCTGCACCAGCATTTTCTAGCTCACGAACACCTTCAGGCGTACCAACATTACCAGCAATTAAAAATGTTTCTGGAATGTGTTGCTTAATGTGTTTAATCATTCTAATAACTTGCTCAGAATGACCATGTGCTATATCTATCGTTATATATTCAGGAACTAGTCCCTCATTAGAAAGTTGTTCAACAAAAGTATATTCATTGTCTTTTACACCTACAGATATAGATGCAAATAAGTTTTGACTTTGCATTTTCTTGATAAATGGGATACGTCCCGCTTCATCAAAACGATGCATGATATAAAAATAATCGTTACTAGCAAACCACTCAGCGAGTTCTTCATTCATAACTGTTTGCATGTTAGCTGGTACTACTGGTAATTTAAATGTTTTTGGTCCGAATTTAACAGAAGTATCGCATTCTGAGCGACTTTCTACTATACATTTGTTTGGAATTAATTGTACATCTTCATAATCAAAAATTTTCATATCAATGACCTCTTTCAAAACTATTAATAATAATCCATTAGTTACTATACATGGTTAACTGCTAAAAGTAAACGAAATAAGTCTATTATTATTTATTTAATGCTTTATCAAGTGTTTTTATATTTTCTTCCATTAAAGATTGATACGAGATATTGTTCTCTTTTTCTTCGTCTTTAGTTAGTACCTCTAAGTTATGGAACTTGAGTGGTTTGCTATCTGTATCTTTTTTAATGATATCTGTAATTTTTGAACTTACATTTTGTTCATATAATATATATGGTGTTTTAGCTTGATTAATATTTTTTATAATTTCTAGTATTTCTTTTTGACTAGGTTCTTCATTATTCATTCCGGTAACACCAGTTTGTTTAAAATGATATCGATTAGCTAAATAACCTAAAGAGTCATGAGATATAAACACTGTATCTCTTTTTGGATGATCTGTAATGTTTTTTAATTTTTGATCAATGCCATCAATCTCTTTAATTAATGTTTTGTAATTTTCCTCATAGTCTTTTTTATGTTCAGGATCCTTTTTAACAAGTTTATTCTTTATCGATTTAGCCGCTTCTTTATTAGCGATAGGATCTAACCAAATGTGAGGGTCTTGTGCGTTTACTTCTTCTTCACCATGATCATGTTCATGTTCCTCCCCATGCTCGTGATGATGTTCTAATAGGTCACTTTCATTTAATTTCGAAATGGCTTCTAATTTATGATCATCATTTTTAATAGTAGAACTTATCTTTTTAGAGACTGGATCAAGTTCATTAGATGAATATATAAAAAGATCACTTTTAGCAACATTAAGCATTTCTTTTTGAGTTGGTTCATAATTGTGTAAATCTGTTCCGCTTGGGTAAATCGAATCTACTTCGACATGTTCTCCCCCAATTTGTTCAGCAAAGCTTTCATAAGGATAATTTGTAGCATAAATTTTTAATTTGTCATTTTTGGAAGATTGATTTCCACAGCCCGATATAAATACAAGAATTACAATCATTAAACTTAAACTTTTGTAGATACTTTTCATCTGATAACTCCTAATTTAGTATTTTCTTTAATTATAACAATATACGCTTTTACACTTCATATCGCAATCATATAAAATCAAAATAATTTCGTGTTGATAACCATTTTGAAATGTGATAAAATTTAAAACGTAATGATTACTGAATAGAAAGGCTGATGAACATGCGTGTCAATATCACGTTAGCATGTACGGAAACTGGCGACAGAACCTATATTACAACTAAAAATAAACGTACTAATCCAGAGCGTATTGAAATGAAAAAATATTCTCCAAGATTAGGTCGTCATACGTTACATCGCGAAACTAAATAAGTTCTTATTTTTAAGCAATATACGACATAAAAAGTCATTTCAACTATATGAAATGACTTTTTATTTTTTATCTTTCTCTTTTTTTATCGCTTTAAAGCATTTATGCGTTAAAATTTTTGTTGCTTATTTTATGATTACCTAATAAAATATAATGTATATTTTCATTTCAGAAGAGTTTTCAAATATAGAAAGTATGGTGATTTATATGGAAGAAATGAAACGAGGATTAAAGACAAGACATATATCTATGATCGCAATCGGTGGATCAATTGGTACTGGCTTGTTTATGGCTAGTGGTGCAGTAATTACACAGGCTGGACCTGCTGGTGCACTTGTAGCATATTCTATTATCGGTGTTATGCTTTACTTTTTAATGACCGCTATTGGTGAATTGGCAACATTCTATCCTGTTTCAGGATCATTTAGTGCTTATTCAAGTAGATTTATAGACCCGTCTGCTGGCTTTACAGTTGGCTGGTTATACTGGATTATATGGGCACTCGTAACAAGTGTAGATATTTTAACAGCTGCAAAAATCATAACATACTGGGATGTTTTCCAAAATATCAATCCATTTGTGTGGAGCATCATTTTTCTAGTTATTTTATTTTTACTTAATGCTTTTACAGTAAAAGCATTTGGGGAAGCTGAATATTGGTTAAGCTTTATTAAAGTAGCAACTATTATTATCTTTTTAATAGTAGGTGTACTTATTATATTTGGTATTTTAGGTGGTAACGAACCACTAGGTTTAACAAACTTCACATATAAAGACGCACCTTTTGTGAATGGCATGTCAGGATTCCTAGGTGTACTTCTTGTAGCAGGATTTAGTTTTGGTGGTACAGAAGTTGTTGCTGTAACTGCTGGAGAATCAGAAAATCCTAAAGAATCTATGCCTAAAGCAATCAGACAAGTATTTTGGAGAATTTTATTATTTTACATTTTAGCAATTGCAGTTATTGCAGCTATCATTCCATATACAGACCCATTATTATTAAACAAATCAAATACAGTTACACAAAGTCCGTTTACGATTGTATTTGATAGAGTTGGCATTGCTTTTGCCGCTTCAATTATCAATGCAGTCATATTAACCGCGCTTATTTCAGCAGGTAATTCTGGATTATATGCAACAAGTAGATTACTTTACTCATTGGCACAACATAAGCAAGCACCAAAATTTATTAACAAATTAAACAAAAATAACATGCCATTTATTTCGTTATGTGTGACAATCGTGTTAATCTTTTTATCCATTATATACGCAACTATCAATACAGATGGATACTACAGATTGTTAAACATGCTTGGCGCACTCGTAACACTCGTATGGTTGATGAGCATCATCAGTCATATTCGTTTAAGAATGGCAATTAAAAAGCAAGGACAATCAACAACCGATACATTAGAGTATAAAGCACCATTGTATCCATTGGGACCTATAATTGTTATTGCTGTCATTGCCTTTTTACTAATTGGTCAATCATTTGATAGTATTATGACGTTAAACTACCCAGTATTAATTGAATCATTCTTACCAATCATTTTAGGAATTGTTGTTTATTTCGTTCATAAAATCACGACAAAATCTAAAATTATCAAACTTAAAGATATCGATTTATCTAAACATCAATATAATAATAAATAATGAAAAGCATTCACTCAGTTATATTTTGAGTGGATGCTTTTCTTATTTTTTTATTTATGCACTTATAATTTAGTGATGAACTTTTTCATATGGCATCATATATAGTATAATAAACATTAATAATGAATATTTAACAAAGAAGGTGTAATAATGGCTGGTCAAACTAATTTATTTGATGACGTTATGGAACAAGATGAGCGCTTTGTGATTGTTGTACAAAGTATTTATGATACAAATGCTCAACTCGTCAAAAAAACATTAAGAGAATATACAAGTTTAACAAGAGAACAGATGCAATCCTTATTTGATCATCTTAAAGATTTATATTTAACTGAACCTTTTGAGGAGAACCAAGCATTCTTTGATATTACTGTTTATACAAATCAAGACTATGCAGCTGACCAAATTTATGCGCATATTAAAAGAAAAAAACATAGTCACGAATGGACGCATACAAGTAAATAAAGGAGTAATGATATGTCCCACGTAAGCAAAGTTTTTCCTTTAGATAACGAAAAGCAAGTTGAAGTAAAAGTCGTTAAAAATAGATTTGATTTTGAAATTGATGAAATGTTGGCAATTACACAAGAAGAAAATTCTGAATTTCCTTTTATTCCTGTTTCACCTTGTTTAGGTTATTCTAGAGGACTTTACCCGGAACATCCTTTACTTATTGGTTTATTATTAGGTTTTTTATACCATGAATCTTTAACTGGTGAAACAGATGAACGCATTCATAGTATTGCGAAAGCAATCAATAGTAAAAATCGCGGTAAAATGATTCAAGCATTAAATATAATAGAGGCAAATAAACTCGGTCACTACCCACCCACTCGTTTCATTGGATTAAGCGAACGTGCTGTTAATTTAGGCCAATCAATATTTAGTTTATTTGAAGATGAAGTTATGTTTTTAGCCTCTACAAGAGATAAAATCATATCACATCCACCTTTGTTAGATCATAAAGATATCGTTGATCCACTAGAACGTTTATTCTTTTATACAAAAGATAAAGATTTCTTTGATAACGACGAACGTATTGCTATTATTGACAACCATTTATTAAATGGTAATTCTGTCTTAAACCTTATTAAAAAGATTTATGATAAATACCCTGAAAGAGAAACGTTTACTGTATTAACACCGATAGATTTAAGATCATCAAGTGTTAAAGAATCTTTTTCTAGCTTAGAAAAATCTTTGAATATTAAAATTAATATTATATCGCTCATGACTTTTGATGTTGAAGTTCAAGAAATAGAGCATGCAACCGAAGATTTAATACAAAACGAATTTTTAGAAAATCAACATCAAGAAACTAAAGTACAATATCATTCTTTTAGAAATGTTATTAATGATCATTTCATCGTAAAAGCACAAAATATGTTACGAGATGAAACGATTCATGATAATCCATATTTCATTTCAACAGGTAGATTTACATTGAATGGCAAAGAACAACAAACTTCTGAAGCGTTGTTTCAGCGTATGGGAGAGTTGTTAAATGATTTACTAGATGATTCACCGAAGCTCGTTATTGGCGTTGGTGAGTTCTTGTATGCGCCTCTCCAGATTGCTCGTTATTTACCTGGCAAAGATGTATATGTGCAAGGAACAACAAGATTTAATTTTGATTCAAGTACTTTAAAACACTCTAATAAAAAAATAAGCTTTATGTCTCCACTCGAAAGAACGATCACACATTATTTATATAATTTAGATATAGATCAATATGATGAAATCATTGTTTTTGTAGAAAGATTACGACATAAAACTGAAATTGATGATTTAGTACAACAGTTAAAAATACTCGGTGCTAAGTCTATACTCGTTATTGAAATGA
Organism: Mammaliicoccus vitulinus; assembly: GCF_029024305.1. NCBI lineage: Bacteria > Bacillati > Bacillota > Bacilli > Caryophanales > Staphylococcaceae > Mammaliicoccus > Mammaliicoccus vitulinus. The sequence continues at coordinate 1,460,535 of NZ_CP118974.1, forward strand.
CTTCAATTTCATTTAATGAAGACCGATATTGACAACCAAACATTAAAAAAGCAGTAGAAATTCAAATTTGAATTTCTGCTGCTTTTTAGATTTTTAAGATATTAGTATCTCAAGAAAGTGTTATACCTTATTATTGAGCCAGTATTTTTTCTAATGCTGTTACAATACCGTCGTTATCATGATCATCTGTAACTAAATCTGCAATACCTTTTATTGTATCGTTAGCATTTCCCATCGCTACGCCAACAGCAGATTTTTCTAGCATGTCTGAATCATTTAAACTATCACCAAATGCAATCACTTCAGAAAAACCAGCGTTAATTTGATCAAATAATTTTTGTAATGATTTCCCTTTCGAAACTTGTCCATCCATAAATTCTAAAAAGTATGGCTTACTTATCGTTGAAGATACTTCATGACTAAATTCACCATTAAGTTCGCTATTTGCTTTTGCAATATTCTCTTCGTAATCAACGCCCATCACTTTAGGTACATCTTCGTTAATAACATCTTTAATATCATCAACTTTTTTCATAGGAAGGCCCGTTAAATCACTTTCGATATTCATATATTCGTGCGTTCTATCATGTATAATTTGATCGTCTATATATGTTAAATAGAAGAAGTTTTGTGTTCTACAATAATCGATAATTTTATTTGCATCATCTTTATTGATCGTTTGTTTAAACACAACATTATTATCTTTCGCATCTATAACAAATGCGCCATTATAGCTGACAATGTATCCACCATTATTTTTTAAATCTAGTGCATCAGCGTGTTTCATCATACCAGCTGTCGGTCTTCCAGATGCAAGTATTAATTTCATACCTTCTTTTTGTTTTTCTTTTAAATATGTATATGTTTTTTCACTTATCTCATTTTTTGAAGTTAAAAGTGTATCATCCATATCCATTACTATGTATTTATATGCCATGTTTATCTCCTTAAAATATAATGATGCTTATATTCTATCATATACAGAATATAAGCATCTCATCATTCGTTTATAAATTAATAATTTTTTGGCTAACACCATATCGATTGATTGTGACTAATTCAGATTCACAATCTTGGAATCTATTTTGCAATTCTCTAACGAGTTTACCACTCAACTCTTTTTTAATTAAAGTTAAAACTGTAGGACCAGCACCACTAATTACTGTAGCGTATGCCCCATACTCAAGCGCTAATGCTTTAATGTTTTCAAAGTTAGGAATTAAATGTTGTCTATATGGTTCATGAAAACCATCTTTCATCATCATTTTACCTGCCAATTCATAATTATGTTGAATTAAAGCACTAATCATTGTATTACTTATTGCGCTATATTTGACAGAGTCTTTCAAAGATAATGTTTCAGGTAATACTTTACGTGCCTTTTCCGTCGATAATTCATATTCAGGAATTGTAGCAATAACATCAACTTTTGGAATATCTATATATGAAACATCTGTTTGTTTCACTTCAGGATCATAAACACCGAGCACTAAACCACCATAAATTGTAGGCGCTACGTTGTCTGGATGACCTTCAATTTCAGTTGCAAGCTGCAATAATTCGTATTTAGATAACTTTAAGTTTGCAAAATAGTTTGCGAGAAATAATCCAGTCACTAGAGCTGAAGCTGAACTACCTAAACCTCTTGCTAAAGGGATATCGCTATACATTTTCAAATTTAATGCTGGCATACTTTTAGAGAATTTTGCTGTAGCTGTTTGAGCAATTTTTGTAATATAGTGTTGTTCATCATTTGGTAATCCTTTCAAATGTGGACCTATATGTTCAAAATGCCATTTTTTATCTTCTGAAAGATGCGCCTCAACCTCTAAATATTTATCAAGAGCCATTCCGATAGAATCAAAACCTACTCCTAGGTTAGCTGTTGACGCTGGTACTTTAAGCTTTAACTTTTTCATTTTAATGCACGCTCAATATAATCAATAATAGCTTGTTCATCATTCTCTAATGGTGTAATTGGCGAATCTAACAAGTCGATAGCTGTATCTGGATCTTTCAATCCATTACCCGTTAAGATAGCAACAACAGTTTGATTAGGCTCTAATTTACCTTGTTCATGTAACTTTAACAATCCAGCAATAGAAGCGTTACTTGCAGGCTCACTGAAGACACCTTCTTTACTCGTCATCAGTTTATATGCTTTTAAGATTTCTTCGTCAGTCACGCTATCTATTAAGCCTTTAGATTCATCTCGTGCAGCTTCTGCTAACTTCCAGCTTGCTGGATTACCAATTCTAATTGCAGTAGCTACAGTTTCAGGGTTTTTAACAACTTTACCTTGAACGATTGGTGAAGCACCTTCTGCTTGAAAACCGCACATTACTGGTAAACCTGATTGGTTTAAGTTATCGAATTCTTTGAAACCTTTCCAATATGCTGTAATATTCCCAGCATTCCCTACTGGTATCGCAAATAAATCTGGTGCTTTGCCATCAAGTTGTTCAACAATTTCAAATGCACCTGTTTTTTGACCTTCGATTCTATAAGGGTTAACAGAGTTAACTAATGCAATTTCGCCGTTTTCTGCTACTTTTTTAACGATGTTCAATGCTTCATCAAAATTACCTTTAATTGATACAATTTCAGCACCATACATCACAGCTTGAGCTAATTTTCCAAGTGCAATTTTACCTTCTGGAATTACAACAATCGCTTTTAATCCAGCTCTAGCTGCATATGCCGCAGCAGATGCTGAAGTATTACCAGTCGAAGCACAAATAACAATTTTCTTTCCTTCTTCTTTAGCTTTTGCAACGGCCATAACCATTCCTCTATCTTTAAATGATCCAGTTGGGTTAAGTCCTTCAAATTTAGCAAATAAATTGATATTTAATTTATCTGATAAATATGGTAAATGTATTAAAGGCGTATTTCCTTCATTTAAAGTTAATTTAGGTGTACTTTCATTTACCGGTAAATATTCTTTATAATTATGAATTAATCCTTGCCATCTTCCCATATTATTTGTCTCCTTCAATTGGATAGTATTTAACAATGTTTAAGCCGTTTTCTTTTAATGATTTAATTGGCAACTCGTCAATACCTCTAATAACAATACCGTAAGTATTTTCTGTACGTTGCTCTACTTTCACGCTTCTATGAAACTCTATAGTCGCTTTAATCTCATCTCTTAAAACGTCTTCTTCTTTGTCGGTTTCAACAATTATGAAATGACTATTTTTTAACGGGAATTTAACAACTTCTTCTTCAACGATTTCTTTAGTTCGTTCAGTCTTAAGTTCGAAGTGAGGCGGTAAAGTATGTAAATCAGATTCAAATTGTAAAGCTACATTTAATAAATCTGAAACGACTGCACTACCTGTAGCTAAACTTCCTGCACCTTTACCATAAAACATCGTATCTCCTACAGCGTCACCTATAACATATATAGCATTATACTCATCTTCAACATGAGACATTTGATGACTATTTGGAAGTAATGTTGGTTTTACACTTGCAACCACTTCACCGTTTTCGTATTTCCCTTGACCTATTAATTTTATTTTGTATCCTAATCTTTCTGCAACTTTAATATCTTCAATTTCAACATCTGAAATACCTACTCTTTCGACATCATCCAAGGAAATAACTCTATTAAATGATAAATAGCTCGTAATGACAACTTTACGAGCTGCGTCTACACCTTCAACATCATCAGTTGGATCGGCTTCTGCATATCCTAAATCAGTTGCAAGTTGTAATGCTTCTTCATAAGATTTACCTTCTCGAGTCATTTGGCTTAGTATAAAATTAGATGTCCCATTAAATATACCCATAAATTGATTGATATTATTTGCATTTAATCCATTATTAATCGCATTAACAATAGGTATACCACCTGCAACACTTGCTTCATACTTTAACGCAACTTTATTTTTTTCTGCTAAGTCTTCTAAGACTCTTAAATGTACAGCTAACAAATCTTTGTTTGCTGTAATAACATGAATACCTTTAGATAAGAATGCTTTCAACCATTCTACAGTTGGTTCAATTCCACCCATTACTTCTACAACGATATCTAATTCATCATCATTTAAAATATCGTCAATATTTTCAGTTAAATGATAGCTAGAAGTATTAATTGCTCGCTTCTTACTCGTTGAGTTAACGAGAATATGTTTAATATGTATAGATTTACCTATTGTATCTTCTATTTGCTCTTTATTTTCTTCTACAATCTTTACGACGCCTGTTCCGACAGTGCCGAGACCTAATACTGCTACATTTAATACTTTCATTTTCTCACTCACCTTAAATATATTGTTCTTGTTAAAAATACAAATGTCTACTTGAAATAGACTCAACTTTATTATAGTATAAATTCATTAAAGTTTTTTGTAAAGTTTGAATAATTAGAATTAATAGTAATATTATCATTATTTCTAGCTTTGTAAAGAGTTACAATTACATTACCCCCAGTAAAAGGACTGATAAAATGAAAGTTTCAAAATTTGGCGGAAGTTCCGTCGCGAATAGTGTACAAATTAAAAAAGTATTAAACATTATCAACTCTGATGATGAAAGAAAAATTGTCGTTGTATCAGCGCCAGGTAAAAGGTTCAAAGAAGATATTAAAACAACAGACTTACTCATCCGTTTATATGACAAAGTAATCAATAATTTGGATTATTCAAACAAACTACGACAAATTATTGAACGTTATGAAGAAATTGTTACAGAGCTTGAAATGGACGATGCTATTTTAAAAGAAATAAAGGATAACTTGCTATACTTAATTGATGTATACAAAAATCAACCTGAGCGATTATTAGATGCATTGAAAAGTTGCGGAGAAAATTTTAATGCAAAAATCATTGCACAATATAATAATCAGTTAGGCTATCCAACACGTTATTTATCTCCAAAAGAAGCAGGCATTATTGTGACAGATGAACCAGGAAATGCCATGATATTAGAATCATCATATGAAAAAATTTATCAATTGCGTGAGTACGATGAAACCCTTATTATACCTGGGTTCTTTGGGTATTCTGAGAACGACGATATCGTAACATTTCCGCGTGGAGGTTCTGACATTACTGGCGCTATTTTAGCTAGAGGTATAAAAGCAAGTCTTTACGAAAACTTCACTGATGTATCAGGTATATTCCGTGCAAATCCAACAGTGGTTTCGCAACCAGAAGTGATCCCAGAAATCACATATCGAGAAATGCGTGAATTATCTTATGCAGGATTTGGTGTCTTCCATGACGAAGCTTTAGAGCCACTATACAAAGATCGCATTCCCGTCGTTATTAAAAATACGAACAGACCACATGATAAAGGCACTTTCATAGTAAGTGAAAGAGAAATTTCAAACTTATCTCATATTGTTTCTGGCGTAAGCTGTGACAAAGGTTTCACAATCATTAATGTCAAAAAATACTTAATGAATAGAGAAGTAGGATTCACAAGAAAAGTTCTTAGCATATTAGAAGAAGAGAATATTTCTATCGAACACATTCCTTCTGGTATTGATAATTTAAGTATTATCATGAGAAGCGCACAAATAAAAGGAAAAGAAGAACGCGTGTTAAATAAAATTCGAGAAGAAATCGAAGTCGATGAACTTACTATAGATTATGATTTAGCTATATTAATGATTGTTGGCGAAGGCATGAACAAAGCAATCGGCACAGCAGCAGGCGCTACAAAAGCGTTAAGTAAAAATAAAGTTAACCTTAATATGATTAACCAAGGTTCTTCAGAAATTTCAATGATGTTTGGTATAGATGAACAATATTCTGATATAGCTGTTCAAGCAATATATAACGAATATTTCGCTAAAGAAACTACACAAATTATTTAAATCATTTAAAAGAGCGTAAATTCTTTATACAACAAGAATTTACGCTTTTTACTTTATGATAAATAGAACCCGTGATTTTATCATGTCAGGCTTCACTTGATAAATAGCAAAAAATCTTTATAATTACTTCGCACGATTTTGTAAAGTGCTGACGCCTGAGGGAATAGTATGCGAGAGAGACTACAGGCTCGAACCATACCCCTAGGCAAGCATGCACTTTCAAAATCGTAAGATTCAAAAAAGAGATATTCAGTAGGCTATAACCTACTGAATATCTCTTTATTTTAAGTATAAGTATTTTTGTCCCAACCTTTTTATGTTTCTGACAAAATAATTTGATTTAATTTATCTTTTCCAATTACTTTTCTAAGCATGAAAAATTGATAATAACTTAAGTGCTGAATCAGTCTTTGATATTTATATATGTCGTCTTGTCTCAGTTCATGATATAGTTTATACATCATTTGAATCTCTGGACGTAAATATTTAACATCAGTTTCTAAACTATGAAAATATATTTTATAGTCTTCCACTTCTATATTGTGATCATGTCTAAATTGCCATTTGTCATCTTTCGTCTCATAAATATACACTATAATAATCCTACATTGTGCTTTTTTATCATATACATAAAACTTAGTATAATTATAAAGATCGCTAGCATTGATTTCTTCTAGTTCGTATAAAGGTGTTTTGACTACCAACTGATATTGGTGTTCTAAAAAGTAATTTGTCAACAAATCTACTTCTTCTCTACTTACTGTTATACTCATTAGTTCCTTTGTATATGTGTACTCGTTTAGAAATAAATCAATCGCACATTGTCCACAAACAATATATTGAAATGGGTAGTCAGACATAATCTGTTTTAATTCATCTATTGATAAATATTGTTCGTTTCTTTCCAAATCAGGTACCTCCTAAGTAAGCGTTTTCATTCTCCTTTCATTTTATCAGTTTTGTAATAATTATCCAATAGCTATTTATTGTTTAATCTTTACGATTTAGTGAATCTTCTTTAGTAAAACCATTTGGATATCGTCTTTCAAGCTTTGCTATGTTGGACATGGCTATATCATTTAAATCCATATCGAGTGCTTTAGCGCAACAAGCGATATACCACAATACATCCCCTAACTCTTTCTTTAATTCTTGCTCGTCTAATTCATGACCATGAAACACATGTTTTTTTACGATATCAGCGACTTCGCCTGCTTCTCCTGTTAGTCCTAAAGCACCATTAATTAAGCTTTGTTCTGGATCTCTTTTTATGTCTGACATCGTTCTTAATGCGAGTTGTTGATACTCATTTAATTCCATAATGCTACCTCTTTTCAATTTGATTTTTTAACAATTGTATAACAGATTGTGTGCCGTTATCATCAAATCCTGCCTCACTAAGGGCATCATATACTTCTTTTGCTTTAAGTAAACCAGGCATATATAGTCCCATTTTTTCACTTTCTTCAATCGCGATTTTCATATCTTTTATAAAATGTTTAACATAGAATCCAGCTGCATAATCATTTTTAACCATTCTTGGTCCTAAATTAGATAATGACCAGCTACCTGCTGCACCGTGTTCGATAGAATTGAACACTTTTTCTATATTTAAACCTGCTTCTTCTGCATAAATAATTGCTTCTGCTACACCTAACATTCCAGCTGCAATCGCTATTTGGTTAGATAATTTCGTATGTTGACCATTACCACTTTTACCTTGATATACAACGTTTTTGCCAATAACTTTGAAGATGTTCTCTACTTGACGATATGCATCTTCATCTCCTCCGACCATAATTGTTAGTGCTGCATTTTTCGCACCTACATCTCCACCTGAAACAGGTGCGTCTAAACTTTTAATATTTTGAGATTTAGCTTTTTTATAAATTTTTTCAGCTAATGCTGGACTTGAAGTTGTCATATCAATGACTATGCTACCTTCTTTAGCGTGGTTTAAAATGCCTTCTTCACTTAAATAAATGGATTCAACATCTTTAGGGTATCCTACGATAGAAATAATAACATCACTATTCTGCGATAATAATTTAACCGTATCACACCACTCGGCACCTTGTTCAACTAGTGAATCAGCTTTTGATTTTGTTCTATTAAAAACATTTACTGTATATCCCTCTTTAATTAAATGCTCTGCCATAGATTTCCCCATGACACCAGTTCCTACAAATCCAATTGTTTGTTTAGTCATCAAAAATGCCCCCTATTTTTATCATATACAGTCATTATACCGATTTATCAGAAAAATCTAAATCATTGAACATATAGACAATCATAAATTTTACAATCCATTTACATAAAACAAACATTATTTAAGGTTTATTATTAAAATTGAAAAAAACTATAAAAATTTATTAATGAATTTAGTTTGATTTTAATTTATAGTGGTATTCAATTAATGTTGATACATAAGTGTCAAACATATAAATAGAAAAGAGGTTCTAACATGAAGAAATTTATAATGTTGCTATTATCTTCATTCCTATTTTTAGCAGCTTGTGGCAATGGAGATAGCGATAGTAGCAAAAATGATTCTTCTGCAAGTAAAGATTCATCTAAATCTGACGATTCTTCAAAATCAGGAGATAGTAAATCCGATAAAGATTCTAATTCTGATAGCGATAGTAAATCTAACAATGATGCTAACGCTGACTCTGAGAGCAATGATAAACCTTCTGAAAGTACAGATAATAACAATTCAGACGCTAGTAATAGCAGTGCTTCTTCTGACTCTAATTCTAACAGTTCCAATTCTTCAGATGACAATGGAACTTCAAGTTCTGATGCAACAAGTAACGCCAGTAATTCAAATAATAGTTCAGCTGATGCAAATGCTTCATCAAATAATAATTCGGCTCAAAGCAATGCGAATCAATCAGCTGCAAATACAAGTTCAGCTACAAATGCAAATGCTTCTGCAAGCAATAATCAAACAGTTTCAGCACTTGGATCTGAACAAGCACAACAAATTTATAACGAAACAGGCTCTAATGCCTATTTAAACTCCATTAATGCAGATTGGAGACAAAAGTACGAAGGTGGACTAACTAACCCTGAAAAAGCTTCTTTAAATGCATTAGAGATAGGTAATTATAACGGTCCTGAACAACCTGAATTATTCTATAATGCATTAGTTCAAATTCAACAACAATATGCACAATAAATTAAAGGTCTCTTCATTAGGTTATAACCTAGTGAAGAGACCTTTTTATATTTTTAAATTTCATGATTTTGAAAGTGCATGTTTGTCTAGGGGTAGCACGAAGACTAATCATAACCTTGAAATGTTAAGTGTGTACTTAATTCAGCATATACTGGTTTATTTGTTCGATAAAATAATCTTTCATCTCATTGATAATCCATTCATCTGGCATACCATCAACTGTTGTTTTCCAATTCGTATGAATTTCTAATGAACGGTGCGGACATTCAGTTTCACTAAATTCTAAATGTAGTCTCACTGTTTCCCTATTTGGCGTTAAATTATAATCTATCATGTCTGTCGCTATTGTTCGAAATGTTTCTTGTTCATTTAATAAAAATTCTTCATCCGTACTTGAAAGAGATTCTAACACTTCGTAACCGATATATTGTTCATTGCCAATAGGATGAGCAGTATGCCATGCGATATTTTCAGTATCGATTGCTTGCCATTGTTGATTCCGATCAATATAGTAATGTGCGATCCCTTGTACATATCGTTCTTCAGGTGCATTTATTAATACTTCGCGCCATTCATTTGCATTTAATTCACTGGCATCATTATGAATAACTACACCTAATAGAGGTTCGGTTCTTTTCTGCATATCGTAATTAATATAATCATTTTGTGATGTCATCGTTATCCTCCCCCATAAATATTAACTTTTATTTATCTTAACATAAATAATTCATGAACTTGAAACTGTTTATACATCTAAATAAATGGTAATGTAATAAAAGAACGATTACAGGAGGTTATATATTTATGACACAACATTTTCATAAAGGCATATTATTTTATCATAAAGCAGCTGGACAAGGTAATATATACAAAGAACTTGGACAAGTTACTGAAAACTTAACGCAGCTTTGTGATGACTTAACAATAAAATTAAGTAAAGAAGAAGGACAAATTAAATCGTATTGCAAAGAAATCGCTGAAAATAATCATGTTAGTTCTTTTGATGTTTTTTTCATACTAGGTGGCGATGGAACTTTAAATGAACTTATAAATGGCGTTGTAGAAAACAATCTACAAATACCGATTGGTGTGTTGCCTGGAGGAACATTCAATGATTTTACAAAAACGTTAAATCTTTCTCAAAAACCAATGCAAGCATCTCAAGATTTATTAAATAGTCAAATTAAATCGTTTGATGTTTTAGATGTAAATGGTACATATGCACTTAACTTTGCTGGTATAGGCTTAATGGTTCAAAATGCAGAGAACGTTGAATCTAATCAAAAAGAATTATTTGGTAAGTTCAGTTATGTATTTTCTACAATAAAAACAGTTTCAAATCCTGAAATTTATAACTATAAATTAATAGCAGATGGAAAAGAGTATTCTGGTGAAACTTCCATGATTTTAGTAGCAAATGGTCAAAATGTTGGTGGTAGTAAAATTCCATTAGAAGATTTATCACCAAACGATGGCAAGATGAATATCTTTATATTCGACAAACAAAACTTTAGTATCATTAATGACTTTTTCAAAGTAAAAGATAGCATGAATTGGAATGAAATTAGCGAAAGTATCACACATATTTCTTGCGAATCAGCATCTTTAGAAACAGATCCACATGCAAAATTAGACATAGATGGCGAAATATTATTTGAAACACCAGTGGATATTAAATTATTAAAAGATCAAGTTAAACTACTATATTTAGATATTAATAATCAATAAATATCAAAAAAGAAGCTGGTACATAAATCCAAACTCAAAAAAACAACTCATTTCACTGATTCATTCAGCTAGAAACGAGTTGTTTTTCTATAAAATTTACGATTTTGTTCGTGCAGGTTTGCCTAGGGTATGGTTCGATTATAAGAAAAAGAGTAGGAATTCAATTTTAATTATGAATTTCTACTCTTTTTTAATTTCTAGGAAATTTATGTCCTAGACACTTTTGCTATTTAGTTTCAAATACTATTAAACTTGGATGTTCCCTTGTTCATCTGATGGTCTTAGAAGTGCTAAAACAGCACTTATTATCGCTATAATATGTGGGATTCCCGTCCAACAAAAAGCTAAATGTAACAAACCTACTACGGGCTTTTGTGCATAAAATTTATGAACACCAAAGTTGCCTAATAGAACTGCTAATGCAATATATATCCATTTATTAACTAACATTATACCCCTCCTTCAACTATAAATTCATTATATCTCCTACTTTATAGTAATACCCTAATGTGAACTAACAATATCATATATAAAGTGACGTTTTTGTAACATAAAAAAAACCTGCCGACATAGTCAGTGACTTTATCGGCAGGTTAACAATCATTTCTAGTTCCCTAAATAATCGTTAAACTCAGCTATAAATTGTTCTTTATCGTTTGCTGAATGATAGTTTAACCCGCCTAACATAATCGACTGGCTACTTACTGTAATAAAGTCATAATCAATGGAATGTTTCAAAAATATATTTTTTGCATCTTCTTGATTGTAATTATTCTTTAGGTTTTCAAATACTAAAATCTTCTCATCAAAAAACATAACTGCCTCCAAAAAAAACTTAATATATAAATACTACAAAACTATATTAAGTGAGGCTAGGGGCAATTGATGTAAATTAATACAAATTAAACTTCTATACACAATGTGTGTAAAATAACAAAACAAATTTGAGTGATAGTTAATGATTTTGACCGTTTATGATTCTTTAATAAATTCTGCTTCTAAATGCTCAATCATTTTTTTCGCTTTTTTTAATCCAGGAGACTCAGTTTCTTCTTTTTTGTATTGAAGTTCCACTAAATTAAAATCCACTTCTTTTTTTAAAGTACTCCACATTTCATGATAAACACTTTCATCCATGATGAATAACCTCCTATTCATAAATCTAACACTTAATATTTACCCTTATATTATATAAACAATCATTTATATAATATTTTTAATATGATAGACTTTATATAATATATTATATAGGAGTGTTTCTAATGGAATTTAGTACCGCGATAAAAAAAGGGTTAAAAGCCAACAAGAACGTTTATATTATGACTGTTGATCATATCGAGATTAAAGTAGAAGAGTTACTTAAAGATGGTTTCGAACATCTTTTAATTGAAACACCTGATCACATCATAAATGTAGCGAAGAAACAAATTATTTATGTTCAAACTGATAAATAATTAATGTAAAATTGTAGATTCTAATAAATATGTTTGTTCATATTTCACTGCTAACTGATGTATAAATTGCAGTAATTCATGAGCGCTAATATGATTGCTTTGAAATTGCTCTTTATATTTTATATATTGAGCTTTTTCCTCGTTGGTTGCAATTTTTTTGAAATATCCCCACATATGATCAAATGTATTCATAATTGATCCTTTAGTTGGCTCTGTTTTTTTAGCTGTTTTAATTTTAAATTCTAACGCTTCATACGACAAGTTACCTTTTAGTGATTCTCTAATATCTAAATATGCCTTTTGGCTATGCATCATTACGTTATATTTTTCATATCTCCACAATTTTTCAATCTCTGACCTACTTTTCATTTCATCACCTTCTCACATTGCAACGAGGTGCTATATTGTCTTGAGACCACTTTAAATATAGTAATTTTTGATATTCTAAGTATGCTTTATCACTTAGTAGTTTACAATCACCGTATACATAAAATGGCGGTAATTTTTCATTTGAAAGCACACCATCTTGAAGTCCTAAGTTAATGACTTCACCCATTGTTTGAATTTTATGTTCAAATTCAAGCGATCTTTTTCCGCCTCTTCTTTTATGTTCTTTATCCATTTCTAATAATATTTGATATGCATCTAATAAATAAGGTTGGCCATTATTAAACACATGTTTTACAATCGGATGATTAAGATAACGGGTATCGCCTTTTATATATCCCAACTTTGCTAGACAAACATTAATAATCTGGTATAGTTCTAATACTTGTTTAGACAGTCTGCGATTATCTAAAAATTTAGCACTTATTTCATGATCTTCACTTATTCTAAAGATTTGCATATATGCTTATACCTCTTCTCATCATTTATTCATCATAACAACTCCAAAAACAAATCAATTTTGAAACTATCTATATACTAGTCATGCAAATCGATTTGATAAAATACTAAATCCAACCAAGTTGCGAATTTATATCCCACTTTTTCAAGTGTACCAACGTGTTTAAAACCTTTTCGCTTATGAAGTATCACACTACCCTCGTTTGATGAATCGATACCTGCTACCATCGTTCTATATCCATTTTCTTTTGCAATTAAAATTAATTGATCTAATAACTGTGAAGCAATGCCTTGTCTTCTATAATTAGGGTTTACATAAATGGAATGCTCAATCGTATATTGGTAAGCTGCCCAATCTCTAAAAGGACCGTAAGAAGCAAAACCAGCAACTTCACCATCTTTTTCAAATACTAGTACTGGAAGATTGGATTTCAGTTTACTATTAAACCATTCTTTTCTTTCCTCAAGATTTGTTTTCTCGTATGTATAAACAGTTGTTGTATGAACAATTGCATCATTATAAATATTTAATATACCATTCAAATCATGCTCAGTTGCATTTCTAATCATTAAGTATCCTCCGACATCTTTTTAATTTATTTAATCATATCAATCCACCTTAAAAAGTAAAGACTTTGATATAATATGTGTATATGTTTTTTTAATGAAATCATAACGATAAATAAAATTGGAGTTGATCAGTTGTTCGAGTCAATCAAATTTACACGAGACGTTTTAGAGGAACATCATACCATTCAAGACCTAAATATAGAACCTTTGAATATCGAATATGAAAGCTGTTATTTCCGACTCGCTAATCATACATATAGAAGTAGACGCGCTAAAAAGACACCGAATAAAAAAGGATATTTCGTCGTATTTTGGGTTAAAGATGAAAACAATAAGAACAGACCCTATACTTATGGAGAATCAGCAGACAAACTGATCATTACGATAATGGATGCCGCTAAAAAAGGTCAATTCATCATTCCAAAAGAAGTACTGCTTAAGAAACATATTATAAGTCATAATAATATAAAAGGAAAAATGGCTATGAGAGTTTATCCTAGTTGGGAAGAAAATTTAAATAAGACAGCTACCCAAACACAAAACTGGCAACAAGATTATTTTATAGATTTATCAGATAGCGTTGATTCTCAAAATATTGCTAAATTATATCAAAAGGTATTCAAAAATAAAAAAAATCATCCAATCCGAAAATGAGTCTAACGGATTGGGTGATTTTTTTTAAGAAAGGAAATGATATTTCAAGCTCTTATTTATTTTTATTTTCTTTTTCAATTTCTCGTGCTAAATTTTTATCATTATGGTCATCACTATGATTTAAGTTAATTACAATATTTTCTTTATCGGTTTCGCTACGTGTTTGACTTAATTTATAAGCAGCTTCGATTTTATTTATTTTTACTTTAAACCCTACTATACCTTTAATTTGTTTTTGAGTTTGAGGTGATAAATTATCCCATGTTGCTCCATCTTCATGATGGCTTTCATATTTATCCAACAGTTTTTTCAAATCTACTTCTAGCTGTGCTTCGTTTAATAAACGCCCTTTCCCATACACATGAATACTTTGATAATCCCATGTTGGAATATCTTCTGTTTCGTACCAAGTTGAAGAAATATACGCATGTGGACCTTGAAATATGATCAGTACATTGTCATTATTCTCAATCGTTTTCCATTGATTATTATTTTTAGCAAAATGTCCAGAAATCACTAATGCATCATTTGTTTCTTCAATGTTAACTGGTAAATGTGTTGCAATTGGCATTGTTCCATCATTTGTAACAATCGTTGCAAAATTATAAGTTGTTAAAAACTTCTTAATTTCTTGATAATCCTTCTTTTGATAATGTTTTGGAATATACATAAAATCCCCCCCTCACTTAATAATATACTAGATTATAAAAAAAGGTTTAATTGAAAATTATTGTAACAATTCATCATTTATTTCGAGCATAGTTTGATACTTCATTTTTCACAATAAAAAACCCTTGAAGCTATATGCTTCAAGGGTTTTAGCAATTAATATTGCTTCATATATTGTTCTCTTTCCCATTCAGACACTTGGGTACGATAGTAGTCCCACTCTAATGATTTAGATTGAATGAATTGGCGATAGATATGATTTCCTAATGCTTTTTTAATAACTGTATTTTCTCTCATTGCTTTAACAGCTGTGTAAAGTGTAGATGGTAAGTCTTGAACGCCTACTGATTCACGTTCTTCTCTATCCATTTCATAGATGTTTTGATCTACTGATTCTGGAGGTGTTAATTTGTTTTTAATACCATCTAAACCAGCTTCTAAAATTGCTGCTAATGCTAAGTATGGATTAGCTGCTGGGTCTACTGAACGAATTTCAACACGTGTTGATAATCCGCGTGATACTGGAATTCTTACCAATGGTGAACGGTTTTGTCCACTCCATGCAATGTAACATGGCGCTTCATAACCTGGTACTAAACGTTTATATGAATTTACTAATGGGTTACATACTGCTGTAAATCCACGTGCGTTTTTCAAGATACCCGCAATAAAGTGAAATGCATCATCTGTTAATTGCATTTCTCCGTTAGGATCGAAGAATGCATTTTCTTTACCATTGAATAAAGAAACGTTAAAGTGCATACCACTTCCGTTCACGCCAAATAATGGTTTCGGCATGAATGTTGCATGTAAATTATGTTTACGAGCGATTGTTTTTACAACTAATTTGAATGTTTGGATGTTGTCACATGCTGTAATTGCATCAGCATATTTGAAATCTATTTCATGTTGACCTGGTGCTACTTCGTGGTGACTAGCTTCAATATCAAAGCCCATATCTTCTAGTTCTAGAACGATATCACGACGACAGTTTTCACCTAAGTCTGTTGGTGCTAAGTCAAAGTATCCACCATTATCATTTAGTTCTAATGTTGGTTCTCCTTGTTCATCTAATTTGAATAAGAAGAATTCTGGCTCAGGCCCTAAGTTGAAATCTGTATATCCGAGTTCTTCCATTTCTTTTAATACACGTTTCAAGTTTGTACGTGGATCACCAGGGAATGGGGAACCATCCGGACTATATATGTCACAGATTAATCGTGCTACTTTACCTTTACCTGCAGTCCAAGGGAAAATTACCCAAGTATCTAGGTCAGGACATAAATACATATCCGATTCTTCAATTCGCACGAATCCTTCAATTGAAGAACCGTCAAACATCATTTCGTTGTTTAAAACTTTTTCTAATTGTGCAATTGGTACTTCTACGTTCTTGATTGTTCCTAAAATGTCCGTAAATTGTAATCTTAAATAACGCACGTTCTCTTCGTCAGCAAAATGAAAAATGTCTTCCTTTGTAAATGATTGTTTAGCCATGTGATTATCCTCCAGTTTTTATTTAAAAAATCTTGATAAATCTCCACGGTTAAGTGGTCCTTCTGTTTTAGAAGTTCCTCTAATTACCCGCTCTCTCATCTTCAGTTCTTCATCAGAAAGGTCGTTTTGTTCTTGTAAAAGAATTTGTTTAATCCCTTTCATGTTAAAACCTTTTTCGATAAGATTTTTAATTTCAAGTAATCTTTCAAGGTCATTCAAAGAAAATAACCGTTGATTACCTTCAGTCCTTTTGGGTGAGACTAGCTCATTGCTTTCATAATATCTGATTTGTCTTGCTGTAAGCTCTGTTAACTTAATCACAACACCAATAGGGAACACGGCCATGTTTCTTCTAATTATGTCTCTTGACAGCACGACCGCCTCCTTCTATTAAGAACTTAAAATAAATTTAGCACATAAATTTTCAGAAAACAAATAAATGTTAGAAAACCTTACATAAAAATTATAATACAACAAGTTCATTATTGATTAAATTTTTTACAGCTCGTGTAATAGCTAGTTTAACATGTTCATAAGTGAGACCACCTTGTATATACGCCTCATACGGTGCTCTTATAGGGCCATCAGCAGTTAATTCAATTGATGATCCTTGAATAAATGTACCTGCCGCCATAATGACATCATCTTCATAACCTGGCATATAACTTGGTAAAGGACTAAAATGCGCATTAATTGGTGATGCGTGTTGAATTGACTGACAAAATGCAATCATTTGTTCTTTTGTATCAAATGTAACGGACTGTATAATATCAGTTCGTTTATCTTGATAATGTGGTGTAGTTGTCATATTTAACTTTTGTAATAATAATGATGTGAATAAAGCACCTTTCAGACTTTGGCTGACAACATGCGGCGCTAAAAAGAATCCTTGATACATTTCAGGTAAACTTCCTAAAGATGCACCCGCTTCTTTACCTATTCCTGGTGCCGTTAAACGATACGCACATCGTTCGATTAGATCACGTTTCCCCGAAATATATCCACCTATTTTAGCAAGTCCACCACCTGGATTCTTAATAAGTGATCCCGCTATAAGATCTGCACCTATTTCAATAGGTTCTCTATCTTCTACAAATTCTCCATAGCAATTATCTACAAATATAATGATATTTGGATATTTAGCTTTAATAAGTTTTATAGCAACTTCAATTTGATCGATGGTTAATGAAGGTCTTGAACTATATCCTTTCGATCTTTGAATTGCAATGACTTTTGTGCTTTCGTTGATGCTTTCAAAAACGGCGTCCATATCTATCTCATGCTCTTTTAATGGAACTTCGTTATATGAGATACCTTGTTCTAGGAAACTGCCAATACCATTTCCATTCACACCAATAACTTCTAACAGTGTGTCATATGGTGTACCTGTTATATATAATAATTCTTCACCATATTTAAGCTGACTATTTAGCGCCAACGTTATGGCATGTGTACCAGAAATAATTTGTGGACGAACTAAACTATCTTCTGCTTTAAATACTTTACTGTAAACTTCTTCTAAATGATCACGTCCAATATCATCATAACCATATCCTGTTGTGCCTACTAAATCCGATTCAGTAATTTTCACATCATGAAATGCATCTAATACACGTTCTTGAGCAGTCAATGCATTTTCTTCTATGCCATCGAAATACGGTCTTAATTCAGTTTCTACTTCTTTGATTAATTTATTTAATTTTTGTTCCATTATTCTACCTCTTATTTTTGTTTATAACCTTTAATGTGATATGAATTCGTTTCTTCATCGAATTCTAATGTCTCCACTAAAGTGTGTGTTCTTTGCCAATATAATTGATCAGCATTTGTGGATGGAATTGTCATTTCATAATATTCCATCGTTTCTTTAATCATTTGTACTAATTTTTCTTTCACTTTAACTTTATCTTTAACATCTCTTGCAGATACGAATATAGAATGTTCAGAAACGGCTAATTGAGCACTTTCAACCATGTCTTTTTTATTAAAGACGACTAGCATCGGGATATGTCCCATTTCTAGCTGATTGACTAGAGACATTACCGTCTCATATTGTTCCATATGATGAGGATGACTTGCATCTACAACATGAATAAGCAATTGGGCGTACTTCGCTTCCTCTAAAGTTGATTTAAATGCTGCAATAAGTGTCGTAGGTAATTTTTGAATAAATCCAACAGTATCGGACAATATGACATTGAACCCATTATTAATCGTAATGGCTCTTGATTTTGGGTCTAATGTAGCAAACAGTAAGTCTTGTTCAAATGTTTCATCATTTGATAACTGATTAAACCACGAAGATTTACCAGCATTCGTATATCCTATCAATGCAACTTGGTAAGCTAGATTTTGTTGACGTCGCTCTCTATATCTTGAACGATGGGAAACAATTGTTTCTAACTGATGCTTTATTTCATTCATTCTCGTTCTAATATGTCTTCTATCTGTTTCTAATTTCGTTTCACCTGGACCTCTTGTACCTATTCCGCCTCCAAGACGCGACAAGCTTTTTCCGTGCCCAGACAATCTTGGTAACAAATAATCTAATTGAGCAAGTTCAACTTGTAATTGTCCTTCTCTACTAGATGCTCTTTGAGCAAATATTTCTAATATAAGCTGTGTCCTATCGATAATTTTCGTATTAAACAACTCGTCTAAATGTTTAGATTGTCCAGTTGTTAATTCATCGTTAGCAATAATAGCATTAACTTCTATGTCGTTTAGTTCTATAAATTCAATAACTTCTTCGATTTTCCCTTTACCAAAATAATATTGTTGGTCAGGTCTTTCTCTTTTTTGAGTGAATACTTCTATCACTTCAAGTTGACTCGTTGTTGCTAAAGATTTCAACTCATCAACTGTTGATTGAAAAGTAGCTTCATCAATTTTTTTATCATGAAAAGCTAGTAATATTACCTTTTCAGTATCACGTTTAGTCGATTTCATATCATTTTTCATTTTATCACGCTCTCTTTAATTTCATTTTAACATATAAATCGATATGCATATTGATATGACTTTGATTAATTTTTGATTATAATGGAAATAAGAAAAGGAGTGATTGCAATGTCCATTTATGACTTCGAAGTTGCGAAAACAAACGGTGAGAAATATTCATTATCTGAATATAAAGGAAAAGCAATATTAATCGTTAATACTGCTAGTGAATGTGGTTTCACTCCACAATTTGAAGGATTAGAAGAACTTTATCAAGATTATAAAGATAAAGATTTTGTCGTACTCGGTTTTCCTTGTAACCAGTTTGGTAATCAAGAACCCGGCGACTCATATGAAGCGTATCAAAACTGTAAATTAAACTACGGTGTCACTTTTCCTATGCACGAAAAAATAAAAGTTAAAGGTTCAGAACAGCATCCACTTTATGATTACCTTACATCTGCTAAAAAAGGTATTTTAAACGGATCGATTAAATGGAACTTTACGAAGTTTTTAGTTAACAAAGATGGAGATGTCGTTAATCGTTTCTCTCCACAAAAAAGTCCAGAACAATTAAGAAGTTCTATAGAAGAAGTCTTATAAAATATAGACACAATATAGAACGTCTTTTTAACAAAACAGAGGCTGAGACAATTAATTTGTCTCAGCCTCTGTTATTCGTCACAAGATTTTATTCGTTTTCTTTATTTTCTTCGTCTTGCGCATCTACGAAAGTTGAAATAGCATGTTTGTAAATTAGATTTTCTTTCCCTTGAATATCTAATAGCACAACATTATCGTCAAAATTGACGATTTTGCCTTTCATTTGAAATCCATTCAGTAAAAATACTGTCAGTTCAGTACCTTCTGATTTGAACTTCTCCAATAATACTTCTTGAATATTTTCTTTCTCTGCCATATGACTTTCCCCTTCACTTGGATAATTGGATTACGTTGTCCGCGATTTCTGATAAAGACTGTTTATCCCGTTGAAACCAAGTAACATTCATTTTATTTTTAAACCATGTCATTTGACGCTTGGCGTACCTTCGTGAATTTTGCTTGATTTGTTCTTTAGAAGTTTCTATGTCTATTTCTCCCTTAACTACAGGTATTAATTCTTTGTATCCAATGGCTTGCATACTTTGCGAATATTCATACCCTTCCTCAACAAGATTAGACACTTCTCTTAATAATCCTCGCTGCAACATCATGTCCACACGCATATTAATTCTTTCATATAATATTTCGCGCGACATTTCTATCCCAACTAATATTGTACTATATTTTCCAGAAAATGTCTGGCTTTTCTTTCTTTCACTTAAAGTTTTTTTAGTTTTCAAGTAAAATTCAATAGATCTCTCAACTCTTTTACGATTGTTTGGATGCACTGTTGACGCGGTTTCTGGGTCAAACTCTTTTAAATAATTGTGCAATTCAATATTTGTAAAATTAGATAATTCTTTTAATTTATTTTTAATAATTTCCATTTTTTCCGAACTAATATCTTCTTCTTCAAGTTGATAATCGTACAGAACAGATTGAACATACAATCCCGTTCCACCAACTAAAATTGGTAATTTACCTCTACTATGAATATCATCTACTACTTCTGTGAAATCTTGTTTAAATTTGTAAACAGAATATGGTTCATCAGGTTCATAAACGTCGATTAAGTGATGAACGATACCTTCTTTTTCTTCTTCGGTCACTTTTGCAGTACCGATATCTAACCCTTTATATATTTGAAAAGCATCACCGTTTATAATTTCCCCATTTAACGCTTTAGCTAATTTAATACTCAATTCTGTTTTGCCAACAGCAGTTGGACCTACTATTGCAATTAATGGTTTATCATTCATTGGGGGATTCCTCTTTTTCTAATAATTTAATTTGCATGATTAACCAATTATATAAATGTTCGTAAACGGCATATTGATTCGTTTCAAATAAGACTTCATGACGTTTATTTTTATATAATTGTACGGTGACATGTTTAACACCTGAACGTTTATAAATAGAAGCTAATTGTTTAATACCTTTTCCAAACCCACCGAAATGATCTTCTTTTCCTGATACAAGTAAAATAGGCATATTAAAATTTTGCTTTTTAATGAAACTTGGCTTTTTAGTTTGTACAGTTGCTTTGACGGTTTCTAATAACACTTTATGCGAAACTGGAAATCCAGCATAGGTATCTTGTTCGTATTGTTCACGGTTCTCATCACTTTCGCTAATCCATTTATTATCTTTGTTTAAATCTTTATGTTCTCGGTTCGTTGTTTTAAATGCAATATTGTTAATAAATTTAGACTTAGTGCTACTACCTAAAAACAAATTCACTATTTTTAATCCATATAAATTCAATTTACCTCGTAAATTAGAATATACGACCGTACCTGATAACAATAAAATATCAACATCATCTGGATAGTCATGTACAAATTTTCTAGCAATTAACGAGCCCATTGAATGGCCTAGTAATATATAAGGCAAATCTGAATTTAATTCATTTCTAAAAGTGTCTCCTACCTCTTTTACGTCATCTACTAAATCTTGTAACGTATTAAAATGCCCTCTCGTAGACTCTTCAATATTAATGCCATGCCCACGGTGATTATGGCGAATAACATGAAAACCTCTCTTACATAAATATTCTACAATGTGATCATATCTATCTTTATGTTCAGCCACACCATGCAAAATATGTATGATGCCTAATGGTTTTTCATCTGATTTATCTATCGTAACTTCTAAAGTTTGTCCTGTAGATAAAGTGATTCTATGATTAAATCGTCTCAAAGACATTCGCCTCCCTTTGAATCATTATAGCAAATTCTATACTGCTTAAAAATATATTAACCACACTATATATTAATACTGTTATTTTTTCATTCATGTACATTTTAGCACAAAAAAACTGCCCAAAATTTTCATAACTTTTGGGCAGCTTATGTTCACTCTAACATTTGTTAGAATTTAATATACTTTATATTTTTATTATTTTACGATTGCTGGTTGATCGTTTGGATTAACCGCTTCTTTAATTGCTTGTTCTAATTCTTCTTTATATACACGTTTGCTGTCATTATCGTAATTTAATACTTTCGCCATTACTTCAACAATAGCGTCTTTATGTTCTAACACATAGTTGATATCGAAGTATAAACGTCCTGAACGACGTACTAAGAAGTCAGTTGGTTTATGAACCATTTCTTTTTGAATGCTGTAAATTACTTCAGCATATACTTCTATTGGTAAATTAACATCTGCAACTTGCGTAGCGTGCGCTATTTCAAATACTTCATCTACGTTTGAACCGTATTTTCTAGCTAAGTAACGTGCTGCATCTTCTGATAAGTTGTAGTTTTTAGCTTCTTTAACTTTGCTTTCAACAAATGATTCATAATTTTTACTACCACCAACGTTACCACCAGAAATATAAGTTTCTTTAGTGTTACATGGTTTGAATGATAATTTGTATTCTTCTTTTAGGCGTTTGCTTAATAAGTTAACAATGTCTTGAGCCATGTGACGGTAACCTGTTAATTTCCCACCTGCAATCGTAAGTAATCCTGAGTCGCCTTCCCAAATTTCATCTTTACGTGAAATTTCTGAAGGATCTTTACCTTTTTCGAAGATTAATGGTCTTACGCCAGCCCATGTAGATTCTATATCTTTATCTTCTACTTTAACTGTAGGGAACATATAATGAATTGCATCAAGTAAATATTGACGGTCTTCTTCTGTAACTTTAGGTGATGATTTATCATTGTCATATATCGTATCTGTAGTACCTACATATGCTTTTCCATCTCTAGGAATTGCAAAGATCATTCTGCCATCATTTTCAGTATCAAAGTATACTGCTTGTTGTAATGGGAATACACTTTGATCGATTACAATATGCACACCTTTAGTTAATCTAAGTTGTTTATTGTTTGTTGAGTAGTCTTTACCTCTTACTTCATCTACCCAAGGTCCTGCTGCATTAATTACTCGTTTACCTTTAATTTCAAAAATTTCATTTTGTAATAAGTCAGTAACTTCTATACCAGAAATTTTATTCTTTTTGTCATATAAGAAATCATTTGATTTAGCATAGTTTATGATATCCGCACCAAATTCACGTGCACGTTTCATTACTTCAATTGTTAAACGAGCATCATCAGTACGATATTCAACGTAATATCCGCCAGCTTTTAAACCATCTTGCTTAACAAGTGGTTCTTTATTAATTGTTTCATCTTTACTTAACATTGTACGACGTTCTGCTTTTTTAACGCCCGCTAAGAAGTCATATACTTTTAGGCCGATAGAAGTTGAGAAAGGCCCCATGCTTCCGCCTTTATGCAATGGTAATAACATCCACTCTGGAGTTGTTACGTGTGGACCATTTTCATAAACAATTGCTCTTTCTTTCCCTGTTTCAGCAACTACGCCTACTTGGAATTGTTTTAAATAACGTAAACCACCGTGAACTAATTTAGTACTTCTTGAACTTGTACCTTGTGCAAAGTCTTGCATTTCAACTAAAGCTACTTTCATTCCACGTTGAGACGCATCTAATGCGATACCTGCACCAGTAATACCTCCACCTATAACTACTACGTCATAATCTGTCTTTTTAAGTTGATCTTTAACTTGATTACGGTTTAATGCTGATAATTGTTGCATAATCATTTCCTCCTATTAAAATGTAAAAAAATGAGAGACTCATCCCTACAATAAATTGTACGAACAAAGCCTCTCACGTCTCTACGGAATATTAACTTACCTTAATGATAACACAACTTAGTCTAATTTAAAAGCTTGAGTGGCTTTTACTGCAGTTTTCCAACCTTTATAAAGTTTTTCTCTTTCTTCTTCTTCAAGTTCAGGTTTGAATTCTGTTTCTAATTTCCATCTTTGTTGTATTTCATCTTTTGATTTCCAGAATCCTACTGCTAATCCAGCTAAGTATGCAGCACCTAGCGCAGTCGTTTCACTAACTTCAGGTCTTTCAACTGGTGTATTCACAATATCCGCTTGGAATTGCATTAAGAAATTATTCTTAACCGCTCCACCATCTACTCTTAATGTTTCTACATTAATTCCTGAATCTTTTTCCATCGCTTCTAACACATCTCTTGTTTGGTAACACAATGATTCTAACGTTGCTCTAATAAAGTGTTCTTTTTCAGTACCACGTGTTAATCCAAAGATTGCACCTCTTGCATCAGCGTCCCAATATGGTGTACCTAAACCAACAAATGCTGGTACTACATAAACACCTTCAGTAGATTTAACACGTTTAGCGTAAGCTTCAGAAGCTGGCGCAGATTTGATCATTCTTAGTCCATCTCTTAACCATTGAATGGCAGATCCGGAAACGAAAATACTACCTTCAAGCGCGTAATTTACTTTTCCATCCAAACCATATGCTAATGTTGTAAGTAAACCGCTCTCCGATTTCACAGGTTTCTCTCCTGTATTCATTAACATAAAGCCACCAGTTCCGTATGTGTTTTTAACATCTCCACTTTCGAAACAAGCTTGACCGAATAATGCAGCTTGTTGGTCACCCGCTACACCGGCAATCGCAATTTTTTCACCGAAGAAATGATGTTCTTGAGTATATCCATAAACTTCACTTGAAGGTTTAACTTCAGGTAACATTGATGCTGGCACATCAAGATATTCTAGTAATTCTTCATCCCATTTTAAATCGTAAATGTTATACATTAATGTTCTACTTGCATTTGAATAATCTGTTACATGTGTTTCACCCGTGAATTTCCAAATTAACCATGTGTCAATTGTTCCGAATAATAAATCACCGTTTTCAGCTTTTTCTCTTGCACCTTCAACATTATCTAAAATCCATTTTACTTTTGTACCTGAGAAATAAGGATCTAGTAATAATCCAGTTTTTTCTCGGAAAATAGGTTCTAAATCTTTAGCTTTTAATTCTGCACAAATTTCTTGTGTTTGTCTCGATTGCCATACAATTGCATGATATACTGGGCGACCAGTATTTTTGTCCCATACAACTGCTGTTTCTCTTTGGTTTGTAATACCAATACCTTCAATTTGTTTTGGGCTGATGTTATTTTCATTAAGTACACTTGAAATAACAGCTAGAACAGATGTCCAAATTTCATTTGCATCATGTTCAACCCAACCGCCTTTTGGAAAATATTGTTTAAATTCTCGTTGACTAACAAATTTGATAGTTCCCTCTTTATCAAATAGTATAGCTCTTGAACTTGTTGTACCTTGGTCAATTGATAAAATGTATTTTTCCATATTAAACACTCCTATAAATTTGTTTGTTACAGAATTTCTGAAACTTCATCTTTAAGGATAGTTTTATTCAATACGATACCGAATAATACTACAATAACTGTAAAGATGATTGAGAAAATAATGAATCCATTAACAATCCCGTTAAATAAAATGTTATACAATGCTGCACCTAACATACCACCTGAGATAGGTCCTAAAATCGGAACAATCGCATATTTCCAGTTAGATGATCCTTTACCTGGAATTGGTAATAGCATATGCATAATACGTGGACCAATGTCACGAGCTGGGTTAATTGCATAACCAGTCGCACCACCTAAACTTAAACCAATTGCTACGATTAATAGTCCTACGATAAGTGGATTTAAACCATCTGTAAATTTATTAGCTCCTATAAACAATAATCCCATAACTAAAGCCATAGTACCAATAATCTCACTCATGAAGTTAGCAACATAGTTTGGATATGATGGTCCAGTAGAGAATACAGCTAATTTTGCACCTTTATCCTCAGTTTTTTTCCAATGCGGTAAATATGTAGCCCATACAAATCCTGCACCAATCATGGCACCGATCATTTGAGCAATAATGAATGGCACAACTTTAGACCATGGAAATGATCCATCAATTGCAAAGCCAAGTGTTACAGCAGGATTTAAATGTGCCCCCGAAACACTTCCAGCTGCATATACGCCTAGCATAACAGCAAGCCCCCAACCTAATGATATGACAATCCAATCAGCGCCTTTACCTAAAGCGCCTTTAAGATTGACGTTAGCACATACACCTCCACCAAATAATACCAAGATGGCTGTACCAATTATCTCTGCTAAAAATTCACTCATATTAAACACCCTCCTATAATTTACGTGCTAATACATAAAAATCCCTCTACAAACATACAGCTATACCTAATATTCGTATAATTATTATACAAATTAATGGCATAGTTTTAGTTATAGAGGGTCTCATTTACTCATCTCATATATTAACTTAATTAGAAGTATAATACTTAATGAAAACGTTGTCAAATTAATTTACCAAATTGATACATCGCTTGATGTGATGTATTGGGCACCGCTTTCAATAGCAAGGTTAATTTCTTCTTCTGTATTGATTAATCCACCTGCAATAATACGCTTACCAGTTTGATCGCTAATTTCTTTTATGACTTTAGTTGCAACGCCTGGAAGAACTTCTACTAAATCCGGATCTGATTGTTTAATCAGTTCAATACTTCTACTTAATGCAGTGCTGTCTAGAATAAACACTCTTAATATCGTTAATGTATTTAATTTCTTTGCACGTTTAATAATTTTAGATTTAGTTGAAATCACACCGTGAGGCTTATATTGTTGTATAACATATTCAACAGCTGCTTCATCATTAGACAAACCTTTTATAAGATCAATATGCAACATAACCTCTTTATTATGCTTTTTCATTTGTTCTAAAATACCTTGCAAATGACCTATATGTGTATCTAATAGTACGCAGCGATCATAATCCATCTTAAAGAACTTTTCCATGTCTTTCATAGATCGAATAGCCGGCAAAATATATTTATTCATCTTATCCTCCTACATAACTCTTTTAAATAATTTCTCTAGTTCATAAGTCGTTAATTCAATAATAATCGGCCTACCGTGTGGACAAGTGAATGGATCAGTCGTCTCTCTTAATTCATCAATTAAGTGACTCATTTCATGATTTCTTAAATAATGATTGGCTTTAATCGATTTTTTACAACTCATCATAATAGCCGCGTCTTCACGCAATTTTTTAATATCCACTTTTTCATGTTTTAATACATAATCTATCATATCTTTTATGATTTCTTCTGCATCGACATGTGGCAACCATACAGGATATTCACTAACCATGTAATCATGATGTCCAATCGTTTCTAAAAATATACCCGCTTCTTCTAAAGGATGAAGATATTTTTCGATAATCATATGTTCATCACGCGAGAAGTTAAAAGTTAATGGCAACAATAAGCTTTGTGTTTCATTTGTCACTTCGCCAATTTTTTCTTTAAAGAATTCATATTTTATACGTTCTTGAGCAGCATGTTGGTCAATCATAAACATTCCAGTATCATTTTGAGCAATAATATATGTTCCATGTACTTGTCCAACAACTTCCATATAGGGCACGCGTGGTGTGTCTGATTTAGCTTCTTGCACATCAATATCATTAGAGTTGGCGATTCTGTCAGCCGAATCTATAAACGGCTCATTTTCAATGACATCATTAGATTCGTGATTCATCTCTTTTTCTATTTCAGTATGCACTTCGTTAGCATGCATATCATCATGTTCTATATGCGTAGCAACATCTTCTTGTATAACAGAATGGTGATCTTTTTTATTTTTAAATTGCCATTGCTGTGAACCTACATTATTGGACGATTTCTGCTTTGTATCGTTTTCAGTAAGTTTATCAATATCATTCGACGGTACTACTGTATCCTCATTCATTTGAGGTAGAGGGTTTATAGGTTCTTGCTTTTTGCGAGCTTCAAAATCCAATTTCTGTTGCTCGAAAATTTCTTTTTGTGACTTTTTAGGCTTGTGCTGATCTAAAGAAGTATCCGGTATAAGAGACAAACCTCTAAACGCCTCTTTAATTTTGTTATTAATCAAATCATACAATAACTGCTCTTTAGAAAGTCTAACTTCTAGTTTAGTCGGGTGAACGTTCACGTCTACTAATATAGGATCCATTTCAATATTGATATAGGCAATTGGATAACGTCCAATTGGTAAAAGTGTATGATACCCTTCAATAATTGCTTTATTGAGAACAAAATTCTTGATATACCTTCCATTTATAAAAATAGAAATATAATGTCTATTACTTCTCGTATGTTCAGGTTTGCAGACGAAGCCGTTCATTACATAATCGTCTGTTTCACCTTTTATTTCTACTAAGTCTTTAGCTATTTTCATACCATATATTTCAGCCATTACTTCGTTCGTTTTACCAGATCCATTTGTTGAAAGTACGTTTTTATCATCTGATACAAGATTAAACGAAATATTCGGGTGGCTCATCGCCATTCTATTGACAATATCCGTTATTTTACCCAATTCAGTATATAGACTTTTAACATACTTTAATCTTGCTGGCGTATTATAAAATAAATCTTTCACAAGGATATCTGTACCTTTTTTAGCTTTTGCAGGTTGTCGTTTAATAATTTCTCCATTTTCAACCTGCACTTCATGACCTAGCATACCATCTGTGCAAGTTTTCATCGTGACTCTACTTACTGATGAAATACTCGCTAATGCTTCGCCTCTAAAGCCTAACGTGCGTATATGAAACAAATCATAGTCATTATTAATTTTACTAGTTGCATGTCTTCCAAATGCTTTATCGATATCTTCTTCTTCAATCCCAGTTCCGTTATCTACAACTCTAATGGATTGTATGCCTGATTCTTTAATTGTTATGTCAATTTGAGTTGCTTGTGCATCAATAGCATTTTCCAATAATTCTTTGACGACAGAAGCAGGTCTTTCTACAACTTCTCCAGCGGCTATTTTATTGGCTAAAGATAATTCAAGTTCTTTAATTTTTCCCAACGCACTCACACTTTCTATTTAAGTTGATTTTGTATTTCTTGAAGTTTCGTTAATGCTTCTATTGGTGTTATATTCATTAAGTCTATCGATTTAATTTTCTTTTCAATTTCTGATGGGCTTTGTTCTTCAAACAATTGGAATGACGGTTGATTAAATTTTTCAACTTCACGTTCTGTTTTCGTATTTGATTCTAATTCTTGAAGAATCGCATGCGCTCTCTCAATAATTTCATCTGGTAAATCTGTTAATTTTGCAACATGTATACCGTAACTTTGGTCAACTGCGCCTTCTTTAACTTTATGCAAGAAAATAAGCTCTCCTTGATATTCTTGTGCTGCTACGTGAATATTTTTTAATCCGGATAACGTTTCATCCAGATGTGTTAATTCATGATAGTGTGTTGAAAATAATGTTTTTGCTTTCGTATGATGATGCACATATTCAATCATAGATTGCGCCAATGCTAATCCATCAAATGTTGATGTACCTCTGCCAATTTCATCGAATATAATCAAGCTATCTTCAGTGGCACCAACCATCGCTTTCTCCGCTTCTAACATTTCAACCATAAATGTACTTTTACCAGATACTAAATCATCTGCAGCACCTATTCTTGTAAATATTTGATCAAATATAGGTAATTGTGCATAATCTGCCGGTACGTATGCACCCATTTGTGCCATAATGCTGATTATTGCAATTTGTCGCATATATGTACTTTTACCAGACATATTAGGTCCAGTGATTAAATAAATAAAGCCTTCTTTATCCAAATAACAATCATTTGGTACATAATCATTGTGATCCATTACTCTTTCAACTACAGGATGACGAGATGATTTTAATGATAATGTCTTATCTTCACTAAATATCGGTCGCGTATAATGATACTTTTGAGCAATTTCAGCAAAGCTTTGTAAGCAGTCTATTTCGGACAACAATTTAGCTTGTGCTTGTAATTTTTCAGTATAGGCTTTTACTTCTTGTCTTAATTCTAAGAATAATTGATACTCTAATTCTATCGCTTTATCTTCTGCACCTAATATAATAGATTCTTTTTCTTTAAGTTCTTCCGTAATATATCTTTCAGCATTGGATAACGTTTGTTTACGTTGATATCCAAGTGCATCAGTATCTATATTGTTTACATTAGCCTTCGTAATTTCAATATAATAGCCAAACACTTTATTAAAGCTTACTTTTAATGATTTTACACCTGTTCTTTCTCTTTCTTTCAGCTGTAATTCTGCAATCCATTGTTTACCGTTTGTAGATGCTTCTTTATATTGATCAAGTGCTTCATGATATCCTTTTTTAAATATTCCACCTTCTTTTACTGATAAGGGTGGATCTTCAACTAAACTATCTTCTAATAGCTGTTCTAAATCTTTAAGTGGTTCAAGCGCTTTAAATCGATCGATAGAATGAGAATCTAAACGCTCTATAATTTCTTTAATGTATGGAATTTGTTTAATCGAATAATTTAATTGGACTAAGTCTTTTGCATTCACATTGCCATAACTCACTCTTCCAACTAATCGTTCTATATCATAAACCATATTTAAATAACTTCTTAACTCGTCTCGTTCGATAAAGCCATTAACCAATTGTTCAACCGCATCTAATCTTTGTTCAATGTCTCGTAGTTTGATTAACGGTCTATCAATCCACTGTTTTAATCTTCTTGCGCCCATTGGTGTTTTCGTATCATCCATTAACCATAAAAGTGTACCTTTTTTTGATTTAAGTCTAATACTCTCTGTTAATTCAAGATTTCTTTTAGCATAAAAGTCCATTTTCATGTAATCTAGCGCTCTATACACAACAACTTCTTCTATGTGTGGCATCTCTCTCTTACCATTATCATGAATATAATTTAACAAATAATTCAATGATCTTTTTTGAGATTGAGATGTTCCAGTAACAACTTCATATTCACGCTCTTCGTAACTATCAACAACAGTAATTGTTTCAGTTATAAGTTGAATTTGTTTGTACAAATTATCAGGTAAAATTTTGTTCACAATAATTTCATTAGGATAAATCGTTGTAATTT
This sequence comes from Mammaliicoccus vitulinus, assembly GCF_029024305.1. Classification (NCBI taxonomy): domain Bacteria; kingdom Bacillati; phylum Bacillota; class Bacilli; order Caryophanales; family Staphylococcaceae; genus Mammaliicoccus; species Mammaliicoccus vitulinus. Next base: position 1,491,841 of record NZ_CP118974.1, read on the forward strand.
CATTCATTAAAGTCGTTTCATCATCAAATGAAGTAACTTTTAATTCGCCAGTCGTAACATCACAATAACTTAAATGAAATTCACCATCTTCTTTAATAAAACTTAATATATAATTATTCGCTTTTTCGTCCATACCTTTTTGTTCCATCACTGTACCAGGTGTAATAACTTGCACGACTTCTCTACGAACCATGCCTTTAGTTTGTGTTGGATCTTCCATCTGTTCACAAATCGCGACTTTGTATCCTTTAGATATTAACTTTTCTATATATCCTGAAGCGGAGTGATAAGGTACACCACACATTGGAATCGGGTCTTTTTTCGCATCTCTTCTTGTTAAAGTAATTTCCAATACTCTAGATGCTTCGACTGCATCGTCATAGAACATTTCATAAAAGTCACCTAATCTGAAAAATAATAATGTATCTTGATATTGGGATTTTATTTTTAAATATTGAGCCATCATTGGCGTTGGTTTAGACATCTTTTTTCACGTTCCTTTTTTTAACTTTCGATTTATCTATTTTATCAAAATTTCTAACATTTAACGAGTATGGTGAAATTTATTTAATAAAAAACCATCTAAAACACGCATTGCTTAGATGGTTAAATATCGTTTTTCAATTTTTTAAGTATACCTCTTTTTTCAAAAGCTGTTAAAATCATATAACTCACAATCGCGCCAATTAAGCTACTCGTGAAAAATGAGATAAACAATGGCCAAAATGCCATTTCTCCTAGTCCAAGTAGCCAGGCAATTGGAAGACAAACTAAACTTCCTATTATGCCAGTGCCTATGACTTCACCTATGGAAGCCATATATAATTTACGACTATATTTATAGAGCAAACTTGCTAATAATACACCAATCATGCTACCTGGAAAAGCAAAAATCGTACCGATTCCTAGTAAATTCCTAATTGAAGATGATAACAAAGCTTGTGCTAAACCATACCAAGGCCCTAGAAAAACAGCTGATATGACATTGATAAAATGTTGTATCGGCAATGCCTTTATAGGTCCAATTGGGATTGTTACAAATGTACTCAGCACAACATTGATTGTCGTTAATATAGCTGTTAAAGTCATTAACTTAGTCTTCATATTATATTGCCTCCTAAAAAAATCATTAGCCTACGCATTGGCAGACTAATGATTATGAGTGTATATAATCTTTAGTTGCACAATCTTTACGCCAGCATGATCTGGTTCAAATATACACGTATGATCTCAGCCTCATAGGACACCGTGTGTGCAAAAATTTTCTTTATTAATGTGAACAGCTACTCGTGTTAGGTGCATTATTCACAGCAGCACCTGTTTCACCAGTTAATTGATTGCCACCAGTTGATTCAATAATTTCATTTGTAACTGTATGACTAATTGAATGAGATACCATTTGTAAAAGTTCATTTACTTCAACTTGAGCTTCTTTAAATTCACTTACGATAGGCATTTCATCTAATTCTTTTTCAATATTTTTTATTTTTTCTTCGACCATCGCTAATGCTTTATCTTTCCCGTAGTTTTGGAAATTAACAGCTTGTTTTTGCAAAGACTTCAGACTAGCCATTTTCTCTCTAACTGTTTGATTCTCATGTATTTGAGCTTCAGCACGTTTAAAAAATTCCACTTCTTCTGTTTCAGACATCATTTTACCCAGTTTGCGCGCTTGATCAAGAATATCATCTTTTGTATACATTTAATGTACCACCTTTTCTTTAGATACAATCTCTATAAATTCACCATTCAATGAATATTGTTTCGCTTCAATTATTTTAACTTTTACGATTTTTCCAATTACATCTTTGGATGCTTTAAAGTTTACTAATTTATTTTTTTCAGTGTACCCAGCCATTACCGCGTCATCTCGTTTACTAGAACCTTCACATAGAACATATACTTCATGTCCTTCGTATGGTTTCAATGATTTAGCGGTATATTCTCCAACAACTTTATTTAATCTTTGAAGACGTTCTTTTTTCTCTTTGTCAGGAACGTTATCTTTCATTTTAGCAGCTGGTGTACCTTCTCTAGGTGAGTAAACGTAAGTATATGCATGCTCAAAACCAACTTCATGGTAAAGCTTAATCGTTTCTAAAAATTGTTCTTCTGTCTCATTAGGATAGCCAACAATGATATCAGTTGTCAATGCAACATCTGGTATTGCTGCTCTAATTTTTTGAACAAGCTCAAGATAACTTTCACGGGTATATTTACGACCCATTATTTTCAACACTTGATTATTACCAGATTGAACAGGTAAATGTATATGAGGCACGATGTTACCACCGTTCGCGATCACCTCAATTAAACGGTCATCGAAATCCCATGGATGACTTGTTGTAAAACGAACTCTTGGTATATCTATTTTAGTGATGTCATATAATAAATCGCCTAATCCATACTCTAGCCCTTCAATATCTTTACCATATGCATTAACGTTTTGCCCTAATAGACAAATTTCTTGATAACCTTGACGTGCTAAATCTCTAACTTCAGCAATAATTTCTTCTGGCATACGACTTCTCTCTTTACCACGCGTAAAAGGCACAATACAGTATGTACAAAATTTATCGCAGCCGTACATAATATTTACCCATGCTTTAATTCTGCCATTTCTGACTTTAGGTAAATTCTCTATAACGTCGCCTTCTTTAGACCACACTTCAACTACCATTGCTTTAGACATATATGCTTCTTCTAAAATTTCTGGCAATCTATGAATATTATGTGTTCCAAAAATCATATCAACATTTTGATATGATTTAAGAATTTTATTTACGACGGATTCTTCTTGAGACATACAACCACATACACCAATTAAACAATCTGGTCTTTCTTGTTTAAGATGTTTTAGATTCCCTATTTCGCTAAAAACTTTATTTTCAGCATTTTCCCTAATCGCACATGTATTCAATAAAATCACATCTGCATCGTCAACTGAATTTGTTGGTGCGAAGCCTAAAGCTTGGAATATTCCTGCCATAACTTCTGTATCATGTTCATTCATTTGGCAACCATATGTTCTAATATAGAATTTACGACCTTTCCCCATTCCTCTATGTCGCTCATCTATTTTAAAATCATCATGATATTCAACTTGAGATTCCCCTCTTTGTTTAGCGTCCTTTAAGTTTGGCGGTTGATAAACATGTTCGAAATATTTGCTATAATCCTTTTCTAAATTAGGTTCTGTCTTCGCATTAGCACCATGTTTTCTTTGCTCTTCATTCAATGTCAAAACCCTTTCTGCCCATATATTTATACCTATATATTATATTAGAGTTCAACACAAAGTGCAAAAATGTTTGAACATTTTTGCACTTTCATGAATAGAGAAATTTTCGTTCATAGTATTTCTTCTCTTATATCTCTGTCTTTTACTATAGACTAATCCAAAATCGTCGTGTCACTTCATTGTCTTCTGAGATAAAAGCGTCCGACTCGACTCCATTGTTATGCAGGATGACTTGCGCACTCGCATGATTATTTTCATCACATGTTACTAACGCTTTTTCTACAGACGCTTCGCGTAATTCTACTAACGCGTATTCTAATAGTTTCGTTGCATACCCTTTTCCACGTTGACTTCTTCTAACACCATAGCCCACATGTCCACCTTTATTCCTCAAAAAATTATTTAGCCCATATCTAACATTGACCGCGCCGACAATTTTTTGTTCTACAATTAATACAAAAGTTTTAGCTTTTACAAAATCTGCATCAATCGGATTGATCGCTTCTTTTTGCATAACTAACATCTCTTGAAATCCACCATGTTCTTTCACATCTGTAGTCCATGGTACAACGCTTTCGTCATTTGCATACCATTCATTTATATACTCTGTAAATAAGCTTTCGATATTTGTATCTATTTCTCTAAATTCCATAAGCCCATCCTCTCTAATTTAATTCTTTGATTTGCTCCTCAACGCTAGCATTAAGCATATGATAATAAATCCCTTGTTGTTCTATTAAATCTTGTTGTGTCCCTGATTCAATGAGTTCTCCATGAGCCAGTACAAATACTAAATCTGCTTTTTTAACAGTATTTAATCTATGCGCAATAATAATGCTCGTTCTGCCCACCATTAATGTTTCTAAAGCTTCTTGAATTTTTATTTCTGTCACTGTATCAATACTACTTGTCGCTTCATCTAATAATAAAATTTTAGGATCTTGCAATAAGCATCTCGCGATTGACACAAGTTGTCTTTCACCTTGAGACAATGATCCTGATTCACCTTTTAATACTGTTTCATAACCATTTTCAAGCGCGTCAATAAATTCGTGTGCATTAGCTTTTTTAGCCGCTTCAATGACTTCTTCATAAGTAGCATTTGGCGTGCCATACATAATGTTATCTTTTATCGTGCCATCGAATAAATATGGATCTTGAAGAACTACACCAATTTCTTGTCTTAATGATTTTCGCGTCATTTTATTAATAGGAATATCATCTATTAATATACGTCCGCTATTTACATCATAATAATGTAAAATAAGTTGAACGATTGTCGTCTTTCCAGCTCCTGTAGCCCCAACTAACGCCACAGATTCTCCATTATTAATTTTGAATGACAAGTCTTTTATCGTTGGTGTTTTTTGTTCTTTGTCATATTTGAATACGACATTTTCAAATTCTATTTTGCCATTTATATCATTGTAATCTATTGCATCATCTTCATCTTTTTCAACTGGTTCATTCATAATATCAAACACACGTTCAGCACCAGCTATAGCAGATAATACCGTATTAAATTGATTGGCCAAATCTGATAACGGTCGTGTAAACTGTCTCGCATATTCTGCAAAAATAACGATAACACCAACTGTCACGCCAGCAATATTGTTTAATGCTAAAATACCACCAACACCCGCTACGATTGCAAAACTTAAATTATTTAAATAGTTCATCACTTTCGGAATCATGCCGCCAATCGTTGTTGACCAAAAGCTATACTCTCTTACATTTTTCGCTTTTTCATTAAATGTTTCCATCACATATTTTTCTTGTGAAAAAGCTTTTACAACTGTTTGTCCGTTAACAATTTCTTCAATATAGCCATTCATAATGCCGAGCTGTTTTTGTCTTAAAGCATATAATACACTTGTACGCGCGGTAATCCACCTTAAACTTACAAACATAATAGGAATGATGATAATCGTTAATAGCGTAAGTAATGGACTCAAATACAGCATAATTGAAAGTGTACCGATTAAAGTCACTACACTAGACGTGAATTGTATAAATGAAGAATTTAATACTTGTGAAACATTCTCAATGTCATTTTGCATTCGACTCATCAATTCACCATGTTGTTTTTTATCATAATAAGATACAGGTAACTTTTGAAAGTGTTTAAACAGTTGATCTCTTAATAAATACACTGTACGTTGTGCAATGCTAACCATCATAAAAGAGCCTATATAAGATGTAACTGATAACAATACGTAAACAATAAGGAAGATTACAATATACGTTGACAATCCACTTAAATCTTTCGGAATAATTTTCGTATCAATTATTCGACCTATTAAAAACGGTCCTATTAAACTTAAAATAGACGAACAAATAATCATAAAGATTACAATAATCAATTGAATGCGTTTTTCATCAATTAAATTCCAAATATTTAACAATGTTCCTTTAGTATCTCGTGCTCTCTTTTTCTTTTTAGGATTCTTTTTCGAAAAATCTTCAGCTTTGAATACTGGTTGATGTCCATAAGGTTGTTTTATACTCATGATGAACTCACCGCACTTTCTTGACTATTGGAGATTTCTTTATAAAGGTCAGATGTTTCTAGTAAAGATTCATGTGTACCAATTGCTTCTATACGCCCATTTACTAATAACATAATGCGATCGGCTGTCTTAGCTGTTGAAATCTTTTGCGTCACGATTAATTTTGTTGTATCTTCATCTTCCAATGCATCCCATAAGGCTGATTCAGTCTTAATATCTAAAGCTGAAGTCGAATCATCTAAAATTAATAAACCAGGTTTCCTCACGAGTGCTCTAGCAATCGAAAGTCTTTGTTTTTGACCACCTGATAACGTCACACCTTGTTGACCAATTAAAGTATCATATTGATTATCAAAATGCTCAATTGAATGATGAATTTGTGCTTTTTTAGATGACATTTCTAAAGCTTCAACTTCAGCAGATGGATCTCCAAATTGTAAATTCTCATAAATTGTTCCTGAGAATAGAAGTGCTTTTTGAGGTACATAACCTATAGCATCTCTTAAAGATTCAATCTCCCATTCATTTACATTTTTATGATTTAATAATATCTCTCCAGATGTTGCTCTGTACATTTTAGGTATTAAACTTAATAATGTCGACTTACCTGAACCAGTAGCTCCCATAATCGCAAACGTTTCTTTCAGTTTAACATCAAATGTAATATTTTCTAATACTGGCTTATTTCCATTTGGATAGGTAAATGACACATCTTTAAAAGTAATGCCGTAAGCATAATTAGAAGTACGATTGAATGTTTTACTGATTACTTGTTCGTCAGACTGAGTAATAAGCACTTCTTCAATTCGCTCACTTGAAGCTTTCATTCTACTTAATGTCATAATTAAAAAAGCCAACATTCCAAAGCCACCTTGCATTCTCATACCATAATTTAATATTGCAACGAGCTTACCTACTTCTAATGTAGATTGATTAACCATATCAGAACCGAACCAAATTACTGCGAGTATACTCCCGTTAATAATGAGCAATAATGAAGGATTGATTAGCTCCATAAGTCTTAATGCATATGTATAATTGTGTCTAATATCTTGAATTTTTTCTTTAAATTGGTTTGTTTCTTGCTTGCTAGTTTGACTCGCTTTTATTAATCTAACAGCTTCTAAATTTTGTTGAAAAAACCTATTCATTTCATCAAATTTTCTTTGGATTTTAGTGAATAGTTTAGAACCTTTTCGAGCAATTAAAAATATAATAATAAAAATAATAGGCGTACCTATCACTAAATAAATTGCTAATCTAGGTTCAACAATAAAACTCATAATGATACTACCAATAATCATAAGAGGCGCTCTTAACATGATTCTTATAGACATATAAACTGCTTGATCACAATTGTTTACGTCGCTCGTCAACCTCGTGATTAAACTAGAAGTTTTGAATTTTTCTAAAGTTGCTAATGAAAAAGTTTGAATCTTGCTAAATTGTGCTGTCCTCAAATCATAAGCGAAAGCTTGACTGACATGTCCTGCCACAAAACTATTCCACACGCCGGAAGCTAATGCTATTAGACCGGTTACAAGCATTATTAATAAGTACAAATACACATGGTTCAAATCATTTTTCAAAATACCATTATCTATAATTTCTGATATAAAGATCGGTTGAATTAATTCCACTGCTAACTCTACTAACATTAATACTAAACCGAGTATAAAAAGCATTTTATAAGGTTTAATAAACTTAAGTACTGTATTCACTTTGCTCGTCCCCTTTACTTCCTAAAACGAAATATTTCTATAACATTCTCCTTTTTTTATAACATCTTACTTGCTTAATTAATTGTTGTGATATTACTCATTATACTATTTTTAAATAATAAAAAAGACATATTTTAATAAAATATACTTACGATTTATGTTTTTCTGTTAAAGTCTCCATCGTTATACCTTCTGGAACGTGATAAAACTTTACTTGAGAAATAATACTTGCACATTCTAATTCAACCATACGCTCATTTATTTGTTCTATTAAAATGAGACATGAATTTAAGTCACCTTCAATAGTTGTTTCTAAAGGATGAACTTCATATTTCATACCTGATTGGTCTATGATATTGATCGCTTCATCTACTAATGGTATAACACCTGTTTCATTATGTTCCGGAATAATTTGAATGCTCATCAACGTATTTGTCATTTTAAAAGCTCCTTTCTATTTAGAAAAAAAGCCCATAGATAATTCTATGAGCTTAAAGTGTGACCATTATATAATTATTTGAATTGAGAAACAAGTTCATCAAATTGATTTTGCTCAAGTTTTAATGATTTTTTTACAAGCGGTTCTTCATCAAATTGCTCAATTTGTGATTCATATGAAGGCATTTCTTTATCTTGATAAATAATCCCTGTAATCATAGATTGTTTTTCGAGCACAGTTTGCATAGCTTGAGATTTATTTGAATGATCATAGTCTTCTATATCAGCAAGTTTTGTTAAATTTTCTTTAAACCAGTCATACGTATTAATTTTATTGTATGTGACACAAGGTGAGAATACGTTAACAAAAGAAAATCCTTTATGGTTAATGGCTTCTTCAATGATATGTGTAAGTTCTTTAATATCACTAGAGAAACTTTGTGCAACAAAAGTCGCACCTGATGAAATAGCTAATTCTAAAGGTGCTACATTTTGTTCAATGTTACCTTTTGGAGTTGATTTTGTAACAAATCCTTTTGCTGAACTTGGTGATGTTTGTCCTTTAGTTAAACCGTAAATTTGGTTATCCATTACAATATAAGTCATATCCATGTTTCTTCTTAATGCATGAATTGTGTGACCCATACCAATCGCGAAGCCGTCACCATCTCCACCAGAAGCTATAACTGTTAAGTCTTTATTAGCCATCTTAACACCTTGGGCCAATGGTAAAGAACGACCATGTATAGAATGGACACCGTATGAATTTACATATCCACTTAAACGGCCTGAACAACCGATACCTGTAATAATGGCAACTTCTTCTGGTTCAAGCCCCACGTTAGCAGCAGCTTTTTGAATCGCAGCTTGCACTGAAAAATCTCCACAACCTGGACACCAGTTTGGTTTAACATTATTTCTAAAATCTTTAAATGTTGCCAATTAAATCAGCTCCTTCATATTGCTTACTATTTCTAATGCTTTATCTTCAATTTCATGCGGTAAGAATGGTGTACCATCATATTTTGTTTGGTTTATAATCTTATTTTGATGGTTAATGTTCATTTTTATGATATTAGATAGCTGTCCTTGATAATTATGCTCAGCTACTACTACTTTTTTAGCTTTATTGAACGCTTCTTGTACAACGTCTGAAGGGAACGGATGCAGTTGTCTAATTTGAATATGATTTACTTTAGCGCCTTGATGATCCAATCTAGTAATGGCTTCATCAATTGCTCCAGCAGTTGAAATAAAGCCTACATATAGAATATCCGCTTCATCATATTTTTCATTAGATTCAACTGGCTCATCAATTAACAATTGAGCCGTTTTACGCATACGTTTATCCATTTGTTGTTGTCTATTTTCAGCACTTTCAGAAGGTTTACCTTCCTCATTATGTTCAACACCTGTAACGTGATGAATACCACCTTTAGTTCCAGGTAATACACGAGGTGAAATACCTGAATCTGTTAAAGCATAACGTTTAAAGTAAGCTTTATCTTCTTGTGAGTCTAGGCCATCTTCTACGAGTGCACCACGACGAATTTCAATTTTATCGTAATCTAGAGATTCAACCGTTTGTTTACCTAATGATAATTGTAAATCTGATAATAAAATTACTGGGCATTGATATTCTTCAGCTAAATTAAATGCTTCAACTGTTAAGTAGAATGCATCACTTGCACTTGTTGGTGCTAATACAATTTTAGGAATATCCCCATGTGTACCATAAATCATCTGCATTAAGTCAGATTGTTCTTGTTTCGTTGGTAAACCTGTTGAAGGTCCGCCTCGTTGTGTATTCACAATAACAAGTGGTGTTTCAGTCATACCTGATAAACCAATAGATTCCATCATCAATGATAAACCTGGTCCTGCTGATGATGTAAACGAACGTACACCAGCATAATTGGAACCAATTGCCATTGTACATGCTGCAATTTCATCTTCAGTTTGAATAACAGCTCCACCTAGAGCTGGTAAATTGTCTATCATGTATTCCATAATTTCAGATGCTGGTGTAATTGGATATGCTGCCATAAACCTAACACCTGCAGCAACTGCACCTAGTCCTATCGCATCGTTACCAATCATAAATAAGTGGCCTTCTGAGTCGATAGGTTCTAATGTATGTTTGCTTTGTAAGTCATTCATTTCAGCTTTCATTAAACGATAACCTTCATTTAAAGCTTGTATATTTAAATCAACAACGCTTTCACCTTTTTTGCCGAACAAGTCTTTAATTAATGATTCAAATACTTTCGTATCTAAATCCATAACTGCGCATGTTGCACCTACAGCAACCATGTTTTTCATTAAAGCCGTTCCTAATTCTTTAGCCACGCCTGTAAATGGAAGACTTACTAATTGCGCTTTACTGTCTTCTGGATTTTGTGGCTTAGCTTTTTCATCAGCGATTATAATACTTCCTTCAAGCATTTCACTATAATTCACTTCTATCGTTTCTTGATCAAAAGCAATTAATATATCTAAATCGTCACTTATAGCTCTAACTGGCTTTGACGATACTCTAATTTTATTGTTCGTATGGCCGCCTTTAATTCTACTTGAAAAATGACGGTATCCGTATAAATAATATCCTTGACGGTTCATAGCAGTTGCAAAAATTTCACCTGTCGATTCAATTCCTTCACCTTGCTGTCCGCCAACTTTCCATGAAATTTGTGATTTCATCTTATGGCCTCCCCATGTAATATCTCAATTAATATCATAACAAAAAAACCCTTTTAATCCTATGAATGTAAAGGGTTTTCGTAAAAATCAGTCTAATGGACGATACTATTCAAATGGATGATCATCATTAATTAAAATTCTTTGAATCTTTTTAGCTTTACCTTCTCCATTAAGGTCGATAATAACACCTGAGAGTACTTTTCTACCTTCATCTGGTAAATTATGACGTTGTGGCAAACTTGTTATAAATCGTTCTATAACTTCATCCTTTTTAATACCTAGAATACCATCATAGTATCCTGTCATGCCTACGTCCGTGATATATGCTGTACCTCCATTTAACACACGCTCATCTGAAGTTTGAATATGTGTATGCGTGCCAACCATAGCACTCACTCTACCATTCAAATACCATCCCATTGCATTCTTTTCTGAAGTTGTTTCAGCGTGAAAGTCTACAAATATATATGGTGTTACTTTTGATGCTTGTTCGATTAATTCGTCTGCCTTTTTAAATGGACAGTCTATTGCAGGCATGAAAGAACGCCCTTGTAAATTGATAATCGCAATATCTTTATCGTTAACTTTAATAATTCTCATGCCTACTCCAGGCGCTTCTTCAGGAAAATTAGCTGGTCGTACCATTCTATTAGCTTGACCGATAAAATCATAAATTTCTCTTTGACCATATGTATGGTTTCCCATTGTCAAAAAGTCAGCACCCATACGTAATATTTCTTTATATAATTTCTCAGTTAATCCTTTACCGTGAGCTGCATTTTCCGCATTCACAATAGTTAAAGTCGGTTTATAACTTGCTTTAATTTTTGGTAAATATGTTTCTAACTGTTCTCTTCCTAATTTTCCAACAATATCACCTATAAATAAAATTCTCAATATTGACATCCTCTCTATACACTCTATATTCTAATTCAAAATAAAAATTTTTAAAAGAGATGATTATTATTTTTTTATTGGGGTATTAATAAAAATGAGCATTATATAGACAGTTTTGTTTAATTAACGTTACAAAAAATTATAGGAGTGTTTATTTAAACATGGGAATTGAAATTGAACCCGAAAAATTTGCAGAATTAGTGGTTAAAGCAAATCCGTCCGTACATGAAAATGCAGAAGATATCGCGAAAGACAGCTTGGAGCTATACGTAACAGCATTTAAACTTGCTGAAAAATATGGCAATTGTGCTATTAACTCACAAGAAACATCCAACATCTTAAAAGAAGCTTTAGAATTAGAATTGAACTTAACAAGTTAATTAATTATAAAACATTAATCCAAAACAACATCTCTACAAAATTTTGTAGAGATGTTGTTTTGGATTATTTCATGATAAAGTTCACGATATTTTCTGTTGTGCCAATCTTGTCTGCTTCTAATAACCTTGTCGTAATATTTTGATAATCAAGTGCTTTCTTTTCTAGTAATTGCCTTGCTAAAATTCTTTCATCATTACTTGCGATTTCAATGTTCACAAGTTCAAATATATCAAAATAAAAGCCGATTTGTTGTGAATAATCTTCCGTATCTTCTTGTAATAAAAATATCGGTTTATTCAAATGTGCAAAATCAAAAATTGTTGAAGAATAATCTGTAATCATAGCTTCTGAAATCAAATATAATTCTTGTATATCCACAAGTTCATTGTAAAAGCAGTGAACACGGTCACTTAACTCACTATAGGTCATTCTTAAATGTGATTCATTAGGATGCAATTTCACGATAATTTCATATTCTTCTGGCAACTGTTCAAGTAAAATAATCAAATTAATTTTCGATAAAATTTCTCTATTCCCTTTTCGCCATGTTGGACAGAATAGAATAAATTTCTTATTTTTACTTTTAGTAAAGAAGTATTTAGAACGAATGTGCTCACTTTCTTCTTCACTACTTTGTAATAAATATTCATTTCTAGGCGCACCAAGTTGTAGTATCTTTAAATTTTCTTCATCCTTAATACCAAATGATGATTCTAGTAACATTGTGTTTATTGCTGAAGAAGTTAGTAAATAATCCCAATTTTTCATTCTTGGTTTAAAAGCTTGAACTTGTTCATTTCTTTCAACTTCATCTTCTAAATCATTCAACATTCTCTTCAGTGGGAAACCGTGCCATGTTTGTACAAATATTTGGTCTTTATGTTTAAACACTTTATCTAAAGTATTACCATTTACGATTACATATTTACACGCTCTAAATGTTTGATTATAAATTTCACTGCCAAACCTTACAGGAATGAGCTTATAGTTTCTAATTTCCATATCCACTAAAGCATTTCGAGAACTCACGTACACTTCTTTTTCAGGAAAATGTTCCTTAATATAAATAGCTAAATACTTTGGATCTCCACTGAAATTGTTGCCATGAAATGATTCAATAAACACTTTTTGATCTGAAGGTGTTATTTGATCATATAATTGTTTCAGTTTATTCGTTTTCCTTTTTTCATATTTCTTTTTAGCAAATTTAAACACTTTTTCATTATTCAAAAATGCTCTTAACACAGGCTTCGTTTTATACTGCTCATACAAATCTCTACCATGTTCAAGTTTAGTTCTTTTATTTGTATTTGTTTTATTAACAATTTGATCAGCTGACCCTTTTTTAATACCATCCATACATGCATTTGCGGATTCAATGAAGTCAGATGCATAGTCTCTATCTATAAAAGTAGCTTTCATTAATGCTACATCTTCAGCTCTTTGCTCTTTTGTATACTTATCATCAATAAAAGTAATCAGACGTTCACAATCAGCTTGAATATCTTTTTCTAAAAAATCAACTGCATGATAATCTTGATAAATCTTTTTAAGAACACCATCTTCACCAGCGAATATAAACGCTTTATTTCCTTCAGCAATTGATTCTAATATAGAATAGCCTAATGTTTCATATGGTGAAGAAGAAACATAAACATAGTTTTTCGGTTCTCTTTCATTTATATGTACATGCTCTTCCAAATGATAATAATCAATTAAATTTTTATACAATATTTCAGACGGACCATACCCCTTTATATAGAGTTGAATATCATCATGACCATTCATATTCACAATTTGATTCATCAACTTTATAACATATGATATATCTTTAATATTGTCTTCAAAACGCGCTTTAATTAATAAATTCCTTTTTGTTACACTAGGTTCACTATTCACATGAATATGCGCTGCATCAACATATTGATTAAAGACATTTGTGACTTCAAAACGTTTCATAAAATCATTTTTAACATCCGTTGTACTTACTCTATAGGCATCTATAGCATCAAACGCTAAATCTTGTCCATCATATATGTAAGCTAACGGCGCGTGAATCTCGCCAACAATCTTAATTCGATGATCTATTGATTTAATTTCTCTCGCTATATACAAGAAAGTTTCTCTCGTCAAGATCACTAAATCAGTATCACCAAAACATTTAGCATCTTCAAATGGTTCAAAATTCAACTTCTTATCAAATAACTGTTCATTAATCATCGTATTAAACTTCGCAGTTTTATCAAACGATTTAAAATTATAATACGTCACCTCATGATTCGACTTAATAAACGATTTAATTAAATTAATATTGCTTCTTGATGTTCCACCTTTAGCAAAAAGATTGAACCCTAAAATTTTAACCTTCATTCAATCTAACCCCTTTGTTTTCGATTGTAATTGGCAATTTAAATTATCCTTTATATTAACATTAATCAAATATTTTATCCATAAATAACAAATTTTTGAAAAAGAATTGTTTTTAAAATATATTTTATTTAAAACAGTAAAAAAGATAACCTGATTTAGATTATCTTTTTTATATGCTCAATATTAAATTCATTTACTTTAATAAACATTTATCGTTTACTCACTTACCAACACATCTTCCCCTAATTGTATAGCCTGTATGACACCATCTGATATTTCATCATGAGTCAGCCATCTTTTACCACCTTGATGATCCAATCGAAAACCTAATTGCACAATCAGAACTTTAAAACCTTTATTCTGTAACCACTTTATAAACGCTGAGTCATCATGCCTATTTGAACCAACAATATGTATATAAACAGGTGTACAGTTGTCATCAATCGTCATTTCACTTTCAATAAAGCTTTGATGATTAATGTAGCCATTACTATGTACCCAGTTCACCATAATTTTTACATCTTTAATATATTCATAATCGATTTTATTATCAGTTTCATAATCATATTCAACAAACTTCACGTTATGAAAGTTAAGCAATTCAGAAGAATATCTATCCTTATTCCTTGAAAGCAACCAAATATCATCATCAAAATTATCCTTAATCCATTCCGTAGCCCTTGCTAACATTCCAGATCCACCAACAATTACAATGCTCATATTTAAATTCCACCTACTCTACATCATTATTCTTTCACAGGTATTAAATCAATTAATATATTCACTATATAACTTAGGAACCCTATTATAATAGCTACCATCAAATCTTGAACGATAAAATAATAAACGAGCATTCCAATTAGATTACTTACAAATAGATTCATAATTATAGATTTTAAAGTCAACATTTATCATTGCTCCTTCTATATCAATATACCATTTAATCTTTAACAATTTGTTGTTTCAATATTAATATCTATTAAATATTCGCATAACATTATTGTCACATCACTATTTTTCACTTTATTTTATGTTACGCTTTCTTCGAGGTGATTAAAATGAATGAAAATTTAACGCAATCCGAAAAGATATTATCAAGTCTATGTTATTTCAGTGTCTTTTTCGCACCATTTTTACTTCCGATAATTGTATGGATAGTTGCAGATAAACCTGTTTCAACACACGCGAAAAGCTCTCTTTTATATCATGTTTATCCTTATATATTAGGCGTGCTAAGTGTTTTACTGTTAGCTTATGCAAATGGTAGTTTTGAAAGTCATTTAAATAATGGATTAATGATCACATTAAATATCATTGCGATATTTATAGCACTACTTGCTTTTTATTACGTTATTTATAATTTGTACGCAGGTATTAAAGTATTGCTTAAATAACAATTAAACATTGTTTTTAAACGCCTTCTATGAGGCGTTTTTTTTATTTATCGTTTTATATTTTCAACTTAACACTTTACAAAAGCGAACACTTGTTCGTATAATAAAGATAATAATTCTACGAGAGGTGTTAATGATGAATAAATATATTAACTTGATGATTAATAAATTCGAATCTTATATTTACATGTTAGATACTGTAGAGCCAACTAATGACACCGCAAAATTCCTTAACGATAAAGTTATTTACAAAGAGATACACAAAGTTAAAAGCTATCTTAAATCTTTTGATGATCGGACAGAAAAATTCATTTTATATACAGATTACTTAGACTTGTTGTCTATCATATATAATGACGTACACACATCAACTACAAAAAGAAATACGATGATTGTGGCATTAAACAACGCCATTCACGACTTAAATAAAATGAATCAGGAGCTTGCATATGAAAGTCGTTAACCCTACTATGCCCGAACCATATAAGTATGAAACGGATTATCGTAAGATTCCTAAGGAGTATTTGAATACTAATATCCCACAAGGTCGTAAGATGATTAAATGGCAACCGTTCGCAACTATGCCACAACAGTATGAAACGATTAGACAGTATAAAGAAAACCAAAACAAAGTTGATAAACCTATATTCGATGAATTAGCGTTACGTGATTTAAACGATGTGTTAGCACAAAAATTATTTTATGATCCACAAGCACTTATTAAATATTGGGAAAATGGTTATTACAAAACGATTGAGTGTGAGATTAATAAGTTCGATAGTGAGCGTAATAAGTTAGAATTGATTAAAGATGGCGAGAACGTGAGATTGAATATGGATTGTATTGTGGATATAGAGTAAAATTCACTCTGTCTATTATGTTTGAGTTATTTTATAATATTAAGGTAAGAAAAAAAGAAAAGGAGAATCAAATGTTATCTTTTTTAATTTATATTTTTGTCACCTCTATAACACCAGGTCCAAGTAACATATTTATTTTAAACGCTTCTAAAAATTATGGCATTAAAGGATCCAAGAATTTCATTGCTGGTGTTTTAACTGGTTTTTTATTTTTAGCAGTCATTTCTCTTGTCACACTTCAGTTATTAAAAAATATACTACCACAAATTGAAATATATTTAGAAATATTTGGTTTTGTATATCTCATTTATTTAGCCTATAAAATTTACAAATCCAAAAATAATACAACAAACAAGACATATAGCTCTTTTAAAAGTGGTTTCTTTATTCAAATACTGAATATCAAAACTTTATTGTTCTTCATATCCCTTATAGGGGCATTCATTTTAGCTATAGCTAATAATCAAATAACAACTATTTTCTACATGATTTTAACGGTTCTAGTAGGTTGGTTATGTCTACTTACTTGGGGGATTTTAGGGTCAGTATTCAAAAACTTCTTAGACAAATACGATAAACCTGTGTCAATAATTATGTCTTTATTACTAGTTTATTCAGCAATTAGTATATTAATGTAAATTAATTTATTGAATTAAAACATATAAAGTGTTTTTCTAATTAAATTATAGAATAAAAAATAACCCACCAATTAAGGTGGGTTTAGTTTTTAAAAGAATAACGCTACTAAGATAGTGACTACTAATGAAAGTAAACTTAAACTTGCTGCCACACTAATACCTATCCAAAAACGCTTCGAAGTAACTTTTTTATGGTTTATTTCATTTTTTTATTCAGATACTGCATTTTTTATGTCTTTAGATATTACTTCTTTTGTTAAAGCTATTTTTACATCGATACCATCAAAAATATACATTATACCCCTTTTTAGTCTAATTAAATTAATATTACACTAAAATTTAATTAGGCAAAAGATAGAACATAGATACGAACATAAAACAACCCCATCACACAAAGTGACAGGGCAAGTAATGGAGTGTTTAATACGTAAAAATGTATCAAGATCTATAAAACATGGGTATCTTGACATTAACTTATTACCCACTACATTTTATTCATAAACATTAAAATACCCTACCTAATAAATTAAGTAGGGATAAGAATTCAAAAAGGTGATAACTTAGGAGGTAGCTAATTGGTCATATATATATAAAGAAAGTTTATAATATTCCAAATATCTATCTTCTAGGTTAAGACTGCGAAAGTATAACAATAATTTTTCTTCTGAATCTTCATCTTTTGGAAAATAAGCATCTTGAATAACCAATCTAGCTAACTCTCCTAAAGGTGTATCATCATCTGAATAATTTTGTATAAATTCGTAGTAGCTCAATTCTCCACCTCTTTTTTTTGAGCTAGCTATTATAATATACTTAAAAGAAAAAAATTTCAACATAAAAATAAACATACCTAGTTTCTGATATGCTCCCTGTTAAGTAAACACTTAAATAGTGAAAACTTATCAGGGAGTTTTATTATGACTAGAAATATTAAAGTAGATATCAATACCTTATTAGAAGCTTTTGAATTATATGAACAAGGCTATAGCTTCTTAAACGTTATTAAAATGTTGTTATTGAATACAAACCATAGATTATTAAGTGAAAAATACCAAGGGTATTATATTTCATAGTGATAGAGGTTTTCAATATACTTCTAGAAGATTCAAAGCAAAATTAAGAGATTATAACATGATTCAAAGTATGTCGCGTGTAGGTTGTTGTATTGATAATGGTCCAATGGAATCAGTATGGGGAATGATGAAAAGTGAAATCTATAAAGGAAAAAAGAATTTTTCTTTTATAAATTATGAACAAGCAGTGATTGAAATAACAAAATACATTCGTTTCTATAATACTAATCGAATTACACTAAAAATGGCCGAATCTATAGCTTAGCTATGAATTCGACCAAAAAGACATTTTTATTATTTAGTTGTCTACTTGACAGGGTACAGTTCAGAATCAACTCCCAAAGTGAATTTTCAACTATATTATAAAATATATTGTTAATATTTAGTGTTTTTTAGCGCTGACTCCTGCGGGAAAGCATGCGCATAAAAAATTGTCGGCAAAGTTATAAAACTTTGCCAACATTCTAAACCATCCATCCATATTAAATGAGTAATTTAATCAACATATATATTATTGTTGCTTTCTTCTAAAGAACACTAAAGCAATTCCGAATGTTAATAATAACAATATAGAAGCTGTAGTTACTATTGGGTGATTTTGAATTGCTTCACCCGTATTAGGTAAAATTCCACCTTTATCACCACTATCTTTGGATTTTTCATTATCTTTTTGTTGTGATTTTTCAGGTGTTCCTGTACTATTTTCTACTTTTCCAGATTGATTATTTCTAACTTGATCTTTGGATTCTATAATATTTTTATTTTCATGATCTTTATTCATTTTTTCTTCAGTTGACTTTCCTGTGTTTGATTCACCTTTATTGGATTCAACCTTTGGCTCTTCTGTTGTTGGTTCCTCAGGCTTTGCCTCTTTAATATTAACGACGTTCAGATTAATTCCCTTATCATTTTCAAAATCTAAAACCACTTGTTTTGGGAAGTTTGTTTCATCAATTTTGTACCCATTAGGAATTTTAGTTTCTTTAAGTGTATGTGTTCCACCTTTAATATTATCAAAAACAAGTGATCCGCTTGAATCAGTAGTACCTTTACCAACTACTTCTCCATCTAAATTAACTAATTCAAATTCTGCACCTTCAAGTGGTTTAGAATTTCCATTTTCATCATTTCCTACTTTATTAATAACTACTTTACCACTATATTTTGCTAAATCTCCCTCTGCCTTACCACCAGAATTAATATTCTGAACAATTGCATTAGAATTTTCAGTTACTTGTTTTTCATTCTTATCTATATAACTGGCTGATGATTGATTTTCAAATGACTTCAGTGAATTATCAGTGATTTTAGTAGAATAATATACCATCAATTCATTATAACTCGGCGTGTTGAATCTCACATTTATATTATTACCATTTACAGTAACATTTCCCAATCCAGCATTTTCAAATTCTTCAACAGAATAAAATCTTGGTTGTGCTTCGTTTTTTTGTTTTACAGATAACTGCAAGCTATCTTTATTTAATTCCATACCACTTCCAAGTGTATCTGATATTAATGCGGGATCATTTCCTCTAAAATAATCTTGCTTATTATTAAATCTTAATGCCCATTATATATTACCAACGTCATCAGGTAGTATTTGACCTGATTTATAAAATATTTCATCAGACTCTATACCTGAAGCTGAACCGTTATTTACAGTAATTGATTTAGTTATATTTGTATTTCCAAAATTTAAATTTACATTATGCGTGCCTTCTTCTGATTTATTAATTTCTGCTTCAAAGAAGAATTCTCCTCTAATATTATCTAATTTTTCTACATTATCATTTGAGTAAAAAGTAATAAAAAACTTAGTAAAACTGAAATCTTTTTCATATTAGTCTCCTAAAAATGTATATTTTTTACTATTATACCATTTAACTTGAAAAGAACTATATTTTTTAGTAAATTATTCAAAAAATTAATTATTTTTATTAATAAGTTTAAATACCACATAAACTAAGCTGGATTTAAAATTAATAGATTAATATGAAGTGATTTCTGTTTCATTTTTGGTCCATTTAAATTTTTTTAAGAATTAATAAAGTGTTCAGTTTAAACCTCAATTATTGTCTTGTTTAAAAAAATATAATTTAATAACTGGTTCACATGCGTTACAGTTTGCTCAGAAGTAATGTAAAGTATGGATTGTATTGTGGATATATAATAAAAAAGACCATTAATAAAAACTAATAGTCTTTTTTACTTATTCAAATTCCATTGGATCAGGAATATTTACTTCAACTTTTTTAGTTGCTGTATCAATAGAAATCCCTGTATCATAATTTGTACTAGTAATTGAAATACTATTACCAATTATTTCAAACGATATAGATATTTCACCGTCTTGATTGAGAATAAGCACTTTATTATCACTAGTAAAAAAATCATAATTCCCTTTATAATTTACTTCAATTTCAAAACCTTTAAAAGTCATGTTTTTTCTCCTTTACATTATTTAAGATAGGTTAGCTTTTCTTATAAAGTTTTTTAACAGCTATACAAGAAGTGGCCTTAACACCAAAAACATAAGCAGCTCCTTTTGCTTTAGCTCTGTATTTTGTACTATACTTTTTATTTTTAGCAATACTTAAAGCCGATACAACAAATGGATAATCACATTTACATTTACCCCATCCATATTTCGCGTAACAATTATCATGTTTCTTACAAGCAGCATCTAATCTATCTTTTGGTTTACCACCTAAATTTCCTTTTCCACAATATCTTCCATGATACATAGGAAAAGCTTTAGGTGTATAATCACTTTCTCTAGCAAAATTATTATAACTTAAAGCTATTTCTTTAACTAATAGTTTTTCATCTTCATTTAAATTATCTTGAGCCATTAGCTCACTGTTAGCGTATTTATCTCCAAAGCTATTTTGAATAATATACTTTTCATATTTATTCATATCATTTATATCATCTATTTCTTCTTTATAAAGATTTTGATCTTTGAGTATATCATCATTACTTACGTCTGTTTCTTCAGCACGTATACTTTCAAAAGTAAATGAAACAGAGATTAAAATTGCTAAAGTAATAATCACTATTTTATTAAGTTTTTTCATATGTATTCTCCTTATCAATTAAATTACAAAAAATAAAAGAAATATTATAAAAGGTATTAAAAACAAAATGTTTGCGATATTTACCACAAACCATATTAAACCTGTATATCTAACTTTTTCTATTTTTGAGAAAACAAATATTAGTGATATCACACCTGCTATTACAGAAGTGATTCCAAAAAATATTAAGAGATCTGCAAAGTCATTTTTATTTAGGTAAATATAAAATATACCAACTATAAATAATAGATAGTTAATTAAATTTACTGTATAAATTGTTTTAATCATTATTGTAGAAACCTCCTTTTTTACATTATATACCAATTATCCAAAATATGTATATATAAATAATTTTTTTACATAAAAAAAGCCCACCAATTAAGGTGGATTTAGTGACAGTATAAATACAGATATTTAACCAAGGATTTTATTAATAACCTCTATATTCATGCAACTTTATACTTAGTGATTCATTAAATTTTATAAAATTTAATATGAACTCTTTATCAATTACTTTTTGTGTCTGGTCATTATATTTTGTGCAAAGAATCTGTTTGTTTTCATCTAAATAATCATATTGTATACTACTGGTGATTTGGTAACTGTGTACAATTCTATTTCTAATATAAATGATATGCTCAAATAATCTTGCTATGTCCTTGTTTGAATTAGCACTAATTGTTTCCTTAATAGGTTTATTAAGGCTACCAGACGTACTGTCAATTAAGTTATACCAATTGTATTCATCATATAAATCACTTGATAAAATATTCTCGATTATGAATGAATTATTTGAATTAAAAACACAAATTGCAGTACCGATTAATTCTCTATACTCTTTACTTGGAATCGCTTGTCTAGTAATATTATTCACGAATTTAGGCACCTTCTTTCTTAGTTTATTCAAACATGTATTACATTCATTTTTACACAAAAAAACGCCCTACCTAGTTTCCGCTAAGTAGGGTGTTTGACAATAATTGGATTATTATTTTCGGATATCAATATATCCTTTGTGATTATAACATTATCCTTTTATTAAATAATAAATAAATGTCATTGTAGCTAACCCTAAAATACATATATGCGTCTTTTTGAACATAGCAATACATGCTATAAATTCTCTAATGAATGCATTTGGATAAAAATAATAAGCTGTGTGGCTTCCTAGAACAGATGCTTTCATACCTAATTTTTTGGATAAAAAAGCTGCTCTTAAAACATGGAAATTATTAGAAACAATTGTAATATGAGGATTCCTAGTATGTTCGTTTGCCACTTTTTCTTTTGAAAACAATAAGTTTTCATATGTTGTTGTTGATTGATTTTCAAATATAATTTCACTTTCGTTTATACCCTTGTCTATTAAGTAGTTACCCATCGCTTCTGATTCACTAATCAGTTCATCATTACCTTGCCCTCCACTAACTATTAATTTCGATTGTGAAAATTTATTTTTTAATTCAATTCCTTTATTTAAACGTGATTTTAACAATGGAGGTACCTGATCACCAATTAATCCTGAACCAAGTATCAATATATAATCTGGCTTTTTATAGCGTGATAATAGACTTAAAATTAAAGAATAGAGTATTTGAGAGACCAATATAATATTAAAATACCAAAATATAAAGTTGAAATATATAGATATTATTCCATGCTTGTAGTGATATAAAAAATAGGGCTGATAATTAATTAGCCAAAATTCAAAAATTAAAAATATTCCATACATTAAAATCAGCATATTAGTTAAACGTCTTCCTTCATTTGCTATGATTTTACTTGCATTAAATAATGCCGCTATGAACATAGATATCAATAATATAGGTAACAAAAACGTTAAACTAAGTAAATAAAATAAATTCACTTGAGAATCACTATTAAATATAGGTAAAAAATAATCAAATATATTGATGGTTCCTATTATGATTATTAAAGAGAGTATGTATATATTCGTGTATAATCTTGGTTCAATTATAACAATTAAAACAAATATCATAATTAATAAAAATACTGAAATAATTTTAAACCACCCCTTTTTTAAATAAATTATACTATAAGTTAACATTAACTAATTTATATGTTACATCAAATATCACCCTTTTAAAATGAGTTTTTTAAATATTAGCTATAGTTATTTTCAAATTTAGATGAATGAAAATAAAAAAACAACCACCAATTAAGGTGTCTTTAACAATTTAAAAATATGGATTGTATTGTGGAGATAGAATAATAGTAAAATTAATACACCCCACTTTTATGAGGTGTATTAATTTTTCATTAGTAAGAATCCTTTAATTCTGAAGAGTATATAAAATCACAATATATAAGAAAGAGCATTAATTATGGCTACAATCACAAATAACAATGAAATTACCTTGTTCTCTTTGAAAAATAAGAATGCAATTATGATATAGAATACAAATAATAAAGCCCCTACAGTGAAATCGGTTATACTAATAAATCCTACAAATGAAAAAATAACAGTTAATAGTAATAATACTGCAATTATAGTTAAGATGATTTCATATAATTTCCAAGATTTTTTCATAATTTATATCCTACTTTCTTATTAAAATCTTTGAACTTTGGTTACCTTATAAACCGAACCTAAACTTGGTGTTTGGTAAGGATTCTTTCTTACTAATTTTTTAACAGCAGTACCACTCAATTTAACACCTTTTACATTTTTTAATCCAATGATACCTGATACAGTACCTACAATGCCACCCGCTAAAGATACTACTCTTGCTTGAGGAAAAGCAGAACCTACAATCGTGATTATACCTCCAGCTGTAGTTCCTACAGCTTGTATTTTACTTTTAGATATTTTCTTAGACCATTTCTTTTTTCCATATATTTTTCCATATTGGGGTGCATTTATTTTTTTTGCTCTAAAGACACTGTTAACTTGTGTCTTATAGTTATCTATGTATTCCGCTGGATTTAAACCTAATTTTATCATTTCATCGGCAGTCAACTTGCTAGGATCTATTGCTACTTCACCTTGAGTATTTATAAATTCTTCATATGAATCAGCTTCTATAATTTCTTGAGCATTCTCTTCTGCTTTAGCTTGGAATGCTTCAATATTCACCACAGAAAAAATTAAAGATAAAACAATTAAAGATATTAAATATTTTTGATATTTCATTTGAAATACCTCAGAAAAAATTAAAGATAAAACAATTAAAGATATTAAATATTTTTGATATTTCATTTGAAATACCTCTTTTTTTACATTATATACCAATTATCCAAAATATGTATATATAAATAATTTTTTGCATAAAAATAACCCACCAATTAAGGTGGGTTTAGTTAGTTTTCATCGTCATCAATCGGCTCAGAAATTAATTCATACATAAATTTATCTGTCACTTCATAAACTACAGGTTTACTCTTTAATTTAATTAATTTTTCATTATGTTCACGAATAACATCATTTATTTTCCCTCTAGAGTAGCCTGTAATATCTTCAACTTCTTTTAAACTAAGTCTTGAATACTTGCTACCAAAAACTTTATCTTGTAATAAGATATATAGTATTTTAGATTCATATTTATCCATGTTTTTAGCATTCAATGTATATTTTAGTTTGTTTATAGTGTTAACATTTTCTTCAAATGTATCTATTATATTTTCTTGTCCTTCAATTAACAAACTTAACATTTCATCTATGAATATTGTAAGTTCACCTTTATTAAAATAATTAGACGTTTCTTCAAAAGCTCTATAATATTTCGATTTATTATTATTGACTGAATACGAAAAAGATAGAGCTGTATATGGATCTAACATATCATTTAGCATTCTCGCTATTAAATATCTTCCAATTCTGCCATTTCCATCGTAAAACGGGTGTAGATACTCAAACATATAGTGACTAGCCATAATTTTAATAAGTTCAGATGAATCAAAGTTTTTAGTGAAATCTATATACTTTGTTAGAAATTCAAAAATTTCAGTTTCACTATATTCGTTTCTATGTACCCACTTATTATTTGAATTATCAAAAACCCCTATACTCCCATTTCTAAACATCATACCATCTGGTTGTGCATCTTTTTTGATTTCATCCGAAACTATTTCGTCGTAAATATTTCTAATATCAGAAACAGTATTCAACTCAAACTTACCGTAGTGTATCATTAAATATTGAGTAACCAAACCACTAAATCTCTTGTTTTTATTACTTTTATTATTCAACGCTTCAGCTATCTCTTTTTTAGTACTTCTAATATTTTCTGTCTCATTTGTACTTTGTAGTTCGTTTATTAATAATTTTTTGATATAAGCATTTGTTGCTATATCCGGTTGATTTGCTGATAAATGTTTAATTCTAGAAGAATTCAATAATATTCTTTCATGCTTTTTCACAATGTTTTTATTCATTGAAAAAAACAAGGGATATTTAACATTAAGTAACTGTTTTCCGTCTTGAATTGGATTAATATATATGTTTGTTACATAACTAGAAAAATGTCTTTTTCTCATTTCATATTCGGATTCCATATTTCCTTTCCCAAACATATGAAAAAGCTTTTTTAGTGATTTATACTCCATTTATATCCCTCCTATTCAACATATATCGCTAATATGTTTAATACATAAGATTATTATATACTTATTCTTACAAGTATCAAAGCGTTAGTTTTATTTTTCATAAAAATAACCCTCTAACCATTACGGTTAAAGGGTTTTGAATTTGAAAGCAACTATTTAGCGTATTCTTTTCGTATTTTTATACTTCATGATACTTATTAAAAGATCAGTTTTTACTATATAAGTTCGTATTAGTAATTTTACCGATATATTCTTGGGGGTACTTACACACTTACAAAATGCCCCTCATCAATATCTTCAAAATCATCTAAATACATATCATATTGAAAATCATAAATTCTAGAATTTTTCGCATCTTCTATAATATCTTCAATCAATATTTTTCTTTGACCCTTTTCATTTTCATGAAGATTCACTCTACTCTTTTTCCAGGATGTCTCTTCATGAGACTTATTTCTCAACGCCCAAGTTGCGTATTTTCCATATTGATATATTGTATTCTCTATTATATATTCTTCAGTTACAGATATATTTTTTTTATAACTTGAATCCTCTACAAAAAAGTCAAAAATTCCACGTAATGAAGGGAGTACAGGACCGTGAACCCAACCTTCAAATTCTTCGTCAATAATAGTTTCTCCGGTTAAAGTCAAGGATGTTTTTTGTATATAATACATTAATTTATGAACTCTCATTTCATCGCCAACTAGACTATTACCTGTAATTTCTTGATATTTACTGATTAGATTTTGAACAATAATAAAAGTTTTGCTTGGTTTTATATCAGTCATAAAAACCACTCCTTTGTTTAAAATATATACCGTTAATTGTAATTTGTAAACACAAAAATTGAGGTTGGGACATAAATGTCCTAACCTCAAATAAAGAGAGCTAATCCATAATTTTCGGATTAGCTCTCTTTCCTTTATTTATAAAATCTACGATTTTGTTCGTGCATGCTTGCCTGGGGGTATGGCTCGAGCCTGTAGTCTCTCACGCATACTATTCCCCCGGGCGTCAGCACTTTACAAAATCGTGACAAAATATCCATTCTTATTCAAAAAAATAAAGCACTTTCGTATAATTTAATTAATCACAACAAAAACTAAATTAACGAGGTGCTCTATGTATAAAAATTATAACATGTCTCAATTAACTCTACCACTAGATATTGAAGTCTTAATTCCAGAAAATGATATTGCTCATTTTGTAAATCAAATCGTAGAAACGATACCTAATGAAGAATTCTACGAATTTACTCACGTTCGTGGTGCATCCTCATATCACCCTAAATTAATGTTAAAGATTATACTTTATTCATATACACAATCTGTTTTTTCTGGAAGAAGAATTGAAAGTCTTCTTAAAGACAGTGTTCGTATGATGTGGTTGTCACAGAATCAAACACCTTCTTATCGAACGATAAATCGTTTCAGAGTTAATCCTATAATTGATCGATTATTACAATCTCTATTTATAAATTTTAGAACACAACTCATAGAACAAAACCTTATTGATGAGGAAAGTATTTATATAGACGGTACTAAGATTGAAGCAAATGCCAATAAATACACTTTTGTTTGGAGAAAAAACACAGAAAGATTTAATAAAAAAGTAGTTGAACAATCGAGAGAAATCTATCGTGAAGCCATTGTAAATGAAGTAATACCTGAGTTAAAAGATGAGACCCAAGATATTACACTTGAAACACTTTACGAATTCAAAAACAGATTAGAAGAAAAAATCGAAGATTTAAACAATGATATTAGCAACTCTAAAGATGTAGCAGAACGAAAAATGATGCGTTCAGAAAGAACGGAAATAAAAAAGACTAAAAAATTGTTAAGTGAAAATATCAATAGGCAAATAAAGTATAAAAAACAATTGGATATATTAGGTGAAAGAAATAGCTATTCTAAAACAGATCATGATGCAACTTTTATGAGAATGAAAGATGACCACATGATGAACGGACAATTAAAACCAGGATACAATTTACAAATCGCAACAAATTCACAATTCGTTTTATCTTATGACATATTTCCTAATCCAACTGATACTAGAACACTTACACCATTTTTAAATAATATTAGAAATAACTATTTTAATCTACCAAACTATATTGTCGCAGATGCTGGCTACGGCAGTGAGGAAAATTATAAAACGATTCTAGATGAATTTAACAGAACACCATTGATAACTTATAGTATGTACTTAAAAGAACAAACCAAGAAATATAATGAAAACATATATAACACACAAAATTGGAAGTATGATGAACTTAGAGATGAAATCATATGTCCAAGCAATCGCAGATTGCCATTCAAACGATACACTTATCGAATCGATAAGTATAAATATAAACGAGATTTCAAGTTATATGAAAGTGATAATTGTAATAACTGCGAACTATTTGATTTATGTAGAAAAAATGCATACCAGAGTACAAATAAAAAGATAATGAAAAACAATGTGTGGGAATACTTTAAACATATGACACAAAAGTTGCTTTCAAAACCTGAAACTGAAAAAATCTACAAACAAAGAAAGATTGATGTAGAGCCAGTTTTTGGATATTTGAAGGCTATTTTGGGTTTCACTCGAGTTTCTCTTAGAGGGAAAACAAAAGTGAAACGTGAATTAGGGATTGCCTTAATGGCAACAAACATAAGAAAAATGGTAGCTCTTAGAGCTACCAAAATTAAAAACTATAGTAAAAAGAGCGTAAATTCTTATTTTTTAAAGAATATACGCTCTTTTAAGTTAATCTGGGATGTTAATGTCCCAGCCTCATATATATACAATAAACTTCTAATAATAGATCAAAGTTTTTACATCTTTATCATCTACTAAATGGGTTAGATGATATAATAATACTTGAGTAAAAGAGCCTTACATTTTTTTGTGGCACCTCTCGAGCCTTGAATTGGTAAGGAAAAGAGGTGGTAGCATGGATATTAATATTAACATCAATTTTGATTTTACTCTTGTAGTACCATGGTCAATTACTATGACAGTCACAATTGTACTTACAGTGTACCGTGCTATTAAAGAAAAACAAAAAAAATAAGCCAACTATATTAGTGGTATAGTTAGCTTGACCTAATAAGGTTCGTTTGGTAATCACAATCACGCTGTGAGCCTTTACTCAATAGTCATCAGTTCAGCTTAAGAATCTGATGGCTATTTTTATTATATCTAAATATTAACACATTATGTGCTTGATTATCAATATTAACCTAACTTGATAAATAAACATAATACAATCACGTTTCCGCTAAGAAGGCATTTAATCAATCGCCCCTTTTGGACATTAAAGCACCTTAAAAAGACAGAACGCTAGTTCAAATAATAGTGCTATAAATTATACGTGAGGAGCGATTTAAACAGTATCAAGACAAAAAACTCGTTTCAAAATCCAACCCAAAACCACATAAATACTTCTTATTTTCTTTCAATTCCATAAAGTAAAATAGATAAAGCGATAATTAAAAGCATTGGCTGGATAAAGCTAAATAATAATAAAGCAACAATCGAAGTTACCCAAAAAGAATCTAAATAATATTTACCAAAATTCAAAAAAATTTCTCCTTTTTTATTGACGTTGAGTAAGCTAATTATTCACCTTTATAAATTATATCATAAAAAAACCACCAATTAAGGTGGGTTTATATCTTAAGTAAAGATTTGAATTAATATTCCTATAATACTAATAACTGCTGGTACGGTAATACCTACCCAGAATTTTATTGACGGAATTTTTCTATCTTTAATTTCATCTTTCAAATCAGAAACTGCTTCTTTAATTTGATGTTGAACATTTTCAAACCTTGTATCTAAATGCGCTTTGTGTTCATTAAATTCTGGTCTTGTAATATAATCCATACACATATTACCTACCTCCACTTCTTGAAAACCTAAAGTACCTGTATTTTTATTTCTTGTATATCTTCTAGAATAATCTTTACCGTATTTTTGATATTTAGGATGTAATTAAATATATATTACACTAAGATAAGATTGTATAAAAGATAGAACACGAAAGTGAACATAAAAAAACCCTACCTAGTTTTCCGCTAAGTAGGGTTCTTTGATGTCTATGAAATTTGAGTTAAGTAATTATGCAATCGAGCAAATTAATCATTGTTATGGATTAAATAGTGGAAATAGAATAAAAAAAGCCCCTCCAAAAAGCTTGGACTCATTACATGTAAGAATTATTACCCTACATATTCACGTACTTTAGATATTGTCTTTACATGCTTTGTATAATTATGATATTTATAATAAACATAATTAGTTTTTACAGACCTTCTATGTTTACCTCGCGGTTTAGAATACACTTTTTCTATCCAGAATGCTTGTTTTGCTTTAGTAGATACATAATAAGTTGCTACACCAACCATAACACTAACTGCAACTCCGGCAAATGAAGCTAATATTGAAGCCGCTAAAGATACTCTATTGGTCCTCAAATTGGTAGAGTTTTTTCTTTGATAATTAAACTTGTAACCTGATGATTTAGTTTGTATGTAATTTATATTATTCGAATTAGAAGTACTAGTTTGCTGAACATTTATACTATCTTCACTTTTTTGAGGAGAAACTACATCTTCAGAGTCCTTTGAAATAGTTTCTGTTTCACCAGTTTTTTTATTGATTACTTTAACATTATTATCATCAATTTTATATACTTCAAATTCGACTTTATTATCTTTATTTTTTGTAATTATTTTATTATTAAATTGAACGGCTTTTTCACCATTATTAAATTCTACAGTGTTGCCATTAACTGACTTTACATCTAGTTCGCTTTTTTGGTTTGGGGTTATATTTGCTTCAGAATATATTGGATCTGTAGCAGTAATCAACATAGTCGCAGCTATAGAACAAGTAAAGTATTTATAGTATTTCATAAATTACACGCTCCTTTATTTATCATTTTCTCTATCAAAAATATCTTTCTTAATAAAAAAGTCAAAAAGAATAATTATTATTAATACACCTAAAGGCAAGAGAACATAATGGGTACTTCCATTAGCATAATTAATACGTTGATCATAGTTACTTAAAATAAAATACATTATAATACTGTATATAATTGCAACTAGGATACCAGTTTTATTTCTTTTTCTTTTCTTCATACCACACTCCCCTTTCATCCTATATTCTAAAAATTATTAATACTAAAAATATCATAAGCTAAAATACAATATTTGTATATATATTCCATAATATTGAAATAACCAAAAATAATAAAGAGTTTAATTCATCTGTTATAGTGAAAAATTATAGAGAATGCTGAAAAAGTTAATTTGAGTATGGATTGTATTGTCTAGATAGAGTAAGTTAAACTATGGGTAACAATTGAATAAAGGGGGATAATTATGAAGTTTAGAAATATTCATGCTGAAGATTATAATAATTGTGCTAAAAATTTAGTTTTAGCATATGCAGGTCCACCTTGGCATAATAAATGGACTGAACAAGAAGCGTTACTTAGAATTGAAGCAACAATGAGTGGCTTTAATTCAAGAGGATATGTTATCGAAAATGAAGGTGAAATAATAGCGATGTGTATAGGTCGTATTGACTATTATTTTAGTAACTTTAATCAATTTTGTATTGATGAATTTAATGTTATACCTAATCAACAAGGATTGGGAATCGGAAAAAAATTAATGAACTTTGTTAAAGGTGAGATAAAACGAGAAAATGTAAATAAAATTTTTCTTATTACTGGTGGAGAATCAGCATCGAAATTCTATTCTAATAATAAGTTTGAAATAACGAATGATGGCTTTATGATGGAACTTGAGTTGTAATAAATATGAGTTTTTTATTGTCTTTGAGTTTAAATTTTACTTCTATGTATATAAATAAAAACATCCCACTCAATAAATAAGTAGGGTCGTTTCATATTGTGTTTAATATGTCTTTCTATATAATATCTATTAAACTCAAAAATATATATGAATGTTAAATCTACAGAAAAAATGAAATCGAACTAATTATTGCCACAAACACAAACATTAACAAAAACACTTTATTCTCTTTATAAAAGAGAAATGCAATCATAATATAAAATGTAAATAAGAATACACCGATAATATTATTAGTCAAACTAATAACTCCTATAAAGGAACAAATAACAGATGATATTAATAAAATAGCAATAATAATTAATATAACTTCATGAATTTTCCAATCCTTTTTCATAATTTAAATCCTACTTTCTTTACAAATATCTTTGAGCATTTTCAAATGTAACTACTTTTGTTCGAATGAGTCAAAGTTTATCACAGAAATAATTGAAGATAAAACTATTAAAGATATTAAATATTTTTGATAGTTCATTATTTCCACTAAAACAAAAAAATAACCCTCTAACCATTACGGTTAAAGGGTTTTGAATTTGAAAGGAACTATTTTGCGTATTCTGTTAACGTTTCTTTATACTTCATAATACTTATTAAATGACGAGTTTCTACTATTTGGTTAATATTTCACATAAAAAACCCCATCACACAAAGTGACAGGGCAAGTAATGAAATAATTTAATAAATCAGTCTTTTATAATATTACATTATGTTTCTTTTCATAAGCTTTCATCTTTTCATAACTTTCTTCCTCTTTATCTAGAGTAACATGTAACTCATATATTTTATTCGTATGTTCATCTATGGAGAGATAAGTCTTTACATCAATCCCTGCAAAAACTTTTTTATAGATATCAATGATTTCCTTATCTGCATCTGTTACAGGTACATTCAGTATCTCAGAGTAAGGGTAATAAGGTTCGCTATTGAAATAATCATTTACTAAATCATGTAATACTCTATTACAATAGCTTGATTGATTACTTTGGAATTCAATAAAATGTTCTTCTGGATCAAATAATAAATCATATATCTTTTTATGTTTTAAAGCCTGATACAATTCATTTAAGCAATGATTTGTATCATTACTTATGCTCTCGACTCGTTCTTCTGCTTTTTCTTTTTTAACACCAAAAAAAGTGGTATGTTTTCCATTCAAATGTACATTATTAAAATAGTTTTGAAGCTCTTCTTTAAAATCGCCATATAAATCAGAACCGAAATTCACTTCATAATCATATAAATGAAAAAACATACAGTACCAATCTATATAAAATTCAAGATATCGTTTATTTTCCAAGTGTAAGCCCCCCTGCAGAACTTGTCACATTTCCTGCACCAGCTGTCGTAACGTATTGTACATTAGCTCGGAAGCCAAAGTATTTTTTCTTTCCTGTATGACTTACAGGTATTGTAATTCCCATTGATTTACCACTACCTTTAATTTTGGTTTTAGTCCACTTTTTACCTCCACCAGTTACTCTAGCATTTGCACTTTTAAAATTTTTTCTAAATGATGTTAAATGTAAAACTACTTTACCTTTAGTACTAGAGACTTTTTTAGATGCTCCTACCATAGATACTACGTTTACTCCACCTTTTGCTCTTGTTGAAATTTCGTTACTAGCAGTACTTTCATTCTCTACATAATCTGTCTTGTAAAATAAATCATTCTCATCAAAACCATTTTCCATAAAGAATTGTTGGCTTTCTATAGGTAACTCATCTAAACCTAACTCTTCTACTTGCTCTGTGGCTTCAACTTCATTATTTATTACACCAAAAATGCTGAATAATAAAATAAATGAAACACTAATCAAAATTAACTTTCGTAACATAAAAATCACCTCTGTATAAATTTGAAAATGTTTATAATTTTAATTTATGTATATTATGTTAACCTTATTCTTTAATTATTATATACATAATATAGACAAAAATCTATATAATTTACAAATATTTACAAAATTTCATAAATTAAAATAACTCTACCTAGTTTCCACTAAGTAGGGTTTTATAATATAGTATGTGACTTGGTAATCAAGTCTAGCAGTATATATATTACACTAAATTGTGTGACGGGTTTCTACCTAATTGTTACTTCCAATTAATAGTTCCCCAGTATTTTTCTTTCTTCATCTTCTCGTTCTTGTCCGTTATCTTACAAACTGGTGCGTAGAAGTAACCAGCTTTAGGATTAGTCGGATATATGAAACGTACCCACCAATAGCCATCTTTCTTAATCACTTGATCGAAATCAATCCAATCTTTCTTAGTGAAAAACTATGAGTTTTGACCTACAGTAGCACCTTTTAATCCTGGTTGTTTTCTTACAACAATACCATCTTTAGGCGCGTTAGGATAAAATCGACCTTTCCAATTCCATTTAGTTTTTGCTACTGGTTTTAGTTTCGGCTTGCTTACTGGTTTAGGCTTAGGCATTGGTTTAGGTTTAGCTTGTGGCCTAAGTTTATCATTACCAATTTCCCCGCCGTTAATGTCTTCTGCAATTGCCTTAGTGAACGATTGTAAGTTATTTTTAATGTAGTCCATATCTTTTTTACTTGTGATGAAACCTAGTTCTACTAATCTATAAGACAAGCCTAATTGTGAAGCGACTCTCGGATTACCTAAATTGTCACGTCCTATAATACCACGAATCACACCTACTGTATTAGCCAATGCATTTTGAATACCTTTATCAATGCTATCTGGATTAAATGTGTGCCAAATGATTGTATGACCATCACTAGAAGTTGATTCAGCAGCATCTAACAGTAACAAAAAATCTTTTTTAATATCCTATTATATTTATATTAGGATTAATAATTTAAGAACTATCCTCAGAAAACAGATTGTTTATAATAGCAAACTGTTCAGGAATTGTATTACGTGATATATCAGGATGATATTTAATATGATCTTCTAATTTATTAAGTAAATTAATATTATCTTTTTCCAAAGTATTAGCGTACTCATAATATATTCCTATTTGTTCGCTACAAATAACAAACTTTTTATGTTTATTCGATAGATATCTTCTTTTTCGTTTGTTGGCGCCCTATTACAACGCTTAGTCCTCGCAATGACTATTAGATATTATTTAAGTGCGGCTCATATCTTCGCTCGTTCTAGCTCTTAAACGCTCTAGTAGGAAGCAAACTGTGAACTGACTGGTCTATTATGTTCTCTGCTATTTCGTATTATTAAGTTAGTTGAATAAAACATATATCCCTTTACAACTATTAGTTGTTTTATAATTTTAAAAAAAAATTTCACTCAACATCAATTATTGAACCTATTTTCTTAGTTATGGCAACAGATGGTTGTTTTTTATTATTCTCAATCATATTGTAATATTGCCCTGTTATACCTAATAATTTTGACATATCCTTTTGATTAAGGTTTAAATTCTTTCTAATATCTTTTACAGAAGACAAAGTAATGGTTTGTTCACCCCTCCCTATTTTACAACTTATAGTTGTTATATATAACATAATACAACTTTTTGTTTATTTAGATAAAAATATACACCTTTTTGTTGTTTGTTATAATTAAACTAATAGTTTATATTTATTACATAGTAATATATGTTATTTTAGGAGTTGAAAATATGCCTAATAAAGATTTAGCGTCTAAATTAAGGTTTTATAGAAAGAGTAAAAAACTGACTCAAAAAGACGTAGCTGACCATCTAAATATAACTCCTCAAGCTTATCAACGTTATGAGTCTCAAACTAATACAAATGAGCCTAATATAGATAACTTAAAAAAGCTTAGCACTTTGTTTGATATTAATTTAAGTGAATTAATAGATGTAAAAGAAAATGATAAAGAAAAATTTTCATTAAAAGATGCAGAAGTATTAATGTTCTCTGATAAAGAAGGTTGGGATGAACTCCCAGAAGAACGCAAAAAAGAAATTATGAGAGAATTATCAGATCTTGCAGATTTTTATATCGAAAAAGATAAAAGAGCTAAAGGTAAGAAATAATATATAAGTATATAAGCTGACCTGCAGTTAGTTTATATTTTTTTAAACAAATTTTAGATTGTGTTAAATTAATAAACCGTATAGATATAATTTTTATAATAAGAAAGGCATTCGTTCTTAAAAATAATTTAAAAGGGGAATAAAAATGGAGAAATTTACTAAAGAACTTGAAGAACTGTCTACAAGAATTGTTAATTTGAAAGATAAGGTTAGTACTGAGGAAGCAACCAAAACTGCACTGATTTTACCTTTCTTTCAAAAATTAGGATATGATGTTTTTAATCCACTAGAATTCACACCAGAATATATAGCAGATGTTGGAATTAAAAAAGGTGAAAAAGTTGACTACGCTATTATGGATAGTGGAAATCCCACAATTTTAATTGAATGCAAGTCGGTAAATGAAAAGTTAACAAATCACGATTCTCAACTGTTCAGATATTATGGTACGAGCACATCTAAATTTGGTATTTTAACAAATGGTATTGAATATAGATTTTTCACTGATTTAGAAGAACCAAATAAAATGGATTCAAAACCATTTTTAGTATTTGATTTACTCAATTTAAAAGACAACCATGTTAAGGAAATATATAAGTTTACAAAAGAATTATTTGATATTGAAAACATTTCAAGCTCTGCTTATGAATTAAAATATGTGAATTTAATTAAAACTTACCTAACTCAAGAATTAGATAACCCTTCTGAAGAGTTTGTGAAGGTAATATTGAGTTCAGTATATGAAGGTGTAAAAACAAAGACTATTATTGATCGATTTAGTCCGACTGTTAGAAATACATTTAATTTACTAGTTAATGAAAAGGTTACTGACAAACTTAACGCTGCATTAAACAATAGTTCAGATAATAAAATTGAAGTTAAGAGTGTTGAAGTGACTAACGAGAATATTAAAAAAGAAGATTTAATAGTTACTACTCCAGAAGAGTTGGAAGCATATGCAATTATTAAAGTTATTTTATCTGACTCAATTGACACGGAAAGAGTTAATTATAGAGATAATAGAAGTTATTTTAACATTTTAATTGACGACAATATCAGAAAATGGTTAACAAGAATTTACTTCACAAAAAATAGAAATTATTTAATAATTAACGATGATGATAAAACTACTTTAGAATTTGCAACATCTATTGATATTTTAAAACACAAAGAAGTCCTTAATGATAGTATTCAAAAATTTATTTAAATAAAATGGAGATATATAAATGAAAAAACTTTTAATAGCAACAATAACTGGAACTCTATTATTAGGTGCGTGTGGCCAAAAAGAAGAAACATCATCTAAGGAAGATACTAAAGAAACAAAAAAAGAAGTTAAGAAAGAAGATTCTAAGAAGAAAGAAAAAGATACTGCTAAGAAATCAGAACCGAAAACAGAAGAACAAACTACTGAAGAAGTGACAACTAATGAACAACAGTCAACAGAAGAAATAAATACCAATGAAGAAACTATAAAAAATAAAAGTATAGATTATAACAATGTCACTGATCGAAATTCTTTAACTGAAATAATATATGGAAATTATACTGAATATCAAAAAATCCTAGCATACAATAGTGCAGTATCTAATGGTGTTATTGCTCAAGGAAATGTGTTAGAAGGACCAGCTAGTGCTGCTTATGAAAGCTCATTAAGAGTAGAAAGTGGTAAAGAAAAATCAATATATGATGAAGTACCAGAAACCGATGAAGAAGAATCTTATGATTATGAAGATAACGGCATATACCGAACTCCTAGTGAACAAGAAGCTCATGAAGATTGGGTAAACGGACAAGTTGAATGGAATAATGCGTCAGAATCTGAAAAAGAAGAAATTAGAAAAAAAGATGCCGAAGAATATGGATATGAGTATGATCCAGATGATTATGAAGAATAATAAAATATTAAATATTTTATACAAATAAGGAGAAAACAAATGACAAATCAAGAATTTAACAATCAAAATGAATTACCTACTAAAAAAAGTAAGAAAAAATGGTTATGGGGATGCGGAGGATGTTTAGGAATCTTCATAATTCTAGCTATTATATTCGGATCGTGTAGCGCTATTTTTGTAGGTAGTGTAGACGAAGAAATAAATGGAACTAAGGAAGAACAAAAGAAAAATAAAAAAACTTCAGAAAAAAGATATAAAGTTGGCGACGATGTTACTATCAAAGATGTTAAATTTAAATTAGTAGATGCCTCTTATACTGACGAAAGAAATGAATTTGCAGAAGTAGAAGCTGATAAAGTATTAGTTGTAGATATGGAATTTACAAACAATGGGGATGAAGATATTCCTGTTGGTACAGATGTTAAAGCTTATGCTGATGGGAAACAATTAGAGAGTTATCCAGTTACTGACGAATTAATGGACGGTTTATCTCCTGGAAGATCTATACAAGGAAAAACAGGTTTCGCTATCACAGGTAACCCAAATAAACTTGAGTTAGAATTTAGTCCGTTCGCTGATTTCAGTGGAACGAAAGCAATTTATAATTTAGATCCACAATAAAATTTTTGAAATTTAGCTGACCATTAAATATACTGGTCGGCTTTTTTTACCATTTAAAAACGAACTTACGTTATATTATTAGGAGAAAAAAACATAAATATAATAAGGTTTTGAATCAATCGGCCCCGAGTTTGCCCCGAGTTCCACTAAATCATAAAAAAACGACCCTCTAACCATTACGGTTAAAGGGTTTTGAATTTGAA
This sequence comes from Mammaliicoccus vitulinus, assembly GCF_029024305.1. NCBI lineage: Bacteria > Bacillati > Bacillota > Bacilli > Caryophanales > Staphylococcaceae > Mammaliicoccus > Mammaliicoccus vitulinus. The sequence continues at coordinate 1,530,305 of NZ_CP118974.1, forward strand.
AGCAACTATTTTGCGTATTCTGTTGCTCTCATCTCCCGGACAACTGTCACTTTAATATGCCCTGGATATTGTAACTCGCCTTCTATTTGATCTTTGATATCTCTTGCTATCCTATGTGCTTTCAAGTCATCAATATCTTCAGGGGAAACGATTACTCTAATTTCTCTACCTGCTTGTATAGCAAAGGCTTTTTCTACGCCTTGATAACCTTCTGATATTTCTTCTAATCTTTCTAAACGTTTCACATAGTTTTCTAACGTTTCACGTCTAGCTCCTGGTCTTGCAGCACTTAATGCATCTGCTGCAGCTACCAATATAGAAATAACTGATGTTGGATCTACATCCCCATGATGTGAGTGTATTGCATTTATGACTGTATCATGTTCATGATATTTCTTTGCAAGTTCTACCCCTATTTCAACATGGCTACCTTCAACTTCGTGATCAATAGCTTTACCAATATCATGTAATAAACCTGCGCGTTTTGCTAAAGTGACGTCTTCACCTAGTTCAGCTGCTAACATTCCTGAAAGTTGTGCAACTTCAATAGAGTGTTTCAGTACACTTTGCCCATAACTTGTACGATATTTCATGCGTCCTAAAATTTTAACCAATTCTGGATGTAAGTTATGAATACCTAATTCAAAGGTAGCTTGTTCGCCTGATTCTCTCATCAGTTCATCTACTTCTCTTCTTGCTTTTTCAACCATATCTTCAATTCTACCTGGATGAATACGTCCATCAGATACTAAATTAGTTAAAGCTGTCTTAGCGATTTCTCTACGAATTGGATCAAATCCAGATAAAATAACTGCTTCTGGTGTATCATCTATAATTAAATCTACGCCTGTCAATGTTTCTAAAGTACGTATATTTCGACCTTCACGACCTATAATACGACCTTTCATTTCATCGTTAGGGAGATTAACAACTGATACCGTTGACTCAGAAGTATGATCTGCAGCTAATCTTTGAACAGTAATAGCTAACAGTTCTTTTGCTTTCTTATCTACATTTGTTTTTAGTTCACGTTCTTTTTCTTTTACAAGTACAGCAATATCATGTGACAGTTCTTCTTCAACTTGTGAAAATTGCTCTTTACGAGCCTCATCACGTGTTAGTCCGGAGATGCGTTCTAGTTCTTGCTCATGTTTCGTTATTATGTCTTGAACATTACTCTCTTTTGCATCTACCTGTTGTTGTCGCTCTTCAATTTTAGCTTCTTTGTTTTCTAGAATTTCATCTTTTTTGTCTAAAAGATCAGATTTGCGCTCTAAGTTCTCTTCTTTTTGAAGTAATCTTGCTTCTTGCTTTTGTAGGTCACTTCTTCTCTCTCGAATTTCACTATCAAGATGATCTCTAATTTGTTGATTTTCTTCTTTCGCTTCAATCAACTTTTCTTTCTTTAGGCTCTCAGCTTCTTTATTAGCCTCACTTATTATATAGTGAGCAGACTGACGGGCTTGATCTTGCTTTTTAGTTAAGCTATTATGTGCGAAAAAGTATCCTACAACAACACCTAGAATAACTCCTAGCAAAATGAGTAAGAGGGTTAATAAGTCCACATAAACACCTCCTTCTATCTAGGTTATACGTCTTATATATACAAAAATATGATTAAATGGAACAATGGAATCATACAACTCAATTGTACGTTTAAATTTGTACAAGTGTCAAGAACATCAACTTTATTTTTATTACTCTTTCATAAAAAAACATTCTATCAATCAACTTTAAAAAAGTGATTAATAGAATGTTTCAATTTATAGAGATTTACAATTTAATCTAATAAAGTTTCTTGCTCTTTATCTGACTTATCTGCTTTGTCATCTTTTTTAGATTTATCGTCTTTTTTAGCTTCTTCTTTCTTTTTACCGTTGAAGCCTAATTTGTCTCTTAAAATACCATCAATTTCTTCAGTAATTTTTGGATTTTCTTTTAGATACGTTTTAACATTTTCTTTACCTTGACCCATACGCTCACCATTGTATGAATACCAAGCACCAGATTTATCGACAATATCAAACTCAACGGCTAAGTCGATTAATTCCCCTTCACGTGAAATACCTTCACCATACATGATATCTACTTCTGCAATTCTAAATGGAGGTGCAACTTTATTTTTAACAACTTTAATTTTAGTGCGGTTACCTACTATTTCTTGTCCTTGTTTCAATTGTTCAGCACGACGTACTTCTAAACGAACAGAACTATAGAATTTAAGTGCACGTCCACCTGGTGTTATTTCAGGATTACCAAACATTACGCCAACTTTTTCACGAATTTGGTTAATAAATACAGCAGTTGTATTAGATTTAGAAATAGCTGCTGATAATTTACGTAAAGCTTGACTCATTAATCTTGCTTGTAAACCAACATGAGTATCTCCCATTTCACCTTCAATTTCAGCTTTAGGTGTTAATGCAGCAACTGAGTCGATGATTACGATATCTACAGCACCACTACGTACAAAAGCTTCAGCGATTTCTAATCCTTGCTCTCCGTGGTCTGGCTGTGATAAGTATAGGTTATCAATATCTACACCTAAGTTCTTGGCATAAACAGGATCTAATGCGTGTTCTGCATCAATGAAAGCAGCTAAACCCCCTTGTCGTTGTACTTCAGCAATAGCATGTAATGCTACAGTTGTTTTACCAGAACTTTCTGGTCCGTAAATTTCTATAATACGTCCATTAGGATATCCACCAACACCTAATGCTTTATCAAGTGTGATAGAACCACTTGAAACTGCAGATACTTCTCTACTTGTATTATCCCCTAGCTTCATTACTGCCCCTTTACCAAAGGATTTTTCCATATTCTTTATTACTGTATCGAGTGCTTTCTGACGGTCGTTCACGCGATAACCTCCTATATATATAAAATGAATTTACTTGTTTAATTAGCTATTATTACTATATATGTTTTCATGCTAAATTGCAAGTATAAAGCGAATATTTGTTCGTGTTTTTACACGCATTTTTTCAATATATGCGAACATAGGTACCGATTTTATTAAATTATGAATCCTGTCGTAAAAGATTTAAATATTCAATAAGGGCTATATTACTTATTCTATCGCGTTTTCCAGCATATGATTGACTTAAAGACGAAATAAATATTTTACTTTTTTGCATATGTGATATATAAACTGTAGATCCTTTATCATTCTGTGATAGAACAATGATACTATCAACTTCAAATGCCTCTTTTAACTTGTTTGCTATTTCTTCAGTTGAGTCTTGTTCAGAAATATTAAGCACACGATCAGACCAATCATTTTTAATGATGTATGCTTTTAAGTATGCTTTATGATGTTCACTCAGTTTAAATCTTGAATACAAAATACCATCAGTAATTTCATCATATATGACAAATGATTGATTTAATTCATTGAATACAGCTTCCTCAATCGTTAAATCATCACTCCCATAATAATATTCACCAATTCTATTTAAGATTTCTGTTTTTACTGGCTTTATTAACTCAATCGCTTGTTGCTTCGTATTTGCATTTGCAGTAATTCGTAAAGACACCTCATGTTGACCTGCTAGTGGCGCTATCGTAGGATTTGTTTGTTGATCAATTAAATCCATCAATTCTGTTTCTAAACTCGATTCACCAATACCAACAAATTTTAATGATTCAGAGAAGATAACACGTTCCTCATTTAAGAAATATGGTACAAGATATTGATTAACCATAGGCTGAAGTTCTTTAGGAGGACCTGGTAACAATACAACTTTTTTATCGTCAACCTCTAAATACATACCTGGTGCCATACCAAAATCATTATTTAATACCTCACTACCTTCGATTACAAGCGCTTGTTGTCTATTATTAGGCGTCATAGTTCGATTTTCTCTTTTAAAATATTGCTCTATATGATCCATAGCTTGTTTATTCGTTTCAAGACCTTTATTCAGCACTTGAGCAACAGTTTGTTTCGTTAAATCATCTTTAGTTGGACCTAAACCACCAGTGAGAATGACAACATCATGGTTTGCCAATTCTTCTTTAAAAGTTTTTTCTAATCTTGCAGGATTATCGCCAACTGCAACATGCCTCATAACACTTGCACCAAGTCCATTTAAAACTTTAGAAATAAATTGGGCGTTCGTATTCGCAATTTGTCCTAATAAAATTTCAGTACCAACGCTTAAAATGCTCACTTTCATAAATATACCTCCTACAGAAAAACCTACAAACTCAATGTTGTAGGTTAAATGTTAATATTATTTTGATCCTTTAAATACATCTCTACCGTTATAAAAATACTCTATTCCAGATAGAATTGTAAAGAATGTAGCAATATACATTAGCCATTGCCCTAAATCAATTTGCCATAAAGTAGAGAAAGGTTCTTGTAGTAAAATAAAGACAATTGCGACCATTGTAACAGCTGTTTTAATTTTACCTAATTGACCTGCCGCACTTACAAAACCTTGTTCTATTTGCAACAATCTCAAACCAGTTACAGCAAACTCTCTCGCTATAATGATGATTGCGATAACAGAAGATACTTTATCAAGTTCTACTAATGCAATTAATGCACTAGCTACTAGTAATTTATCCGCTAATGGGTCTAAAAATTTTCCCATATTTGTTACAAGTTCCCATTTTCTAGCTAAGTAGCCATCTAACCAATCTGTAACAGATGCTAAAATAAAGATAATGCCAGCTATAAATTGTTCAACACGCATTTCTTGTCCGAACAAAAAGCTCATTTGTCCCATGTTAAAATCAACAAGTAAAAATAATACAAAAACAGGTATTAAAATAACGCGTAATACCGTTAACTGATTAGGAATATTCATATACTTTCTCCTTCTTTTCATACAAGCACATAATAATACTATTATAAATCAATCGCTTATATAATTAAATGATAATTATTAATAATATCCAACCAATAAGGCACAACCCGAAGAATGTGACCATTTGAGTGATGAGCTTAGCAACCATTTTATTCTCAGAGATTTCCGTTTGACTTCGTTTCTCTTGTGTTAATAAACGAAAAGCTTCTTTAGCAGAAGGTGGTGTTTTAGGCAATTCACTTTGGTGTTTATCGATTAATTCTGCAGGACTCACATTAATTGCTGATGCATATTTAGTAATAAAACCTCTTGTATAATCAGGGTTTGGTAAATTTTCAAAATCATTTTTTTCAATCATCACTAAAAATGGTCTTTGTATTTTTGTCTTTTCTTCTAGTTCAACTAATGTCATACCTAACTGTTCTCTTTTATTTCTTAATGTTTCCCCAATATATTTCAAAATATATTCACCTCAAACAATTTATTCAAAGAAACCAAATCCATCTCCAAATGCCATGTTGTCATTTGTAAACAAATCATTTTTATTTAATTGTTCATATGTAATCTCTTGATCTTCAGTTTCTCTTAATTCAATAATATAATCAAAATCTTCAAGACTGTATTCAGAGCGTTGTACAAATAAGTCAGGATGTTCTACGACTTTAATTGTTGGCAAGCTCATAACTTCTCGAACTAATTGTTTATGCTTTTCATCAGTTTGCTTAGATGTTACAGCACCATCAATAATATAGACATTCTCATCTCCATATTCACCTTTTAGTAGCGAACTTCTTACAGTTTGTTTAATAAGTGTCGAACTGATAAATAGCCATTTTTTATGAGCACACACACTAGCTGCTACTACTGACTCTGTTTTACCAACTCTTGGCATACCACGTACACCAATTAATTTATGACGATTTTCTTTAAATAATTCTGCCATGAAATCAACTAATAAACCTAAATCATTTCTTTCAAATCTAAACGTCTTTTTATCATCAACATCACGTTTAATATACCGACCGTGCCTAACTGCTAATCTATCTCTTAACCCAGGTGTACGCAGTTTCTTTATGGTAATATCATCAATTTCTTTCACGATATTTTCGAAGCGTTTAACTTTGTTCATATCATCTGTCTTAATGAGCAAACCTCTACGACCTTGATCCACACCATTAATTGTAATGATATTAATACCTAAAATACCTAATAGACTAGATATATCCCCTAACAAACCTGCTCTATTAACTTGTATATCATATTCTAAGTACCATTCTCTTTTAATAACTTCTTCCATAATATCCACCCCAATATTAAATGTACCATCCTCCGTTAACACGAAGAACTTGGCCTGTTATGCTTTGAGAAAGTGGTTTTAGTAAATAAGCTACTGTCCCACCAATCTCTTCTGTCGTAACAAATCGACCTTGTGGTATTTCTTCTTTTAATTGCGTTTGTGTAACTGCATCAAGTTCATCTGTCATTTTACCATGAACAACGCCTGGACTTATAGCATTAACTGTAATGGATGTTAATGCCAATTCTTTTGCTAATGACTTAACAAAGCCTATTTGTGCTGCTTTCATAGTCGAATATATCGTTTCATAACTTGCACCTGTTTCTCCCCATATAGAAGATACAACAATAATTCTGCCATGCTCACTTTTTCGCAATCTATCTACAAATAATTGTACTACCTTAATTAAAGAAAAGACATTTATATTGTATTGTGCATCAATTTCTTTATCAGAAAAATCTTGAATCGCACCGAATGAAGATTGACCAGCCACATAAATTAAATGATCAATATTCCCAACAGAATCCAGACTATTTATATCGTGTCTTTTTGTTAAATCAAATTGCAGAAAACTGACGGGTTGACCTTCATATCTTTGTTTAAGTAAAGTTAAGTCTGACTTATTATAATGCAATATGACTTCGTTACCGAGTGATAAACATTCATCCACTATTGAAAGCCCGATATCTCCGCTTCCACCTAGTATAAGTGTTCTAGCCATTTTGTTTCACCAAACGACTTTCAACAGTATGATTAAAATCAATTAATGATTTTAATGTTTGTTGTACACTATCTACGGTTATGGATTCTAAAATATCAACAAGTTCAAACAATTCAACACCTTCAAAATAAAACTTCGTATATTGATTTGCAATATATTCAGGTGAATTCAAACTCGAAATAATTTCTCCTAATGTTTGTTTTCTAACTCTTTCTAACTCATCATAATTAAATCCTTCATGAATATGTTGTTTCAGTTCATTAAATATCGCTTCTTTAAATGTTTCATGATGATTAGTTGTAACTGCAAGAATTAAATAACTATAAGTCATCTCATTAGCAAATTGATATCCGAAAGTATCGTCGATTACATCTTCTTCAAGAAGTGTTTGATAAAAGTCTGTTTGCTCTCCAAGCATTAAATCTAATGCAATCATCATTTCCATATCATTTTTAACTCTCATTTTATCTGAAATTGTGTTAGGTTCAAATTTAAATGCAATCATAGACTTTTCTTGTACAATATCCATCTTTGTTTCAACGTAAGAACGATGCACTGATGTTGGTTCATCAATAAGTTGTCTCTTAATAGGTGGCATTTCTTTCATGTTTCTTTTAGCTTCATGCTCACGTACTAATTCAATCGTATCTTCTGGTGTCACATCACCAACAATGATTAATACCATATTAGCGGGATGATAAAATGTTTCATAAGATAAATATAAATCTTCAGCTGTAATGTTATAAATGCTATCCACCGAACCTGCGATATCTACTTGTACCGGATGATTATGATATAACGCGCCTAATGTTTGAAACATCAGTTTGTAATTTGGTTGTTCTTGGTACATTTTTATTTCTTCAGCTATAATCCCTTTTTCTTTTTCCACCGTCTTCTCAGTGAAATATGGACTTTCTATCATATTAAGCAGTCGTAAAATATTGTCATTCACATTCCCTGTTGCACTGAATAAATAACTTGTTCTATCAAAAGTTGTAAAAGCATTAACTTGTGCATCATTTTCAGCAAAACTCGTAAACACATCGCCTTCTTCTTTTTCAAAAAGTTTGTGCTCTAAAAAATGTGCTACGCCGTCTGGAACAGTTACATAATTGTCTTTACCATGTGGTTTAAATGTATGGTCTAATGAACCAAAGTTAGTTGTATAAGTAACATATGTTTTAGAAAATCCTGCTTTAGGTATAACAACCACTTTTAAGCCATTATCTAAAGTTTCTTCAAATACTGTTTCATCAATCTGTTCATAATATTGATTACTCATGATTTTCACCTTCAGTCAGTATATATATAGTATCCAATTGTCCAAGTCGTGCAATATTCTTAATATCGTCCATAGTAATGGATTCTATTTCCTTTATCCAATCATCGTAATTATATACGGATTGATAACGTGCATGTGTATGTAATAAATCAATCATTTGTCGCTGCTTATCAAACATTTCTCTCGCATTAGATGTCAGTACTTTTTTGGCTAACACTAATTTTTGTTCATCAAAGTTTCCGTCTTCTAAATCTTTATATATCGTTAATATTGTATCTTGAGCTTGTTGTACTTTATCTTTAGCAATGCCACCTACAATATATAAAAAACCATTTCTTGGATCAATTTGAGAATGAATCGAATAAGCTAAACTTTGTTTTTCTCTTACTTCACTAAATAAAATTGAAGAAGCATCTCCACCAAATAGCATATTCAATACTAAGAATGAATAATACTCTTTAGAATGGAATGTAATAGGAAATCTATAACCTATACTTAATTTAGCTTGATCAATTTTAGTGTAGTCTACTATTTCTTTTACTTTTTCTATATTTTTAAAAGATGAAGATTCAATTTCTAGATGACTATTATATTCAAAGTTAAAGTACTCATTGCATAAGTTTTTAACTTCATCTAAATTAACATTTCCTATTATATATGTGGAAATCGCATTTCCATGAAGTAAATCATGATATGTATCGACTAATGTTTCTGGCGTCACTTGTTCAATATCTTCTAAACGACCAGAAGCTAAATATTTATATGGTTCATCTTCAAACATATGGTTCATGAACTGAATAAATGCACGTTGAGATTTATTATCTTCTATAGCTGTTAATTTTTTATGTAAAAGTGATTTTTCTTGTTTCGTAAATTTTTCATTAAACTTATCATTTTCAATTAAAGGATTAAATATCACTTCGTGTAACAATTGAATCGCTTTTTCAAATAGTGGTAATTCACTTTTTAAATATTTTTCATTCACAATTTCAATCCCAATTGTCATAATGTGGTTATTAGCTTGCTTGTTCACATAACTAAATAAATGCGCACCATATAAATCAGCGAGTAAATTATTCATTTCTCTATCTGATTGATACTTTTTGGTCACTCTTGTTATTAACTTACTTAAAATTGACCTAGATGTAATCGTAGCACTATTTAACGGTGCCACAAATTTAAAAACAATTGTAGTTGTTTTAAATTTGTTTGTTGGTATTACATAAACGTCGTTTGATGCTAATTGTATATGTTCTGTCGTAATCATCTTGGACCCCTCTCTTATATGTATATAGAGAAACAAAGCAACATTTGTTACTTTGTTTCTCTCAATATATTTATTATATCCTATTTCTTTTAATTCGAAACTTTACAAGACTACTTTTGAAATAATTTAAAGAATAAAGTACAGGCGTACCATGTTCATTATAATGAATTTGCGTTAATAACATCATCGCATCGTCCGGATCAGAATTAAGTATTTCACTAATATATGGCTCATAGCTAATAGATTCCATAGAAGTGTTTGCATGTGTTATTTTAAATTCTACTTTACTCTCTATTGCAGATAATATTGACGAATTTGAACGATAATCACTACATGCAAATAAATCAGTCGCAATTTTGTCCAAACAATATACGACAGGTTCTCCATCTGCAGTTCTTAGTCTTTCAATTACAGATATTAATGAATCTTTTTCTAAATTAAGAACTTCTATATCTTTAGATGTTGCCACTTCTTCATCCAAACTGATAAATTCAGTGCCCGCAACTTCTCCATTTTTTTCTATCATGTTAGTAATACTCACTAATTCATCTAAAGGATAATAGTATGGTTGTTTAGGTTTAACAACCGTTACGCCTCCAGATTTTTGAGATAAAATTTGCTCAGTTACAAGTTCATGTATAGCATTTTCAATCTCATTATAATTTATGTTCAACATTTTTTTGATTTCGAACTCATTAGGAATCGTATCACCAGGATTAAGTTCACCTGATTGAATTTGATCTAATATCCAGTTCTTCACAAAATTTGTAGTTGCATTTGTAGACATAATATCCCCCTATTCGTCTTGATAAATATCAACCAATACTTGTCTAGGTTTACTACCTGACTGAGGTCCAATAACACCATTACTTTCCAAGTCATCCATTAACCTAGATGCCCTATTATAACCTATTCTAAATCTTCTTTGTAACAAACTCGCACTTGCTTTTTGTTCTTCGACAATAAATAAATATGCTTCATTATACAATGCATCTTCACTTTCCATTTCGCTCGCTTCAGTAGGTTCATCAGGTTCCATTTCTTTAATGTAGTTGACAGTTTGTTCTCCAATTACGTGTTGAACGACTGTTTCTACTTCACCATCAGAAAGGAATGCACCTTGAATTCTCGTTGGTTTAGAAGAATCTCTTGATAAAAATAACATATCACCTCTACCAAGTAGTTTTTCAGCTCCACCACCATCTAAAATCGTTCTAGAATCTGTAGCAGAACTTACTGCAAATGCAATTCTGGATGGTATATTCGCTTTAATACTACCCGTAATAACATCGACTGAAGGTCTCTGTGTTGCAATAATTAAATGTATACCTGCCGCTCTAGCTAACTGTGCAATTCTCATAATTGAAGATTCCACATCTTTACCAGCAACCATCATTAAATCTGCAAGTTCATCAACAATAACGACGATATACGGTAATTGTGCTTGCTTTTCTTCCATTTCTTGATTCGTACGTTCAATAAATTGGTTATATCCTTCAATATTTCTTGCACCAACATGTTGGAATAAGTCATATCTTTTTTCCATCTCTGATACTACTTTTTGTAATGCTTGATTCGCCTTTTGTGGATTGGTCACAACTGGCGTTAATAAATGTGGCACACCATTATATACATTTAATTCAACCATTTTAGGATCAATAAGCATAAGCTTCACTTCATGCGGTTTCGCATTCATTAAAATACTCGTAATAATTCCGTTAATACAAACTGATTTACCACTACCCGTTGCACCGGCTACAAGTAAATGTGGCAATTTATTTAATTCTGCAGTGATAGGTTCACCAGAGATATCTCTACCTAACGCAACTTCCAGTTTGTTTTTTGTAGGTTTAGCTTCACTTAATACTTCTTTTAAAGTAACCGTAGAAATATGCTCATTCGGTACTTCAATACCTACCGCTGATTTACCAGGGATAGGAGCTTCTATTCTGATATCTTTAGCTGCTAAATTAAGCGCGATATCATTGCTTAAATTCACAATTTTATTAACTTTTACACCTTGTGCTGGTTGAACTTCGTATTGTGTTACAGCTGGGCCAATTCTAATTTGAGTCACTTTAGCATCTACATTAAAGTTTTTTAAAGTTGCTTCTAATAACTTACCTTTTTCTTGAACCGTTTTTTTAGAAACAGACTGAGATTGTGGTGGGTCATTTAAGATATCTATTGATGGTAATTTATAATTTAAATTCTCAGTTTCATCAATTGTAGACTCATTGATCTCATTTTCTACTGTTTCAGTATTTTGTGTTGATTGTGTTGGTTGTTGTTTTCTTTTAGCTGCTAATTTTTCTTGTGATTCAAAAATTGGTATCTCTTCATTTACCGATTCTGTTTCAACATTTGAAACTTCCTTCGCAGGTTCTATTTCTTTTAAATGTGACACATCTTTTGGTTGTTCTTTTGGCGCTTCTTTTTGTTGTTCTTTTTGACGTTGTTCTTTTTCTAGCTGTTTTGTTCTTGCTTTTTCTTCACGTTTCTTTTCTATATGCGTCATTTTAGATTTCGTCTTGCTCTGTGCAACATCGAAAGCTGATTTTGTAATATCACGATGTCTCTTTTTCAAAATTAAAATCACACTAGAAAACAATATAAGCAATGTTAATAAACTGTAACCGAAGACAGATATTAGTTTGCTGATGATGTTAAAAGCATAGTAACCTATGTATCCTCCACCATTAAAGTAAAATGCATTTCTTTCTAAACTAGAATATGTTTCACTTATAGTCGTTTTAAATGTATCAAAAGATTTATCTTTAAAATATAAAATAAATTGCATAACAAATAAGAGCGCAACTTGGAAAATAAACAGTCCATTTATTCTTCTTGTGAATTTCAATTTACCGTTTACAGTTATTAACATTGAAATTATTGCAATGAGTATATAAGTGAAGTACTTAGCGTAACCGAATATAAAATGAAAGAAGCTATCTATCATTAATCCTATAAACCCTAATTGAAAAACACCTAACACTAATAGAAACAACACAATGACTTGAATGACGTATTTTAAAGTATGATCTTTTTGTTTTTTCTTACCACGTGTTGTTTTTGTTTTACGTGTTGCTGGCTTCTTCTTTTGTACCATTTGAAATAGCCTCCTTATCTTTAATGCAAAAAATAAGCCCACTCATGGGCTTATTTGACTGTTAAAAATCTTCCATAAAACAATCCATTAGATTTCAGAAATAATTGGAATAATCATCGGGCGACGTTTCGTTTGTTCATATAGATATTTGCCGAGTTTATCACGCATATTTTGTTTCATTTCAGACCATTCAATTTTCTTTTGAAGTAAACCTTCTTCAACAATTTCACGTACTTTTTCTGAAGCATCATTTAATAGTTCTTCACTTTCTCTTACATAAACAAATCCACGTGATTGAATTTCAGGTCCCCCAACAATTTTTCTATTCTTAGGATCTAATGTAACAACAGCTATAAATATGCCATCTTCAGCTAATAAATGTCTATCTCTTAAGACGATATTACCAACATCTCCAACGCCTATTCCATCTATTAAAACATTCCCTGCTGTTACTTTTTCATTAGCAAGCATTTTTGTACCATCAAAGTTAACAACATCACCTTTTTCAAGTAAGAAAATCTTTTCAGGATCCACGCCTGTTTCAGCAGCCAATTTCGCATGTGCAATTTGCATTTTAAATTCACCTTGTACAGGAATAAAGTACTCAGGTTTCATTAAATTAAGCATCAATTTAAGTTCTTCCATACAACCGTGACTTGATGCATGTGTCTTTTTATTATTAGGCATAATATGTGCGCCAGCTCTAACAAGCTCATTTAAAGTTTGACCAATAATTACTTCCATATTTGCAGACGTAGTTGTAGAAATATAAACATTATCGCCTTCTAAAATATTTAAAATTGGATGTCTTTGTTGAGCCATTTGTCCAAGAGCTTCGATAGGCTCACCTTGCATACCTGTTGCAATGATGATCATTTCGTTCTTAGGATATTTACTAATATCATGTACAGGAACTAATAAATTTTCTGGAATATTAAAATATCCCAACTTACGTGCAACATTAAATGAACTTTCCAGTGAACGTCCTAAGAAAGATACTTTACGATTTAATTTATGTGCTGCATTTAACACTTGTTGTATACGAATGAAGTTTGATGCATAGCAAGATACAATAATTCGACCATTCGCTTTAGCAAATTCATCTACCATATGACTTTCGATAACATTTTCCGGAACATTATATCCTGGTTTTTCGGCTTCTGTCGAATCACTAATAAGCGCAAATACACCATTTTGACCGATTTGCGTCATTTTAGCGATATCGGGCGCATATGCACCTTGTAAACTTTGGTCAAATTTAAATTCACCAGTATATACGATTGAGCCGTAAGATGTATGTATACATACACCTAAACTATCTGGAATTGAATGTGTTGTATTAAAGAACGTTACATTAACATTTTTAAATCTCATTACTGAATCTTTATTTACTGTATAATAACGTACTTTTTTATTTATTTTTCTAGTTTTCATATGATCTTTAACTAAAGCAATTGTTAATCTTGAACCATATACTGGTGCATCTAGCTTTTCAAGAATATAGCTAACTGCTCCTATTGAATCTTCATGTCCATGTGATAAAAAGATTCCTTTAAGTTTCTCTTTATTTTCAATAACATATTGTATATCCGGTATAACAACGTCTACGCCAAGCATTTCGTCTTCTGGAAACATTAATCCAGCGTCTAACATGAACATTTCTTCATCCACTTCAACGATATACATATTTTTTGCTATTTCTCCAACACCACCGAGTGGTATGATACGAATTTTATCATTTTTCTTTTTTATTAAACTCAAAATTGTTCCTCCTAAATGTAATCCCGTCCATAATATATTTATTTAATCATACCATTTATATAATCGTTTATACAAGCACATACAACAGACTTATACATAATTAAAATAAAGGAGGGCAATATTATTTATCTTATTAAGATATATATTATTTCTCCGTAAGTATGAATTCAGAATATGGCGCTTCAAGTAATATTTTTGTAGCTTCTTTTATATCTTTTAACTGTATTTGATTGATTGCTTTTTCGAACTTCTCATTTGAAATCAGTTCATTATGAAACATGATTGAACGTGCATTTCTCGTCATTTTATTTTGATTTGATTCTGACGCCATTAAAAAGCTTGTGATAATATGACTTTTCGCATCATCTAATTCTTCTTGTGTAATGCCATCATTAAGTAAAGTTTTTAAAACCTCTGTAATTAACGCACTTGAAGCATCGACATTCTCTTTATCTGTAGCAACATATATTGTCAGTAAACCATCGTTGTGAAAACTTTGGAAGTCTGAGTACACATTATAACAAAGACCATGTTCTTCTCTAAGAACTTGGAACAATTTAGAACTCATTGTTTCTCCTAAAATTGTATTTAAAATATTCGTTGCATAGTAATGTTCGTCATTATAACTAGGAGCTGCATAACTTCTCATAAAGTGAGTCTGTTCAAGTTCATTTTTATAATAAGTTTCTTTCTTCTCAACAAAATGCATATTAGGTTGTTCTTCATCTATGGAAATACTTTGTTCATCTGTTAATTGTTCAATAATTTCTTCTTTTAACGATTCACTGTATGCTCCAGCAACAGAAACAATCAAACGATTACTTTGATAATATTTTTCATGAAAATCAACTAATGTAGCTCTATCAATTTCATTCACACTTTGCGGTGAACCAAGAATCATTCTACCTAATGGTTGATCTTTATAAATTTCATTTTCTAATTTATCCATTAACCATTCTTCTGGTGTATCATCGATCATTTTAATTTCTTCAAGGATGACTTTTTTCTCACGCACAATTTCTTCTTCTAAAAACAACGGTCTTTTGACCATATCTAATAATAAATCTGTTGCTTTCTTTTCAAATCTTTTCAACGTTTTACAGAAATAACATGTATACATTTTTGTTGTATATGCATTGTTGTAACCGCCTATTTTATCAAATTCCGTTGATAGTTGTTGTCTAGTATAATGTTTACTACCTTTAAACAGCATATGCTCTATAAAATGCGCAATACCTTCTGGGTAATCGCCTTCGTTTGCTGTGCCAGTCTTTACGTATACACCTATGCTGATTGTCTCACTACTTGGCACATCCTCAAATATTAAAGTTGTACCATTTTCTAATTTTTTTAATTCTACCATGCTATCCACCTCATAATAAAAATAGGGACATCTCAATGTCCCTATTTAAACCATTTATTTAATTATAATACTATTTTTGTTCATTTTCTTCATTTAATAATACTTTGCGCGAAGCATTTACACGTCCTTGGCGGTCAATTTCAGTCACTTTAACTAAGAATTGATCACCAATTTTCGCTACATCTTCAACTTTATTGACTCTTTCATTTGAGAATTGAGAGATGTGAACAAGCGCGTCTTTACCAGGGAATATTTCAACAAATGCACCGAATTTCTCGATACGTTTAACTGTACCCATATATATAGCATCAACTTCAGCTTCTCGTACAATATCTTCGATAATTTTACGAGCACGATCAATCATTTCTTTATCTTTAGAACCAATAAATACTGTTCCGTCTTGTTCAATGTCTAATTTAACACCTGTTTCATCAATGATTTCATTGATTTTTTTACCACCAGGTCCGATAACATCTCTAATTTTCGCTGCTTTAATATGCATAATTTCAATCTTAGGAGCATATTGACTTAATTGTTCTCTTGGTTCACTTAACGTTTCTAGCATGTGGTTTAAGATATATAATCTACCAATTCTAGCTTGTTCAAGTGATTCTCTTAAAATTTGTTCACTTAAACCGTCAATTTTGATATCCATTTGAATAGCTGTAATACCTTTTTCAGTACCTGCAACTTTAAAGTCCATATCACCTAAAGCATCTTCCATACCTTGAATATCAGATAAAATCGTATAGTTATCATCTTTAGTGATTAAGCCCATTGCAATACCAGCAACTGGCGCTTTAATAGGAACACCAGCATCCATTAATGCTAATGTAGACCCACAAATTGATGCTTGTGAAGAAGAACCATTTGATTCTAACACTTCAGAAACAACTCTTATTGTATAAGGGAATTCTTTTTCATCTGGCATTACTTCTAATAAAGCACGTTCACCCAATGCACCGTGTCCAATTTCACGACGGCCTGGTCCTCTTACTGGACCTGTTTCACCAACTGAGAAGTTAGGGAAATTATAATGGTGCATGTAACGTTTCTGATCTTCTGTACCAAGCCCATCAATAATTTGATGTTCTCCTAGAGCACCAAGCGTAGCAACTGAAAATGCTTGAGTTTGTCCGCGTGTAAATAAACCTGAACCGTGTGCTCTTGGTAATAAACCAACTTCTGATGCTAAAGGTCTAATTTCTTCTGGTTTACGGCCATCTGGTCTAACTTTATCTTCAGTTATTAAACGACGTACTTCGTCTTTAACAAGTGTATCTAAAATTTTACTTACAGTTTTAAGAACTTCTGCATTCTCAGGATCTTCTTCATTATCGAAAGCATTAAGAACTTCTGCTTTAACAGCCGTAATATTAATATCACGTTGTTGTTTTTCTTCTGTTCTAATTGCTGAATTAATATCTAAAGCTTCTGCTTTCGCACGAACAGCTTCTTCAAATGAAGATTCGATTTCAACTGGTATAAATTCTGATTTTACAGGTTGTATTTCTTCAATAATTGCTTCTTGGAATTCAACTAGTCTCTGAATTTCTTTATGACCAAATAAAATCGCATTTAACATCGTTTCTTCAGTTACTTCTTTAGCGCCCGCTTCAACCATGTTAATAGCATCTTTATGTCCTGCTACTTGTAAATCCAATTGAGAAACTGCTTTTTCTTCAACATTTGGATTGATGACAAATTCACCATCTACTAATCCTACATTCACTCCTGCAATAGGTCTTTCGAATGGTATGTCAGAAACAGATAAAGCCATTGATGAACCAATCATTGCTGCCATTTCTGGAGAACAATTTTGATCGACACTCATTACAATTGAAATGACTTGAACATCATTTCTATAACCTTTAGGAAATAGTGGTCTAATTGGTCTATCAATTAATCGACTTGTTAAAGTAGCATCCTCACCCGGTCTACCTTCACGTTTATTAAATCCACCAGGTATTTTACCTGCTGCATACATTTTTTCTTCATAATTTACCATTAATGGGAAAAAGTCTACGTTTCTAGGTTCTTTAGATGCAGTTGCTGTTGATAATACAACTGTATCCCCATATCTTACTAATACTGCACCATTAGCTTGTTTTGCTAATTGGCCCGTTTCAATTATTAATGGACTGCCTGCCCATTCTGTCTTAAAGACTTTTTTCTCTTGAGACATTTATGAATCTCCTCTCATACAATTAATCTCTTATATCATACCATTTTATACTTATTTTTTATATTTATTTATAAAAAAATCGAAAGAAATCTGATCGATTCCCTTCGATTGATATTGTGATTAGCGACGTAAGCCAAGTGATTTGATTAAATCACGGTAACGTTGAACATCATTATCACGTAAATATGTTAATAAATGTTTACGACGACCAACCATTTTTAATAATCCACGACGTGAATGATGGTCTTTTTTATGAGTACGTAAATGTTCGTTTAAAGCAGTAATTTCTGCTGTTAAAACTGCGATTTGTACTTCTGAAGAACCAGTATCAGTTTCGTGTACGCGGTATTGTTCGATTAGTTCGTTTTTTTTCTCTTGTGAAATTGCCATAGTCAATTTCCTCCTATAATTGTATTCACCATAAACCTGAGCGCATCGTCGGAGTGTCGATTAGCCAAGGATTAGGCACTCAAGCCATTATACATAAAACCACACTATCTTTCAAGTGATAATAATGCTTTCGCTTCTTCTTTATCTTTTGTTATTTGACTAACGAGCGCATCAATTCCATCAAACTTTTGTTCTGGTCTAATAAAGTGATGCCAATATACTTCGACACGTTCTCCATAAATACTTTCCTCAAAATCAAATATATTTACTTCAATGCTAATTTGAGAAACAGATGGATCATGGAATGTCGGTTTAACGCCAACGTTACAAACACCGTTATACGTTTTATCACGAGATTTGATGAGCAATGTTACAGCGTAAACACCTTTTCTAGGTAGTACGTATTCATCTACCGGTTCAACATTAGCTGTTGGAAATCCGATTGTTCTACCTCTTTTTTCGCCTTGTACGACCATACCTTTAATAACGTAAGGTCTACCTAATGCTAAATTACAAGCTTCAATTTCTCCAAGTTCTAATGAAGCTCTTATATCAGTAGTAGATATTTTATCATCATCTTGCAATGTTTGTTTCGAAACAACATGTACGCTGAAAGGATAATCATGCTCTTGAAGAGAAGACATATTCCCTTTTCCGTATTTACCAAAGCTAAAATCGTATCCTGCAATAACTGCTTTCACATGATTTTGTATAAAATATTGATTTATAAAATCATCCGCAGAAACATTTGCAAATGTTGAAGAAAAGTTTACGACGAAACAATAGTCTACGCCTAACTTTTCAATCGCTTCTACTTTATCAGCTATAGGCGTTAAATATGTCGTTCGTTTCTTCTCAGGATTCAACACCACTGAAGGATGTGGGTCAAATGTCATGACCGCTTTCTTCAAATGTTGATCTTTAGCTACTTCCATCATTTTTTGAAGTACTTTTTGATGACCTAAATGTATACCATCAAAAAATCCAATAGCTAAAGCAATATTTTCATTTACGAATTGTGTTGATTTTATTGGGTGTGTAATTTCTATAACTTCCATCAAAATACTCCTTTAAAGAAAAACTTTTTTCGGTTTATATAGTGCATTATTTTTTTCATATGTATCCATTATTGCTATCGCTTTATCTCCATACCAAACTACGAATATGCCTTCAAATTGATGATCAGCAATTAACTGTTTTTCTATTTTTTGTCCGTTCTGTATTCTTTTAACAATCTCTTCATCATTAATCGTCGTTTTTTCTAAACCATTCAATCCATATTCTAATGGAAGTAGCACATCTTGTAACTTATCTTGCTCAACTATTTGTCTTAATTCATCCAATTTTATGGCTTGTTCTAAAGAAAAACCACCGCTTTTCAATCTAATTAAATGAGACATATGTGCTGGAAATCCAAGTAACTCTCCTATTTGAGTTGCTAACGTTCGTATATAAGTCCCTTTACCACATTCAACTTCAATTTCAAATTTACAAGTTTGATTGTCGTATGATATTTCAGAAATAAGTTCGATACTGTTAATAAAAACTTTGCGAACTGGTCTTTCAACTTCAATATTTTGACGAGCATATTCATATAATTTTTTTCCGTTTACTTTTACTGCAGAATACATAGGCGGTATTTGTTCAATTTCGCCTTCTAATTTATTGATTGTAGAACGTATATCATCAGTGCTCCAAATATTTTCATTTACATTTTTTTCTTCTACAATATCTCCAGTTTGATCTTCGGTAGTCGTACTTACACCGATTGTAACTTCAGCTTTATATGTTTTACCACTTTCCATCACGTAGTCACTTACACGCGTCGCTTTGCCAATACAAATTGGTAATACACCGCTCACTTCAGGATCCAACGTTCCAGTATGACCGACTTTTTTAGTTTTTAATATTTTACGAAGTTTAAACACAACATCATGACTCGTCATGCCTACTTCTTTATGAATTGCTAATATGCCATCCAAATTTACGACCTCCAAAAACATGCTTATATTCATTACAAGTTTACATTAAAACTCAAATAAAAAGAAGAAATAACTGATAATCCATATTAATCATCATCAACTTCGTCGTCATCGTAGTCGTCATCATCTTCATAATAATACTGTTCTTTATTGGCGTAACCTTCATTATAGTCAGTTTGAGGTTGTTCGATATTAAACCAAGATACTGAATTTACTTTTCCATTTAACGAGTTAACAGAAACGACTGCGCCTTCATCTTGATCTACATGCTGAGTGACTGTATATGTCGCTGGCTTAGAATTGTCATTTTTCTTAATGTCTACGAATGTGCCACCAACTTCATTCATCACAATTTGTTTCGCCCTTTTTTCAGTAATAATTGATTTGTTCTTGTTTTCTTTTTTAGCTTTCTGTTTTGTTTTAGGCTGTTGTTTTGTAGGTTGTTTAGATGTTGATTGAGATGTAACATTTTTAATTGTTTCTTTTCTTCGGTCAATTTCCAAACTATATTTTTTATCTTTATCTTTAATCTCTACATAAAACAAGCGATTATCTTTTGATTGCGTTAATTTAGAAATATCCCCTTTATACCTCTCTGATACTAATGTTTTAGCTGAATTTTTATCCATCAACTGTTCTGTTGACCTGATATAAATAATAGCAATTAAAGCTATTAGTAGTATTGCCATCATAACGATAAGAATAGGTTTAATTAATTTTTTCATATTTTCACACCTTTCTCACTTTTAAAATGAATTCTGTTCCGGTGCCTTCTTTACTTTTAACTTGTATATCAATTTGGTTTTTGGATGCAAGTTCTTTCGCTATTGATAAACCTAATCCCGATCCTCCAGACTGTCGAGATCTCGCTTTATCAATTCTATAAAATCTCGTGAATATTTTTTCAATATCTTCTTCACGTATACCAGGACCATAATCTTTAATTTTAATTTCTATATGTTCCACTTTATTTATTAATGCCAAATCAATTTCTGATTGACTATATTTATATGCATTATCTAAGAAAATCGTTATTAACTGATCAAAACTATCTTTATTGATTTTACCAATCAAAACATCTTCTGTTGTGTGTACATTAATTTTTCTTTTATATACTTGTGAAAGTTTTTTAGTTAAAATCGAAACTTGTGCAACAATATCCACTTTTGAAAACTTAATATCATGAAAAGTTCGTTCTATTTTAGCCAAATCTAACATTTGCTCAGTTAAATATTTTAACCTTTTGGCTTCTTCATTAATGGTATCAATACCTTCATCTAATAAATCAGGTCTCGTTTTACCAAATCTTTTTAACATTTCGCTATAAGAAGTCATAACTGTTATTGGCGTTTTTAATTCATGAGATGCATTAAGTATAAATGCTTGTTGTTTTTCATCATGATCTTTTAAATTGAGCATCATGTCATTAAATGTATTTGAAAGTTCTTTCAACTCTTTCGTATCATTATTATTTATATCTATTTTGCTGTAATGTTTCGTTTCTCTCGTTTTATTCATTTGTTCAATGAGCTCATTGATTGGTTTCAAAATAATTTGCGTAATGATTCGATTCAACAGAAATATCACGATTAAAATAATGAATGTTGAAACAATTAATATCCACTTTAAGATAGCAAAAGTCTCATACTTAAAATCAATATTTTCAAATATTTGGAGATTACTCACTTCACCATTTTTCCAAATAATCGGTAAAGATACCATCGCAAAATGGTTACCATTTTTATCGACGACTTTTTTATATTGTTCATTTTTATATAATTCTGCTAAATTTTTATATTTAATATCTGTTGATATTTGAACGACACTTTTATTTTTTTGATTTACTACTGTTATATATCCATCTGAAAGTAAATAAGATTGCAAGACTGCCTCTGTGTTAACATCGGTATCTGAAGTGTTTTGCAACTCTTTCATAATATTAATCCCTCTGCTTTCGAGTTGTGTAGCTTCAGAGTCGAGCGAAACCTTTTGATAAACAAAGTAAACAAATAAATTGATGCAAATAACAACAATGACTATCATGACTGTAGTATAGAGTTGAATTTTAGTCCCGAGTTTCATAGATTCAATCCTTTATCATATATCCAATACCTCTAACGCTAGATATCAAGGATATGTCATTTTGATCTAGTTTTTTTCTTAAATATCTAACATAAACATCAATGACATTTGTGTCACCATAATATTCGTATCCCCATACCGCTTCAATAATTTGTTCTCTCGTCAAGGCTTGGTTTTTATTCTCAATAAAATATAACAATAAATCATACTCTTTCTGTGTTAAGTTAATTAATGTTTGATTTATATATACTTCGCGACTTAGTGGATGAATAACCAAATGTTTAAAGTGAATTTCACTATTGTTCTCGTCTGACACTTCATTATTTTGCTTTAAATGAACTCTAATTCTAGCGAGGAGTTCTTCTATTTCAAATGGTTTAGTCATATAATCATTTGCACCAGAATCTAAACCACTTACTTTATCCATCACTGCATCCCTCGCAGTTAACATAATAATTTTAATGTTGTCATCTACTTCGCGAATTCTTCTCAACACTTCTAATCCATTTAATTCAGGGATCATGACATCTAATAAGACTAAATCAAAGTCATTTGATTCAAATAAATCTAAAGCTTGCCTACCTGTATGTGCGATACTAATTTCGTAATTTGCATACTCTAACTCCAACTGTATAACTCTTGCTATTTTCACTTCATCTTCTACTATTAATATTTTTTCCATTTCATTGCTCCTTACCTAAGCGATAGACCAGTATATTGCCACCAAAAATAATAACATGCGATCATTATTAACATATATATAGGCATCAAAATACTACTAACTTTCGCTAAATCTTTATTTTTAAAAGGCTTCTTATCTTGTTCGTAAAATAGCAGCAATGCTTTTGAACTCACTGGAAAAGTAACACAATAATTCGTTCCCATCAAAGTTATAAAAACGACTGCAACTGGATTTAAATTAAACATATCACTAAACAATAAAAATAATGGAACAAAAACGACAGCTCTTGTTGTATGACTTGTCACATATAAATGTGATGTTACTGTTATTATAACAATGATCAATAATATAACTTGTACATTTATATTTTCAAATTGCGATAAGTAACCAAATAAATTTTCTTGTATATATTGAATAACCTTATATGAAACAAGTAGTTCGCCAAGCGCCGTTGCCCCAGCTACAAAGAATATTAGACTCCAAGAGACACTTTGTAATCCTTGTTTCCATGAGATGACACCTACATTAGGGGTCATCATAACGATACTCATAGCAATCGTAATAAAAGCAATATCAAACCCGTGTATAGATTCTGTTATCCATAAACTAATCGTAATCAATAAATATAGCAAAGTCTTTTGTTCTTTCACACTTAATGGTGAGCGTGTTCTTTTTACATTATTTAAAATGGGTTGATCATTGATGTCATTTTTAATAAAAAACATTTTCTTTATAACAATTAAACTTATCAATCCCATAATGATACCGAATGGACTACCCCATATAAGAAAGTCTACATAAGAGATGGTTTCATTCGTCTGACCTTTTAACAACCCAATCCCAACAATATGACTACCAGCACCAATTAGTGTGAGATTGGCACCCATTAAAATAAGCACCGGTATCAGCAATGCAAAATATTTTTGATTGGATTGAAACCTAGTAGAAAATGCTTTATAAATAGGCAACATTGATGCGGCTCTCCCTGATGTAGAAGGTACCAATATAGATATTAATTGAACAATCATAAATAGAAATAAATTCATTTTATTTTCTGTATGACATTTATCATCTATCCAATGAATTAGTCTATCTAGCAAACCACTTATCTCAACTGCTGCGCTAATCATAAACGCACCAATCATGAGCCAAACAACTTGCTCATTTAACGATTCAAACAATACTTTTTCCGGAATGCCTAGCACAATCCCTATGACTAATGCTATAAATGCAGATAACCCTGCAGGCATATTCGTTAACAAAAATAAACCTAAAGATAATACAAATACAATTAAACTGAGCTGCCCTAAATAAGGTAAATCAGTATATAAGAATACAACGATAGAAAATACAAAATATAAACACAGATATATTAATTGTTTATTGGTCATTGAACAACATCTTTTGTAACATACATTTGATTGCCTAAATTTATGCCAATCATAATGTGTCTCAGTGCATTTTCAGAACAATTTTCTAACCATTTATCTGCGTCTAAAATTGAATTTTCTAATGTCGTTGGTTCTGGAATAATGCTACTATAAGCATCAATGCCACTTTGATAATTTATCTTTGCGTTATGACCTATCGTACCTGCAAAAGCGATAACAGGTTTTTCGTGTATTTTAGCGATTCTTGCAACTTCTGATGGGATTTTTCCATTCGGTGTTTGAAAGTCGATACAACCTTCAGCAGTAATTACTAAATCTGCATTTTTTATGGCATCAGAAATTTCAATATATTTCATGATAATTTCAAATCTAGGGTGTAAACGTGCATTAAGAAATCCATGCAACCCAGCACCTAAACCACCAGACGCACCCCCGCCATTCATTAAAGAAACATCCTCTTTTTTAAAGCTTTTTATAAGTCTTGCAAGGTGTTCTAGATTATTAGACAACTGCTCAACATTTTCAGGAGATGCACCTTTTTGCGGACCATACACTCTTGCTACACCTTTCTTGCCACATAACAAATTCGTCCAATTTACTGCTACATCTATATCTACTAAGTGAACTCTAGCGTCCATATATCTCATATCAACACCATGAATTTGGTCAATTTCACCTCCACCATTTACAAATATTTCTTCACCGTTTATATTCAAGAATTTTACACCTAATGCTTGTGCCATTCCAACGCCACCATCAGATGTACCTGAATCTCCACAACCGATTAAAATGCGTTCTGCACCAATATCTAATGCTTTAATAATTGTTTCTCCTACGCCAAAAGTAGTTGTATTTAATGGGTTTCTCATATTCTGAGGGACATGTCTTAACCCTGCAATTGCTGCCATTTCGATCACAGCTGTCTTAACTCCATTTTCTTCAAATACACCAAAGAAAGATTCAATAGGCTTACCAACTGGTCCCATCACGTGAGTCTTAACTTTTTTTCCTTCTTTCAATTTTGTAATCGTGTCTACAAAGCCTTCACCACCATCTACCATCGGAATAGTCGTAACTTGATGGTCAGGATTAACCTTTTTTATACCTCTAGCAATTGATTGCCCTACTTCCTCTGCACTTAAACTTTCTTTAAAACCTGAAGGTACAACGACAATTCTCATATTTATTTCCTCCTTATTTATTCTTTGCTTTTTTAACTTAACTACACTGTACCTTTGCAAAGTTCACAAATAATTAGAGAAAAATTAAAACTTGATTAAAAAGAAAAAACACCTGATAAATTCACTTAAACAGTGAAAATATCAGGTGTTTTTTTAAATATATGATCGTAAAACTTTATTCTTTGCGATTTAAATCTTGAATCATGCGTTCAATTTTATTACCATAATCAATTGATTCATCATATTCAAAATGTAATTCAGGTAATATGCGTAATTGCATACGGTTTCCAAGCTCAGATTTAATGAAACCTTTTGCTTTTTCTAAACCTTTAAATGTATCTTCTTTTTCTTTATCTGTTCCTAAAACTGTTAAATAAACTTTAGCGTGAGATAAATCACCAGGAAGTTCTACATCTGTAATTGTTAAAAATCCAACTCTTGGATCTTTAAGTTTATTGTTTATAATATCCATTAATTCTTTTTTCATTTGTTCGCCTACACGTTCAGAACGAATACTCATTTCTTTCACCTCTTAACATTCTTATCTAATCTATTCATTATTAAATTATAACACATGCTTGAAGGCTTAAAAAGACAATCATATCAAAGTTAAGCATGTTTAAATATTATGATAAATGAGACAATAAATAGTATTTGAATGCATGCTCTTAAATAAATATTTGTTGGTGCTTTACTTCCGAATGATATATTTCTAGCATGCGCTTTTATGTTACCTGGAAACAACATGAAACATAAAATAATACCTACAACACTAAAGATATAATTCAATTTTGGTATAAATACGCTTATAGCTATTATGAACTCTAACCAGCCTGTAACATATACTACAAGTTTAGGATTTGGTATCCCATCTGGAACCATTTGTATAAGTGATTTTCTAATTGAAGGTATAAACCTTCCTAAAAATGTATACATAAATGTTATAAATATTGAAAACTGTGCGATGGACATCCAAATATTTTCTGTTTGGAACAGACGATGCACTATGAAGCCAATAAAACACCCGACAAAATAGACAATCAGGGTTTGCATAAGAACCACTCCTATTCTGAGTTTTTTTAAACGTTCTTACCTTTATATCTATTGATTGTATTATAAATGATACTTCTAGCATCTTTAGCTTCTGGTATAGGCTCTAATAGAAATACATGATTTTGATTCACATACTCATGATAAGCAACATTATTATTAAATGCTTGCAACTTATCGCTAAATAATTGAATATCTGGTAATAATATTTCTCTTGTTCCTACGAATATCGTAATGGGAGGTAAACCATGTAAATCTCCATAAATAGGAGATAAGAGATAATGGTTTTTATCAGTATGTCCACTCCATAAATCACCAGCAAACTTCAATGATTCAATCGTTAACATTGGATCGCTTTCTAGTAAATCTTTTGTAATTTTATCGTTATCCATATTAATGTCTATCCATGGAGAAAGTAAAAAAACATGAAGCGGTTGTTTAACTGATCGTTCTTTCAATAACTGAATTAAACCTGCTGCGAGTCCACCTCCTGCTGAATCCCCTATAATTATGACATCATCATATGTTTCAACCATTCTGCGATATAAATCAATGATCAGTTCATAAGATCTTATAAATATATCATTAGGTGCTTTAGGATAAACTGGCATTTCTACTGTAGCATTAACTTTTAAAGACAATTCATCTATAAAATAATGATGAAAAATAGACGGTTGGTATATATAGGCACCACCATGTAAATAAAGTATACCTATATTTGATGGTGCCTTCACATTATGTTTAAGTACTTTCATTTCATCTATAAAATACTCTTCCATATGCGTTTTTGGTTTATACATTTTAGGTAGTTTAAATGCTTCCTTATTCATATCGTACAATGCATTAACAAACTCATGTTTAGAATCATCATCTCCATAATTAGGATGAATAATTTTTAAATCGAGCATCCACTCAATTAATTGACTTCTCATGCTTCTTTTAGATACTTTCTTTAATACAATTTGGCTAACTGCTAATGTTCCGCCGACAGCAGCTACACCTTTAAATAACGTTTTCATACATATCTACTCCATATATCTTTATACTTGTATATTCCCATTTATCGACTAAAGTATACATACGATATTAAATCTTCATCTTACATCAGAAGACCAATAATGCTTTTCAAAATAATTATAGCAACAATGACAATTATAACACTCGACAATTTATTCAAATAAACAATCCATTTTCCAGTTTTATCAACCGAACCAATCATTTTACCTAAAAATGCTAATAAAATAAACCAAAGCCAAGAAACAGCAATCGTAGAAATTGAAAAGATCCATTTATCCATGCCATCATAAATAGATGCACTTGTTCCGATTACACCTATTGTGTCCATAATAGCATGTGGGTTTAATAATGAAACAGACATCGCAAAACCAATTTGTTTTTTGGCAGACATTGGACTTTGATATTCTAAGTTTTTAGGCTTTTCATTCCATAAGCTTATAGCCATATAAATTAAAAATATAAATCCAATGATATAAACTATGAGTTGTAAAATAGGCAATGATAATAAAACAAGAGACACGCCCAATATTGCTAATACAATTAATAACGTATCACACAAACCAGCCGTAATAATAACTGGCACCGTTTTGCTAACCCTTTTATGATTCGCGCCTTGATTAAAGATAAAAACATTTTGCGCACCAAGAGGCAAAATCAGACCTAAAGCTAATAAAAATCCATGTAAAAAAGCAGTCACACAAAAATCCTCCAATACTTTAAATGCAAATGCACACTATAATCTCATAATTTAATCATATCAATAAACAGTGTTTATTCAATTAATTTCAGCTGAGTAATTTTTTAAATTTTATAACATTATGAATATATTAACTTTAAAAACAGAAATACCAGACCTCCATGAGTCCGGCACTTTTCATTACTTATATACTTAACATCAATCTATTTAAACCTTCTATAACTTTGGATTTTGGGCAACCAATATTATATCTTAGAAATAATTCCCCATTCCCACCATATGTTGCGCCATCCATAATTGCAACATTACCAATCTTGATTAAACGTTCCTGTAAATCATTCATGCTAATATTCAGTCTTGAGACATCTAACCAAAGAAGATAAGTTGATTCGGGATACACTAGTTTAATATCTGGCAAATTTTCTTTCAAATATGCTTGTACAATCTTAATATTTTCATCTAAATAATTATTTAATTCCTCTACCCAGTCACTACATTCGTTATATGCTGCAATAGTTGCTTCCATTCCCATTATACTAGGAGATGATAGACCATCTTGTTTTTTTAAATATTTCAAGAACATATCACCATCTTCTACATTTGGTATTAATACATAAGCAAAAAGTAGTCCTGGAAAGTTAAACGTTTTGCTAGCACTTGTGACAATAGCGATATTTTCAGTACTTTTTTTAAATAATGGTATATGACTTTTACCTTTTCTAACTATATCCATATGAATTTCATCAGAAATAATGTATACATTATGCTGCTTGCACAATTCAATTATTGTATTTAATTCATAATCATTCCATATTCTTCCTGTTGGATTATGAGGAGAACAAAGCAATAATATTTTATTAGTTTGTTTCGACAATTGTTTTTCTAGTTCTATAAAATCTATTGAATATAAACCATCATCATATAATAATTTGTTTTCTACTATTTTTCTTTTATTTTCTTTTATAACATTGAAAAATGCATCATATGCAGGTGTTTGTATAATTACTCCATCATTTTCAGTTGATTTTATTTTTATTAATTGAGAAACCGCATAGATTACAGTTGGTGTATAATATATCCAATTCTTTTCTACTTTAGTATCAAATCTTTTCTGATACCATGTTTCAACAGAATTTTTAAAGTCTTTATGATTCCACCTTGTATAACCAAACACTGGATGACTCATTCTTTCATTCAAGCTTTGGATTACTTGTTTTGGTGAAGCAAAATCAGTATCAGATATTGTGAAAGGTAATAAGCCACTTTGTCCAAACCGATCTTGCACATAGTCCCATTGTGTACAATTCGTTCCTTTTCTATTGATAACTTCATCAAAATTATACATATAAATTCTCCTTCTAATCCTAAATGATTGCATCAAGTTGTTTTCTAACTGTTGTTACTTTTGTACCGATAATAATTTGCACATTTTGTTTATCTAAATGAACAACTCCTAATGCACCTAATTCTTTTAATTTATCATCATCAACCTTATTTGCATTTTTAAGTACTAACCTTAATCTCGTAATACAATTGTCTATACTCAATATATTTTCAGATCCACCAATTGCTAATAGCATATCATTTGCTACATTATCTAGTTGTGTAGATGTATCCTTTGTATTATTTGATTTATTTTTATCAACATTCCTACCTGGTGTTTTTAAATCAAATTTAAGAATAACTATTTTAAATATAAAGTAGTAAATACTAAACCATACTATGCCAACTAAAATAACTAGCCACCATTTAGTATAACTTCCTTGCATAACCCCAAATATTAAGAAATCTAATACACCGCCATCAGTATTACCAATTGTTACACCAAGAATATTCATCACCATAAACCCTAATCCAGTCATAAAAACATGGAATATCCATAGTAAAGGACTGACAAATAAAAATAGAAATTCAATTGGCTCAGTTATTCCTGTTACAAATGTAGCGACAAACCCTGATATCAATAACCCTTTTATTTTATGTCTATTTTCTTTAGGTGCTGAATGATAAATAGCCAATGCTGCTGCAGGTAATCCAAACATAAATGTTGGCATTTTACCTTGCGATAAAAATGCAGTAACATCTGAGGATATAGGGATACTATGTTGTAATTGAGCATAAAAAATATTCAAAGCTCCAAAAACATCTTTACCCTCTATAATCGAGTGTCCACCTACTTCAGTAAACCTTACCATAGATACTAAAATATGATGTAAACCAAATGGTAACAATAATCTTTCTCCTGCTCCAAATAAGAAAGGACCAAATACACCTGAATGTTGTATAAGAGAACCTACACTCCCGATAATCATTCCAAAAAATGGCCAAATAATAGGAATAATCAGACCAATAACAGCTAGAACAAGTGAAGTTACGATAGGTACAAACCTTGAACCTGAAAAGAAAGCAAAACTATCAGGTAGCTGAATATAGCAAAATTTATTGTGTAATTTATATACAATTAGCCCTGAAATAATACCACCAAGTACGCCCATTTCTAATGTTTGTATACCTAAGATCATACTTTGTCCAGCTTGCTGCAAATTATCAGGATCAGCTAATTGATTAGTTTCAGTTAAATAAAAATTAATGGTTAAATTCATTATTGTATAACCTACAAATCCAGAAAATGCAGCAACCCCTTTTTCGTGCTTAACAAGACCTATAGGTAATGCAATAGCAAATAATACTGGTAAATATGTGAATGCAAATCCACCAACTGTTGCTAGAAATTTCAATACAAGTTGTATCATATTATTTTCTAAAAACGGAAATACATCAATCATTGAATCACTCGTAAAAGAACTTCCAATTCCTAAAATCAAGCCCATAAAAGCTAATAATGCAACAGGTAACATAAAAGTTTTTCCCATGTTTTGTAAAAAATCCCACATACTACTCTGTTTATCATTTTTATTCCCCAATAATTTCACACCCCTATAATATATTTGTACATTTATTATTCACTAATATACAAATATATTATAGGGGTATCAATAGCAATTAAGTATTTAGGTTACGCTTACATATTATGAAAGTTGTTACATTATAATTGTTTTCCATACATCATAAGTATTAAATCGATTATAAATATAGTAGCGTGCCTAGAACTCAAATCTACATTCCCAATATATATATTATTTGTTTTAGCAATTAAAGCAATTGTTGATAACTGTGCCAACTGTGAATTGCGATTACTTACAATTGAGATAATAGGTACATGTTTACTTTTCAGCTTTTTAGCGTAATTAATCATATATGAAGTCTCTCCACTAGAACTTATACATATAGCTAAGCAATCATCGTTTAAATTATGAGATATGGCTTCTAATTCGTCCCAATCCGTTCTAGCGTGAGCAATCTGTCCTAGGAAAGTTAATTTTCTACTTAAATCTAGTCCATTTGCAAGACTTGCTCCAACACTAATGATTTCTATTACTTGTGCCCTATTTATATATGTAACTGCTGTTTCTAAATCTTTAATATTTATATCATTAATAGTATTTTGTAGATTATTTACATTTTCTATCATAAATTCATTAATTTCAGCGCTAAAATTCTGTACTTCCTTACTTTTTTTCAATTTTGTTTGATTTTGTATTAAAGTATATTTTAATTCTCTAAATCCTTCATATCCTAATTTTCGAGAACATCTGCTAACCGTTGCAGTAGAAACATATAAACGATTTGCTATATCATCAATAGTCATAGTTGCAATTAATTCATAATCATTCAGAATAAAGTCTAAAACTCGCTTTTCTAATTCGCTTAAATCATTTCTTTTTTTCTGTAATTTACCGATAAGTGCGTTTTGTTCCATATTATCCCCCTTAATGTTATCTAATTTTACATTATCTGTTATATTTATTAACACATATTTCACTTTTAAAAATAAGTAGATATACTTATATTATCAAGTATATCTTGTAGAGAATATTTTATATTCTTGTCTCAACAATAAAAGTGCTTATCTTCCAAAATGGGAAGTATATCTCCAGCCAAGGTATACTTCCCATTTTACTTTTTTATTCTTTATTAAGATTCTATTCAGTATACTCATTCTCTAATTTCAATGATCGATAAATGGCCATACCTGTTTTTAATTTCTTAAAGCCAAGTTTACGATAAAATTCGACATTTTCGGTTGTAGAAATTAAATGAATACATGATAAGCTATCAAACTCATTTAAAAATTCTTCTAATATTCTTTTAGCAATACCTTGACCCTGGTGTTTTTCTTTTACTACTACATCATAAATTGCGGCATTAAACACTCCATCTGATAACGCTCTTGCAACTGCAATAATTTCATCATCATTTTTTACTAATACAACATGTGTGCTGGCTTTATATATTTCTTCTATTTTTTCATTGTTATGGCCCATCCATCCAACTGATTCATAAACTTTTCTTATTCCGTCTACATACGAAATTTTGAATTCATTTTCATAAATATATATAATGTCCACCTTCTTATTTAACTCTAATTATTGCTATAGTCTATTTATATCCTCACTTTTATAACATTCTACTTACAATACTAACATCCCAATTAATTTGGCCCAATAACTTTTGATAGAAATGCCTCTATTTCATTATGTTATTAAAGGGTCTAACAAATACTAATCCTACATCTTTGTAATAATCTATATAAAATTCAATCGATTTTATTTATGAACACCTTTTCAATTTACAAACAAAAAAAGCTTATTAAATAATAAGCTTTAAAAATTATATTTTATTTATTTGTCATGTCTTCTTTAAAGCTTTTTAATTTCAAGCCTATTTCATCTCTTACACGTTGAAATTCTGACCAATCTTTTCCAGCTGGGTCATCAAATCCCCAATGTTCTTTATGTACATGTTTAGGAATAGTTGGACAATGTTCATCTGCATGACCACATAATGTTACAACTAAATCTGATTGATTAAGTATCGTTTGATCAATCAAGTCAGAAGTTTGATCTGTGATATCGATATTCACTTCTTTCATTGCTTCGATTGCTTTAGGATTCACACCATGTGTTTCAATACCTGCAGAATATATGTTCCAATTTTCTCCTATTATATGTTTTGCCCATCCTTCAGCCATTTGACTTCGACATGAATTTCCTGTGCATATAAAATAAATTGTTTTGTTAGTCATTATTCTCTCCACTTTCTTTATTAGAATATAAGCAATGTAAGATATAAACCCAATAATGTAATAAATAGTACTGGGATTGTAATGATTATACCTGTTTTAAAATATGTGCCCCACGGAATTTTCACGCCTTTTTGTGAAAGTACGTGCAACCACAGTAATGTAGCTAATGATCCTATAGGTGTTATTTTAGGTCCCAAGTCTGAACCAATGACATTGGCATAAATCATACCTTCTTTTAATGTGCCGAGCACGTTTGATTGATGGATAGCAAGTGCATCTATAAGTACAGTTGGCATATTATTCATAATGGATGATAGAAATGCTGCTATAAATCCCATCCCCATAATGCTTGCAAATAAGCCTTGTTCTGAAATTGCTGAAAGGATGTTACCGAGCATAACTGTAATACCTACATTTTTAAGTCCAAACACGACAAGATACATACCTATTGAGAATATAACAATATTCCAAGGTGCACCTTTTATCACTGCTTTCGTATGTACAGCTTTCGATTTTCGAGCAAGTAAAATAAACACTATCGCAATAGCACCCGCAATAATAGACACAGGCACGTGAACAAATTCGCTTATTAAATAGCCAATCAGTAATATTGCTAACACAATCCAAGATATATAAAACAGTCTTTCATCTTTAATCGCATCTTTCGGTTTTTGCATATGACTACTATCAAACTTACGCGGAATTGAAGTTCTAAAAAATAACCATAATACAGTAATGCTCGCGATTAATGAAAAGATATTTGGAATAATCATACGTGTGAAATATTCTAAAAATCCTATATCAAAATAATCTGCAGATACGATGTTAACTAAATTACTGACTATGAATGGTAATGAAGTCGTATCTGCAATAAATCCACTCGCAATAATGAAAGGGAAAATATGCTTTTTGTTAAAGCCTAAGTGACGAACCATTGCTAAAACAATTGGTGTTAATATTAAAGCCGCACCATCATTCGCAAAAAATGCTGCTACTACTGAACCTAGCAACATAATATAAATAAACATCTTTAATCCATTACCATTAGATGCTTTGACCATATGTATAGCTGACCATTCAAAGAAACCAATTTCATCAAGAATCAGTGATATTAAGATAACGGCAACGAATGTTAATGTCGCATTCCATACAATGCCTGTTACTTCAATTACATCAGAAAAACTGACTACGCCAGTTATAATAGCTACAAGTGCTCCAATAAGCGCTGTAATACCAATATCTAGCCCCTTAGGTTGCCAAATAACAAAAATAAGCGTTATAACAAAAATCAATATTGCTAATATCGTCATGCTTCACACACCTCTGATTTCATAGTGTTACAAATACATGACTCATTTTTATGATGAATAAGTTGTAATTGATGACCTAACTGTTCAAAAGTCTTTGTATTTAATCGATACATTTTTTTGTTTCCTTCTTTTCTCATAAAAATCATATTACTATTTTCTAGAGATTTCATATGATGACTTAATGTAGGTTGAGAAAACTGAAAATGTTCTAATAAGTCACAAGCACACAGTTCTCCGCAAGAAAGTAAATCTATAATCTCTAAACGACTTGGGTCAGAAATAGTTTTTAATAGTTTTGATAGTGCATGATAATCCAAACGATCTCCTCCATTCCATTATATAGATTATCATCTATATAGATAATTGTCTATGTATGAATATTTTACATTTTATGGTATATTTGTAAAAAATAAAGGTGTATGGTAATAGAAAGATGGCGTTAAAATGAAAAGGAGAGATATCATGAAAATAAAATATTTCCTTATAAGTACACTGTTGTATTTCGCTATTGGGATTTCAATATTAGCTTTTACTGATTTTTCATTAATAACTAAGTCCTTATGCATTATTACTTTAATTATAGTTTCTGGTATTTTAAAAGAATATGTTTTTAAAATAAAAGAATCTAA
Source organism: Mammaliicoccus vitulinus (assembly GCF_029024305.1). Lineage (NCBI taxonomy): Bacteria > Bacillati > Bacillota > Bacilli > Caryophanales > Staphylococcaceae > Mammaliicoccus > Mammaliicoccus vitulinus. The sequence goes on from NZ_CP118974.1 coordinate 1,565,664, forward strand.
TACCGATATAATAGTAAACTTATTTACTGATAATAGTAAAAATAATTAGCACATACGCTTTTCTTAATCTTCTCGAGATTAGTCTTTTATTCATACATACACAACACATTTTATAAACACAAAAAAACGAGGTTGGGACATAAATGTCCTAACCTCAAATAAAGAGAGCTAATCCATAATTTTCGGATTAGCTCTCTTTCCTTTATTTATAAAATCTACGATTTTGTTCGTGCATGCTTGCCTGGGGGTATGGCTCGAGCCTGTAGTCTCTCACGCATACTATTCCCCCGGGCGTCAGCACTTTACAAAATCGTGACAAAATATCCATTCTTATACAAAAAAATAAAGCACTTTCGTATAATTTAATTAATCACAACAAAAACTAAATTAACGAGGTGCTCTATGTATAAAAATTATAACATCTCTCAATTAACTCTACCACTAGATATTGAAGTTTTAATTCCAGAAAATGATATTGCTCATTTTGTAAATCAAATCGTAGAAACGATACCTAATGAAGAATTCTACGAATTTACTCACGTTCGTGGTGCATCCTCATATCACCCTAAATTAATGTTAAAGATTATACTTTATTCATATACACAATCTGTTTTTTCTGGAAGAAGAATTGAAAGTCTTCTTAAAGACAGTGTTCGTATGATGTGGTTATCACAGAACCAAACACCTTCTTATCGAACGATAAATCGTTTCAGAGTTAATCCTATAATTGATCGATTATTACAATCACTATTTATAAATTTTAGAACACAACTCATAGAACAAAACCTTATTGATGAGGAAAGTATTTATATAGACGGTACTAAGATTGAAGCAAATGCCAATAAATACACTTTTGTTTGGAGAAAAAACACAGAAAGATTTAATAAAAAAGTGGTTGAACAATCGAAAGAAATCTATCGTGAAGCCATTGTAAATGAAGTAATACCTGAGTTAAAAGATGAGACCCAAGATATTACACTTGAAACACTTTACGAATTCAAAAACAGATTAGAAGAAAAAATCGAAGATTTAAACAATGATATTAGCAACTCTAAAGATGTAGCAGAACGAAAAATGATGCGTTCAGAAAGAACGGAAATAAAAAAGACTAAAAAATTGTTAAGTGAAAATATCGATAGACAAATAAAGTATAAAAAACAATTGGATATATTAGGTGAAAGAAATAGCTATTCTAAAACAGATCATGATGCAACTTTTATGAGAATGAAAGATGACCACATGATGAACGGACAATTAAAACCAGGATACAATTTACAAATCGCAACAAATTCACAATTCGTTTTATCTTATGACATATTTCCTAATCCAACTGATACTAGAACACTTACACCATTTTTAAATAATATTAGAAATAACTATTTTAATCTACCAAACTATATTGTCGCAGATGCTGGCTACGGCAGTGAGGAAAATTATAAAACGATTCTAGATGAATTTAACAGAACACCATTGATAACTTATAGTATGTACTTAAAAGAACAAACCAAGAAATATAAAGAAAACATATATAACACACAAAATTGGAAGTATGATGAACTTATAGATGAAATCATATGTCCAAGCAATCGCAGATTGCCATTCAAACGATACACTTATCGAATCGATAAGTATAAATATAAACGAGATTTCAAGTTATATGAAAGTGATAATTGTAATAACTGCGAACTATTTGATTTATGTAGAAAAAATGCATACCAGAGTACAAATAAAAAGATAATGAAAAACAATGTGTGGGAATACTTTAAACATATGACACAAAAGTTGCTTTCAAAACCTGAAACTGAAAAAATCTACAAACAAAGAAAGATTGATGTAGAGCCAGTTTTTGGATATTTGAAGGCTATTTTGGGTTTCACTCGAGTTTCTCTTAGAGGGAAAACAAAAGTGAAACGTGAATTAGGGATTGCCTTAATGGCAACAAACATAAGAAAAATGGTAGCTCTTAGAGCTACCAAAATTAAAAACTATAGTAAAAAGAGCGTAAATTCTTATTTTTTAAAGAATATACGCTCTTTTAAGTTAATCTGGGATGTAAATGTCCCAGCCTCGTACATAAATTTATATTTTCACTATCTGATTTCTTTCAACTTTGCTAAGTTGCTCAATCATGCGAATTTATTTTCTTTCAATTTCAACCATTTTGAAAGCTTCAAAGATGTCGCCTTCTTTAATATCGTTGAATTTCTCGATTGTGATACCACATTCGTATCCTGTTGCTACTTCTTTAGCATCATCTTTGAATCGTTTTAATGTATCTAATTCACCTTCAAAGATAACGATGCCATCACGTATAATACGAACTCTTGAATCTCTCGTAATTTTACCTTCAGTTACGTAACTACCTGCAATAGTACCTACTTTAGATACTTTGAATGTTTGACGTACTTCTGCTTGTCCAATTACTTTTTCTTCATATTCAGGATCTAATAATCCTTTCATTGCAGATTCAATTTCTTCGATTACTTTATAGATAATACGGTGTAATCTCATATCTACGTTTTCTTCTTCAGCGGCACGTTTAGCACCTGCATCTGGTCTTACATTAAATCCGATAATAATACCGTTTGATGCTGCTGCAAGTGTAACGTCTGATGCGTTAATAGCACCAACTGCTGTATGAATAATACGTACGTTAACACCTTCAACATCAATTTTCATTAATGACGCTGCTAAAGCTTCTACTGAACCTTGTACATCACCTTTAATGATAATGTTTAAGTCTTTCATTTCACCTTGTTTCATTTGTTCGAACAAGTTATCTAATGAAACACTCTTACTATCTTGACGTTGTTTTAAGATGTTATCTTGTTGACGTTTTTCACCGATTTGACGTGCTTGTTTTTCATTTTTAAATACTACAAAACGATCTCCGGCTTGAGGTACATCATGTAAACCTGTGATTTCAACAGGTGTAGATGGACCAGCTGATTTAATTCGTTTACCTAAATCACTTACCATAGCACGTACACGTCCATAAGTATTACCTACTACTAATGAATCTCCAACTTCTAAAGTACCATTTTGTACTAATAGAGAAGCGGCTGGTCCACGTGATTTATCTAACTCAGCTTCAATCACTGTACCAACTGCTGCGCGGTCAGGTTTAGCTTTTAATTCTTCGATTTCAGAAACAAGTCCGATCATTTCTAGTAAATCGTCAATACCATCACCTTGAATTGCTGATAGTTGTACGAAGATAGTGTCGCCACCCCAATCTTCAGGGTATAAACCATGTTCACCTAATTCTTGCATGACACGATCAGGGTTTGCAGTTGGTTTATCAACTTTGTTTACAGCAACAATAATTGGTACTTCTGCAGCTTTAGCGTGGTTTATTGCTTCAATTGTTTGAGGCATAACACCATCATCAGCAGCTACTACAAGTATTGTAATATCTGTTACTTGAGCGCCACGTGCTCTCATTGTTGTAAATGCAGCATGCCCTGGTGTATCTAGGAATGTGATTTTTTTATTGTTGTTTTCAATTTGGTATGCACCAATATGTTGTGTAATACCACCAGCTTCTCCAGCCGTTACACGCGTATTACGGATTGAGTCTAATAATGTTGTTTTACCATGGTCAACGTGTCCCATGATTGTAACAACTGCTGGTCTTTCAATTAAGCTTTCATCATTTTCGTCTTCTACATCAAAGTAATTTTCTAAGTCCATTGCATCAACATGAACTTCTAACTCTGATTCAATATCATAATCTGCACAAATCAATTCAACAGTTTCTGTATCTAATCCTTGGTTTATATTAGCTACTACACCAAGTAAGAATAATTTTTTAATAATTTCAGACGCATCTTTATTAATTTTATCAGCTAATTCACCAACTGTAATACCTTCTTCATAAGTAATTAAAGATGGTGTCTCTTGAACTACTTCTTTAGGTTGTTGTTGTTGGTTGTTTTGCTTTTTATTATTTTGCTTCTTATTTTTATTATTTTTTTGTTGGTTATTGTTAGGCTTATTATTCGGTTTGTTTGTATTTGCTTGAGTAGTCGTTTGCTCTTTTTTAGCAGTTTCTTGTTTTTTAAATGTTTTATCCAAAATTTTAATGTCGTTCTCCTCTAATGCTTGCATGTGATTTGATACTTCTATATTATTCTTCTTTAATTCATCAATTATGTCTTTACTCTTTAAATTGATTTCTTTTGCATACTCATATATTCTTTTTTTACTCATATACTCACTCCTCATGAAAATCATGAATCATTGTTTTTAGTTTCTTACTAAACCCAATGTCAGTTATGCCCAACACCACTCTGCTTTCTTTTCCAATTGCGTAGCCTAATTCAAAGCGTGTAGCAAAAGTTAAAAGTGTTACATGATAAGTTGCACATTTATTTTTTATTGTTTTTGTAACATTTGCTGCAGCATCTTCTGATAGTATGACAAGTTTCACGTTGCCTCTTCTCATTTCACTTATTACAATTTCTTCCCCTGTTTTAATCTTTCTAGCCCTTGTCGCTAGACCGAGAAGGTTCAAAATTTGGTCTTTCTTTTCTATACTCATTTAGGTATACGCTCACGATATATTAAACGAATAATTTCTTTATATACTGGTTCAAGTGTATCTTTATCACTAGCGAAATAACGTTCTAATTTTCCTTGTTGTTGAGCAGTTTCAACAACATCTAAATCTTTAGAAACATAAGCGCCACGTCCTGGTGCTTTACCAGTTGCGTCAGCTTTAATTTCGCCTTCTTTATTTTTAACGACTCGAATCATATCATTTTTTGGTTTCATTTCATTTGAAAGTATACATTTACGCATTGGTATCTTTTTCTTTTTCACGATAAAAGCACCTCACTTTATGATTCTTCAGTTGAAATAATGCCAGCTTCTCTTGCATCACTTTCTGATTTTATGTCAATTTTCCAACCAGTTAATTTTGCTGCAAGACGAGCATTTTGTCCACGTTTACCGATTGCTAATGACAATTGATAATCAGGTACAACTACTGTAGTTGATTGATTTTGTTCATCTACAATGACTTCTACTACTTGTGAAGGGCTTAACGCATTTCTCACAAATACTTTAGGGTCTTCATCCCATTCAACAATGTCGATTTTTTCTCCGCCTAATTCATTAACAACAGCTTCTACACGAACACCTTTAGCACCAACACAAGCACCTACTGCATCGATATCGCCATTCTCAGAAGTAACACTTATTTTAGAGCGGTCTCCAGCTTCACGCGCTACTGATTTTACAATAACTGTACCGTCATAAATTTCTGGTACTTCTTGTTCAAATAAACGCTTTAATAGACCTGGATGTGTACGTGAAACAAAGATTTGAGGTCCTTTAGTAGTTTGCTCAACTTTATTTACATAAACTTTAATGCGTTCATTAGGTAAGTATTGTTCATTTGGACTTCTTTCAGCTTCAGAAAGCACGGCTTCAGTACGTCCTAAGTTAACATATACATAACGATGATCGACACGGTCAATAACACCTGTTACGATGTCATCTTCTTTATCGATAAATTCATCGTAAAGAATACCTCGTTCAGCATCTCTCAAACGCTGCATGACAGCTTGTTTTGCAGCTTGTGCACCAACACGACCAAAATCTTTAGGCGTAACATCTTCTTCAAAGACATCACCAATTTCGTATGCAGGATTCGTTAAAAGCGCTGTGTCTAGTGCAACTTGATCTCTATAATCTTCCACATCTTCGACAACATCTTTTCTTGAGATAACTCTATAAGTACCTTCGTCAAGATTTAGTTCAATTCTAACGTTTTTGGCGCTGTCATAGTTCTTCTTATAAGCAGTAATTAATGCCGCTTCAATTGCATCAATTAATACCTCACGTGGTATTCTTTTTTCCTTCTCAAGGTATTCAATTGCAAGTAATAATTCATTACCTTTCACAATGTATCCTCCTTTATATTATAACATTACTGATCGACGTGCTTTTGCTATTTTTTCGCGAGGCAACGTGACATTTTTAGTTCTTGTTTTAATTTTCACTTCGAGCGTAATTGATTCTTCAGTAACTTCTTTTAAAGTACCTAACCATTCTTTATCCCCTTCAACAGGTTCATATAATGAGATGAATACAGGTTGATCAATTGCATTTAGATAATCTTTTTCTTTTTTTAATGGACGTTCTGCCCCAGGAGATGATACATCCATGAAATACGGCTCTTTAATAGGATCTTCTTTGTCCATAACTTCACTTATCTTTTCAGAAGCAATTGCGCAGTCGTTTAAATCAACGCCACCGTCTTTATCAATTGCAATACGTAGATAATAGTCTGATCCCTCTTTAACATATTCCACATCTACTAGTTCATAATTTAATGTTTCAAGTATTGGTTGAATGATTTCCTCAACGTGTGCTGCAACTTTACTCATAATGACCTCCCTCTTAATACAAACAGAAAAGAGCGGGAAATGTCCCACTCTTTTAACGTCAGAGTATTATTTTAAGCAATAATAGTATATCATATAATGGCGCTATGCTCAAGGATATACGTTACAAATCAAAAATAGAAAGCTGTGCTTTATCAGGCATATTTGGAAGTGAACCAAGTTCATCCAAGTATTCGATGACTTTTTGTGAAACACCTGCTTTTTTATTAAGATCTTCTTTAGCTAAGAAAGGTCCTTCTTCTCTCGTTTCTACGATACGTTTTGCAACGTTTTCACCTAGGCCAGGAACTGAAATAAACGGTGGTATCAACGTGTCACCTTCGATTTTGAATTCGAATGAGTCACTTTTTTCTACACTAACCGGTTGTATTTTAAAGCCACGATGAGCCATTTCATTAGCGATTTCTAAAACTGTTAATACATCTTTTTCTTTTTTAGCTAATTCATGGAATCTGCTGTAATACTCATTTTTAATAGTTGATTTAATGGATTCTTTATCTTTAGTCATTGTCTTTAAATCAAAGTCAGTTGCACGTACTGTAAAGTAACTTGCGTAATAATACAATGGATAATGAACTTTAAAATATGCAATTCTTAAGGCCATTAATACATAAGCTGCAGCATGGGCTTTAGGGAACATATATTTAATTTTCTTACATGAGTCTAAGTACCAATCTGGCACATTATTTTCTTTCATTGCTTCTTCAAACTCATCTGTTAATCCTTTACCTTTACGTACCGCTTCCATAATTTTAAAGGCAAGTGAAGGTTCTAAGCCGTTATACATTAAATAAACCATAATATCATCACGACAACCAATAACACTCGATAAATCACACGTACCTGTTTTAATTAATTCTTGTGCATTTCCTAACCAAACATCAGTACCGTGTGATAATCCAGAAATTTGAACCAGCTCTGAGAACGTCGTTGGTTTTGTATCTTCAAGCATTTGCCTTACAAAACCTGTACCAAATTCTGGCACGCCGAATGTTCCAGTCTTACAAAGAATATCTTCTTCTGTAACACCTAAAGATTCTGGTGTACTAAATATTTTCATTGTTTCCTTATCATCTACTGGTATTGTCTTCGGATCAATTCCTGATAAGTCTTGCAACATTCTAATCATTGTAGGATCATCGTGTCCAAGTATATCTAGTTTCAGGATATTATCGTGAATCGAATGGAAATCAAAATGCGTTGTCTTCCATGCTGATTTTTGGTCGTCTGCAGGAAATTGTATCGGTGTAAAATCATAAATATCCATGTAATCAGGGACAACGATAATACCACCCGGGTGTTGCCCAGTTGTTCTTTTAACGCCTGAACAACCTTTTACTAATCTATCAACTTCAGCTGCTCGTTTATGGATACCTTGATCACTTAAATAGCCTTTCACATAACCGAATGCTGTTTTTTCAGCGACTGTACCTATTGTACCTGCTCTAAAAACTTTATCTTCACCGAAAAGTTCTTTCGTATAGTTATGTGCTATCGGTTGATACTCTCCACTAAAGTTCAAGTCAATATCCGGGACTTTATCCCCTTTGAATCCTAAGAACGTTTCGAACGGAATATCTTGGCCTTCTTTAATCATATCTACATGACATTTTTCACATTGCTTGTCTGGTAAATCAAATCCTGAACTTACTGAACCATCATCAAAGAAGTGACTTTCTTTACAAGATGGACAAATATAATGTGGTGGTAATGGATTGACCTCCGTAATTTCCGTCATTGTTGCAACGAAACTCGATCCGACCGACCCACGTGAACCTACTAAGTATCCGTCATTAAGAGATTTCTTAACCAGTCTTTGAGATATTAAATAAATAACTGCAAATCCGTTGCCGATAATACTTTCAAGTTCTTTTTCCAATCGATCAATAACGATTTGAGGTAGTTCTTCACCGTATAATTTTCGAGCATTATCATAGCTCATTTCACGAATTTCTTCATTTGCACCTTCCATATTAGGCGTATAAAGTTCATCTCTAATAGGTACAACTGTTTCTAAACGATCAGCAAGTTCATTTGTATTTTTCACAACGATTTCATATGCTTTTTCTTCACCTAAGAAGTGGAATTCATCTAACATTTCATCTGTTGTTCTAAAATGCGCTTTCGGTAACGTTTGTCTATTAAGTGGGTTACCTGGCTGTGCTGCTATTAATATTTTTCGAGATACAGCATCATGCTCATTTAAATAATGGGCATTACCAGTTGCTATAACAGGAATATCAAGTTTTTCACCAACACTTAATATACGAGAATATATCTCTTCCATCGTTTCATTATCTTTAATCAGTTCTCTATCAACTAAATCTTGATATAAACTTTTCGGTTGAACTTCAATATAGTCATAATATTGAGCAACCTTCTCAACTTCATCTTGGTCTTTTTGCATAACAGTTGTAAATACTTCACCTTCGTCACACGCACTACCTACTAAAATACCTTCTCGATGTTTATTTAACAACGAACGCGGTATACGTGGCGTACGATAAAAGTAATCTACTAAAGAAGCACTTACAATTTTAAATAGATTTTTTAAACCTACTTGATTTTGAACAATTAACGTAACATGAGAAGGTCTCGCACGTTTATATGCTTCATCGTTCGTTAAGCGTTCGTTAATTTGGTTATGATTATGAACACCTAATTCTTCTAACTGTTTTAACATTTTTATAAAGATATGCGCTGTTGTTTCAGCATCATATATCGCTCTATGATGTTGAGTAAGTTCGACTCCATATTTTTTAGCTAAAAAGTTCAATCCGTGCTTGCCGTATTCAGTATTAACTGTACGTGATAATTCTAATGTATCTATTACAGCATTTGTAGTAGCACCAATTCCTATTCTTTCAAATCCTGTATCTATAAAGCCCATATCAAATGACGCATTGTGCGCGATATATATCGCATCTCCAACCCATTCATGAAAATCAGTTAAGACTGTTTTAATATCTGGTTGACCTTGTAGCATTTCATCAGTGATTCCAGTTAAGTTCTTAATTGTTTCAGATAAACGTTCTCCTGGATCTGAGAAACGTTCAAACGTATCAATAACTTCTCCGTTTTTCACTTTTACAGCTGCTAATTCTATAATTTGATCATATTGACTTGAAAGACCCGTTGTTTCCACGTCAAACACGATATATGTAGCAGTCTTAAGCAGAATATCTTGAGGTTTATATGCTATTGGGACACCGTCATCCACTAACATACCTTCCATACCATAAATCATTTTAATATCGTTTTTCATAGCTGCGGCATGTGCGTCCGGGAAACCTTGTACACCATTATGGTCCGTTATTGCGATCGCTTTATGGCCCCACTTAGCAGCTTGTTCAACATACTTACTTATATGACTTATACCATCCATTTGGCTCATTGAAGTATGTAAATGAAATTCTACTCGTTTGTCAGGCGCTTTATCTAGTTTCGGAGCTTTCTTAATTTCATGAATATCAGTCATCATCATGACTAAATCGCGAATAAATTGATCTTGCTCAATTCGACCTTGTGCTCTAACCCACGTACCGACTTTTAAAGCTTTGAAATGTTCTAAGTCATCTTTACCTTTTCTAGTAAACATTTTAAGAATAAGAGAATCCGTATAATCTGTAATTTTAAGTGTAACAATATGTCTGCCACTCTTTAATTCTTTCATTTCGATATCAAAAATAACACCTTCAAGTGCAACTTTGTATTCTTCTTCGATAATTTCTTCAATTTTACGGATGGAATCAACTTGAATGTCTTTCCCAATTTGGCATCGTGAAACTGCATTTTCACTATCACCAGATTCAGCTTTTTCTTTCTTCATACGTTCCATTTTTTCTGATGCGATTCGTGCAGCTTCTTCATCTTCTTGTTGTATATGTGCTTCAAATGATTCGAGTTCTCTCTTCATTTGCTCTTCGTTATCCATCGTTTCAAAAATAACACGATTAATTTGAAATCCACATTTTTGTAATGCTTTAACTAATGAGCCATTTACACGTTTATCAAAATAGTCGCGCTCAATATCATTATTAACTTGAACTTTCACGACATCTTCTGCAAAAATTATCGGTTTTTGTTTCAATTGATGTTTTACTTTATCACTTAGTTCTGTGCCATCAATACAATGAGGCATATATTTTAGTACATGCTCATCTATCTGTTCTTTATTCGTCACTTCAATTGTCCAATCAACTTCTGCAATACTTTGGAATGCAGACTTCAGTTGATTCGTAAAGACAAGATACATTTCGCTTGATAAGTATTGTGGTAATTTTATGTAGAAATGCCACAATCTTTTTGATTGTGATACATCGATTCTTGATAATTCACCATGTTCAACAATACTGCTATCAAGTTCATTTGTAATGTTCATCTGTGTGAGAAGCGTTTGGAATTTCTCTTTCCCTGTCATTGACACTTATACGACCACCTTCGTCAAAATGAAAAAGAGGCTAATCTTAAAATAGCCTCTTTAAATATCTTATATTATATCAGATTCAGTTGTTTTTATCAGTCTATTTCACTGCATTATAAAACGATGCTAGTACATCATTTAATTCATCAATATGTACTTCTTGACTCTCTGAATTATCACGACGTTTAACTTCAACGATACCTTCACCAGCTTTTTTACCAACCATAACACGTACTGGTAAGCCGATTAAATCTGCATCATTAAATTTAACACCCGCACTTTCTTTACGATCATCATATAATACATCATATTGATTTTTCAATTGCCCATAAAGTTGTTCAGCAAGTTCTTTTTGTTCATCTTTCTTAGGGTTAATCGCGATTAAATGCACTTCATAAGGTGAAATAGATTTTGGCCAAATAATACCTTTTTCATCGTGATGTTGTTCAATCACTGCTGATAATGTTCTTGAAATACCAACACCGTAACAACCCATAATGAGCGGCTTCGCTTTACCTTGTTCATCTAAGAATGTTGCATCCATACTTTCAGAGTATTTTGTTCCAAGTTTAAATACTTGTCCAACTTCAATACCTTCAGCAAATTTCGCTTTACCTAAATCATTAGGCAGTTCTTCACCTTCAAGAATAAACCTGAAATCACCGTAAGCTTCAATATTAAAATCTCTATCTACGTTAGCATTTAAATAGTGGAAGTCATTTTCATTTGCTCCGACAGCTAAATTGTTAATATCTTGAACAAAATTATCTGCATATATTTTTATTTGATTCACATTTACTGGCCCTAGACTACCTGGTTTTGCACCTAAAATGTTTTCAATTTCATTCTCACTCGCCATTTCGATATTTTCAGTTTTGAAATATGATTTCAACTTCACATCATTTACTTCATGATGTCCTCTAATTAATATCATGACATATTCATCTTCAACTTTAACAATCATAGATTTAATAATTTTATCTAAGCTAACATTTAAGAAATCAGCTAAAGCTTGAGCTGTTTTAATATTAGGTGTTTCAACTTTTTCTAATTCTTTTACAGGTGTATGATCATGATTTGGCGTGTAAGCAACTTCTGCTTTTTCAATGTTTGCTGCAAAATCACTTGTTTCACTATAAACGATCGTATCTTCACCGATTTCTGCTAGCGCCATAAATTCATGCGTATGATCGCCACCGATAGCACCTGAATCAGCTAATACAGGTCTGAAGTTTAATCCAACTCTTGTGAAAATTTTATGGTATGCATGATACATATCATTATAAGTATCATCTAATGAAGATTCATCTGCATGGAATGAATACGCATCTTTCATAATAAATTCACGACCACGTAATAGTCCAAATCTTGGGCGTTGCTCATCTCTAAATTTAGTTTGAATTTGGAATAATGTAATAGGTAAACGTTTGTAAGATTTTAATTCATCACGTACGAGAGAAGTAACGACTTCTTCATGCGTAGGTCCAAGACTAAATTCTCGCTTGTTACGATCTTTTAATCTCATCAATTCTGGACCATAAGCATCCCATCTGCCTGATTCTTTCCATAATTCCGCTTGTTGTAATACAGGCATTAATACTTCTACACCATCGATGTTTTCCATTTCTTCACGAACGATTTGCTCAATTTTATTAAGTACACGCTTAGCTGTTGGTAAATAACTATAAATACCACGCGCATTTTGTTTAATCATACCTGACTTTAATAGAAGTTTATGACTAATCGCTTCCGCTTCTGCCGGAACTTCTCTTAATGTTGGTATAAATATTTTAGACTGTTTCATTAGTTTCCTCCTATAAATTACATGAAGTATCGCTGAATATCATTCCATGTAACCATAATCATTACAAATATTAAAAATACTGCGCCGATTGAAAGCATAACCATTTCGGCTTTTTTATTAATTGGTTTTCTAAATATCATTTCATAAATTACAAATAATAGTCTACCGCCATCTAATGCAGGAATTGGTAATAAATTCATAATACCTAAATTCACACTTAACAATGCAGTAAAGCCCATTAATGTTTCAAAACCTTGTTTAACGACCGTATCGACATTACTATAGATACCAACTGGCCCATTTAACATATCAAATGAGAATGCACCCGTAAATATACTACCGATGAGTCCTAGCACAGCTTGGAAGATTAATTGACCTGCGACGATCGTTTTCTCTATGCCCGCTAATAAAGGCCCAAATACAGTATGTTCTGTCGGTTGTGCAACACCTATGATATATCTTGTTTCAAATTCACCTTTACTTACTTCTTGTCTATCTTTCTTAGCTGCTACTTTGAAAGTCTTCTCTTGACCATCACGGTCTACTTTAATTTCAACTGGTTCTGTTTTCTTTTCTTTAAAAATAGGTTGCAAATCAGTAAATTCATTTATCTGTTTACCATCAACTGATTTAATTTCATCACCTTTTTTAATACCAGCAGTTTGAGCAGGTGCACCATCTTCTAAATCTCCAAATACTGGTTCATCTGTAGGTACACCATTCCAGTATGCTAATCCTACAAAGATAACGAGTGCAAGTATAAAGTTAAACAAAGGACCTGCAAATAAAGTAAGGAATCTTTGATAAGGCTTTTTAGACATTAGTTGTCTATCTTTTGGTGCAATTTGAATTAAATCTCCACCTTGAACAAAATAAGCCTCTTTTGCTAATTTATAATGATGTCTTTCTTCATCACTTGCAGTAATACCTTCAATATAAATATCTTTTTCAAAATCACTATCTTTAATTTCTAAATGTTCAATTTGCTGGAATTTGTGTTGATCATCCATAATAACATGAGTGATTTCATTTTGATCATTCAATTTTATCGCAATATGCATACCAGGTGACAATGGATTTTGTTCTAAACCATCCCCAGCCATTCTGACATATCCACCAACCGGCAATAATCTTATCGTATATAATGTTTCATTTTTCTTATATGAATAAATTTTCGGCCCCATACCTATCGCAAATTCAGGACACATAATTCCTGCTCTTTTTGCAAAAAACATATGTCCGTATTCATGCACAGTAACTAACAGACCGAATACAAATATAAATGCTAAAATTGTATAAATCACGCTTACACCCCGTAATCCTTAGATTTATAAGCTGCATCAACTTTTAGAATTGTATCTAAATCTGGATGCTCTATAACTTCATGCTCTTTCATTGCTTCCTCAATCATATCTTCAATTGCTAAAAATGATATTTCATTATTTAGAAATTTGTGCACAGCTACTTCATTAACAGCATTTAAAACAACAGGCATTGTACCTCCAATTTTAATTGCATCATAAGCAAACTGTATACATTTAAAGCGGCTAAAATCCATTTCTTCAAAATTCAATTGACCTATTTGAGCTAAATTTAATTTTTCAGCATCTCTTGTAGCTCTTTTTGGGTATGTAAATGCATACTGTATCGGTGTTCTCATATCCGGAGTACCTAACTGGGCAATTACACTCGTATCCTTAAATTCAACCATAGAATGAATAATACTTTCTTTATGTAATACTGTTTCAATTTGATTAATATCTAAATTAAATAGCCATTTTGCTTCAATAACTTCTAAACCTTTATTCATCATCGTTGCAGAATCAATAGTTATTTTTTGACCCATTGACCAATTAGGGTGATTTAACGCATCTTCAAGTGTTACATTTTTCAAATCTTCTCGTGTTAAGTCTCTAAACGAGCCTCCACTTGCAGTGATGATCAGCTTATTGATATCTTGTTGATGTTCTCCGTTTAAACATTGAAATATAGCAGAGTGTTCAGAATCTACCGGCAAAATTTTAACGTTTTTCTCTTTTGCTTTTGCCATGACAAGTTCACCAGCTGCTACTAAAGTTTCTTTATTCGCTAAACCAATATCTATACCTGCATCAATTGCAGACATTGTAGGTCGCAATCCAATACTGCCTAATATAGAATTCAATAGTAAATCCGTCTTGTGATATGTCGCTACTGACAGCAAACCCATTTCTCCATGCACGAGTTCTACATCTAAATGTTTGAGCTTTTCCATATCTTCCTCACGTTGTACGGATACAAGTTCTGGACGGAATTCTTCTATTATATTTTGAGCATATGCGATATTTTTGCCAACAGAAAATGCCACCAAATTAAACTGTGAAGCATGTTCTCTAATTACATCTAAAGCTTGTTGTCCTACAGAACCACTTGCTCCCAAAATAGCTATATTTTTCATAGATTGCACCCCAATTTACAATTGAAATAGGAATAGATTTAATAATGGTAATACAAAGATAAAACTATCAAATCTATCCAGTATACCACCGTGTCCTGGCATAATATTCCCCGAATCTTTCACACCAAAATGTCTTTTTAGTCCTGATTCTACAAGGTCACCTAATTGACCAAACATACTTAATAACATAGTTAAAGGAATTAATAACCATAATGATACATCCATATCAAAAGATTGTCCAAAAATAACTGCTACTATTAAGCTCGAGAAAATACCGCCAATGAAGCCTTCTATAGTCTTATTAGGACTGATAAGCGGCCATAATTTGTGCTTTCCAAATAATCTACCAAATATATATGCACCTGTATCAGTCAACCAAACTAATAACAGTGCAAACAAGATAAATTGTAAGCCATGTTCTCTCGTTTCGTAAAAGTACATAAATCCTATACCAATATATGTAACTGACATCACGCAAAAAGATGCATCCATAAAATTAAATCTGTTTTTAGACATAACTGTGTAACTTAGCATTAAGAAACTCATAATGATTAATAATTGTAATTGTATACGTATATCATAATTAATCAGTTCTTGAGGTAATAAAATAATGCATAGTGAAACAGTAGATAAAAAACCTGGTATAGAAATAATTGATAAATTATTCATATTTAAAATTTCTTTTAATGCAATTATACCAAGTAGATATGCTAATGCGATAACTGGTAGTCCACCATATATAACAATCGGAAGAAATACAGCCATTGCAACAATTGCAGATATTGTTCTCGTCTTCATTTTTATCTCCTTTATAGCCCACCAAATCTACGTTGTCTCGACTGGTAAATTTTTAAACAGTCTATTAAAGATTGTTCATCAAAATCTGGCCACAATGTTTTAGTGAATATAAACTCACTATAAGATGATTGCCATATTAAAAAATTACTCAATCTTTCTTCACCTGATGTACGTATAAGCAATTCGGGATCTGGTATTTCAGAAGTAAATAAATGCTTTTTCAAATTATCTTCACATACTTCATCAATAGATAAATGCCCTTTTTCTACTTCATGATAAAGTTCTTTAACTGCATTAAGAATTTCGGCTCTTCCACCATAATTCAATGCAAATACAAGATTTAATCCAGTATTATCTTTAGTTTTTTCGATAGCTTCTCCAATAGCATTTTTAGTATGCTTCGGCAAAGCTTCCGTAAAACCAATAGTCGTAACTTTAACATTTTTTTCTATGAGTTCTGGCAA
Organism: Mammaliicoccus vitulinus; assembly: GCF_029024305.1. Classification (NCBI taxonomy): domain Bacteria; kingdom Bacillati; phylum Bacillota; class Bacilli; order Caryophanales; family Staphylococcaceae; genus Mammaliicoccus; species Mammaliicoccus vitulinus. The sequence goes on from NZ_CP118974.1 coordinate 1,582,003, forward strand.
GAACGTTTTAAGGAAATCAACAGGTAATTTCATTAAATATTTCACTTCATCTTCTGGACGAGACCAGTTTTCCGTAGAAAATGCATATAAAGTCAAATATTTCACACCTAAATCATTTGCTTTACGTGTGATTTTTTTTACCGTTTGCATACCTTCATAATGTCCTTTAATGCGAGGCATTTTTCTATTCTTTGCCCATCTACCATTACCATCCATAATGATTGCTATATGTTCAGGGACTGTTAATTCAATGTCTTGATTATTTATTTGTTGTTTTTGCTTTATAAACTTTTTTATCATAGCGTCCTCCATCAAACAAACGCGAATTTATATGTATAATTTATTAAACATATCGTAATACATTTTATCACAAAAAGAAGGGTTCTGTGTACATAAAGAAAAAAACCATACCAAAGTCTGATTTGGTACAGTTCTTATCTTTAAACTTCCAATATATCGTTTTCTTTTTGTACAGTTAAATCATCAATCTTTTTGATGAAATCATCCGTAATTTTTTGTACTTGCTCTGTTTGATTTCTCAAGTCATCTTCAGAAATATCGCCGTTCTTTTCTTGTTTCTTCAAATCTTCATTTGAATCACGACGAACGTTACGAATTGCCACTTTAGCATTTTCAGCTTCTTTTTTAGCTTCTTTTACTAATTCTTTTCTGCGCTCTTCTGTTAATGCAGGTACAGCAATTCTAATAACCGTACCATCACTAGTAGGATTAACGCCAAGATTTGCTGCATTGATCGCTTTAAGAACATTTTCTACTGAAGATTTATCATATGGTTGTACGACAAGTAGTCGAGCTTCTGGTACTGAAATACCAGCTAACTGTTGAATAGGAGTTGGAACACCATAATATTCAACATTGACTCTTTCTAAAAGATTCGCATTTGCATGTCCAGTTCTTATTGCAGCTAAATCTCTACTAAAACTTTCAATTGTTTTGTTCATTCTTGATTTTGTTTCATGAATAACATCTGCCATGGAATCACACCTCATGTTTATTTTGTAATAACTGTACCAATTTCTTCACCTTGTACAGCACGTTTAATATTGCCTTCTTCCATAATTGAGAATACAACAAGTGGGATATCATTGTCCATACAGAATGATGAAGCAGTTGAATCCATTACTTGTAATCCCTCTTGTAACATTTGAATATAAGTTAATCTTTCGTATTTTTCTGCATTAGGATCTAATTTAGGGTCAGCAGAGTAAACGCCATCTACGTTGTTTTTACCCATTAAGATAACATCAGCTTCAACTTCAGCTGCTCTTAAAGCTGCAGTTGTATCTGTAGAGAAATATGGATTGCCAATTCCTGCTGCAAATATAACCACTCTCTTTTTCTCTAAGTGACGAATCGCACGTCTTCTAATATATGGTTCAGCTACTTGTTTCATTTCAATAGAAGTTAATACACGCGTATCACATTCTAATTGTTCTAAACTATCTTGTAATGCTAAAGCATTCATTACTGTGGCTAACATGCCCATATAATCTGCCGTTCCACGATCCATTCCTAAATCGCTTCCTGTTTTACCTCTCCATATGTTTCCGCCACCAACGATCACTGCAACTTCACAGTCCATTTGTGCTACTTCTGACACTTGTTGTGCAATACTTTTGATCACGACTGGATTGATACCAAAGCCTGAATCTCCAGCTAAAGCCTCACCACTTAGTTTTAGAACGACGCGTTTATATTTAGAATTTTTAGTCATCTTAATCCCTCTCTATGCTTATAATTAGGTCTTTATATATAACGAAAGAAGACACTAGGCGTGTCTTCTTTCTAAAAAGCAAACTTAGTTGCCTTTCATTTGTCCTTTTACTTCATCAGCAAAGTTATCAGAACGTTTCTCGATACCTTCCCCAACTTCGTAACGAACGAAATCTACAAGCACGCCACCTTCTGTTTTTAAGAATTCAGCAACAGTTTGGTCTGGATTTTTAACGAACGCTTGATCTACAGCACAGATTTCTTCTAAATATTTACGCATTCTACCTTCAACCATTTTTTCAACGATATTTTCAGGTTTACCTTCATTTAAAGCTTGTTGTTTAAGAACTTCTTTTTCGTGAGCTAATTCTTCTTCAGAAACTTGGTCACGAGAAACAAATTTAGGATTTAAAGCAGCAATGTGCATAGCAACATCTTTAGCAGCTTCAACATTAGTTGATCCTTCAACAACAGTTAATACACCGATACGTCCACCCATGTGTAAGTACTCACCGAATGAATCATTATCTGTTTTAGTTTTTAAAGTGAATCTACGTAACGTTAATTTTTCACCAATTGTAGAAATTGATTCGTTCATTTTTTCATCAACAGTTTGACCATTTGCTAATTTAGAAGCGCTTAATTCTTCAACGTTAGCTGGTTTAACTTCAAGAATATGATCAGCCATTTCTTTAACTAAGTTTTGGAAACCTTCGTTACGAGCAACGAAATCTGTTTCTGAGTTTAATTCAAGAATAACTGCATCGTTACCATTAGAAGCAACAAAAGTTGTTCCTTCTGCAGCAATACGGTCTGCTTTTTTAGCAGCTTTAGCAATACCATTTTCACGTAAGAAATCTACCGCTTTATCGATGTCACCATCAGTTTCTGTTAAAGCTTTTTTACAGTCCATCATACCTGCGCCAGTTTTTTCACGTAATTCTTTAACAAGTTTAGCTGAAATAGCCATAATTTAATTCCTCCATTTATATAAATAATAAGTTCTCAAAGTAAATCTTTCTAAAAAAAGGTGATAAGTTATAGAACCTTATCACCTTTTTGAAATTATGCTTCAGTAGTTTCAGTTGATTCTTCTTTAGGTGCTTGTTCTGTTTCTTTTAAGTCGATGTTTTGCTCTGCAGCTACATCTTCATTTGAAACGCCTTGTTGACCTTCTAAAATAGCGTCAGCCATTTTACCAGTTAACAATTTAACAGCACGAATAGCATCATCGTTTGCAGGGATAACATAATCGATTTCATCTGGATCACAGTTTGTATCAACAATACCAACGATTGGAATGTGTAATTTACGTGCTTCAGCAATCGCGTTACGCTCTTTACGAGGGTCAACTACGAATAATGCTTGAGGCATTGATTTCATATCACGAATACCGCCTAAGAATTTGATTAAACGGTTGTATTCTTTTTTAAGTTCTACAACTTCTTTTTTAGGTAACACATCAAATGTGCCGTCTTCTTCCATTTTTTCGATTTCAGAAATACGTTTTACACGTTTAGAAATTGTTTTGTAGTTAGTTAATGTACCACCTAACCATCTTTGGTTAATGTAGTAGTGTCCAGCACGTTCAGCCTCTTCTTTAACTGACTCTTGTGCTTGTTTTTTAGTACCTACGAATAATACTTTACCGCCTTCTTCAGAAACAGATTTAATAAAGTTGTATGCTTCGTCAACTTTCTTAACTGTTTTTTGTAAGTCGATAATATAGATACCGTTTCTTTCTGTGAAAATATATCTTTTCATTTTTGGGTTCCAACGGCGTGTTTGGTGACCGAAGTGAACACCTGCTTCAAGCAATTGTTTCATTGAGATAACTGCCATGATAATTCCTCCTAATTGGTTTTATTCCGCCATAAACACTCATTATAGAAACAACAAAGTATGTTGCACCACTCTATAATTTTAGTGAATATGTGTGAATTTGGCTTTTATAGCCGTTGTTTAATATAACACATCTTATAACGTTCATCAAGTATTTTATTTATTTAAACCTAATTCTTCTAGGAAACGTTCTTTTTTAATTCTAATGAATGTTCCTTTCATACCTAAAGAACGAGATTCGATAACGCCAGCACTTTCTAATTTTCTTAATGCATTTACAATTACAGATCTAGTAATACCAACTCTATCAGCAACTTTAGATGCTACTAATAAACCTTCTGATGCACCAAGTTCTTCGAAAATATGTTCGATCGCTTCTCTCTCTGAATAAGAAAGTGAGTTAATAGCCATTGTAATAGCCGCTTTATCTCTAGCTTCTTGTTCAATTTCATTATGTTTTTCTCTTAAAATTTCCATGCCAATTACAGTTGCTGCATATTCACCTAATACAAGATCATTATCATTGAAATCTTGAGTAACACGACCTACTACTAGCGTTCCTAAACGTTCACCGCCACCTAATATTGGGAAAATTGTCGTTCGGCTATCTACGAATAACTCTTTATTTTCTGGTGGAAATACAGTTAAAACATCCTCAATACTAATGTTAGATTGAGTTTGTTGAACATGCATTAATTGATCTGTATATTCTCTTGGAATATGTCTGTCTTCTAGCATTTTAATAATTCGGTCGTTACTCAATAATTCGTTTAAGCTTGAACCTAAAATTTTACCTCTTCTTGACACTATGAATACGTTCGTTACAGTTACATCACTGATTGTTTTCGCCATATCTTTAAAGTCTACAGCTATACCTTTATGTTTTTGTAGTAATGTATTTAATTCTCTCGTCTTTGTTAATAAACTCATTTAATTGTTCTCCTTTTTTTATAAAATAAATGCACTTAAATCTTTGTTTGTAGCAATTGATTCTAATTTTTGATTAACGTATTCTGGTGTAATATCCACTACTGCATTTGGCATATTTGAAGCTTCGAATGAAAGGTCTTCAAGCATTTTTTCTAGTATAGTATGCAGCCTTCTCGCACCAATATTGTCTGTTTCTTGATTCACTTGAAATGCGATTTCAGCTAATCTATTGATAGCTTCGTCAGTAAAGTTAATTGTGACCATTTCAGTTTCAAGAAGTGCTTTATATTGATCAAGAAGTGATTGTTTTGGTTCTTTTAATATTTTGACAAAATCCTCAGTTGTTAAACTATCTAATTCAACACGAATTGGGAACCTTCCTTGTAATTCAGGAATCAAGTCGCTTGGCTTAGACATATGGAATGCACCTGCACCGATAAATAAAATGTGCTCAGTGTTAATAGAACCATATTTAGTTTGAACAACACTACCTTCTACAATTGGAAGAATATCTCTTTGAACACCTTGACGTGAAACATCTTGTCCACTGTTACTATTACTAGCAGCTATTTTATCTATTTCATCGATAAATACCATACCCATTTGTTCTGTAAGTTGTATCGCTTCTTCGTTTACAGACTCTTGATCAATTAATTCATTTGCTATTTGATCCGTCAAAATTTTTCTTGCAGTTTTGACTGGAAGGCTTCGTTCTAGTTTTTTCTTCGGCATCATTTGACTCAACATATCTTGCATTTGAGGATTGTTTTCCATGCCCATCATACCTAATGATTGTTGCTCTTGTTCTACTTTAATTTTAACGATTTCTTCTTCTAGCTCACCATTCATTAATTGTTTCTTAATATCTTCACGTTTTGTTTTAATTTCTTCAGTCGGTGATTCTTCCACTTCATCCTGTTGGTTAAAGTTTGGAAATTGACCTCCAAATAAAGACTCTAATGGGTTATTCCCATTGCTTTGAGCTTTTTTCTTCATGCTTGGGACTAGCAATTTAACTAACTTTTCATTTGCTTTCTGACTCGCGTCATCATGCACAAATTTTTTCTTTTCTTCCTTTACGATTCGACGACCTACTTCAACTAAGTCACGAATCATACTTTCAACATCTCGACCTACATATCCAACTTCTGTGAATTTTGTCGCTTCTACTTTAACAAAAGGTGCACCTACTAATTTCGCCATTCTTCTAGCTATTTCAGTCTTACCAACACCTGTAGGTCCAATCATAAGAATATTTTTAGGAATAATTTCATTTCTAAGTTGATCATCTAATTGACTTCTTCTATATCGGTTTCTAAGTGCAATAGCTACTTTACGTTTAGCATCTTGCTGACCGATAATATGATCATTTAATCGATCAACAATGTCATGCGGTGTCATTTTTAATTGATTTTGTGACAACCTTGAACCCTCCATTTATATTTCTTCAACTTTTATTTCGTGATTTGTGAACACACAAATATCTGCAGCAGTATTCAATGAAGCTTCCGCTATCTCTTTAGCTGATAAATGTGGTGCATATGACTTAAGCGCTCTTCCAGCACTCAATGCATAATTACCACCAGAACCAATCGCAATTATACCATCGTCTGGTTCAATAACTTCACCTGTACCACTTATAACGAGTAAATCCGTTTCATTCATAACGATTAACATCGCTTCAAGTTGACGTAACATTTTATCTCCACGCCATTCTTGAGCAAGTTCTACGGCAGCTCTCGTCAAATTACCACTATATTCTTGTAATTTAACTTCGAATTTTTCAAATAATGTGAACGCGTCTGCAACGCTACCAGCAAAACCAGCTATAACTTTATCATGATAAAGTCTTCTCACTTTTCTAGCTGTTTGTTTCATGATGACTTGTTCACCTAGTGTAACTTGGCCATCACCCGCCATTGCAGAATGGCCATTATGTTTTATAGCAAATATTGTTGTTGCGTGTAATGATGAACTCATTATCAATTCTCCTTTACGCACGTGGATGTGCGGATAAATATACTTTTCTTAACTGATCTTTTGTTACGTGTGTATATTGACTTGTTGTTGATAAACTTTCATGTCCTAATAAACTTTGAACACTTCTCAAATCAGCACCTTGATTCAATAAATGAGTAGCAAATGTATGTCTCAATTTATGGGGATGAATATGATATACCCCTTGAGTTCTCTTTACTATTTCATTTAGTGCATAACGTACACCACGTTCTGTGATCGGTTGACCTCTCATATTTACAATTAAATAGTCATGGTCTATTTTCAATTGACTTCTGAAGCTTTCGATATAATCCGTTATAGCACTTTGGCAATATTCTCCAAAAGGAACAATCCTCTCTTTATTACCTTTACCTAAAACTTTAACAAATGAGTAAGTTAAATCAATATCATTCATTTTTATATGAACTAATTCTGAAACACGTATGCCTGTTGCATAAAGCAACTCCAAAATAACGCGATCTCGAATATTCGTTCGCTTACCATCGTCTAGCGTTTCAAATAATTTTTCCATCTCTTCTTCATAGAAAAAACTCGGTAAATGATGTTCTTTTTTAGGATGAACAAGTTGAATAAATGGATTTTGAATATCACCATCTATGCTCATCCAATATTGATATAAAGATCTTAATGTCGAAATTTTGCGTGATACACTTGTTCGCTTATGTCCTTTATCATACAAAAACGCAAGGTATCTTCTTGCATCTTTATATTCAAAGGATTCTAAAGTTAAATGTTCTGATTGTAAAAATGCATTAAATTCATTTAAATCAAGTTGATATGCATTTAATGTATGGGTGGAAAAATGTTTTTCATACGTTAACATATCAACAAATTGCTGCTCAACTGTATGTACCATTACTCATTCCTCCCAATTTATCTGAATTGTATCACAATTCTAATAAATCTTAAAATAATTTACTATAACATGACTTTAAATGAATTTAAGTGTTTAAGTGCACGATTTGCTAGTTTCTCAAATCGTTCTTTTTTATCTTTAATTCGTTTTTCTAATGTAGGTACTAATCCAAAGTTAGCATTCATTGGTTGGAAATTTTTATGATTGGCATGTGTTATATAATAAGCCATACTTCCAATAATCGTTTCTCTAGGGAATACGATAGGTTCTAAACCAGAAACTAATTTACTCGCATTTATACCAGCAATTAAACCACTAGCAGCACTTTCTACATAACCTTCAACACCTGTCATTTGGCCAGCAAAAAATAAATCATCTCTTGATTTTAATTGATACGTTTCTTTTAATGCACTTGGCGAATTGATAAATGTGTTTCTATGCATAACACCATAACGAACAATATCAACATTTTCTAGACCAGGGATAAGTGAAATCACTTCTTTTTGAGCACCCCATTTTAAATGCGTTTGAAATCCAACAATATTATATAAAGTGCCCGCCGCATCATCTTGTCGTAATTGAACAACTGCATATGGTCTTTCACCAGTTTTCGGATCTTCTAAACCTACAGGCTTCATTGGTCCGAATAATAACGTTTTCTTCCCTCTTTCAGCCATTACTTCAAATGGCATACACCCTTCAAAATAAATCTCTTTTTCGAATTCTTTTAAAGGCACAACTTCTGCTTTAATTAAAGCATCATAAAATGTATTGAATTCTTCTTCAGTCATAGGACAATTCAAATATGCTGCATCACCTTTATCATAACGCGATTTTAAATATACTTTATCCATATTTATGGATTCTTTTTCAATAATTGGTGCTGCTGCATCATAAAAGTATAATTGCTCTTCACCAGTTATATCCATTATTTGCTTAGTTAAACTTTCTGTTGTTAATGGACCAGTCGCTATAATTGTAGGTCCATCTGGTATTTCAGTAATTTCTTCATTTTTCACTGTTATATTTGGATGATTCTTTAAAGTGTCCGTAATATATCCCGCAAAATCATGTCTATCTACTGCAAGTGCGCCTCCCGCAGGAACACGAGCATTATCTGCAGCTCGAATAATGAGTGAATCAAGTTGTCTCATTTCTTCTTTTAAAACACCTACTGCATTTGTTAACTGATCTCCTCTTAAAGAATTCGAACATACGAGCTCAGCAAATTTATCTGTATGGTGTGCTGGCGTTTGCTTAACCGGTCTCATTTCATATAAATTAACATGTAATCCTCTCTTGGCTATTTGATACGCCGCTTCGGATCCTGCTAATCCAGCACCTATAACATTAATTGAAGTCATTTAATATGCCTCCTCAACTTTTCCAAATTTCACTCCACATTGAATTGTATAACAAATCTGAATTTAATCAAATGATAAAGTGATGTTAATTTTTAAAAATTAGTGACGTTTTACTTTTAAATCATGAAATCAAAAAACAAGTGCAAAAAGTTATCTACTAAAATAACTTTTTGCACTTTATATTTTTATTTTTGTTCTTGCTCTTTATAATCACAATTTGGACATATAACTTGAGCAGATTTTCCTTTTTTACGTTCAACTAGTACAGTCTCACATTTCGGACAAGAACGATCTAACGGTTTATCCCATGATGTGTAATCACATTCAGGATATTGTGAACAACCATAGAAAATTCTATTTTTCTTAGATTTACGTTCTACAACTTCGCCTTCTTTACATTTAGGACACTTAACCCCAATTGTTTTAATGATAGCTTTTGTATTTCTACAGTCAGGGAAGTTTGAACAAGCCATAAACTTACCATATCGGCCCATTTTATAAACCATTGGCGAACCACATAGTTCACAGTCTTCACCAGCTGGTTCATCTTTGATTTCAATTTTTTCCATTTCTTCTTCTGCTCTTGCAACATCGATTTTGAAATTCTCATAAAACATGTCTATTACTTTTTTCCACTCAATTTCACCATCAGCAACTCTATCTAACAGTGTTTCCATGTTAACTGTAAAATCAACATCTATAATTTCAGGGAAATATTCTTTAACAGCCTCATGTACGATTTCACCTAATTCAGTAGGTACAAATCTCTTTTGGTCCACTTTTACATAGTTTCTTTTTTGAATTGTATCGATTGTTGGTGCATAAGTTGATGGTCTACCAATTTTAAGTTCTTCTAAAGTCTTTACTAAACGCGCCTCAGTATATCGTGGAGGTGGTTGCGTATAATGTTGCTTTGGATCAATTTTTTCTGCAGTGACAATGTCACCTTCTTCTAAAGGAGGCAATTTACCTTCTTTTTCTTCATCTGTATCATCTTTAGCTTCAACATAAACTTTCATGAAACCTTTAAATTTGATTGTTTGACCATTTGCTCTAAATTTCAAATCACCTTGAGTGATATCAGCCGCAACTGTGTCTGCGATTGCTGGAGCCATTTGACTTGCCATGAAACGTTCCCAAATCAGTTTATATAAACGATATTGATCTCTAGATAAAAATGCTTTCATTTGATCCGGTGTACGATCAACGCTAGTTGGTCTAACGGCTTCATGGGCATCTTGTGCACCTTGTTTACCTTTTGCTTCTTTAGCTTTCGACAAATATTCTTTACCATATTGATTTTCAATAAACGTTGCTGCTTCAGCTTTAGCACTATCTGCAATACGAGTAGAGTCTGTTCTCATATAAGTAATTAAACCGACTGTACCTTGTCTTTTTAAATCAATACCTTCGTATAATTGTTGTGCAAGCATCATTGTTTTTCTCGCTTTAAAGTTCAACTTACGAGAAGCTTCTTGTTGTAATGAAGAAGTTGTAAATGATTTAGCCGGATGTCTAAGTTTTTCTTTTTTAGTAACTTGAGTAACCTCAAATTTGTCTCCGTCTAATTGTGTTGTTATTTTTTGCACATCATTCTCTGTTTTCAATTTAACTGGCTTGCTTTTTTCATGTAAAAACTTCGCATTGAACGATTTCGTTTTATGTTTAAACAAACCTTCAATTGTCCAGTATTCTTCTGGTTTAAAATCATTAATTTCATTTTCACGGTCTATAACTAACCTTAACGCTACTGATTGAACACGTCCTGCTGATAAGCCTTTTTTAACTTTTTTCCATAAAACAGGAGAAATGTTATATCCGACTAGTCTATCTAATATACGACGTGCCTGTTGAGCATCTACTAACTCATGTTCAATTTCTCTAGGATGCTTAAAACTATCTTTCACTGCATCTTTTGTAATTTCATTAAATACTACTCTTGTTTTTTTAGTTTTATCTATATCTAATATATGTGCTAAATGCCACGCAATTGCTTCGCCTTCGCGGTCCGGGTCACTTGCAAGATAAACGTTTGTTGCTTTTTTAGCATAACGTTTTAAATCTTTAACGACTGGTCCTTTTCCACGAATAGTTATATATCTAGGTTCATAATTATTTTCAACATCAACGCCCATTTGACTACGAGGTAAATCTCTTACATGCCCCATAGAAGCAACGACTTTATATTTTTTTCCTAAATATTTTTCAATGGTTTTAGCTTTTGCAGGCGATTCAACTATGACAAGATTTTCTGCCAAAGTAAGTCCCCCTTGCTTATTCTATTGATTACAAGTGTAAATGATAAACCGACAAATTCAGCTTTGTCAATTAAAACATTTTATAAAATTCTTTTTTCACATACTAACTGTATCATAATCCTCTATAATATCTTGCGCGTTTTGCACAAGCTTTGCACCTTCTTTAATTCTTTTATTTCCACCCTTACTTAACGTTTGAAAAATTGTCCCAGGACAACAATAAACATTTCGATTTTGTTCCAAAGCTAAATCAATTGTAATTAAAGAGCCACTACGTTCATCAGCTTCTGTAACAAGAACACCTTGAGATAATCCGCTAATAAGCCGATTTCTTTCAGGAAAATGCCACTTTTGTACTTTAGTAGTTGGATAATATTCTGATATGACAAGATGATTTTCCCTCATTAATTCATTGATATATCTCGTAGCTTTAGGGTAATGGTAATCTAGTCCAAAAGCAGCCACACCAATCGTTAAACCACCATGCTCTATCGTTTTTAAATGTGCGAAATAATCAGCGCCCATAGCCATACCTGAAACAACAACTATATTTTCATTTATAAGCTTTGGTATGATCGCATGACAAATTTGTTCAGAATACGTTGTAGCCTTCCTTGAACCGACTATAGCCAATTTTCTCTCATTATTCAATATTGACAAATCACCAATACCAAATAAAGCTAAAGGAAAATCATAAATTTCCTTTAAAAGCCTTGGATAAGCTTCATCATCGCTAAATAAAAGTTTTATATTTCTATGATGTAATGCTGCAAGAATTTTATCAATATCACTACATTCATATTTACTATACATTTCTACCATATTGTTATAATTAAATCCACTTTTATAGATAAACTCAAGAAATTCATTACGAGAATCGACAAAATGTAATGTTTGATCATACCTTAACATTTTATGCATGTGATTTGTCGTATAACCCGCATAGACTAGCCTTAATACAGTTTGTTGATAATGATTCATTAAAATACACTCCCTTATAGTGTAGATTTTCGGTGATAAATAAGCATGATAAATGACTTGTTGTAGATGTTATGAATATAAAGGGCAGTAACGAATGCTTTTAATTTTTCTGATGCGCAATAAACATAATTCGTACTAATTTCTTCATTATTATATTGTACTTTCTTCAAATAATATGACTGTTCTTTATATGTCATTTATACAAATTAATATCTTATTTGGATTGAATTGGGATTATTTTAGAAGTTTATGTGATTTTGATTTAAAAAGAGGTTTTAAAGGTGTTGAATTTGAGGTTCTTTTGGAAAAATTAAGAGTTGCAGTATATCTCCCACTCTTAATTGTAAATATTTTACAATTATTATAAAGCATAAATGTAATTTAGTCTATAAAAAACCACTAACAAATCATTATATTTGTTAGTGGTAAAAATAAAATTGAAACGACAAATAAGCACAGTGTCTTCAACTCGTAAAAACACTGTACTTATTCTTATAAATGATTTTATTTAATTGTTAAGCATTTTTCATATAAACCGTCTTCTTTTTTAATACGGTTAATTAATGTTTCAGCAATAACAGATGGTGTATCTGCTGTTTCTACGCCACAATCATTAAGTGTTTTAATTTTTTCAGATGCAGTACCTTTACCGCCTGAAATAATTGCACCAGCATGACCCATACGTTTTCCTGGAGGCGCTGTTTGACCACCAATGAAACCAATTACAGGTTTAGTCATATTAGCTTTGATCCATTCAGCAGCTTCTTCTTCTGCTGTACCACCAATTTCACCAATCATAACAACTGCATAAGTGTCTTCATCTTCATTGAATTCTTTTAATACATCAATAAAGTCAGTTCCGTTTACAGGGTCTCCGCCAATACCAACTGCTGTTGTTTGACCAATACCTGCTTGCGTTAATTGATGAACCGCTTCATAAGTCAATGTACCAGAACGTGAAACGACACCGACATGACCTTTTTTATGGATGTAACCAGGCATAATACCAATTTTACACTCATCAGCAGTTATAACACCTGGACAGTTTGGTCCTACTAAACGTGTCTTTTTGCCTTCTAAATATCTTTTAACTTTAATCATATCAATAACTGGAATATGTTCTGTAATACAAATTGCTAAATCTAATTCAGCATCTGCACATTCAACAATTGCATCTGCAGCAAATGGTGCTGGAACATAAATTACTGATACAGTTGCGCCAGTTTCAGCAACTGCTTCTTCTATTGTATTAAATACTGGTACGCCTTCTACTACTTGGCCACCTTTACCAGGTGTTACCCCAGCAACGATTTGAGTACCATATTCTAACATTTGTTTCGTATGGAAAAGTGCTGTTGCACCAGTAATACCTTGAACTAATACTTTTGTATTTTTATCGATGTATACACTCACGTAAGTCTCCGCCTTTCTTATCGTTCTTGAACTAATTTAACAATTTTTTGAGCACCATCAGCCATGATTGATGCTGGTTCGATTGCTAAACCAGATTCTTTTAAGATTTGTTTACCTTTTTCAACATTAGTACCTTCTAGTCTAACAACTAAAGGCATATCTAATGAAACTTCTTTAACAGCTGCTACAATACCTTCTGCAATAACATCACATTTCATGATTCCACCGAAGATGTTTACAAAAATACCTTCTACTTGTGAATCACCTAAAATGATTTTGAATGCTTCAGTAACTTTTTCTTTTGTAGCACCGCCCCCTACGTCAAGGAAGTTAGCCGGATTTCCGCCGAAGTGATTAATCGTATCCATCGTAGCCATAGCTAAACCAGCTCCGTTTACCATACAACCAATATTTCCATCTAAAGCGATATATGATAAGTCATATTTAGATGCTTCGATTTCTTTTTCGTCTTCTTCTTCTAAGTCACGCATTTCAACGATATCTTTATGTCTAAATAAAGCATTATCATCAAAGTTCACTTTTGCATCAAGCGCTAAAACTTCACCTGCACTCGTTGTAACAAGTGGGTTGATTTCAACAATTGAACAATCTTTTTCTACAAACACATTATATAAAGACATCATTAATTTAACAGCTTTATTTACTGATTCTTTAGGGATGTTAATATTAAATGCAATTCTTCTAGCTTGATAAGGCATTAATCCTGTTACAGGATCAATTACTTCTTTGAAGATTTTTTCTGGTGTTGCTGCTGCAACTTCTTCAATTTCAGTTCCGCCTTCTTCTGAAGCCATTAAAGTAATTCTGTCTGTTGCTCTATCAATTACAAACCCAATGTAATATTCTTTTTGAATATCGCATCCTTCTTCAATTAAAAGACGTTTAATTTCTTTACCTTCTGGACCAGTTTGGTGTGTAACAAGTACTTTGCCCAATAATTCTTTAGCGTACTCACGAACTTCATCAATTGATTTAGCAATTTTAACTCCGCCAGCTTTACCACGGCCACCAGCATGGATTTGTGCTTTAACTACATATACATTTGAATCTAATTCTTTTGCTTTTTCTACTGCTTCAGCAGGTGAAAAAGCCACTGAACCATTAGGTACAGCTACGCCCATAGAGCGAAAAATCTCTTTACCTTGATACTCATGGATATTCATTCTCCATCCTCCTATTACATACAATAATGTTTGCTTACTTCTTAATTATAGAAAATGAAAGCGTTATTGTAAACAAGTAGAGTGTAATTTCCAGAATTGTTAGACTAATATTTCACTTTTGATTTAATTGGCTCGAAAGATTTTCGATGGATTGGTGTAATTCCACAAGTTTCAATACCTTCAAGATGGGTTTTAGTACCATATCCTTTATTTTTGTCGAAATCGTATCCAGGATACTCTAAATTAAATTCAGTCATCAGTTTATCTCGATATTCTTTAGCAATAACACTTGCCGCTGCTATTGAAACACTGTTCAAATCACCTTTAATAATTGAAGTCTGCGGTATATCGTTTGCAAGTGTCATCGCATCGATTAATAAATGATCAGGTTTATAATTCAATTGATCTATCGCTCTTTGCATAGCCACTTTAGTCGCTTCATAAATATTTAATTCATCAATTTCTTCAACTGTTGCAATACCTATTCCTACAGACAATGCTTTATTATAAATTTCCTGTTCGAAAAACGAACGTTTACTTTGTGATAAAGCTTTAGAATCGGTAATGCCTAAATAATGATGGCCACGTTCCAATATTACGGCACTCGCTACAACTGGACCAGCTAACGGCCCTCTACCCACTTCATCTATTCCACAAATAAGTGCGTCTTGATTTTCGCTTAATATTCGATTCTCATATTGGTTCATTTTTTCGTATTTCAAATTCAGTTCTTCTATCTTTTCTAACTGTTTTATCCTTTTAATTAAAGCGTTTTGAACGCCTTTTCTTTCATCTTCGTTATGGATTGAGCCATTTATTGCATCAATGGTTGCATATTGTTGAATCTCAGATGTTATTTCTTTAATGCTCTTTTGTTTCATATAGGCCATCCTTCATTTCATCATAAACATCAAAACAATAATTACCTATTTTTGCATTTCTTAAATCTCTAATAATCAGTTCTGTTACAGCTTCATAATCGATTTCATTTCCTCGTTTCAACATACCTCTTCTTTTGCCAATTTGATCAAATAAATCGATAACTTCATCTTCTTCATTTAATTCTATTTGATAAAATTGTTTTAATTTTTCAGGATCATGATCTAAAAGGAAATTCAAGCCATATATTGCAACTTCATCTAAATGAACGATGCTATCTTTTATTGCTCCAGTTAAACTTAGTTTTTTACCGATCGCTTGATCTTCAAATTTCGGCCATAAAATACCTGGCGTATCTAACAGTTCTAACTCTTTACCAACTTTAATCCATTGTTGTTTTTTTGTTACACCTGGTGTATTTCCTGTTTTAGCAATCGCTTTTTTGGCTAATTTATTAATAAGGGTAGATTTTCCAACATTAGGAATACCTACTATCATAGCTCTAATAGCACGCGGACGTAGTCCTTTACTCTTTTCTCTATCAAATTTTTCTTTAGTTGCAGCTTGTGCCGCTTTCATAAGTTCGCCTAAATGTTTACCATGTTTTGAATCTATTTGTACTGGATAGAAACCTTGATTTCTAAAGTATTGCGTCCATTTATCTGTTTCACTTTGTTTCGACATATCTTTTTTATTTAGTATAACCACACGCGGTTTTTGTTTGATAATGTCATCAATCATTGGATTTCTAGAAGATAGAGGTAAACGAGCATCTACAAGCTCAAAAACTACATCTACCATTTTTAATTGTTCAGTTACTTCTCTTCTCGCTTTGGCCATATGACCAGGGAACCATTGAATTGTCATTTATATTTATCCTTTCTTATCTAAAACTTATGAAATATGATATATTTACCATATCTATATAGGAGGTTTGTTATGCTCATATCAATAATAGTTCCTCTTTATAATGAGGAAACTAACATCTCTATTTTACATGAAAAAGTATCGAACGTCTTTTTAAATTTATCACATCAATTTGAAATAATTTTTATTAACGATGGATCGACTGATCAATCACTTAATGTTTTAAAATCTTTATCAGAAAGAGATGAACATGTTAAATACATTTCCTTTTCTAATAACTTCGGCAAAGAGTCGGCCATGTATTGTGGTTTAGAACATTGTAATGGAGATGCTGTTATTATTATGGATTCAGATTTGCAGCATCCGCCTGAAATAATTCCTAAGATGATTCAACTACACGAAGATGGCTATAATCAAGTAGTCGCATTAAGAAATCGTCAGAATGAATCATTTATTAAAAAGATTCCTGCTAAAGTTTTTTATAAACTATCTCGATATATGATTGATGTAAAATTAAAAAGCGGTGAAGGAGACTTCCGATTAATTTCAAAAGAAGTCGTAAATTCCATTTTAAAAATGACAGAATATAACAGATTCTCTAAAGGGATTTTCGAATGGGTTGGTTTTAGTAAAACAACCATTACATTTGAACATCAAGAAAGAAATGATGGTCATTCAAAATTTTCTATTTTTAAATTAATTGATTATGCTATAGATGGCATCATTAGTTTTAATAATAAACCACTTCGATTATGCTTTTATTTTGGTGGGATTACGATGTTTGTATGCCTTTTATATATTTTTATAACATTTATTAATATCCTTCTACACGGCATAGCAGAACCTGGTTATTTTACGATTATTTCAGCTATTTTATTTTTAGGCGGACTACAGTTATTTAGTCTTGGTGTGATCGGTGAATATATCGGTCGCATATATTATGAAACGAAAGATAGACCGAAATATATTATTGAACAAACAAATTTAAAAGCGCATAAATAATTAAATATTGATATAGGTGAAATAGATGATAAACAAATTCAAACAATACTTACATAACAAACATGCAATCAAATATATTTTCCTATTCCTTATTTTAGCTATTTTAGGCCATAGCTACGTTCTTTATAGATATCTTAATGATGGCATTATTTTCACTGGCCCTAATGATGGTATTGAACAAATGCTACCTATACAAATGTATTTATACGAACATTGGACAAGTGGTTCATTTTTCTATTCAACTGATTTAGGTCTCGGTGGAGATATGTTTATGGATTTTTCATATTACTTCTCAACCAATATTTTATTTATTATGAACGTTATTTTAATTTGGATAGGGTCATTTATTTTTAATTTTAATACTGAGCATATGCTTTTTTGGGCTCAAAATGCAATTTTTATATCCATAGTAAAATCGTTTTTAATTATGATGTTTACATTTCTATTATTTAAAAAATTAGGATTAAATCAATTATCTTCAATTGTTGCAGCATTTTTATTTGCGGTTTCACCTATTTATTTCAGATTTACAGTATACTGGCCTTTTTTTAGTGATGTATTTATGCTTTTACCTCTTTTGCTGTTAAGTATTGAAAGGTTTTTAAAAGATAAAAAAATAGGCCTACTCATTATAATCGTCGCCATAACGTTCATTAATAATTTCTACTTTGCATACTATCAGTTATTAACAGGTCTCATTTACTTTCTATATCGATTTATATTTACGCACAAAGATGATATTATCCCAAGAATGCAACAGTTAAAGGTTCTTGTAACTGCTAGTATACTTGGTTTAGGCAGTAGTTTATTTATATTTTTCCATTCTGCGCGTAGTTTTATTGGCAATAATAGAGAAATTTATCAAGGTAAAATTCCTTTACTGTCAGACTTTACGAAACATGATAATATTTTTTACGATAATTATTTAATCGTTGTGTTATTCATTACGATTCAAGCATTGCTTACATATAAATTATATAAACATTATTATTATAGGTTATTCAGCATATTGACGTTCGTATTAATTATTTCAAGCTTTATTCCTTATGTTGATAGTATATTTAATGGGTTTTCTGCACCTCAAAAGAGATGGCATTACTTATTGACCTTTTTCTCAAGTGGTTTAATCGCTTGTTATGTTTATTATTTTAAATCTATACCTGTTAAACAATACATCCTAACTTCATTACCTGCTTTTATCGTGATATTTACAAGTTATTTCATAACTAACGATTACGTGATATGGATTTGGATGGTTCCCCTTTTATTTGTAATGGGTCTGCTCGTTTTAACTTTAAAAGTCAAACGTTCAAAACTGCTCATTGCATCGTATGCTTTAATGATTTTATTTTTATCATTTCTTGTATCAAAAGAACATAGTAAAAACCAAATTTATCACGATGATCATGAACGTAGAGCAAACGACTTTTATATGCAGGCAAGTACTTTTGATAGCGGGCTTCAACGTAATCATGTATCCACTTTAAAAAATCAAACTGATGCTGACGAAAGAATTGCTTGGAGAGTGTTAACACAAGATAATACACCAATGTATCAACATTTTAAAGGCATGAGTTTATATTCCAGTATTTTTGATGGTCAATTAAATCAATATTTGTTTAAAGACGCTAAAGTCAATTTACAAAACGAGTCTTTAAGTAGATACAGCAATTTTCAAGGCAGATCGAACTTATACAGTTTATGGTCTACAAAATACATGATGAAAAAGAGTTATCAAAAAGAATCTCCGGCAAACTTCAAAATAAAAAGTGATGATGGTAAATATCAAATTTTAGAAAATGAACAAATGTTACCTGCTGTCAAAGTGACAGATCAATATTATGATGAACGCACCATCAACAATCCTTTAGATTTGGAACATGCAATGATTAAAGGCGTTGTATCTTCTGATCATTCAAAAGAATATTCGCGTATAAATAAGTCACCGAATTTATTAAACGAAACAACTATTACAGCACGGAACGCAAATTATCATAACGATACATTATCGGTGCCTAACAACGGTGATGGTATCACAATAACTTTACCTAAAGAAATGACAAGCAAGTACGAGGACATGTATTTAATGATGCATTTAGAACGCGCATTACCTCAATCTAACTTTACGGTTCAAATAAATGACTATGATAATCATCGCTTGTTTGAAGATTCTAAATATCGAATGAATCAAGACGATTTACTTTATCGTATACCTGTACCGAAAGACGGCAAAATATTTATCGCATTGACAAATGGTAAATACAAATTAAAATTACAAGGTTTGTACGGAGAAAATTATGATACTTTGAAACAAGCTGATAAACAAAAAGATTACACATATCAAGAAAAGAATGGCAAAATTGATATACATTTAAAAGCTCATAAAGCAGGAACTGCTGTAATCAATATGCCTTATAGAGATGGTTTAAAAGCCAAAGTTGATGGCAAAAAAACGTCTGTTAACAAAGTCAATCATATTATGACTGGTATTGATGTAGATAAGCAAGATAAACATATAGAAATAACTTATAAACCACCCTATTTTGTAACGATGATCATCGTCTCAATTCTATTTATAAGTTTAAGCATTTTAATCACAAGAAAAATCAATAACAATCCATCTCATCTTGACTAAAATCAGAAATATAAAATCATCCAATCCGAAAATGATTCCAACGGATTGGATGATTTATTTTAAGTTGGGATTTATATACTAAACTCTTATTAATATACGCCTTATAAATGAATGTTAAAGTTTAACAATTTATGAGTTTGGGAATAAGTAAGTGTTTACATAACATACAAATACGAGGTATCGAATATGGCAAAGCAATTTAAACACATTTTTTATTTATTACTTCTATCGATAATCCTGTCAGTTTTATATTACATACCAACTATATATAGATTTATAAAATTTGGTGATTTATATACGAGTGTTGGAGATGGATTAAAACAAATGATCCCTTTTCAAATGTACCTTGTCCAACATGCTAAACAATTTACGATGTTTTATGATATAGGATTTGGACTTGGTGGTGATTATTTTTCTAACTTAAGCTATTATTATTCAACTTCTCCATTTGCATGGATTAGCATTTGTTTTGTCTTAATCTATCAGTTTTTTGCTGGTTCTGATCAATTGTTTAATATAGTAGTCGCTAACCAAATTGTAATCGCTATATTTAAATGTACATGCATCTTAATTGTGACTTATTTTTTATTTTTAAAATACAACATCAATAAATCGTACGCATTTATCGGAAGCATGCTCTATGCTTGCTCAACGGTTTATTATTACTTCACGTTTACTTGGTCCTTTTTCAGTGATGTCATGTTCTATTTACCACTTGCTTTATTAGGTATAGAACGTCTCTTTACTCAGAAGAAAATAACTGTGCTCATACTCGCAATTGCGATTACGATTACGTCTAATTTTTATTTTACATATTATGAATTTATTATTTTAGCTTGCTATGCTATTTATAGAATGATTTTTAACTATAAAGATGACTTGTTATCAATTAAACAAAAATTCTTTTATTTAATCGTTTGTATTTTTATTGGATTTTTAATTGGAAATTTTGGTTTCGTTCAAGGCGTCATGTCTTATATCGATAACGATAGAAGCTTGATTAATAATCACATTGATTCAGTTATCCCATTTAAAAAACAATATAACATGTTGTATGGCGGGTTTTATATTACGATATCATTCTTATCCGTAGTTGCTTTATTTTTAAAACCATTATATACAAAGTATTACTTTAAATTATTTGCTACATTCACAATTCTATCTTTAATTGGATCTTTATCACCTTATATGGACTCATTTTTTAATGGTTTTTCAATGCCTGAAAGAAGATGGGTATATGCATTGGCATTAATAACTGCTGGCCTTACAGTGATGCTTATACAGCATATTCATATGGTCACAGTAAAACAGTTTATTATGGCATCGATATTACCGATATTATTTATAGCTATTTCAGCAATTTGGCAGCAATCTTTTTATAGTTGGGTGATTTTCATACCAATATTGTTTATTTTATTATTGTTTAAAATAAGATACCCAATTAAGCATTTGAATATCGCTATCTGTTGTGTCCTTATTGCTTATCAGTTTACGCTTATACAAAATTACCAAGATAAAGTGCTTAAAAAGTATACACCGAATATTAATACAGTTAAAAAATCCAATATTTATTCACAAAAATTAGCTTCGGAAATTGAAAATTTAAAAGAAAATCAAGTTGATGATTTACGCAGAATTGATATGTTAAGACCTATCTCTATTAATTCACCAATGTATTATCATTTTAATGGAACGAAGCTTTATAGCAGTATTTACAGTGCAGAAATATTGAAATTTTATGAAAAAGATTTACTTATTAGCATGCCAAGAAATAGCAATAGTTATTATGCGAGCTTATCGGAAAGAGCTAACTTAAACAGTTTATTTAATGTAGACTATACTATAAAATCTAAAGATGACTTACACTATCCAGCCCTTTCAAAAAGGATAGATTCTTTTAAAGATCAAGGCGAGTATTTCCATGTATACGAAAATACAGAGAAATTACCTAGTGCTAGAGTCGTCAAAAATACTTATCACAATACACAATTAAACTCACCAATAGAAAAAGAACATGCCATGTTAAATGGCGTTATTACAAATGATCAAAAATCAAATCAGCAAGTGAAACCAGCTAAAGACCTACTCAAGTCTGCTCATATTTCATACAATGATGCATCTTACAACGGCAAACAATTAACTGTTACTAAAAATGGCGGTGGCTTAACAATCGATTTACCGAACAATACAGCTGACAAATATCAAACACTATATTTAATGATGGATGCTAAAATCATTAAGCCTAAAGATATGAATTACTATATTTCAACAAATGAAAATAAAATTTTTAGATACAGATTGAATTATCCTTATATAAGACCTCATCACACTACAACAGCTAATATAAAATCTGCAAACACAGTACATGTAAAGTTGAAAAAAGGATCGTATCGTTTTAATTTAAAACATATATATGGTGAAGACTATCAACCGCTGAAAAATGCAGTTAAGAGCGCTCAGTCACAAAATATTAAATTTCATAACAAACGCACACATTACGAAATAGATTTAAATAAGAATCCATCTGGAAATCTTGTGTTACCCATCATTTATAAAAAAGGGTTAAAAGCATCAATCGATGGTAAAGAAGTGGATATAAATAAAGTGAATTATATCATGTCTAGTATCAAAGTCGATAAACATGATAAAAAAGTAACTATAACTTATGAATCCCCATTCTTTAAAATCAGTATTTTAGGAATGATTATAGGACTCGTGTTACTTATATGGCTTAGAAAAAAATTATAAAACTTAGTATTTTATAATTTCATGCCTTTTCTCAAAATAAATCACCCAATCCGTTGGATTCATTTTCGGATTGGGTGATTTTTATATTTTTAATTTTGTACAAAAAAGAGCAGAAATTCAATTTTAACAATGAATTTCTACTCTTTTTAAGTTCAAAGGTCAATGACCTAAGTCTTATTTTATCTAATTTCTTTAATACGAGCAGCTTTACCACGTAAATTACGTAAGTAGTAAAGTTTCGCACGACGTACTTTACCGCGACGTTTAACTTCGATTTTCTCGATTTTTGGAGTGTGTACAGGGAATGTACGTTCAACACCAACACCGTAAGAAATTTTACGAACTGTAAACGTTTCAGAAATACCGCCACCATTACGTTTAATAACTACACCTTCGAATAACTGGATACGTTCGCGTGTTCCTTCAACGATACGCACGTGTACTACTAATGTGTCACCAGAACGGAAATTTGGAATGTCCGTACGTAATTGGTCTTTAGTTACTGCTTCGATTAACTTATGATTACTCATTATTTTCTCTCCTTCTGACTATGTTCTTGCCCAATTTATATAAAATAATTTAATGCTAGCAGCGGACCATAGTAATTTCGTGTTCACACACTTATAATAATATATCACATTGTGTAAATTGATTCAATCTATTTTTTATTGTCATTTAAGAATTTTTTATCTTTTTCAGATAGAGGATATTGATCTAATAGATCAGGTCTTCTCGACTGTGTTCTCAATAAGGATTGTTGATGTCTCCACTTATCAATGTTTGCATGATTACCTGATAATAATACATCTGGTACTTTTAATCCTTCATAATCAGCAGGACGTGTATATTGTGGATGTTCTAATAAACCAGATGAGAATGAATCGTCTTCATGAGAAACTTGATTACCAAGCACGCCAGGAATAAGTCTCACAATGGCGTCTGTCATGGTCATACTGGCCAGTTCGCCACCAGTCAATACATAATCACCTATTGATATTTCATCAGTTACACAATGTTCTCTGATGCGCTCATCATAACCTTCATAATGACCACAAATAAAAATGATATGTTCACTTTCTGATAAAGATTCAGCTTTTTGCTGTGTAAATGGCTCACCTTGAGGACACATTAAAATAACACGCGTCTTTTCAGTCTTATCTAATGCTTTGAGCGCGTTAAATATTGGCTCAGGTTTGAGTACCATACCTTGTCCACCACCATAAGGGTAGTCATCAACTTGTGAATGTTTATTATTTGCATAATCCCTAAAATTCACTGTATTAAATTGAACAAGTTCTTTATCTTGTGCTCTTTTCATTATGGAATGATTTAACACACCTTCGTACATCTCTGGAAACAATGTTAAGTAATCAATTTTCATTAGTCTAATAAACCTTCCATAGGTTCAATCTTAATTGTTTTATGATCAACGTCAACTTGTTTAACAACATCTTCTATATAAGGTATTAAATATTCTTTATCACCTTTAACGACCCATACATCGTTTGCACCTGTTTCCATAATATCAACTACTCTTCCTAGAGCGTCTTCTTGAACAAATACAGTACAACCTATAATATCTGCATAATAAAATTCATTTTCTTCAAGTTCAATCGATTCATTTTCTTCATCTTGAAAAATCTTGCAACCTTTTAAATATTCAATATCATTGATGTTATGAATACCTTCGAAAGTTAGCAAATGAAATTTTTTGTGTATTCTATGTGATGCAATTGTAAAAGGTATTTCTTCATTTTTATGCTTCACTTTAATAAGTTGACCTTTTTGAAATCGTTCGTCAGTAAAATCTGAATCAGTAAGTACTTTAACTTCACCTTTAATACCATGTGTATTGACAATTTTGCCTATTTCAACATTCATTGAGCCAAGCCTCCTCAATTGTTTCTTTATTAACAATAAAAAAGAGCACCGCATAGGCACTCTTAATTAACTTCTACAAACACTTTCTTGCCATACTCGTTCATTGAACCAGACACAATTGTACGAATGGCTTTAATCATTCTGCCCTTCTTACCAATAATTCTGCCAATGTCTTCTTCATGAACGTCTATATTGAACGTAATGCTAGAATCTTGTTCATCTTTAGATATATTGATGTTCTCCGGATAATCTACGAGCGGTACTATAATTGTTTGTATTAATTTTTCCAATATAATCTACGCTTTACTTAGAAAGTTTAGAATTATGGAATTTCTCCATGATACCTTGAGTTGATAAGATATCACGAACTGTATCAGTAGGTTTTGCTCCATCAGCTAACCATTTTAAAGCTAATTCTTCATCAACTTTAATTTCTGCTTCAGGTTTAGCAACTGGATTGTAAGTACCGATTGGCTCGATAATACGACCATCACGTGGAGAACGTGCATCTGCTACTACTATACGATAAAATGGGTTTCTTTTTGAACCCTTACGTGTTAAACGAATTTTAACTGCCATTTTCAAAAAACTCCTTACTCATTTATAATTTCTTTTCTACAAGTAAATACTATAACAGGATATAAATTGTTTGTAAAGTGTTTTCTCTTTACCAATTTAAATTTCATTTAAAAAAGAAGAACGATGGCGATTATAAAACACGTTTATATCGCACATCGTTCACTGTAATCCTTTGTTAAAATGGTAAATTCATACCTTGGAATGGATTACTACCTTTTTT
This sequence comes from Mammaliicoccus vitulinus, assembly GCF_029024305.1. NCBI lineage: Bacteria > Bacillati > Bacillota > Bacilli > Caryophanales > Staphylococcaceae > Mammaliicoccus > Mammaliicoccus vitulinus. The sequence continues at coordinate 1,607,395 of NZ_CP118974.1, forward strand.
GCCTTTTTTACCTTTTTTATTGCTACCTGTAAATTGTTTCATCATTTTTTTCATATCGCCAAATTGTTTAATCAATCTATTGACTTCTTGTAATGTTCTACCAGAACCTTTTGCAATACGACGTTTTCTAGATACGTTTAAAATTTCTGGATTATTTCTTTCTTCTAAAGTCATAGAACGAATAATCGCTTGAACATTGTCAATTTGTTTAGGGTCCATGTTAGCATTTTTCATGCCTTTCATCTTGTTAGCCCCAGGAATCATATTCATAAGATCATCTATTGAACCGAGTCCCTTTACTTGTTCCAATTGTTCTAGGAAATCATCAAAAGTAAATGAAGAAGTTCTCATTTTCTTTTCTAATTCTTTAGCTTTCGTTTCATCTACGCCTTGTTGCGCTTTTTCAATTAAACTTAAAACGTCACCCATACCTAAAATTCTTGATGCCATACGTTCTGGGTGGAATATTTCAAGGCCATCTAGTTTCTCACTCATACCTATAAACTTAATTGGCTTGTTCGTTACAGAACGAATTGAAAGTGCAGCACCACCACGAGTATCGCCATCTAATTTAGTAAGCGTAACACCAGACACATCTAATGTGTTATCAAATGATTCAGCTACATTTACTGCATCTTGACCAGTCATTGAGTCAACAACCAACATAATTTCGTCAGGATTAGATACTTCTTTAACATCTACAAGTTCATTCATAAGTGTTTCATCAATATGCAGACGACCTGCTGTATCAATGATTACGAAATCTAAATGCTCTTCTTTAGCATACTTCAAAGCATTCTCGGTGATTTCTTTAGGACTCACTTGATCACCTTCTGTATAGACAGGTACATCAATTTGTTTACCAACTGTTTGTAATTGTTCAATAGCTGCTGGTCTATAAACATCACATGCTACAAGTAATGGCTTTTTGTTATATTGCTTTCTCATTAACAATGCAAGTTTACCTGCAGTAGTTGTTTTACCTGCACCTTGTAAACCTACCATCATGACTACTGTTGGTGGCTTACTGCTCATATTAATTTTACTGTTTTCTCCACCCATCAACGACGTTAATTCGTCCTGAACAATTTTGATAACTTGTTGACCTGGTGTTAAAGATTGCATGACATCTGCACCTAATGCACGTTCAGATACTGTGTTAACGAAAGTTTTAACGACTTTAAAGTTAACATCTGCCTCTAACAATGCTAATCGCACTTCGCGCATCATAGCTTTAATATCTTGTTCTGTAACTTTACCTTTACCTTTGATGCGTTGCATCGTGGCTTGAAGTCTTTCGGACAACCCTTCAAATGCCATAAATTTCTCCTCCTATTCAAGAATTTCTAAGCGTTCTATTGCTTGCTTAAGTTCTTGATTATCTCCTGACAACCTTTTTAATTCATCAATAATCGATTGTCTTTCTTTAAATTTATTAAAGAGTTGTAATTTCGTTTCATACTCTTCTAATAATTCATCTGTTCGCTTTATATTATCATATACTGCTTGTCGACTCACATGAAAAGTCTCTGCAATTTCACTAAGTGCATAATCTTGTAAATAATACAACTCTAGATAATTGCGTTGTTTTTCTGTTAATAATCCTTGATAAAAATCAAATAAGTAATTCATTCTCATCGTTTTAACAAGTTCGTTATTTTCCGTCATTATGATCAACTTCTTCAGTAGTATTTTCAACAGACTCATTTGAATCAATCATGTCTGCGAATAATCCGTAAACATAACTTTCCGCATCAAATGGCTGTAAGTCATCTAATTTTTCGCCTAGCCCAACAAATTTTACCGGAATCTGCAATTCATTACGTATCGCTAATACAATACCACCTTTAGCAGTACCGTCAAGTTTTGTTAGTACAATACCTGTAACTTGCGTAACTTCTTTAAATGATTTTGCTTGAGACAATGCGTTTTGTCCAGTTGTAGCATCTAAAGCTAATAATACTTCATGTGGTGCACCAGGTATATTACGGTCAATAACTTTTCTTACCTTCTGCAATTCATTCATTAAGTTTGCTTTATTTTGCAATCTTCCTGCAGTATCACAGATTAATATATCAGCGCCTCTACTTTTGGCAGCATTCACAGCGTCATACATAACAGCTGCAGGATCAGAACCTTCTTTTTGGCTAATAACTTCAACGCCAACTCTATCTCCCCATACTTTCAGCTGCTCAATAGCTCCGGCACGGAATGTATCACCAGCTGCTAATACGACTTTCTTGCCTTCTAGCTTATAACGGTGTGCTAATTTACCTATCGTTGTTGTTTTTCCAACACCATTAACGCCAACCATTAATATAACATTTAATCGATCATCTTCAATATTCATACGGTCCAATTCTTCATCATCTTGAACATAAATATCTACTATTTTTTCAACAATAACTTCTCTTAACTCTTCAGTTTCAGTAATATTTTGGCGTTTAGCTTCCATGCGTAGCTCGTCTACCAATTCCATAACTGTGTTAAAGCCGACGTCGGCTTGTATTAACATTTCTTCTAATGCTTCAAAAAAATCTTCGTCAACTTTTCTATACGTTGCTAATAAATCATTTAATTTATTTTGGAAATTCTCTCTAGATTTTTCAAGACCTTGTTTAAATTTCGCACCAAGTTGTTCAGATTCCCATTCTTCAAATTCATCTAATGACATTAAGCCATCATCAAATTGTACAGCTTCAGGATTTTCTTTTTCATTTGATTCAGGTGGTAAATCTTGAACTGGTTTTTCTTCTTGTGTTTCTAGTTCGTTTTTCGTTTCATCACTCGGAGAAAATTTATTCTTTAATCGTTTAAAAAAACTCATGATTGTAATGCCTCCAATTCTTCATCTTTAATTGATTTTAAATTAACACTCACAAGTTTAGAAATGCCTGCTTCTTGCATCGTCACACCATATAAACTATCAGCATACGACATCGTACCTTTTCTATGTGTTATTACGATAAATTGCGTTTCTGCTTTTAATTTATTTAAATATTCAGCATATCTAATTACATTTTGTTCATCAAGTGCCGCTTCCACTTCATCAAGTATAACAAACGGCGCAGTTCTTGCTTTCAATATCGCAAATAGTAAACTAATTGCCGATAAAGCTCGTTCCCCACCACTTAACAATGATAAATATTGTCTGTTTTTACCTGGAGGTTGAACGACAATTTCAACACCTGCATCTAAAACGTCCTTATCAGTAAGCTGTAATTCAGCTCTTCCACCATTAAATAGAGACTTAAATACATTGCCGAAATGATGATTAACTTCATCAAATGTTTCTTTAAACCTTGTTGATACTTCACTATCCATTTCTAAAATGACTTGTTCTAATGTTTCTTTAGCTTCTAACAAATCAGTTCTTTGATCACTTAAGAAAGTATATCTTTCATTGACTTCTTTAAATTGATCAATAGCATTCATGTTTACATGACCTAATTCATCAATAGACATCTTAGTTAATTTCACAGTTTTTCTAGCTTCTGAAATATCTTCAGGCATTTCATAGAGTGACTGTGCTTTTTCAAATGTAAGTTGATATGTTTCATTTAAATGCGTCAGTTGATGTTCAATCATAATATCAATTTTAGAATGTTTACTCACCATATCTTGTAATCCAGTTTCTATACCCGAAATACTTTGATGTAATGATTGTGTATCTTGCTCTAATTGTTCAATTTCTTTTTGAATCAATTTATACTTATCTTGTTGATCCATCATTTTAGTTTCTATTTCATGCTTATAAACAGTGGACTGTTGAATTTGATTTTCTACTTTTTCAAACTGTCCGCTACCCGTATATTCATCAGAATTAATCAATTCTATTTGATCTTTAATTTTCGTTAAAGTATGTTCATATTCTTTTAAATCTTCTTTCAGCCTTCTTTTATCTTGCTCTTTCAAGCGATTTCGTTCTTTTTCAACTGCAAGATTTGAACGCTTTTCATTCAATTCGTTCTGGATTGTCTTTTCACTATCTTTATTGTTAGATAACGAAGCATTTAATTGATTGATTTCTTCATCAATTGTTTCAAGGTCATTCTTAATTGTGACAAGTTTATTTTTCTTTTCTTGTAATGTTTCTTGACCTTTCACGTAATTATATCCATCATTTTTCTCAAATTCAAAAGTCTCGTTCTCATCTTTCAGACGCTTTTCTTTAGCTAATACAGCATCTAGTTGTAAAGTTACTTCATGTTCTCTAGCTCTCAGTTCTGTACCTCTTTCTTGTGTTTTTGAAAGAGATTCTTCCAACTGTTGAACTTCTGCTTTTAATGATTTTACTTTTGATTCAACTTGAGTCGTTTGTTGCATGAAGTTTTGATATTTATCTTCAGTGGTTTTAAGCTCATCCTTTTGAGATAACAAACTTGCTTTCTTTTCTTTACCGCCACCAGTCATAGCTCCGCCTGGCGTAATAACATCTCCTTCAAGCGTAACAATTCTATGCTTAAATTGAATGGCTCTTGCAATTTCATTTGCTGTTTCTAAATCTTCAGCAATGATTGTGCTACCAAGTAAATGTTCTATTATATTTCGGTATTTAGGATCAAATTGAACACTTTCTGAAGCAATAGAAACAAAACCGCGACTGCTACTAATTTGATCGACAATATTTTGAGGCACAAAACGTTTTTTCACAACATTCATTGGTAAAAATGTTGCTCTACCTAACTTTTTATCTTTTAAATATTTTATAGCTAATCGCGCGTCTTTTTCTTCTTGAACGATAATATGTTGAAGTGAAGCACCTAACGCAATTTCGATTGCTGTCGTCAGCTTTGATGGTGTATCAATAATTTCTGCTACAGCACCTTCTACACCTTTTAAAGATTTTTCTTTTAAGACATGCTTAACGCCAGAATAAAAACCAGAGTATTCATCTTGCATACTTTTTAATGTATTAATACGCGTCTTCATTTGTTCTGTATATCGATAGGCTTGATACAGTTTTGACTCATTATCTTTATACTCTAACTCTTTATTTTTCAGTAATGTCTGATCTAATTTATACTTTTCAGTCGTACTTTTAAGTTCAGTTTCTACCTCATTCAATCTTTGAGTATATGTCTCTTTTTCGTCCCAAACTTTTTGAAGTGCATCGTAAACTTCTTTTTGGCGACCATCTAATCTTGATTGTTTTTCTTGATATGATGCTAATTTATCTTCTAAAAATCGAATATCGTTATTGATATCAGATTGCTCTGTCATCAGTTGATAATAACGATCTTTAAGTTGCTCAATTCGTTCTTCAAATGTTCCTTCTTGGTTTGTAAGAAGTGCTTCCATTTGATTAATTTCTTGAACCATTGTTTGATAATTATTTTTAAAAGTAGCTAATTCTTTATCGATTTCTTGAATTTGTTCAGAAATCTTATTAATTCTTAATTGTGAAGCTTGTTTTTCTTCTTCAAGTCTTTCGTTTGTTGCATCACTATTTTTTTGACGTTCTTTTAAGACTTCAAGTTGACCAGTATAACGTTCTAGAGACTCAGTTGCTTCGACTAATGACTTATTAGATTCTTGAATTTGATAAGAAACATTGTCTCTCGACTTTTTCTTTTCGCGTAATTCAAAAGTCATAGCATCTAGTTCATTTGTTTTTTGATCTTTTTGATTTTGAAAATGCTCTATATCTTTCTCTAATTGTTTAAAATCTTCATTTAAACTTTCAATATCATATACAGTTACCGTAATATCACTTTTTTTCATTTCTTCTTTCAAAGCAATATATTCTTCAGCAATCGCAGCTTCTTCTCTTAAAGGTTCCACTCGCGCTTCTAAATCAAACACAATATCTTCGACACGATTTAAATTTTGTTCAGTTTGTTCCAATTTATGTGTCGCTTCTTTTTTACGCTTTTTATATTTTAATACACCAGCAGCTTCTTCTATTAAATACCTTCTATCACTCGGTTTAGCATTTAATACTTCATCAACTTTACCTTGCGAGATGATACTAAATGCTTCTTTACCCAAACCTGAATCTAAAAATAAATCAAGGACGGACTTTAGACGTGTACGTTCGTTATTCAAATAGTACTCACTATCACCATTTCTATAAAGTCTGCGTTCAACAGTGATCGTATCTTCATCTATATTTAATTTTCTAGAATGATTATCTAGTGTTAACTTAACTTCTGCATATTGACATTTCTTGCGTTCTTTAGATCCATTGAATATAACATCTTCCATCTTTGAACCACGTAAACTTTTAGCAGATTGTTCACCTAGAACCCATTTAATAGCGTCCGTAATGTTACTTTTACCACTGCCATTCGGGCCAACAATAGCTGTTACACCATTATCAAAATCTACATGTGTATGTTCAGCAAAAGATTTAAACCCATATGCATCTATTGATTTTAAATAAACCATAAACTACCCCTTATTGACCTTTATTCAGCGCTTTTTTAGCAGCATTTTGCTCAGATTCTTTTTTCGTTCTACCTTGTCCATTTTCTAAAGGATCACCATTCAATAGAACTTGTGACGTGAACAACTTATGGTGAGCAGGACCACTTTCATCTAACAAATGATACGTTATAGTACCTTTATTGCGACGATGCATAAACTCTTGTAATTCCGTTTTATAGTCACGATTAGCAGTATAACTGTCATCTATCACATTAGGATATACAACTTTATTCAAAAATACTTCAACAGTATCAAGGCCTTTATCTAAATACAATGCACCTACAAATGATTCAAATGCATCAGCGATTAAAGAAGGTCTTTCACGTCCACCTGTTTTTTCTTCGCCTTTACCTAATAAAAGTAACTCGTTCATATTTAAACTCATTGCAAATGTTACAAGTGATGGTTCACATACAATTGATGCGCGCAGTTTAGTGAGCTTACCTTCTGGAAGTAATGGAAATTTCTTATACAAAAACTGTGACACCGTCAATTCTAACACCGCATCTCCTAAAAACTCTAAACGCTCATTGTGACTTAGTTTATCAAGTTTAAAATCATTAATAAAACTAGAATGCGAGAACGCCTGGACATATATATCATAATTTTCAAATTCGATATCGACTTCATTCATGAATTCATTGAATTTGGCTTTAAACTGGGTTATTATCTGTGATTTATTATTAAACATGCCTTTCCTCCTTAACATTATGTTTCCTATCTATTTTACGTTATATTTCGTAAAAAAAAAAGAATATTATCATAAACAACAATAACAGTTTAGAATCTATGTACAAATTACAAATAAAGGAGAAAAACTAAACATATAACACATTATTTTTTTGAAATCGTCTTGCTTTAACGCTACCAAAACAAGAAAAAATGGCAGCTCTATGAGCTACCAAAATTAATTAGGTCTTATAAACCACATTTCTGTTTCGTAATTATGTGTAATACGTTGTGCAACTTCAGTTTTATCCGTTCCACCACCGTACCAATTTTGATCTAAGCTTTGAAATTGCATGACGTTTCCATCAGCATTTCCATTTAACACAATTGCAGTGTGTCCTGCACCCGAACCAAAATCTCCATTAAATACGACGATATCTCCAGGTTGTGCGACAAATGAAGGTGTGTTTTTATAAACAGTTGCTTCACCACTAAAATTATTAGCCGTTGGAATATCTTTTGCATAATCGCCGTGTAAACCGTGACCATATAAATAATTCCAATAGTAGTTTACAAGGTCAAAACATTGCCACCCGTAATATCCATCGAAGTCCCAACCTTTACCTTCTAACGAATAGACATAACTCATCGCAGCTGTTGAAGTTTTGGCTACTTCCTTTTGGATATCACTTGATTTCTTATCGTAATTTCTATGATCAACCTCAACGTTCTGTATCTTAGGTGATTTGTCTTTAGATGTATCGTCTTCTTTAGCATCCGCTTGCATGCTCAAATTAAGTACGGTCAAACTTGTAAATGCGACTGCTAATATTAATTTAGACTTAATTTTCATACATCCCCCTTATAATTATGTATTTATATATTCTTGTTCAGAATATTAAAATATTTTATCATATATAAAGTATACTGAATAGGTTATAAAGATTAATTCTTGATTACAAATAGATAACATATATATATCTTTTCTAAAGCGCTTATAAGATCCATTAAAACACAAAACAAAAAGCCCGTAACCTATAGTTACGAGCTTTTTAAATCAGAATTATTTATCTAATGATTCAATATATTTAACAGCGTCACCAACTGTGTTGATTTTTTCTGCTTCCTCATCAGGGATTTCCATATCAAATTCATCTTCTAATTCCATTACTAATTCAGCGATATCTAAAGAATCAGCACCTAAATCATCTTTAAATGAAGCTTCAGGCGTTACTTTTTCAGCGTCTACACCTAAACGATCTACAATAATATCTTTAACTTTATCGAAACTTGCCATTCCATTCACCTCCTTTAAATAATTGTATTATCTATATAATAAGAAATGCAATTTCTCTTACTATCAATTATGCCTACAACACAATTTTTATTGCATGTACATGCCACCATTAACATGTAATGTTTGACCAGTAATATAACTTGCTTTATCACTAGCAAGGAAAGCTACTGTATGTGCAATATCATCATCTTCTCCAAATCTACCTAATGGAATTTGTGTTTTCATTTGTTCTTTCAATTCATCAGATAGTTGATCTGTCATATCAGAAACAATAAATCCTGGTGCGACTGCGTTACAAGTTATTCCTCTTGATGCTAACTCTCTCGCGAAAGTTTTTGTCATACCTTCTACTCCAGCTTTAGTAGCAACATAGTTTACTTGACCAGGATTACCTAAAGCACCTACTACACTAGAAAGATTGATAATGCGGCCTGATTTTTGTTTTAACATTGGTCTTGTAACGGCTTGAACACAATTGAATACACCTTTTAGGTTAGTATTAATGACATCATCCCACTCATCTTGTTTCATTCTCATTAATAGATTATCTCTTGTAACACCTGCATTGTTTACAAGTACATCAATTGTTCCATATTGACTTGTCGTTTCTTTAATCATAGCTTTTACTTCATCAATTTCACTAACATTGGCTTGAATAGCAAAAGCATCTACGCCAAATTCTTTTATTTCAGCAACGACTTGTTCAGCTTTTTCTTTGTTTCCTGCATAGTTTACAACTACGTTATAGCCTTCTTTACCAAGTTCTAATGCGATTTTTCTACCTATACCTCTAGAAGCTCCTGTGACGATTGCTGTTTTTGTCATTATTCATTCCATCCTTTAATATCATCAATTGTTTGAATTGATGTTATTTTAACATCTCGGCTAATCTTTTTAACTAAACCAGATAAAACTTTATTAGGACCTACTTCAACAAAATGATCTACACCTTGCTCTATTAAATACTCAATAGATTGACTGAATTCAACAGGTGAGAACAATTGTTTTACCATATTTTCTTTAATGATGCGATGATCTGTTTCAGGTTTAGCGTAAACATTTTGTACGATTGGATGTTCCGCATCTTTCCATTCAAATTGATTAATGTAATTTTCGAAATCTTCGGCAATTGTTTTCATCATTGATGAATGGAATGGACCAGAAACTTTTAATGGCATGACACGTTTAGCACCTAATGATTTACCTTCTGCAGCTAATTTGTCTATTAATTCTGAATGTCCAGAAACGACAATTTGACCAGGACAATTAATATTAGCTGGTTCAATCAATTTATCTTCGGTAGATAATTGATCACAGATAGATTTTACTTCATCGATGTTTAAGCCTAGAACTGCAGCCATAGAACCTACACCTTGTGGAAAAGCTTCAGACATTAACGTACCACGTTTATGTACGATTTGAACAGCGTCTTCAAATTTTAATACACCTTCTGATACTAAAGCTGAATACTCTCCTAAACTATGTCCTAAAGCAAAGTCATAATTTAAATTTTCAAGTGCGTTCATAAGTGCTGAACTATGCGTCAATAAAGCGGGTTGTGTATATTCAGTTAATCCTAAAACGCCTTCTGAATCTTCAAACATTATTTCAAGTAAATCAAATGATAAAGATTCATTAGCTCTATCTAAAATTGATGTTGACTTAATTTCATGCTGATACAAGTCCTGAGCCATACCTACTTTTTGAGAACCTTGACCAGGAAACATAATGGCAACTTTACTCATTAATTTCACCTACTGCTTTCTTCATTTTATCTACTAGTTTAGTGTCTGCAGCTAGTTTAGCTTGTTTAATTGCGTTGTAAAATGCGCGTTCATTTGATGAACCATGAGCTTTTACTACGACACCATTTAATCCTAAAAGAACAGAACCACCGTATTCAGCAGAGTCCATTTTATTATTGATTTGCTTAAGATCTTTTTTCAAAGTAAGTGCAGCTAGTTTATTTTTTGGTGAAGCAGTCATTGCTTCTTTTAACATTTTGAATATACCAGTTGCTGTACCTTCGATTGTTTTTAATACCATGTTACCGTTATATCCATCAGACACAACTACATCACAAGTATCTAACAGTAAAGATTTTGCTTCAATATTACCAATAAAATTATCGAATTTTTCTTCTTTTAATAATTCATACGTCTTTTTAGTTAAAGCATTACCTTTCGATTCTTCAGTTCCTATATTTAATAATGCAAGTGAAGGCTTTTCGATACTTCTAATTTGTTTAGCGTATATCTCACCCATCTTTGCATATTGAACAAGGTGTTCTGGCTTAGCATCAGAGTTTGCACCGATATCTAAAAACACAAATCCTTTACCTGTTACAGTAGGGAATGTAGCAACTAATGCTGGTCTTTCAATGCCTTTCATTCTACCTACAATAAATAAACCACTACTCATTAATGCGCCTGTGTTTCCAGCTGATACACATGCTTCAGCAGTGCCTTCTTTAACGGCATTTGCCATTAGCACCATAGATGCGTTTTTCTTTTTCTTAATAGACCTAACAGGCTCATCATCCATTGTTATGACTTCATCAGTATGATGGAAAATAACGCGCTCATGTTGGTAATTATATTGTTTTTCATCACCATACAACAATATTTCTAAATCCGGAAAATCATTAATTGCTTTCTTAATTGCTTCTATTACGATACCTGGTGCTTCGTCTCCACCCATCATATCTATCGCAATTTTAACCATTATTTTCACCCTCGTCCGAATAATACATTTCAAATTGTCCTTGGAAAACTGGCTCTCCATGAACAGTACTTGTTACTTCCACTTTAGCTATATGCTTAGATTTACTTTTAACAGTAGCTTTAGCTATAACTCTTTCGTTCAAAATTACAGATTTTTTGAATTGCACATTACTCTTAGTAGTTAATGCTAATTCGTCATTTATTAATGCTACGCATAATGAATTAGCTTGGGCAAATAAATAGTGACCTCTTGCTATCCCATTGCGTGTAAACACATGTTCTTCTTTAATATCTAAAATTGATATAGCTGATTTATCTAACTCAATATCAATAATTTCCCCTATGACATCTTCAATGGGTAATGATTTAATTTCATCATGATTTTGTGTTGCTACGTCTTTAATACGGCGTCTTAATTCAGGAATACCTAGCTCCATTCTATCTAGTCTAATAGTTTGGATGCTTACTTTAAAATATTCACTTAAAGTTTCGTCAGTTATGAAAGGCTCTGCTTTCAAACGATTTGTTAATTCCCTCTGGCGATCTGTTTTTGATAATTTCATTTCATCCATATCCATTCTATTATGTACTTATAGCTAAAATTAGCACCTGCTATCATGACCTACCTTATTTATACTAACACGGGTATAACACTATACTCAACAATTAATACAATAAAAAAGAGTGAAATTTACTTTTTCACTCTTTTAATGTAATTTATGATGTTTTTACCTCTACAGCAGTATATATCATGCGCTCTTCAAACAATAACGTTTCAGGGTTATAAGTATCACAAGTAATTAAGGTTAATTGATTAGGCTGGCCCTTATGTTCATTTAACACTTCAACTTGATTAGGCTTAACATTTTTAATGTTTTTAATTTTGTAAGTTTTAGTACCTTTAATTGTTATGAGCTTTACATCGTCGCCTACTTTAGCTCTATCCAAGTTATTAAACCGTATACCAGCACCCTCAACGCGATGACCTGCAATTGCAACATTTTGCTCATTAAGTTGTTCATTTTCATCAACTAATGACAAGCCGTTTTTCAAGTTTTGCTCAGTTGCTGGCCCTTTGAATATAGGCTCTGATATGTCAGCAGATGGGACTTTTAAATAGCCTACCATATTATCATTAATTTTAAGTTGATCAGTTTCAGTCTTTGTAATCCATGATTCAACAGGATTGACTTCGACTTTATTATTTTGATTTTCATAAGATTGAATCACTTTATCGTTAACACGTTCCGTAAAGTAAGTTCTTATATCATTCCAAAAAAATATTGAAATAGCCGCAACGATGAGTATAATTCCGATAATCTTTAAAAACCATCTCATGTATCTTACCTACTCTCAAATTATGGTAATTCAAATTTATACAATCAATCTATTGATGTCAATCAAAATTTTGTTCTTCCATCGATTCTTGTACAAGCATTCTTAATTTATCATATTGCGGTTTAAAAAACTCACCAGACTGCACTAATTCACTCGCTTCATCTCGAGCAACTTCTAGCATACGATAATCTTCAACGATATTGGCAACTCTAAAATCTGGCAACCCACTTTGCTTCACACCGAAGAAATCACCAGGACCTCTCATTTCTAAGTCTCTTTCTGATAAATAAAACCCATCCGTTGATTCAGTCATAATGTGCATGCGTTCTACGCCGCTTTCTGTTTTCGGAGATGCAACTAAAGTACAATAACTTTGATGATGACTACGACCGACTCTCCCTCTTAATTGATGAAGTGTAGATAAACCAAATCGATCTGCATCATATATAACCATAAATGTTGCGTTAGGGACGTTAACGCCTACTTCAACAACTGTTGTAGATACAAGTATCGCAATTTCATTGTTGCTAAAACGTTTCATAATGTCATCTTTTTCATCTGCATGCATCTTCCCATGCACGAGGCCCACTTTTTCCGAACCAAATCTTAATTGTAATTGTTCATATATGGCTACGACATTTTGTACGTCTAACGCTTCACTTTCCTCAATCAATGGGCAAATGACATAAGCTTGTCGGCCTTTTACAATTTCACTATTAAGTTTGTTTAATACATTATCAATTTCATCGTGTTTAGCCCAAGATGTCATAATTTCTTTACGACCTTTAGGCATTTGCTTGATCGAAGTTACGTCCATTTCTCCAAATGCGGAAATAGATAATGTTCTTGGAATAGGTGTTGCAGTCATAAACAACACGTTCGTATCGGCACCTTTTTCTCGTAATTTTTTTCGTTGATTAACACCGAAACGATGTTGTTCGTCTATAATAACTAAACCTATATTTTGGAAGGCAACATCATCTTGTATTAAAGCATGTGTGCCAACGATAATATCAATTTCTCCCGCTTCTAATTGCTCTAATAGTATTTTCCGTTTTTTACCTTTTACTGAACTGGTTAATAAAGCCACGTTCAACTTTCCACCGAATAATTCATCTAAACTGATAGCATGTTGTTCTGCAAGTATGGCTGTTGGAACCATTAACGCACTTTGTTTTCCTGCATTATACATAGCATATATCGCAATAGCTGCAACGACTGTTTTACCTGAACCTACATCACCTTGTAATAATCGATGCATTTTTATAGGCGCTTTTAAATCTCTAAAAATTTCATTCACACTATTTTTTTGAGCATCTGTCAATTCAAATGGTAATGTATCAATAAAAGATTTGACGTCATTTACATCATATTTAAGTCCTTCGATTTTATTGGATTCTTTTTCTAATTTACTTAACCACTTCATTTTCAATTGAAATAAAAATAATTCATTAAATGAAAATGTACGACGAGCTAGTTTTAAATGCTCAAACTTTACTGGTTTATGTAATATAGGAATGACATCCTTCAAAGACATTAATTTATATTTTTGCATTAATTCTGGAGATAACCATTCATCTATATCGACTAGATTTAAGGATTGCTCGATATATTTATTGAGTTGTTTTTGCTTAAGCCCTTCTTTCAGCCTATAGATTGGCGTTAATGCGTTACCTCCGTCTTCTTTTTCAGCCATAACTTTTTGTCCTGTTATAACTTGTTTCTTCTGTTCCCATTTCCCTTTAACCGTCACTGTTTCACCCATCACAAGTCTTTTTTTCAAATACGGTTGGTTAAAAAAGGTTATTTTCACAGCTATATTATCAATCATCATATGACATGTTAATTTAGACTTATTTCTACCGAAAAATGCAACAGTCGGACTAGAATATACTTCTCCAGTTACTGTTACAACATCACCATCATTAGCCTCATTTAAATTGACAACGGATTCATCTTCATAACGAGTTGGTAAATACAATACAAGATCTTCTAATGTGTATATATTTAATTCGTTTAACAACTGAAGACTTTTAGGTCCAACACCTTTAAGCTCTTCCAACGTATGGTCTGTATAGATCAGATGTTGCTTTCTCATTTTTATCACCTATATTAATTAATACTCTAATTATAGAACAAATATTTACGATAAACCAATTGAATCTATTAGATCACCATTTGCACTGTAAAAAAACGTTACAAAATTAAAGAGACAAATCAGAAATGATGTTACACATTTCTGATTTGTCTCAATATTTTTAAATGCTATTTATTTTTAAATACGTTCTAATTACCAAATATTTCTTGTTTTAATCTTTCACCAGTTGGCGTACCTGCTAAACCACCACGCCCTGTTTCACGTAGAGCAGATGGCATTGTTTGACCAATTTTATACATTGCTTCTATTACTTCGTCAGTAGGAATTCTTGATTTTACGCCTGCTAACGCCATATCAGCTGAAATAATTGCATTTGAAGCACCTGCTGCATTTCTTTTCACACATGGTACTTCAACTAAACCTGCCACTGGATCACAAACAAGTCCAAGCATATTTTTCAAACTAATTGCAAATGCTTCTGCAGATTGTTGAGGTGATCCTCCTGCCATTTCCACAGTTGCAGCTGCACTCATAGCTGCCGCAGAACCAACTTCTGCCTGACAACCACCTGCTGCACCTGAAATAGATGCATTATTTGCAACAACAAAGCCAAAAGCGCCAGTTGTAAATAAGAAATGAATCATATCTTCCCTAGACGGATTCAATCTTTTTTTAAGTGCAAATAATACGCCAGGTGCTACGCCAGCTGAACCTGCTGTTGGTGTTGCACATATTTTACCCATTGCAGCATTAACCTCGTTCGTCGCTACAGCTTTACTTACAGCATCAATCATTAAATCTCCTGAAAGTGATTGACCACTTTCTAAATATTTCTGTAACAATACAGCATCCATACCTGTTAACCCTGTCGTAGATGTAACACCGTTTATGCCACGCTCTATCGCTTTTTCCATTGTATCTAGATTACGTTCCATATTTTGATAAATTTCTTCTTTGGAGAGCTTAGAAACGCGCATTTCTTGCTCAATCATGACTTCGTAAATTTTTTTGTTCTCTCGTTCACAAATTTCTATAAGTTCTTTCACACTTTGAAACATGATAATCCTCCTTTTATTAGTCCCCCATTAATGACACTGTTTGTACACCATCGATTTCTTTAATCTTCCCTAAAACTTCTTGCGGTATATCATCATCTAATTCACAAGTCATCAAAGCAAGTTCACCCTTCTCTTTACGAGCAACTTGCATGCTTCCAACATTAATTTGATAATCACCGAAAATATTTGTAACTTTTCCGATTGTGCCAAATGTATCTTTATGAAACACAAGTAACGCAGGATAATTCCCACTAATAGCTATTTGGAAACCGTTTATTGCAACGATTTCTACTTTACCGCCACCAATTGATATACCTTCTACGGAAATTTCCATTTCTTTATTTCTCATACTGATAATTGCAGTATTAGGATGTGATCTTTCCTCGAACATTTCGATAAAGTTTACATCTATGTCTCGTTGTTCTGCCTCTTGTAAGCTCGTCTTAATTCTGTCGTCATCGGTATCATAACCTAATATGCCACCAACAAGTGCAACATCTGTCCCATGTCCTTTGTATGTTTCCATAAAAGAACCATACAAATAAATATCTATATGATCTGGTTTTCCATCAAATAGCCCTCTGGCTATCAATCCAATTCTAACTGCTCCAGCAGTATGTGATGAAGATGGTCCAACCATAACTGGACCTATAATGTCAAAGACACTTCTATATTTCATCATAATCACTCGCTTCTCTTTTAATTTCACCATACTATTATAACAACTATAACAAGTTTTGTAAGCGTTTTAAAATATAAAAAACAACAACGTGTTTAACATTGTTGTTTTTTATCATATAAGATTATTCTACAGAGAATAGAAATGAATAAATTGGTTGATCTCCTTGATGAACTTCTACTTCAACTTCTTCATAGTTTTCTTCAACGTATGATGCTAATTGAGCAACTTCTTTATCAGTCGCATCTTCACCTTTTATAATTGTAAGAATCTCACTATCTTCATCGATCATTTCATCGATTAATTTTTTGCTTACTGAAAGGTGATCAGCGTCACTTACTTTAATACTACTTTCGTGTATACCCATGAATTCGCCTTTTTTAATTGTGATTCCATCAATATTTGTATCTCGGACCGCATAAGTTACAGAACCAGATTTAACAAAACTCATCGCTTCTTCCATTTGAGCTTTATTTTCTTCAATAGATTGTTCCAAGTTAAGATTCAGCATAGCTGAAAGTCCTTGTGAAACTGTTTTTGAAGTAACAACAGCTACTGGAATATCAACTAAATGTTCTACTTGCTCAGCTGCCATAATAATATTTTTATTATTTGGTAATATAATTGCATTTTTACAACCAGATTGTTTAACAACTTTTACAATATCTTCTGTTGATGGGTTCATAGTTTGACCACCGCTTATTACATGTGTAGCTCCGAGTGATTTGAATAATTTAGTTATCCCTTCACCCATAGAAATTGTAATAATAGCAGTTTCTATATCTTCTTGCTGTTCTTGTTTTATTTTCTTGTCTGCGCTTTTTCTTAGTACTTCTCTATGTTGTTCGCGCATATTTTCAATTTTAATTTTAATAAGTTCACCGTATTGACTGCCATATGTAAGCACTTCTCCCGGTGTTTCTGAGTGAACATGAATTTTAACGATTTCATCATCTGAAATGACGAGCAATGAATCACCGAATTGGCTCATGTCTTCTCTAAATTGATCTTCATCGAAAGGCTTTTTATCTTTACCAAAACGAACCATAATTTCTGTACAATAACCATACACAATATCTTCAGTATCCATAACGCCACCAAAGTCATGATCATCGTTTATAAATTCGTCTGTATCAACTTTTTCTTTATTTGGTTCGATTTTTTCACCTTTTAAAGCTGCTAGGAATCCTTCGTATACAAACATCAAGCCTTGACCACCACTGTCAACTACACCTACTTCTTTAAGAACAGGTAATTGATTTGGTGTATTCTCTAATGCTTTTTGTCCTTGTTCGATAACTGCTTCCATAATTGTCATGATATCATCTGTAGTTTCAGAAGATTTCACTGCTGCTTCCCCAGCAACTCTTGCAACTGTTAAAATAGTACCTTCAACTGGTTTCATTACAGCTTTATAAGCAGTGTTTACACCTGATTGAAATGCTTTAGCGAATTGTTTAGCATCTATTTCATGCTCGTTCTCGATTGATTTTGAGAACCCTCTAAATAATTGAGATAAGATAACACCTGAGTTACCTCTCGCTCCCATTAATAAACCTTTAGAAAATACTTTACCTACTTCACCTATATGCGCGCTATTTTGAGATTTAATCTCCGCTGCACCAGATGACATAGATAAATTCATATTTGTTCCTGTATCTCCATCTGGAACTGGAAATACGTTTAAAGAATCTACAAAATCTGCATTGTTTGATAAACTGTCTGATCCTTGAACGATCATGTCAGCAAACAATTTGCCGTCAATCTTTTTCATACTCTAATTGCCTCCCTATGCTTCCTCATCATCATTAATAACTCTAACACCTTGGATATATATGTTTACTGCGTTGACTTTTAAATTTAATGATTGTTCTAAAGTATATTTAACAGCAGATTGGACATTGTTTGCTATTTCTGAGATTTTCGTACCATAACTCACAATTATATACATATCTACATCAAGAACACCTTCATTTTGAGATACTATAACACCTTTGGCATAATTGTCACGTCCTAGAATTTCAGCTATTCCATCTCTAACTTGGTGTTTACTTGCCATTCCTACGATACCATAACATTCTACGGCAGCACCGCCTGCAAGTGTTGCAATAACATCATTCGAAATATCGATACTTCCATACTCATTCGTAATTTCTAAAGTCATGATTACGTCCCTCCTACACATCTAAGTTTATAAATTATTATTTTTACTTTTATATGTTCTGTTTAATTATACTTAATATCACATTCACATCGCAAGAATTCATCATTTTAACCACGTTATTTTATATAACGTTTTCACAAGATATTATTATAACAAATAAATCCAACTTTAAAACACTTTTCACGAAATTTGTTATTATTTTTTCTGTTTTTTTAAAAATATACGTTGAATAAATCATAAGTGCATGGTATATTATTAAAGTGTGTAAACGTAAATAAATGTGTATTTATATTTCATTAAAGGAGGATATTTATGGCTAAAGAATGTTTCGTTACAGGTCGTAAAGCTAGAACGGGTAATAATCGTTCTCACGCATTAAATGCTAGCAAACGTCGTTGGAACGCTAACTTACAAAAAGTTAGAATTTTAGTTGACGGTAAGCCTAAACGTGTATGGGTTTCAGCTCGTGCGCTTAAATCAGGTAAAGTTACGCGCGTTTAATGAATATAAGTCACATATAGTAAAGAGAACCTTTGTGTGGAAGGTTCTCTTTTTTTATTTATCTTTACTTTGAATCATCAAAATATTTCCAAGCTCTACCGTTACTAAAGGTTGGTCGTACCCTTCTTTAAATTCATTACTAATTGTTAAAGTCGAACCTTGTTCCAAAGTAGTATACGGCAATTCATATTTAAATTCATCCAATTTTATACGGATATTGGTATTTAAAGGAATAAAAGAAACATATTTCATACCTTCAACTTGCGATATTCTATGACTACCAGGTTTCAACACAGTAATCTCATTTTGAGAATCAATCAGCGATATTTTAATATCCTCCGCTAAAAATTCTGGCTTAGTTAATATTTGAACAGCTCCCATAAAATGGTCCAATCGACCACCAGTCGCGCCATATATTCTAATTTCATCATAACCTAATTCAACTGCAAGATTAACGGCTAATGCTAAGTCTGTATCATCTTTTTCTTTTTTGACTGGGTCAATTTCAATCTGTTTTTTGATTTGATGCAACTCTTCATTTGTAACTGAGTCAAAATCACCAACTGCCGCTATCGGCATTATTTGATGGTTTAATAGTTCTAATGTACCTCTATCTACGCCTATCCAGTCATTTTGTTGTTCTTGAAGAACATCCTTATCTACATTACGTAAACTACATAATAAATTCACTTTCAATATTATTCACCCTTTAATTTACGAACTGGTTCATTATAATCATCATGATTGAAATAATATGATCCAGCTACTAAAATATCTGCGCCTTGATCTACGCATAATTTCCCTGTTTGATCGTTTATACCACCATCTACTTCTATTTCAAAGCTTAAGTTGTTATTTTTTCTGAAATGATCTAACCAAGTAATTTTATCTAATGTAGAATCGATAAATCCTTGTCCACCAAAGCCAGGATTAACGGTCATAATAAGTACAAAGTCTACATCTTGCAGAATTTGAGATAATGACTCTACTGGAGTACCTGGATTAATAACAACGCCTGCTAATTTATCGTGAGACTTTATTTGTTGGATTGCTCTATGAATATGGTTTGTTGCTTCATAATGTACTGATACCATATCACTTCCAGCTTCACAGAATAAATCTATCATTTGTTCAGGATTTTCAATCATTAGATGCGTATCAATCGTCATGTCTGTTACTTTTCTTAATGATTCTAAAATGGGTAAACCTACAGAAATATTAGGGACGAATTGACCGTCCATTACATCAAAGTGTAATAAATCCGCTCCAGATTCACGCACACTCGTAACTTCTTCTTTTAATATTGCAAAATCACACGCTAAAAGTGAAGGTGCTATTTTTACCATTAATATCTTACCTTTCTATTTTGTATTTCTTCAAACAGTGTTAAATAATGCTTATATCTCAATTTATAAAATTCTTTTTCTTCTATTAATGCTTTCACAGCACATTTCGGTTCGTTAATGTGTGTGCAATTTCTAAATTTACATTCTGATTTAATCGATTCAAACTCTGGAAATAAATTAGCGAGTTCTTCTTTTTCTATATGAGAAAAATCTAACGCACTAAAACCAGGTGTATCCGCTAAATAACCGTCTTCCATTTCATATAGTTCAACATGCCTTGTCGTATGTTTCCCTCTATTAAGTGCTTTGGAAATTTTATTTGTTTCCAAATTCAAATCTTTAAATAGTCGATTCATAATTGTTGATTTACCGACACCAGATTGTCCACTTAATACAATAATGCCTTTAATTAATGGTTTTATAGATTGTGTTAAGTCATCTTCATTTCCAACAAATAATGTCTCATAACCTATAGTTTCGTAATCCTTTAATATTTCTTGAACTTTATTAATTTCAGAATCGTTAGCTAAGTCTTTTTTAGTCACACATATTATAGGTGTGATCTTGTATGAGTGAACGACGACTAAGAAACGATCTAACAATTGTTGACTAAATTCAGGTTCAATAGCACTTATTACGACAATAACTTTATCTATATTAGACACAGGAGGTCTTAACAACATATTTTCTCTTTCGTGTATATGATGAATGTAGCCTCCAGTTTCATTTTCAACTTGAAAATCTACCATATCTCCCACTACTGGAGATGTTTTTCTTTTACGAAATAAACCTCTCGCTTTCGTAATATAAACACCATCACTAGTCTGAACTGAGTAATCACCACTAATTGATTTAATTATACGACCAGTTTTCAATATAACACCTACCTCACTTTATTTTAATTATACCAAATGACAATCCATTTATACTACTTTACTCATCATGTTCGAATAATATTGTAACTTTCGTACCTTCATCAAGCACGCTTTCAAAGAATATTTGAGCATTATGATGCTCGATAATAGAATCCACTATCGATAGGCCAAGACCATTGCTATCAACATGTACATTATGCGATTGATCACCTTTATAAAATCTATCTCTAATTTGGCTTAACTGCTTTTGCGTCATACCATATCCTTCATCTATGAATGATACGTTGATGAATCCATCTTGCTTAGAAACGTTAATTTGAATCATGCTATATTCAGGTGAATATTTAATAGCATTATTTAAAATGTTATAAAACGCCTGGTATAACAACTTATTGTTACCTTGAATCGTTATTTCTTCCATATCAAAGACGATTGAAATTTCTTTATCATCTAACAAGTAATTTAAATTTCTTACGACTTCTTTTATCACTTTATCCAACTCGATCGACTCATTAAATGTAAGATGATCACTATTATCTAATTCTGATAATAATAATAACTGTTTCGTCAAATTGCTTAAACGATATGCTCTGCCGTATATATCTTCAATAATTTGTACTCTTTTACTTTCGTTCTTTTCGTATTCAAGTTCCCTTAGCAAACTTAAAATCGATTGTAATGGTGATTTTATTTCATGAGATACATTTTGTACAAAAGATTGTCTCATCGTCTCAAGTTGCTTTAATTCATCTCTCATTTTGATGAATCTATGTTGTAAAATACCAATTTCATCATCTCTTGTTACTTTAATATCTACATCGAAGTCACCTTTACCTAATGACTCTGTCGTGTTCATCAATCTTCTAATTGGATTAGCAAGTGAATGACTTGAAAACATGACTAATACTAAAGATATCACGACTAATAAAACAAGTAGAATCGCTAAAAATATTCTAAATTCACCAAGCATTGAACCTACGCTCGGTCTTAAAAATAATGCATATTCAGAACCTTGATGGTTTATTTTCATGCCTACCGTATTTCTCGTTTCATTATCAAAAAAGCCAGTTATAAATATATTAAATGGACGTTCTTTTATACCATGATATGTTTTGCCATTAAGTACTTTTTTAACGGACTTTTCATCTAAATTATATTTCCTAAAATGGTCACCATAATACGTTGATTCCATCTTATCATCATATATGATTGCTTGATAATGAAGTTCACTCAAATGCTCTAAATATGTATCTAAGTTCATTTCATGATCATGATCTATATACTTCTGAACTTTCTTTAAAGTTTCCATCACTTTATAGTCATTTTTTTCTTTTAAGTCGATATGATAATAAATATTTGTCAATACAAACCCTAATATAGAACTCACTGTCATAACGACAATCGTATATATTGTAATCCTTTGTGCTAAAGATTTAAACTTCATGCTCTAGCACCGCCTTGTATCCGACACCTCTCACAGTTTTAATCAAGACGTCACTTTCTAATTTTTCTAATCGTTTTCTTAAACGCTTTATATGGACATCAAGCGTTCGTTCATCGCCTTCAAAATCTATTCCCCATACAACTTCAATAATTTTATCTCTTTGCATGACTTTATCTTTGTTTCTCATTAAATAATCCAATAAGGCAAATTCCTTTTTAGGTAAAAGCATTGATTTATTGTTAATCGTAATTTCCATATCAAATGAATTTACAAGTGTATTGCCTATTTTTAATTCGCTAGAAGAATTAATTTTAAACCTTCTTAAGACCGCTTTAATTCTAAAAATCAGCTCTTTCATTTCAAACGGTTTCGTGACGTAATCATCTGTCCCAGATAAGAATGCATTTTCTTTATCACTTAGTTCATCTCTAGCAGTTAGCATGATAACAGGTATGTCAAAACTATCTTTAAGTGTTTTACACAATTCAAAGCCATTCATGCCAGGCATCATAATATCTACAACAGCAATATCTATATATTTATGTTCGACAACTTCCATTGCTTCTTCGCCGCTTAGACTTGTTACAACATGTATATTTTCACGTTCGATTTCTCTTTTTAAATCGTTTAATATAAATCGATCATCATCAACTACTAAGCAAGTTACCATGTTATCACCTCTTTCTATTATGATACCAAATTAGCGGTATATTTATTACAAAAAACTCAAATCTTCTACTCATCAATATAAAAAAGGCTGCCAACAAGTTATATTTTTGTTGGCAGCCCGTTTCATTTAACTATTAAAATAACATAAAATGATTAAACAGATTCTACGTTACGATTAACTAATGCATTAACATTTTCAATGATTGTACCACTTACAACACGACCAGGTAATTTATTCAAGTTAACTGATAAATCTTGGTCTTTTTTAACATCATATGAAATATTTCTTGCGAAGTATTTCATTGATTCTTCCATAATAATAAGCGTCATCCATTCACCAGCACAACGGTGGTTTGTATGATAATCTCCTCCACCTTGAGGAATTAAATCGAATGGACTACCATCCCAGTCGCTGAAACGGTTAGGATAGAATCTTTCAGGATTTTCCCATAAACCTTCTCTGTGTAATGTTCCGTAAATATCTAATACTAAGAACGTATCTTTTTCGATTGTATATCCTTCAAATTCGATATCAACCGCCGCTTTACCAGGTAAGAATGGTACGAACGGATAGAATCTTCTTATTTCTTGTACAAATTTGTAAGCATAGTCATCTTCGTTGTTGAAGACTTTTTCAGCTTCACCTGGATAATCATGTAGTGCTTTAACACCGAAACTAATAAAACGGTTAATCGCTACTAAAGGACGTACAACGTTCATTAAATCAATGGCACATAATCTAGAATCCATTAAGTTACCTTCGAAATCTTCCCAATGACTAAATTCATGTAAAGCTGTACCTTGTGGAGGTGTTAATTTACCTTCACGTACTGCAATAATTTGATTTTCAAGGAATGTTTCTACTCTAGCTCTAGCTTGTTTAGCTTCTCTATAACCTTTAAATACGGTACCGATATTTTTAAATGAATCAATCATTGTATCCATATCTTGCGCACAACTTTCGATTTCTTCTGGAGAAGCGATGATACCAGCCCATCTAAATCCTACTTTAGTTAATAGAATGATAGATTCTTTATAAACGTTTACTTCATCCATTCTTTCCATACGTTCAGTATTCATAAACCAAGTACTGCGTGTAAGTTCTCTTAAGTAATCTAAGTTTTCTTCAGTCATTAATGACATAAATAACGCTTTACGGTCTATATGTTTTTTACCACCTGTAGTATGTATAGCACCTTTACCAAATAAAGTGTTTACAACACGTTTAGGTAACGTTCCTTGTCTTTCAGTTAACTCATTGTTATAAAAAAGTTCTGCAGCTTCTTTACCACTTATAACTACTGTTCTTCTTCCGCCTAAAGCTCTTAATTCAAAAATGTTAGTATCGAATTTTTCTAGTCTATTTGGCACATATTTATAACCTTCTTTTAAAACCTTTAACGTACTATCAAGCCCACGATCTTTTGGTATTTGCTTACCCATAAAGTCATTGCCCCCTATAATTATTTTAAATTTCATATACTTATATATTATTTCATTTTCTAAGAAAATAATCAATCAACTACTATTATCAATTGAAAATTTTATATCTTTATCAACAATCGCATGTCTTTTTGACCATTCTATTAAAACCTCCGGGTATACTACTTCATCTTTAATTACTTTATTCATGTTCGCGATTGGAAACGTTAATACAAATCTCTGGTCAATCACTTCTTCTACTAAATTAAAAAATGATAGATTACCTTTAGTTGGACGTCCTACAAGATTAACGATTCCCGAATTTGCTACTTTATAAACGAGCCATTCAGCAGCATTTTCAGTATCTTTATCAATTAATACCGTTATATTTTCAAAGCGACTAAGACCGATAAAATCGATTTTATTTTCATCAAAATATTTCCAGTCGCCATATGGTTGATCAATTAAATTCTGATAGAATGCTTGCTCATTCATTTCTTCACATTGTTTAAACAAGCGTTCTAATTTATGCTTGTACAATGATTTATGACGCTCATGTTCAATTACAACATGCGTATCACGTGTCTGTATACATTCTTGAGTACCGATTTCATAAAAATAAGGCATCAGAAATTCTGCAATACTTAGTTTATCAAATTTTGCACCTCTAAAATCAAATGTTATTTTCTTTGATTCATGTTGAACTTTAGATAAATGATATAAAGCTTCAACAGCTTGTTCAAACGTAATATTGCCTACGAATTCTACAATAGGAACACCATCTCTCGTATATACATTCACAATATGATCAGAATTCAACGGATATTTTTTTAATTCAAAATGGTAATTTTGATTCCCTCTCTTAACATCTACTTCATTTTGAAAGGTCAAAATATGCCCCCACTCTTCACGATGGTATGGCTCATCTCCTAATAAACGGTTATATCGTTTCCTGCAAAAAGCAATAGGATCTCCTGATAAAGCTACAATTTCATCACCCACAACAAAACGAATATCATCCAATACTTCCGTTACGACTAAAGCATCTTTAGTCGCTCTTACTTTAATACCAACTTGTTGTGCAAGTTCTTTTAAAGATTTTATATTTGTATTTAATAACCCAACTTCATAGAAATAATTGTTCATCACTTCAATAAACACTTGATCAGTTAATTGGGGTGAGGTAAAGATATTCTTATATTCATTATAGATACGATACTGCTCATCTACATTATCAATAGCATGTTCAATCTGTTTATGGACATATTCATATAAAGACACATATGGAAGCATATACTCACCTCGTATTCATTTCCTAAATTTTACTAATAACAGCCTATTAAATCAACAAAAGTTATAAAAAATATAAAAAAAACACCCAATCCGAAAATGATTCCAACGGATTGGGTGTTTTATTTTATATTGGGATTTATGTCGCAAACTCTTTAAATTCATTAAAAATCATCGTAATCAATTGTATTACTTTCTATTTCTTTACCGTCTACTTCTACAAGATATTCGGCTGATTTCCCTTTTGGAATCGTGAAATTAATACTTCTTGTTGTATCTTTTTTAATCGTAAATGAATCTGATACATCTTTAATATCATTAGATTTATCTTTTACGAATATTTCTACTTTTTGACCCTTTTTCTCATCTGAGCCTGTAAATGGTATATAAACAGATTGTGTGTAAGTTTTATCTCTTATACTATCGTTATCATCGTCGGACTTATCCTTCGATTTATCTTTATCTGTTTTAGACGCTTTG
This sequence comes from Mammaliicoccus vitulinus, assembly GCF_029024305.1. Taxonomy (NCBI): domain Bacteria; kingdom Bacillati; phylum Bacillota; class Bacilli; order Caryophanales; family Staphylococcaceae; genus Mammaliicoccus; species Mammaliicoccus vitulinus. The sequence goes on from NZ_CP118974.1 coordinate 1,633,877, forward strand.
CCTTTAGAAACATCAAAATAAATAGTTGATTCTATTGGCAATTGATCATTTTTGTATGACTGTTTCACAATTGTATCTGCTGGTTCGTCACTATCGACATCTTTAGTTTCAACTTTAAAGCCTAATGATTCTAGTTCAGAGGTTGCTGTGCTAATGTCCTCACCAGTGTAATCTTTTACATACTCTTGTTGAACACCTATTGATTTCGTTAATATAATCATTGTATCTTTAGGTACAACCTTACTGCCGGGCTCTATATTTTGGTTAATAATTGTCCCGTTCTCTGCTTTATCATATTGTTCTTTAATACGAACAGCTTCAAAACCTTGATTTTCTAACTGCTTTTTAGTTTTGTCAGCAGTTTTACCTACATAATCTTCTACTGTAAACGTCTTAACACCTTTAGAAATGACTAAGTCTACTTTAGACATTTCTTTTACTTTCGCACCAACTTTAGGCGTAACTTTCATGACTTCGCCTTCTTTGAAATTATTACTAAAAGCTTCGGTGATTTCACCTTTGCGCAATCCTTTTTCATCTAATATTGCGGTTGCTTCACCTCTAGATTTACCTAACAAGTTTGGCACATCTTCGTATTTTGGTGCAGTTATTGCAAATCCTATTGCACCGACCAACATACACATTAAAAGGATAGGTATAAAGACAATCAACCATTTATTCCTTTTACGCTTAGGTTTTTCGTTTCCATGCTGTACGTTGCTATTCGTTGCACTTTGACTAGCTACAGCTGCTGCAACTGGTACTGTTTTAGTTTGGTCTTCTGTTTCATTTGCATTAACAATGGGAATCGCCTTAGTTTCAGAACTTGTATCATATCTCGGCGTTTCATCTTTTCGTTCTTCATCTAACGCAGTTAGAAGATCATAGTACATTTCATTTGTATCACGATATCTCAATGTCTTTTCTTTTTGTGTTGCTTTCATGATGACATTTTCTATACTTTGAGGTATAGATGGTCTTTCTTTTCTAATAGATGGAAGTTCTTCTTGAATATGTTTAATAGCAACACTAACTGGCGTTTCTCCATTGAATGGTGGATGACCTGTTAACAGCTCAAATAACACAATACCTATTGAGTATATATCTGAAGATTCATCTGTAGATTGACCTTTAGCTTGTTCAGGCGACAAATATTGAACTGACCCCATTACATGGTTCGTTTCCGTCAATGCCGTTTCACTTAAAGCTCTCGCAATACCAAAGTCTAATATTTTTAACGTATCGTTTTTAGTCATTAAAATATTTTGAGGTTTAATATCTCTATGAATAATTCTATGATGATGTGCGTGTCCGATGCCTTTTAATATTTGAAGCGTCATTTCAACTGCTTCTTCAGCTGATAATTTACCTTCTTTACATAAATACTCCTTTAAAGTAGGACCATCTATATATTCCATCACGAGGTAATAACAATTATCATCCTCTTCAACATCTAACACATTTACGATATTGCTATGACTTAAAATAGTTGTATTTTGAACTTCTCTTTCAAAACGTTCAACTGCTTTTTCTTTTTCATATGGCGGTATATTGATGACTTTAATTGCTACGTCGCGATTTAAGATATTATCTTTCGCTAAATAGACATTACTCATTCCACCGCCACCTAAATATCTCACAAATTCATAGCGTCCGGCGATTATGCGACCTATCATATTTTCCCACCTTCAAATGGGCATAATACTAACGAAATATTATCTTTACCTTCAGCTTCAATCGTTTCTTCTATAAGCGTTTCACCTATATCATCCGTTGAACCTTTATGTGACATAATAATTTGTTGTACATCTTCTTCATGTAAATAGTCTGTTAATCCGTCAGAATTTAATAAAAGATAGTCATAAAATTTAGTATTATAATAAAAAACATCTGGTTTTACGCGTTTATCTGTACCCATTACTTTCGTTATAATATTTCTTTGAGGATGTGTAAAAGCCTCTTCTTTTGTAATTTCTCCAATCGTAACAAGATGATTAACAAATGTATGATCATTTGTTAATTGCATCATTTCACGACTATTAACCAAGTAAGCACGTGAATCACCTATATTAGCCACAACGATATCTTTTTCGTAAACTAATACACAAACACAAGTTGTGCCCATGCCTTTGTATGCTTCGTTGTCCATAGACTCGTTATATAATTGTCTATTAATATCAGCAAGGTTGGATTTTAACCAATTTTCTGCATGATCATATTCAATATAATTTTCCTCTTCGAATCTATCTTTAAGTGAATTATTCACAAATTGACTTGCAACTTCACCTGCAGCGTGTCCACCCATACCATCACAAATCACTAATAATACTTGTCCAGTTTGGTTAGTATAAATACCACCTGCATCTTCATTTTGTTCTCGAAATTGACCGACATCTGTAAAAAAACGTGCTTCCATGATTTCTTACCTCGTTTCTTCTTTTCGCTCTTTTGCTCTTAGTTGTCCACATGCAGCATCAATATCTGCACCTTGATTACGTCTTATTGTAGCATTTATGCCATTTCTTTTTAATTCTTTTTCGAATTTAAAGATATCTTCTTTTGGCGTTTTAACATAGTCACGTTCTGGTACGTGGTTAACTGGAATTAAGTTAACGTGACAATTTAAATGTTTGATTAATTTAGCTAATGCTTTCGCGTGATGCACTTGGTCGTTCACGCCACCAAATAAACCATATTCAAAAGTGATTCTTCTGTTAGTTTTGTTGACATAATATTCTATAGCTTCCATTAATTTATCTAAATCATACGCTCTATTAATTGGCATTAATCTTGAACGTGTTTCATTATCTGCAGCATGTAAGCTCAATGCAAAATTAATCTGAAGTGATTCATCAGCGAAATCGTAAATTTTAGGAATAATACCTGATGTAGATACTGTAATATGACGTGCGCCAATATTCAACCCTTTATCATGATTGATAATCTTTAAGAAGCCCATCATTTCGTCATAATTTTCAAATGGCTCACCAATACCCATAATAACTACTTGACTTACACGTTCATCTGTTTCATCTAAAGCTTTTTGAACCGTTAATACTTGTGCAACAATTTCTCCTGCTTCAAGGTTACGTTTCAATCCTCCAATAGAAGATGCACAGAATGTACATCCAATTCTACAGCCTACTTGTGTTGTAACACATACTGAATTTCCGTATTCATGTCTCATTAAAACAGTTTCAATTGTATATCCATCTTGTAGTTCAAATAAGAATTTAATTGTACCGTCTTTACTTTCTTGTTTAACTGCTACTTCTAACGTCGTAATTTCAAATGAATTAACGAGTTTATCTCTTAATTCTTTTGATAAGTTAGTCATCTCACTAAAAGCATTTACTCTTTTAACGTATAACCAATCAAAAATTTGTTTAGCTCTAAATTTCGGTTCTAATTGTTCAATTAACCAATCTTCTAATTCTCCTAATTCTAAAGAGTATATAGAAGGTCTTTCGAAGTTTGGCATAAACTTATTGCGTTTTTTCTGTATCGCTGGCATATTATCTTTCCTTTCGCTTAATTTTAGTAATAAAGAAACCGTCTGAATTATAATCTTGTGGTAATAATTGTAATGTTTTTGTCTCTTGATTGGTTCTTGGATCATTAAATAGAGCAAACTCAAATTCCGGATTTGCTTTTAAGAATGAGTAAACGACATTTTCATTTTCCATTTGTTCAATCGTACATGTTGAGTAAACAAGCTCGCCACCCGGTGCTACCGATTTACTTGCATTTTCCAAAATTTTCAATTGTAAATGCCATAAAGATTCTACGTCTTTAGCCGTTTTGTCGTATTTTATTTCTGGCTTTCTTCTCATAACACCGAATCCACTACAAGGCGCATCAACAAGTACATAATCATATGTTTTATCAAAAGGTTGTGTTGCGTCATGAACATCTGTTGTAACATTATTCAATCTTAATTTTTTTATATTAAAATCAATTAAATCAATTTTATGTGGGTAAATATCATAAGCATCAACTTGACCAGTTTGATTCATCATTTCTGCTATATGACAAGTCTTCCCACCTGGAGCACTACATGTATCTAATACAGTACTGTTTTCTTTCGGATTTAAAATTTCTGCTACAAACATTGAACTCTTATCTTGGACGGATAATAATCCATCTTTGAATAATCGATCATTGACGATTGGTTCACCTTTAATGTGTAAACATCTTTCGATATCTTTATCCATTTGGACAGTATAACCATTACTTTCTAATCTTTCAACTGCATCGTCAATCGATATTCTTGTCGTGTTCACTCTAACAGTCGTATCAGGTGGTGTTAAGCTTAATAAACACATTTCTCTCGTTTTCTCATAACCAAAGTGTGTAATCCAATGTTTTGTTAACCATAATGGTACACTTCCTTCGATAGATAATTTTTTATCATCGTGCTTAATCTCATCTAAAGTTCTGAGTGGAGATGACATGAAGTTTCTAAGTATTGCATTAATTGCTTTACTGTTATGCAAGTCACCACGGTCTTTTGCAATATTAACCGCTTCGTTAATGATTGCATGATTAGGTACTTTATCTAAATACACAAATTGGTATGCGCTCATAATTAATAAACGTTTCATCCAACCTTTTAACTGTGTTTGAATAAAAGGTTCTATTAAGTATTCTAAAGTGATTTTTCTTTGTAACGTACCATATACTAGTTCAGTTAATAACCCAACATCTTTTTTAGAAATAGCTTCATTTTTAATCGCTTCATTAAGTTGTAGATTACTATATGCCTCGCCTGTCAGCACATCATCTAGTATCGTTAATGCAACATATCTTACATTAAATTTCATCATATTAATTTAGTCCCATCAATTTTTGATTGCAATCCGCTTAAATAATCACGTGATTTAACACGTTTTTTACCAGCTAATTGTATTTCAGTTAAAGCAACGCCATCTTCAGATCCAGTCGCAACAATAATCAATTCTTTTGTCGTTTCTACAATTTCTCCAGGTTCGCCTTTAACATTTTCAACGATTTCGCTTCTCCACAATTTCAAGTTCTTATCATTCATTGTTGTATAAGCAACCGGCCATGGAGATAATCCTCTTATATGATTGTGAATAGATTGTGCATCTTTAGTCCAATCAATTCTTTCATCTTCTCTTGAAATATTAGAAGCAAAACTTACTAAAGATTCATCTTGAGGTATGCTTTCGTTTGTTCCATTAAAAATAGTAGGTAAAGTTCGTTTCAATAACTCTGTACCAAGTACTGCTAGTTGATCATGAACATCTCCTACTGTATCGTTCTCTTTAATATCAATCTCGTCTTGACTAATAATGTTACCGGCATCTAACTTTTCTGCCATATACATAATTGTGACACCTGTTTTCTTTTCGCCATTCATCACTGCATAATGAATCGGTGCACCACCTCTATATCGAGGTAGTAAAGAAGCATGTACGTTGACCGCTTTATATTTCGGCGCATCAAGTAATGACTTAGGCAACAATTGGCCAAACGCAGCAGTTACAATTAAATCAGGTTTCAAATTAATAATTTCTTCTAATTCAGAAGAGTGATTTAATTTTTCAGGTTGATAAACTGGGATATCATGTTTAATCGCTACTTCTTTTACAGGAGGAGGCGTCAAGACTTTCTTTCTGCCTACAGGACGATCTGGTTGAGTAACAACAGCAATGACATCATGCTCTTCGATAAGCATTTCTAAAACACCTGTAGAAAAATCAGGCGTACCCATAAATACAATCTTACTCATCCTTATACATCTCCTCTAGTTCGTCTTCACTAATTTCTCTCGTCATTTTGTCAGTAAACAACTCACCGTATAGATGATCAACCTCATGTAAAATGATTCTAGCAACGTCATCATATGCCGTTAGTTCAACTTCATTACCATTTAAATCGTTACTACTCACAACAATCATCTTACTTCTATTAACTTCTCCAAATACACCCGGAACACTCAAGCAACCCTCAACGTCCGCTTCAATTTCCTCAGATTGGGAAACAATCGTTGGATTGATAAGCTGCAAAATACCCTCTTGCTCCATATCAACAATCGCAACTTTAAGATCAACACCAATTTGAGGTGCTGCAATGCCGACACCATCATTTTCATACATTGTGTCTTCTAAATCAGAAATCAACGCTTTCAGTGATTCATCAAAAGTAACAACATCTTTAACTTCTCTATTTAACATTGGATTTGGTACCGTAACAAGTGGTTTTACAGCCATATCTATCGCTCCTTTTTAAAAACTCATCGTATAATTATAACGTAAATCAATATAAAAAGCGACAGAGAATATTTATCATCCGTCGCTTTTTATATAAGGTTAATTTTTAGTTCTATATAATAATGCATTTGCTCATATATTAATAACCTTCATTTTTTCAATGAACATCACACCTTTGACGTGAGGCCTATCTATAAATAAAAATTCCTAATTCAAAATGGTGATTCATTCTAGAAATAGATTATTGAATATTATAAAATCTATTTAGAATTACATATCATTCAAAACCAACATAGAAAGGACCACCATATGAAATCAAATGAATATATTGATTATATAACTGCTCTTGAAGGAAGAAGAATATTAAGTAAAGATGAAAGAACTGACTTGATGACTCACTATAATGGCAAGGAAGGTGAAGCGTATTTCAAGGCATTTTTAAATACTTTAGAAAACATATCATATATACATTCATTCGAGTTTGGTACAACGAACCATGTACAAATTGACTTTTTAGTTGCCACTCCTCATAAACTTTTTATTTTCGAAGTCAAACATTATAGAGATGAGTGGTACTTTGAAAATGGCACTTTAAAAAATAATTACGGTATAGTTACGAAATCTCCAATAACTCAAGTACAATATATGAAAAATGAGCTTCACAAATTATTACACGACTATGGCATCTTTTTAGAAATCGAATCCTTTATAGTTTTTACAAATCCCCAATTCATACCTGCTGGTAATTGGCCTCATGATCAAAACATCCTATTCTTAAATCAGCTTAATAAAATAGTGGCAATATTATCATCTGAACTCCCTAATAATAACCACCAAATTTTAAACTTACTTTTAGAACATGAATCAAAGCATTCCACATATTATCAAAAAGACTTTTTAACTTACTATAATTTGAATTTAGCCGGATTAAAATGTCCTTGCTGTAGAAAAATGCATACAATAAAAGTATTAGAACAAAAAGTACATTATAATTGCACATACTGTCATACAAGCATGACATGCGAAAAAATTGTATTATTCAATTTGAAAGAACTATATATTTTGAAAAGAGATAGTTTCACTTTAGAAGAAGCAATAACATGGTGTAGCCCAATCAGTAAATACAGAATCGCTCGTGTTTGCAACAAGCACTTTACATCTGGGACACGTAGAAATAGAAAGTTTTATTTAAAATAACAGATACGACTTTTTCATAAGTATTTCGAGTCACTCCTGCTAATAACTGTAGCCTTATTTGCATTTGTTCCACTTTTTGCTAATAACCGCTGCCTTATTTGCACTTCTTCCTATTTTTGCTTCTAACGATAGCCTTATTTGCACTTCTTCCTATTTTTGCTTCTAACGATAGCCTTATTTGCACTTCTTCCAACTTTTGCTTCTAACACTAGCCTTATTTGCACTTCTTCCACATTTTGCTTCTAACGATAGCCTTATTTGCATTTGCTCCAACTTTTGCTTCTAACACTAGCCTTGTTTGCATTTGCTCTACTTTTTGCTTCTAACTGTAGCCTTATTTGCATTTGCTCCTACTTTTGCTTCTAACACTAGCCTTATTTGCACTTCTTCCACTTTCTGCTTCTAACGTTAGCCTTATTTGCATTTGCTCTACTTTTTGCTTCTAACTGTAGCCTTATTTGCATTTGCTCTACCTTTTGCTTCTAACGCTAGCCTTATTTGCACTTTTTCCTACTTTTGCTAATAACCGAATCCTTATTTGCACTTCTTTCCTACATTACATCAACATTTGTGGATTGATATCAATCTCCAATGATAATTTGTCCTTCAAATATTGCTCATGGTAATAATCGTCTAGATATCTCAATGCTGTTAATAAGTCTGGTTCGTTTTTGAACTTTATAAGAATTTGGAATCTATGTTGATTGTTTATTCTTGATAACGGGCTTGGTGACGGTCCTAATACAAAGGATTGTGTTGTGACGTGTTGTACAAGTATTCCGTGAATATGCTTGGATGCTTGTAATACTTTTCTTTTATCGAAATGACTAATTGTTAAATTTACAAGATAGTAATATGGTGGATATTTACCGACTTGTCTAAATTTCATCTCTTTTTGATAAAATGATAAGAAGTCATTTTTCGTAACGTCTAGAATTGCGTAATGATCAGGGTTATACGTTTGAATCATTACTTCTCCTTGTTTTTCGTGTCTGCCTGCTCTACCTGCTACTTGTGTTAACAATTGGAATGTCTTCTCACTTGATCTAAAGTCTGGCAAGTTTAGCATCGTATCTGCATTAAGCACGCCTACTAAAGTGATGTTTTCAAAGTCTAAACCTTTCGCAATCATTTGTGTACCTAATAAAATATTGGCTTCTTGATTACCAAAAGCTGTTAGCAGTCTTTCATGTGCACCCTTTTTAGAAGTTGTATCGACATCCATTCTAATCACTTTAGCACGGTCAAAAGTTTCATAAATAATTTCTTCGACTTTTTGAGTACCTACACCCATTTGTCGAATATGTTCACTTTCACAACTCGGACATTTTTGTGGCATTGCTTCACTATATCCACAATAATGGCATTTCAAGTCATCATGAGTCTTATGATATGTTAAAGAAATATCGCAGTTTGGACATTGTGGCACGTGTCCACAATCTCTACATAATACGAATGACGAATGTCCTCTTCTATTTAAAAAGAGAACAATTTGCTCACCTTTATCAATTCTCTCTTGGATTGCTTCAGTTAAATCCTTCGAGAACATTGATCTATTGCCTTCTTGCAATTCTTCTCTCATATCGATCAATTCAATTTCCGGCATTTTTTGTTGATTTACGCGATCTGGCAATCCTAGATATTGATATACATTTCTTTCAGCTCGAGCAAAAGTTTCTAAACTAGGTGTCGCTGATCCTAATACTACTGGACAATTATGGTATTCACTTCGCCATATAGCGATTTCTCTAGCATGGTACCTCGGATAATCTTCTTGTTTATATGTTGCTTCATGTTCTTCATCTATAATAATGAGACCTAGTTTTTCAAATGGTGCAAAGACACTTGATCTAGCACCTACTGAAACACTTGCTTTACCATCTCTAATCTTTTGCCATTCATCATACTTTTCACCTTTGGATAGTCCTGAATGTAACACTGCTACTTCATCGCCAAAGCGCGCTTTAAAACGATTGACCATTTGTGGTGTTAACGCAATTTCAGGTACAAGCATGATTGCTTGTTCACCCTTTTTCAACACATTTTCAATGGTTTGCAAATAAACTTCTGTTTTACCTGAGCCTGTTACACCATGTAATAAGAAAGTCTTAGATTCATGTGCTTTAACCGCTTCATCAATTTGAGTAAACGCATCTTGCTGAGCTTCAGTTAAAGCTTTATTATGTTCTTTTTCAAATATACGATGTTCATATGGGTCTCTATTTACAATTGCTTCGAATTTTTCTAGAACTTGATTTCTAACTAGCGTATTTATACTAGAATTAGAAAAACCTTCTTCTTTTAAAGTTTTTAACATGACATCTTCATTTCTATGTTCAATTAAATAATTGATGATATCTAATTGTTTTTCTTTTTTACGCAAAGATTCAATGATTTCATCTAATCTGTCTGTCGGTAACAGTCTTACACATGTTGCGTATTTCCTCGTTAATTGTTGCCCAACGATTGTATCTTTCGTTAATGCTTCAGATTTCACATACCCTTCAAGTTCAGCTACAATTTGATAGTTTTGTGCTTGATCAAAAGTTAAAATGCCATCTTTATTAAAATGATTTAAGTATTCAGCTGGAATAGCTTCTGGGTCATTTACACAATAGACCTTTTGATATTTAGCTTTAACAGCACTTGGCAACATTATTTCTAAAGCGGAAATACGTCTAACAAGATGAAAATTAGACATCCATTCGCTTAATTCAATTAATTCTGCAGTTAATTCTGGTTTAAAATCTTTCACTCTAATAAGTGATTTCAATTTAGATTCATCAATATCACTTGATAATTCTTCACTGATGCCAATAACAAATCCTTGAATTTTTCTTGGACCAAAAGGTACTTCAACTCTAACGCCAACTTTAACAATATCTTCAATATCTTGGGGGATGATATAATCGAAAATTTTGTCGACATTTTTAGCTGGAATATCCACTACAACATTTGCAATCAATCTTCCCACCTACTAGTGATTTCATTTAATATTTTAAAAGCTATTTTTTGTTTTGATTCTTTAGCTAAAGGTACACGATCTCCGTTTGCAAAAAACATTTCTACTTCATTGTCTGATGATCTAAATCCAATTTCTTGGTTCGCTACATGATTAGCAACGATTACATCAGCATTTTTCTTTTTCAGTTTACCCATAGCATAAGCTTCAACATTATCTGTTTCGGCAGCGAATCCAACTAAATATTGTTGTTCTTTATGTTCCCCTAAATATTTCAATATATCTGTTGTTCTTTTAAAAGTAAGTTCTAAATCGCCGTCTTTCTTTTTCATTTTGTTATCTGACTTTTCAACGGGTGTATAATCTGCAACAGCCGCCGCTTTAATAATCATATCCATATCATGCATTCTCGCTTTTACTGCTTGAAACATTTCTTCAGCGCTTGAAACTTGAATAAACTCTAACCCTGTTGGTTGCGTTAAATTTGTCTCACCGCTGACTAATATGACATTTGCCCCTAAATCTCTTGCTGCTTCCGCTAAAGCATATCCCATTTTACCGCTTGAACGATTTGTGAAATATCTTACTGCATCTACTTTTTCTACTGTCGGACCAGCTGTAACTAAAACATTTTTCCCTTGAAGTGCGAATGTTTGTGGATTTTTTTGTTCTTTAAAATAATCATCTATAATTGTTAATATAGTAATGGGTTCTTCCATTCTACCTTTTGCAACATAACCACATGCTAAATAACCCTCTCCGGGTGCAATAAATTTATATCCGTAACTTCTTAGACGTGACATATTTTCAACGGTTGCAGGGTGCTCAAGCATATGCACGTTCATAGCAGGTGCAATAAATACTGGAGCAGTTGTTGCAAGTAAAGTGGAAGTCACCATATTATCAGCAAGACCATTTGCTAACTTGCTAATTGTATTTGCTGTAGCTGGTGCGATTATGACAGCGTCTGCCCAGTCAGCTAACGTTATATGTTGAATTTCACTTACATCTTTTTCATCAAAAGTATCTGTATAAACATGATTACGACTAATTGCTTGAAAAGCTAATGGTGTAACAAATTGTTGTGCATGCTCTGTTAACATCACGCGAACACAATAACCATTTTGAGTTAGTTTACTCGTTAAATCTATAGCTTTATAGGCAGCTATACCACCCGTTACAGCTAGAAGTATATTCTTCATTTGTGTACTCCTCCGATAAATTCGATTCTTAATCTTAATATTTATTATACATCCTTTAAAATAGACTGTCATGAATCTAAATTACATCATTTCATTTAAATAAAAAAAGACCTTTTATGAATGGCTATAATTCCCATTCATAAAAGGTCTTCAGTAAATAATGATCATTAGTCTTCTAGTTTAGCATACACTTTATGTGCTGCGATTTCTTCGAGTGCTTGACCTACATTTTTAAGTGAACGATATTCATCTAATAATAAACTATCAGGATGTTCTTGCAATTCGCGTGCTCTTTTAGCTGCAGTTGTTACAACTAAATATTTAGAATTAATACTGTCTTTTAATTCATTTTGTGGTGGATATAACATTATTTCTTTGCCTCCAATATCATTTTTCTATAGCGTGCTTCAACTCGTTCTCTTTTTAAATGTTCTGCTTCTACGATTGATTGAATACGTGCTTTAGCTAATTCAACTTCATCGTTCACAACAACATAATCGTAAAGATTCATCATTTCTACTTCTTTACGTGCTTCTAAAATACGATTTTTGATGATTTCATCTGACTCAGTACCGCGTCCGACCAATCTTTCTTTCAAATGTTCTAAACTCGGCGGTGCTAAGAAAATAAATAATGCCTCAGGAAATTTCTTTCTAACCTGTTTAGCACCTTCAACTTCGATTTCTAAAAATACATCATAACCTTTATCCATCGTATCTCTTACATATTGTACTGGCGTACCATAGTAATTACCTACATACTCAGCATACTCTATAAATTGATCATCAGCAATTAAAGCTTCGAATTCTTCTCTAGATTTAAAGAAATAATCTAAACCATCTGTTTCACCTTGGCGCATCTTTCTCGTTGTCATAGAGATAGAATATTTAAAATCAGTACTTGGATCATCAAAGATTGATTTACGTACCGTTCCTTTACCAACTCCAGATGGGCCAGAGAGCACTATCAGTAACCCTTTTTCAATGTTCATGTCAAACGACCTTTCCTAATGAATACTAACGATTTATTATCATTTTGTTTTTTATATCTTACCATATTTCATTTCTATATGGCTAGAGAGGTTGTAAAGATTAAACAGAATTATACTCATTTAACCCCTAACATGTTACAATAAATTGACTTTTGATAAAGGTGGAAATGCAAATGGCTTTTGATGGCTTATTTACAAGAAAGATTGTTGAAGATATTCAATCGCTCGTTACAGGGCGAATTCATAAAATTACTGAACCAAGTTCAGATACAATTATTTTAACAATTCGAAGTGAAAGAAAAAACAAACAATTATTATTATCGACACATGCTAATTTTAGTCGATTTCATTTAACTACAGAAAAATATGACAATCCATTTGACCCACCAATGTTTTTAAGAGTGTTACGAAAACATTTAGATGGTGGTATTGTACAAAGTATTACGCAAATTGGAAACGATAGATTAGTAGAAATCGATATTCATTCAAGAGATGAAATTGGTGATTTAAGAAAACGTACTATTATATTAGAAATTATGGGCAGACATAGTAACATCATTTTAGTTGATGGAGAACGTAAAATTATTGATGGTTTTAAACACCATACGCCTAATACGAATACTGCTCGTACAATTATGCCTGGGTTCAAATATGAATATCCACCTACTGTAAAAAAACTTAATCCTTTTGAAGTAGAAGATATTAATAAATATATTGATTTTAATTCAGGAAAAATAGATCGACAACTATTACAACAGTTTGAAGGCTTTAGTCCACTTATAACAAAAGAGATTGTTTCTAGAAGACCGTTTATGAATCAAGAAACATTAGTAGAATCTTTTAATGAAGTGATGAACGAAGTAAAACAATCACCTAAACCTGTTATATATCGTGATGATTCAATAAGTAAAGAAACTTTTTATTTCATGCCGTTACACTCATACGGAAATGATTATATGACATTTGACACGATTCATGAATGTTTAGATCGATTTTATGAATCACGTGGCGAAAGAGAACGCGTGAAACAACGTGCACTTGACTTAGTGAAAATAGTTGATCAGCATTTACAAAAAAATCGTCATAAATTAGAAAAATTAATTAATGAAAAAGAAGCTGCGCGTACTAAAGACGAACAACAATTATATGGTGAATTAATCACAGCCAATATGTATCAAATTAAACAAGGCGATAAAACTTTAGAAACAATCAATTATTATAATAATGAACCTATATCCGTACCTTTGAATCCAACTAAATCACCTTCAATGAATGCGCAGTCTTATTACAAACAATATAATAGACTTAAGACAAGAGAAATTGAATTAAAAAAACAAATCAAACTTACTCAGTCTAATATTTTATATTTCGAGTCTTTAGAGCAACAACTTGCGCATATATCTGTAGAAGATATAGATGATATAAGAGAAGAATTAGAAGATCAAGGTTTTGTCAAAAAACGTAAAAGTAAGAAAAAGAAAAAATCAAACAAAATTACAATTACGACATTCATTTCATCGGATGGCCAAACGATATTACTTGGTAAAAATAATAAACAAAATGATTATTTAACACATCGAGTAGCTCGAAAAAATCAATTATGGTTCCATACGAAAGATATTCCAGGTTCACACGTTGTCATTCAAGAAGATGAGCCAACACAAACAACAATAGAAGAAGCGGCAATGATTGCTGCATATTATTCTAAAGCAAGTCAATCTGGACAAATACCTGTAGACTATACTACTGTCAAAAACGTCCACAAACCAAGTGGCGCGAAACCAGGTTTTGTAACATATGACAACCAAACAACACTTTACGTCACAACAGATTATGACGATATTAAAAAATTATTAAAATAATAAAATAAATCACCCAAACCGTTAGATTCATTTTCGGATTGGGTGATTTTTATTTTGCTGATTTTATTTTGTAAAGTGCATGCTTGCCTACATGCATATTTATTGTTGTTCAGGTAATGCTAATTGGAAATTAACGCCATATTTATCTTGTACCCATGCAAATTCTCTAAAAGTTGGAGGTAATTCAGTTTTTGGCATAAGAATAGCGCCACCTGATTTTAATTTTGAATAAAGATTGTCCATTTCTATCGCTGATTCACATGTTACATACAACGACATTGCTGGATTCATTTCAATTTCTACACCATTACTTTGATCAATCGCCATAAAGATTTGTCCATTTATTTTGAAAATAGAATGTTGTACTGTACCTGGTTCTCCAGGGCCATCCTCGCCATATTTAACCATGGTTAATATTTCACTGTCTTGAAAAATGGATGTATAAAAGTTAATAGCTTCTTCTGCTTCACCATTAAACATTAAAAAGGTCGTTATTTTTGGTATCATATAATGAACACTCCAATATCATATTTTAAAAATTTCTTATATCTTTTAGTATAATCGTAATAAGAGCCAAAGACAAAGGAGAGATTTTATGTCATTTTCATTATTGTTACCTACCGTCATCATGCTCGCTGTTATTATAATCGGGTATGTCTTC
Organism: Mammaliicoccus vitulinus; assembly: GCF_029024305.1. NCBI lineage: Bacteria > Bacillati > Bacillota > Bacilli > Caryophanales > Staphylococcaceae > Mammaliicoccus > Mammaliicoccus vitulinus. The sequence goes on from NZ_CP118974.1 coordinate 1,648,988, forward strand.
ATTAAACTATTTATGGACTAGTGTTATACAAAAAGCCACGATGCAAAATCAAATTTTGCATCGTGGCTTTTAATTATTTTATTTAATAGCTTATAAATCGATTCCGAACAACCAAGGTACCATAAATAATACGAAGCCAACGATAATAACACAACTGATTAAGTTTAACCAAAATCCTGTTGTAGCCATTTCTCGTATTGTCACTTTATCTGTACCGAATACAATTGCGTTTGGTGGCGTACCTACTGGTAACATAAACGCACAGTTTGCTGCCATTGCAGCTGGAATCATTAATGCTAAAGGATGCACATTTATACCTACTGCTATTGTAGCTAATATCGGTAATATCATTGTAGCAGTAGCTGTATTGGATGTGATTTCTGTTAGGAATAATACAAATAACGTTACAATAGAGATAATTAAAATGATATTTATACCTTCTAATCCAGAAATTTGTTTACCCATCCATTTATCTAATCCACTTTCTGTAATAGCTGATGCTAAAGCTAAACCTCCACCGAATAGTAATAAAATACCCCATGGTAAGTCTTTAGCAACTGACCAATCTAAAATTCTAGCAAATTTTCTTCTAGCCGGTATTAAGAATAAAATAACAGCTATAAACATAGATATCGTTCCGTCTTTAACTAATTCTGTGAAAGGTAACTGTGTTAATAAGAATTCTCTTGATACCCATAAAAATGCAGCTAAACAGAATAATGTAAATACAACTTTTTCTTCGTATGTTGTTTTACCTAATGCTTCTAATTCTCGCGTAATAATTTTTTTACCACCGGGCAATTCTTTCATATCATGTTTAAACATAACAAAATTTAAATATGCCCAAGTAATTGCTAATAGTATGATGACAGTCGGCACACCCATTACCATCCATTGCCCGAAACCTATTTCTTCACCAAATATTTTTTCATACTGACCTTTTAAAATAATTAAAGGAGGTGTTCCTATTAAAGTTCCAAGCCCACCTATCGTACCAGCATAACCAATACCTAAAACAAGTGATTTTTCAAATTGAGTTAAACTATGGTTTTCATTTCCATTGGCTGTAAGCTCATTAGCCTCTTTAATAATCGCCATACCAATTGGAATCATAATCATAACAGCCGCTGTATTTGATACAAACATTGAAAGTGCACCAGTTGCAATCATAAAGCCTAGTAAAATCCTACCAGTACTTGTACCTATACTTTTAATAATGACAAGTGCAATTCTCGTATGTAAATTCCATCTTTCCATCGCAATCGCAATAATAAACCCACCGAGGAATAAGAATATAATATCATTTCCATAAGCGCTAGATACTGTTTCACTATCCATTACGCCCCCTAATGGAAATAAGAATAAAGGCATTAAACTCGTAGCAGGAATTGGAATAGCTTCTGTTATCCACCATACTGCAATCCATAAAGTAGCTGCCATAACATATACACCAGTTTGACTTAATCCATCTGCCTTGAAAAATAGCAATATTACTAAAAATAGTAAAGGTCCTAATATCAATCCAATTAATTGAGCTGTATTATAAGCTTTCAATTCAGGATCCGGCTTATTTTGAGACTTTAATGCATCAGATGAAAAGAATTTCAACATCTCTTTAGTTCTTCCACTTTCTTTCCAAAGCTGTTCAGTAATTTTTTTCTTTTTATTACGCATATTATTACGCCCCCTTTAGTGTATTTGTTAACATTTTAACAAAGTTTATACAAAAGTAGTACTATTTTCTGAATATTCTATAATAATTATTCATAAAATCGAAAAAAAATTTACATATAACAAAAAAGGCTGAGACAATTTATTGTCCCAACCTCATCCTTAAGGAAACTTCAGCAAAGCTTTCCTATAGTGTCATGTGTTAATTTTGATGCTTTTGATCTTCAAAGAACCCTTTTTTCTCGAGTTCTTTTTTAATGCTTTTAAATATATTTTTGTCATCTAAATCATATCTTCTTTGTCTATTAACATTCGTATTATTTGAGTATCCAGTGCGTTCATACAAATTATGATCTCTTACTTTATAGTGATTAAAGTCAGTCGTTTTTTCAGAATCTTTTTTTAGAAAATCATTAATATGTCCCCATTTTTGTATCTGCTCTTCTTGTTCTTCTGCAGATAGTTTATGTTGGCTTTCCATAAAGACCCCCCTTATCTTGACTTTATTATAAAGTATCTTTCCACGCTTTTAAAGTTTTTATATCTTTATTTTGGATATACCCTTCTTTTTCAGCGACAGAAATAAGTTCATCATAATTTGATAGTGTATAGAAAGGAACATCAATTGATTTGAATGCTTCTTCTGCTTTTTTGATGCCATATGTAAAGATTGCGAAGACGCCTACAACTTCTGCACCATCTTCTACTAAAGCTTCTACAGCATTAATTGATGAGCCACCTGTAGAAATTAAATCTTCAATTACAACTACTTTTTTGCCTTTGCTTACAGCACCTTCGATTTGATTACCTTTACCATGGCCTTTACTTTTAGATCTCACATAACTCATCGGCAATCCTAATTGATCGGCTATGAATGCAGCATGTGGAATACCTGCTGTTGCCGTTCCTGAAATAATTTCAACATCTTGTGCATGTTCTTTAATTAATTCAATAAGTTCTTTATAAATCGTTTTTCTTATTTCTGGATAAGCTAAAGTGACCCTATTATCACAATAAATTGGTGACTTAATGCCAGAACTCCAAGTATACGGATTTTCAGGTGATAGTGTAACAGCTTTAATTTCTAATAGTGATTGCGCAATATTTTGTGTCATATATTATCCTTCCCATCTTTGTAATATTTCATGATATCGTGAAACTGGATTTTGATGCTGAGTGATAGAACGCCCAACCACTATATGTGTTGATCCAAAGCTTTTAGCATCTTCCGGTGTCGTTACTCTTTGTTGATCGTGCGTTTTGTCAGATTCTAAACGTATACCAGGTGTTACTTTTAAAAACGCTTTTCCGATATGTTCTTTAATAAGGTTTGATTCTAAAGGTGAACAAACGACACCATCTAAGCCTGCTTGTTGCGTCATTTTGGCAAAATGAACGACAGAATCTTCTACTGTTGTTTGGATGTTTTGCTCATTTCGCATTTGTTCTTCAGTCGTTGATGTTAATTGTGTAACAGCGATTAATTTGGCTTCTGGATTTGTTGAACGTAATCCTTCAAGTCCTGCTTCCATCATTTTCACGCCGCCAGCTGCATGTACGTTTATTAGATCAACATTATATTTACCTAACCCTTTTAAAGCGCCTTTTACTGTATTAGGAATATCATGTAGTTTTAAATCGAGAAAGATATCATGACCTCTATCTTTAATCATTTTTAAAGTTTCAGGACCATTTTGTAAATAGAGTTCCATTCCTACTTTCACAAAAAGGGGCTCGTCGAATAAATCTAGAAACTGTTCAACTTCTTCTAGAGTTGCAAAGTCTAAAGCGATAATTGGTGAATTTTTCATTTATTTCACAACTCCTTGTTGATTGTAAGTTCTTCCTTTAAGTTCAGTAATGTGTTGCACGCCAAGTTGATCGAGTAATGTTGGCAATTCATCTATAATATCTTTACAAACAGTAGGATTTTCGAAATTAGCTGTACCTACAGCGACTGCATCTGCCCCAACTGATATATAATCTATGACATCTTGAGCAGTTCTTACACCACCCATTGCGATGATTGGTATATCAACGTTTTGGCTAACTTCATAAACCATTCTCAACGCTACAGGTTTAATTGCAGGACCGCTTAATCCTCCAATTATATTGCTTATGATTGGCTTACCAGTCTTAGCATCTATTCTTAAACCAACTAATGTGTTGATCATCGTAATACCGTCTGCATACTCTGCAATTGCTTTAGCCATTTCAACGATATTCGTAACATTTGGTGATAATTTCACATATACCGGAACTTCTGAAACTGCTTTGACTTTTCTTGTTAACTCACGTGCTACTTCTGGTACTGTACCAAATTGTATGCCACCTTCTTTAACGTTCGGGCATGAAATATTCAATTCTAGTGCATGAACATTTGGCGCTTGTGAAATATGTTTAGCTACATAAACATATTCTTCTTCAGTTGAACCAGCCACGTTTGCAATAATCGGTACATCGAATTGTTCTAAAAATTTCAGTTCATGTTCTATTATATGCTGTACACCTGGATTCTGTAGACCTATCGCATTAATCATACCACTAGCTGTTTCAGCAACTCGAGGTGCTTCATTACCATATCTAGCATGTTGCGTTGCTGCCTTAATCATAATAGAACCGAGTTCAGACAAATCATAAAATTGGCTGAACTCTTTTCCAAATGCAAAGCACCCACTTGCTGGCATAACCGGATTTTTCAAATTCAAACCTGGCAAAGTTACATTTAATCTACTCATATGATCACAGCTCCTTTTTCAAATACTGGTCCATCTGTGCATACTTTAACATAACCCGCTTCATCATCAGTATGACAAACGCAAGCATAACAAGCGCCAATACCACAGCCCATGCGTTCTTCAAGTGAAATATAACCTTTAACATCACTTAATTGCTCTGTTAAAGCTTTAAGCATTGCTTTTGGTCCACAGCTATAAAAAATGTCGAAGGGTGTTTCGATATGATCAATAACAGTTGTAACAAATCCTTTAGTACCTAAGCTGCCGTCCACAGTTGCAATATACGTCTCACCTAGTGCATTAAATTCATCAATATAGAAAGCATCTTTATCGCTTTGGAATCCTAACACATGAATTGTCTTTATACCTCTTTGATTGAGCTGTTTGGATAATTCATAAAGTGGTGGCACACCAATACCGCCTCCTACTAATAAAGCAGTATTTTGTGCTTCTTCTACAGGAAATCCATTACCTAACGGTGCAATTACATCAATTGGATCACCTGATTTCAAAGTAGAAATCATTTCAGTACCATGACCTTCTCTTCTAAAAAGCATCGTGAAAGTGCCTTCTTCACGATTCACTTCGCAAATGGATATAGGTCTTCTCAACATATGTTCAGTACCTGTACCAGCTTTAATATGAACAAACTGTCCTGGTTTTTTCATGTTTTTCGTAAGATCTCCATGTACTTTCAATTCGAAGATGGCGTCTGCTATTTGATTGTTAGATACAACTGTCATTAATTTGGACATCATAATCCCCCTCTACATTTGTTCCGTTTTAAATGTCATGCTTTCAATCACATCTGCTAAAGCATTAGCAGTATCTAATGAAGTTAAGCAAGGTATTCCGTTCTCAACCGATTCTCTTCTAATTTGGAAACCATCTCTTTCATATAATTTCCCTTTCGTCATCGTATTCACAACGATTTGAACTTCACCTTTTTGAATGACGGATAGTAAATCATGTTCTCCACCAATTTTACCTACAGTGTATACTGGAACGCCTTGTTCCTTAAAGTATTTAGCTGTGCCTGATGTACCAAAAATGCGATAACCAATTTCATGGAATCTTTTTGCAACCATTAAAGCTTCTGCTTTATCTTTATCACTTACTGTAAATAATGCTGTGCCTGTATCTTGTACTTTTAACCCACTAGCTGTTAAACCTTTGTATAACGCTTTTTCTAAAGTGCTATCTTTACCCATTACTTCACCAGTTGATTTCATTTCAGGTCCTAAAGTGATATCCACATTTTTAAGTTTACTAAAGCTGAATACCGGTGCTTTAACATACACGCCTTCTTTATATGGTACTAATCCACTTTCATAACCTTGTTCTTTTAATGAAATGTTAACAATGGATTTTGTAGCAATTTTAGCCATTGGAATATCTGTTATTTTGCTTAAGAAAGGTACTGTTCTACTTGCTCTTGGGTTTACTTCTAGTACAAACACTTCACCTTTAGAAAGTACAAACTGAATATTGATGAGACCAATGATGTTTAAACCTTTAGCTAATTTTGTTGTGTAATCTACTAATAAATCGATTTCCTCATCCGTTAAAGTTTGAGGTGGATAAACAGCTATTGAGTCACCAGAATGTACGCCGGCTCTTTCAATATGTTCCATAATACCTGGTATAACAACCGTTTCTCCATCTGATATTGCGTCTACTTCGATTTCTTTACCCGTTAAGTAACGGTCAATTAACACTGGATGTTCTGGACTAGCTTTAACAGCTTGTTCCATATAATTTCTCAATTCTGGTTCTGCATAAACAATTTCCATCGCTCTTCCACCAAGTACATATGAAGGTCTAACTACAACTGGATACCCTATAGCATTGGCATTATCAATTGCTTCTTGAACTGAAGTCGCTGTTTTCCCTAGTGGTTGAGGTACATCTATTTTTTGTAATAATGCTTCGAATTCTTTTCTATCTTCTGCTCTGTTTAAATCTTCAAGCGTTGTTCCAAGAATTTTAACACCTTTTTTAGAAATTTTGTCTGCCAAATTGATAGCTGTTTGTCCACCAAATTGTACAACTACGCCTTTAGGTTGTTCATGGTTAATGATACTCATAACATCTTCTTCAGTAAGTGGTTCAAAGTATAATTTATCTGATATAGAAAAATCCGTAGATACTGTTTCAGGATTATTATTAATAATAATCGCTTCGTATCCAGCTTCTTGTATAGCCCAAACTGCATGGACTGTAGCATAATCAAATTCCACACCTTGTCCAATACGTATCGGTCCTGATCCAAGCACGATAATTTTTTCTTTCTCTGTAACTACAGATTCATTTTCTTGTTCATAAGTACCGTAAAAGTATGGTGTTTCAGATTCAAATTCTGCAGCACAAGTATCTACTGTTTTATAAACAGGGTTGATGCCATTTTCTTGTCTTAAGTCGTAAATTTCACGCTCTGATTGTTCCCATCTATGTGCAATTACTTTATCACTAAATCCATATTGTTTAGCCCATTGTAATGCTTCTAGGTTACCTTTATTGCCTTTTAAGCCGTGTTCAATATCGATAATATGTTTAAATTTATTTAAGAAGAAATAATCAATTTGAGTTAATTCATGAATTCTTTCTAAAGATGTTCCGCGTCTAATCGCTTCCCCTATAAAGAACAACCTTTCATCATCTTGTGCTTTAATTCTTTCTTCAATAAAATCAAGTTCAAATTCGTCACCATTTGGTAATCCTAAATGATGCACGCCATACTCTAATGAACGAATAGCTTTTAGTAGTGATTCTTCGTATGTTCTACCTATTGCCATTACTTCACCAGTAGCTTTCATTTGTGTCCCTAAAACACGTTCCCCTTTTTCGAATTTATCGAATGGAAATCTTGGGATTTTAGAAACAACATAGTCTAATGCAGGTTCAAACGCTGCGTAAGAAGTCCCAGTAACTGGGTTTAACATTTCATCTAAAGTCATGCCAATTGCAATTTTAGCTGCTAACTTAGCGATTGGATAACCTGTTGCTTTCGAAGCCAATGCTGACGATCTTGAAACACGTGGATTTACTTCGATAATATAATAGTCTAAAGAATGTGGGTCTAATGCGAGTTGTACGTTACATCCACCTTCAATTTTTAATGCGCGAATAATTTTTAAAGACACATCTCTTAACATTTGATACTCAACATCAGATAACGTCTGGCTTGGTGCAACTACAATTGAGTCACCAGTATGAATACCTACAGGGTCAATGTTTTCCATATTACAAACAACGATTGCGTTATCATTTTTATCTCTCATCACTTCATATTCTATTTCTTTAAATCCTGCGATTGATTTTTCTAATAAACATTGTGTAACAGGGCTGTATTTCAAACCATTTTGAACAATTTCTCGCAGTTCTTTCTCATCATTACAAATTCCGCCGCCTGTTCCACCCATAGTAAATGCTGGTCTAACAATAAGTGGGTAGCCGATTTTATTAGCAAAGTTTAAAGCGCCTTCTAAATCATTTACGATATCACTTTCTGGTACTGGTTCATTAAGCTCATTCATGAGTGTACGGAATAAGTCTCTGTCTTCCGCTTGTTCAATTGAAGTAAGTTGTGTACCTAATAAGCGCACATTATTTTCTTCTAATACGCCATTTTCATGTAATTCAATTGCCATGTTTAAACCAGTTTGTCCACCTAACGTTGGAAGTAATGCATCTGGTTGTTCTTTACGAATAATACGACTTACAAAGTCTAGCGTTAATGGCTCAATGTAAACTGTATCAGCTATTTCTGTATCAGTCATAATTGTTGCTGGATTAGAGTTCACTAAAATAACTTTATAACCTTCTTCTTTTAGTGCTAGGCATGCTTGAGTTCCTGCATAGTCAAATTCTGCAGCTTGTCCGATGATGATTGGACCTGAACCAATTACTAGGATGGATTTAATATCTGTTTGTTTAGGCATTGATTGTACGCTCCTTCGCTTTATGTAATTTAATCATTTCAATAAATTCATCGAATAAATAGTTTGAATCGTGCGGTCCAGGTGATGCTTCTGGATGATATTGCACTGAAAATGCTGGATATTTTTTATGTCTGAGTCCTTCGATAGATTTATCATTTAATGCTATATGTGTTACTTCTAAATCTGTGTTAGCGATTGAATCTTCATCTATTGCATAACCATGGTTTTGACTTGTTAAATCAACTTTACCAGTTTCTAAATTTTGTACTGGATGATTCGCACCTCTATGTCCAAATTTCATTTTATATGAAGTTGCACCTTGAGATAGTGCAAATAGTTGATGGCCTAAACAAATTCCGAAAAATGGTATTTTTCCTACTAATTTCTCGATCGTTTGTATCGTTTCTTGAACACTCTCTGGATTTCCTGGACCGTTAGAAACCATGATACCGTCTGGGGAAATATTCATAATTTCTTCTATAGAAGTTTGATACGGTACCACTGTCACATCGCATCCTCTTCTATTTAATTCTCTTACGATATTTTCTTTTTTACCGTAATCTATGAGTACGATTTTATAACCGTCACCTGTAGAAATATAAGGTCTAACTGAAGATACTTGTGCTACTTCATCAGTTGGCAACGGCTCTGTATTTAAACGTTGAACTAATGTATCAATTTCATCCACGTTGTCTGTGAAACCTGCTTTAAGCACGCCAAACTTTCTAATTTTACGCGTTAAACTTCTTGTATCTACACCTGAAATACCTGGTATATGGTAGAATTTCAATGTTTCATCTAATGATTTCGTCGATCTAAAATTACTTGGATAGTCACATGCTTCTCTCACCACTACACCATTTAAAGTCGGACTTAATGATTCAAAATCATCTCTATTAATGCCGTAATTACCAATAAGAGGATACGTAAACGTAATGATTTGCCCAGTATAAGATGGGTCTGAAATCGTTTCTTGATAGCCTGTCATAGCAGTATTAAATACAATTTCACCTACAGTTAAATCATCTGAACCTAACGTATATCCTGTATAAGTCGTACCATCTTCTAATACTAAGTAACGTTTTTTTTTCATTTTATATTTCCTCCTTATAGACGATTTTACCATTACAAATTGTTAAAATCGGATAACCTGACACGACCTCTCCAATAAATGGGGTATTACTACTTTTAGAAGCAAATTCCTCAGCAAGTATTGGTCTTTCTGTTTCTAAATCAATAATTGTTATATCAGCGTAACTTCCTTCTTCTAAACGACCATACGGTAAGTTGAAAGTATCGCTCGGTTTAGTTGTTAAGAATGCTACAAGTTGTTCTAAAGTGAATTTACCTGTTTTAACGAAGTGTGTATAAAGTAATTGGAAAGCTGTTTCACTGCCCACTATACCAAATGGTGCGTCAATCATTGAAACTTCTTTTTCTTCTTTAGCATGTGGTGCATGATCTGTCGCAATACAATCAATTGTTCCATCCAGTAAACCTTCTATTAATGCATCTCTATCTTCTTTTGCTCTTAACGGCGGATTCATTTTATAAATCGCATCGTCTCCAGGTACATCTTCTTCAGTAAGCAATAAGTGATGAGGTGTAACTTCAGCCGTTACTTTAATACCAGCTTTTTTAGCATCTCTTATAACTCTTACACTTTCCTTAGTAGAAACATGACAAACATGATAATGACAGTTCGCAGCTTCTGCTAATAATACATCTCGTGCTATTTGAACTGCTTCGCAAATTGATGGAATGCCTGGTATATTTAATGCTTCACTGCGTTTACCTTCATGCATCGCGCCACCATATATTAATGAATTATCTTCACAATGTGCAACAATTGCTTTATCAATTTTAGCCGCTTCTTTCATTGCTTCATACATCATAGATGCAGTTTGAACACCTACACCATCATCTGTAAATTGGAACATGCCTCTATCTTTTAAAGCTTTAAAATCAACATGTTCTTTACCCGCTTGTCTTACTGTAATCGATGCATAAGGTAACACTCTTACAACAGCATGTTCATCTATAATGTTATGCAAACGGTCTAAATGTTCAACTGAATCAGGTACTGGTTTCGTATTTGGCATAGGACATACCGTCGTAAACCCACCTCTTGCTGCTGCTTTTGTTCCTGTTTCAATTGTTTCTTTATGCTCTCCACCAGGTTCTCTCAAATGTACATGCACATCTACAAATCCTGCAGAAATAAAATGTCCTTTCGCATCAATTGTTTCTTGATTTGTAACTTCAATATAATCATCTATTCGTTTAACTTTACCGTCTTCGATTTCAATTTCTTTGTTAATGAGTTGACCTTCTGATAAGATTTTTCCATTTTTGATTATAAGTGACATTTTACTTTTTCCTCCTTGTGATTAAGTACATCATATATACATGCCATTCTAATGAACACGCCATTCTCCATTTGCTTAAATATTCTTGATTTTGAACTTTCTACTAATGAACTATCTATCTCAACACCTCTATTAACAGGTGCTGGATGCATGACAATCGCTTGTTCAGGCAGTTTTTCATATCTCTCCATTGTTAAACCGTACGCTTCATGATATTTTTCAGTGTTAAATGTTGTACCTGATTCGTGTCTTTCATTTTGTACTCTCAATAACATACATACATCAATTTCTTCTATTACATCATCAATGTTAACATATGGGACATTTGAGAAGTCTGATTTCCATTGATCTGGTGCAGAGAACACGACTTCTGCACCTAACTTCGTTAAAGCTTCTGCATTACTTCTTGCTACTCTTGAGTTTTTAATATCTCCTGAAATAAGTATTTTTAAGCCTTCAAAGTAACCATATTCTTCATAAATAGTCATAAGATCTAGTAAGCATTGAGTTGGATGCTGTCCACTACCATCTCCTCCATTTAATACTGGAATATTAAGCCCTTCTAAAGAGTCATAATAGGCATTTTCACTATGTCTAATGACGAGTGCATCTACACCAATTGATTCTAATGTTTTGCACGTATCATATAAAGATTCTCCCTTTTGAACTGAAGAAGTACTTGTTTCAAAAGGTATAACTTCTAATCCTAACTTTCTTTCAGCCATTTCAAAACTACATTTCGTCCTAGTGGAATTTTCAAAGAATAAATTCGCGACCGTCATGCCTTTTTCAAATGGTTTAACACCATTTTCTTTAATATTTTGTGCTTTTGTAATGATGTTCATGATGTCATCTTTAGTTAGATCAGTCATAGTTAATAAATTTTTCAAGTGACACGCCTCCTGAGCATTATTTTATTTTCTTAGGCAATATAACATTGAGCAAGATACCCACTGTTGCAGCTAAAGCCATACCTTCAATGTTTAAATGAATGCCGATACCTGTGAAGTCTAAATGTGCTTTACCAATTCCTAATACTAGAATTACTGAAGCGATAATCAAATTTCTATTATCACCGAAATCGATGTTGTTCTCTACTAACATTCTTAAACCACTTGATGCAATAATACCGAATAATAGAATGGATACACCACCCATTACTGGTGTAGGGATTGTAGAAATCATAGCTGTAAACTTACCTACAAATCCTAAAATTAAAGCAAGTGTGGCTGCACCACCAATTACCCAAATACTATAAATTCTTGTTATAGCTAATACGCCAATGTTCTCACCGTATGTCGTACTCGGTGGTCCACCGATAATTGAAGACACCATTGTCGATACACCATCGCCGATTAATGATCTATGTAAGCCTGGATCTTTAAAAAAGTTTTTTCCAACAATTTTATTGATAACAATTTGGTGGCCTATGTGCTCACTCACTGTTACGAAAACAATTGGTAACATGATTAATATAAGTCCCCATTGTATAGATGGTGTGTAATCATGAAATGGCACGTAAATGTCAGGCATTTGTATCCATTTAGCTTTTGAAATTGGACTCAAATCTATAATTCCGAATAATAATGATGATATATATCCAACAATTATCCCAATAAGTACTGGAATAATTGATAAGAAACCTTTAAAGAATACCGAGACAATTATTGTTGTTATTAATGTTATAAGCGCTACTGTAATGTAAACACCACTATATCCTTCCATTGCATTAGAATCTGTATACATTGCCATATTAACCGCAACTGGTGCTAAACCAAGTCCGATTACCATAATAACTGGTCCAACTACAACTGGTGGTAATAAGTTTAACAACCAATTTGTTCCTGTTATTTTAATAATGATGCCAATAATGACATAAAGCACACCACTCATAAATAGTGCGACCAGCATTTCACCTAAGTCATGTGTCTTAAGTCCCACGATTATAGGTGTTATAAAAGCAAAGCTTGATCCGAGATATGCAGGTATTTTACCTTTCGTAATCAAAATATAAAGCAATGTTCCAAGTCCTGAAGCGATAAGTGCTGCTGAAACAGGCAATCCTGTTAAAAATGGTACAAGTACCGTTGCTCCAAACATTGCAAACAAGTGTTGCGAGCTTAAGAAAAACCATTGCGATGCTTTTGGTTTTTCATTTACATCAAGTATTGGCTCGACGGTGCGTTCAAACATTTCTTCGTTGTGTGACATTTTCATTCTCCTATTCAAAAAAAGATCCCTTCACAAGATATGCAAAGGGATCTATGGGTACAGTGACACCTATCGTAATAGATGTATCCTGTCTCATATATACTCCTTTGCCAGTCTCTCGTACTGATTTAAAAGGATTTATTTAATTTAATTTTACAGCTGTTTGATTATCGAATTCTTCTAGTTCTACAACAATTGATTCATTAGAAGATGTTGGTACGTTTTTACCAACATAATCAGCTCTAATTGGAAGCTCTCTATGGCCTCTATCAACTAAGGTAGCTAGACTTATTTTTCGTGGTCTCGCATGATCTAATATAGCATCTAATGAAGCTCTGACAGTTCTACCCGTGTACAAGACATCATCAACAATAATGACGTGCTTATCATTAATATCAACATCGATATTAAATGATTTCACTTTAATTGCATCATGCTGATTTTGAACATCATCGCGATAATGTGTCACATCAATTTCACCTGTTGGCACTTGAACTTGTTCAATCGCTTCGATTTTTTTCTCGATTCTATTCGCAAGAAATACGCCTCTTGTCTTAACACCTAACAAGACGATATCTTTAGTACCTTTATTCTTCTCAAGTATTTCATGTGACATTCTTGTTAATGCTCTATTTATAGCAGCATCATCCATGATTAACCTTTCAGCCATATTCAATCTCCTTCCACAAAAAAATACTCACGTCTTTAGAAGACATGAGTATATACTGGTACCTATAAATAGGTCCACACGTACATATTAAGTCTTCTCAGCCTCTCTGGACTGTCTGTTAAAGACGATTTAATTGTTAAACCTATATTATCGTTTTTTTCTGTTGATGTCAAAGTTTATATTGAATTAATTAAGTATTTTTACACGTTCTATTTATTTTTTATCTTCGTGATTTCTTAATTTTTCTAATATTGTTGCAAAGTATTCAGGTAGTGGTGCTTCTTTTTCAATATATTCACCTGTGACTGGATGCTCAAAACCTAATAAACCAGCATGAAGTGCTTGACCGTCTATATTCATCGTCTTTTTAGGTCCATATTTTGGATCGCCGACCAATGGGAAGCCAATATGTTTCATATGAACCCTAATTTGGTGAGTACGGCCAGTTTCTAACTGACAATTTACTAATGTATATTTATCGAATTTATCAATAACATTAAAATGTGTCACTGCTTCTTTACCATCATCAACAATGGCCATTTCTTGACGTTCTCTAGGATTTCTTCCTATTGGAGCTTCAATCGTTCCAAATTCATGTGGTATATTTCCGTGAACGAGCGCAGTATACTCTCTTGTCACCGTTTTATTAACTAATTGTTCAACAAGGCCTCTATGAGCAATGTCATTTTTAGCAATCATTAATAAACCTGAAGTATCTTTATCGATACGATGAACAATTCCCGGTCTAATTTCACCATTAATTCCAGACAAATCATTAATAACATGCATTAAACCATTTACTAAAGTACCTGTATAATGCCCTGGTGCTGGATGAACGACCATGCCTTTAGGTTTGTATACTACCGCTACATCTTTGTCCTCATAATATACTTCAATACCTAAATCTTCTGCAACGATGTCTACTTCTTCGATGACTTTCTCAGTAGCAACGATTACGTCGTTTAATTTTGTTTTGTAGTTAGCTTTAATAACACTGCCATTTACTTCAACTAAACCTAATCTAATCCAGTCTTGAATTTGGTTCCTAGACCAATCTGGGTTTAATTCAGGTAATAACTTATCTATTCTAACGCCTTTTTCACTATCTTTTTCAATCTTAAATTCAAATGTATTCAAGCTTTTTCCTCCTTACCTTCAAATAAAATCACAATGATTAGTACAATTACGCCTATTGTTAAAGCAGCATCTGCTACATTAAATATCGGAAAATTATAACTAAAGATATATGTATCAATAAAATCAACAACTTCGCCTCTAAATAAACGGTCTATAAAATTACCAATAGATCCTGCAATTAATAAACTTAAACCAAGTTGTATAACAGGTTGACCATATCCTTCATTTTTAAAGAACATAAATAAAATAACAAGTACAACAACAGTAACGATATAAAACAACCACATTTTTCCTTGTAAAATCCCCCAAGCAGCACCTTGGTTTCTATGAGACGTTATATATATAGCATTACTGATTACTTTTATAGAGTCACCAACTTCTAATGATTTAACAATTAAAAGCTTAGTAAATTGATCAATTGCTATTAATAATATAATAAAAGTACTCCATATCGGTATATTGTAACCTTTACGCATCTATATTTCACTCCAATCTTGATTATTTTACCACATAATACGACTGGAATGTTAATTTCATAAACAATGAAAAGCACAAATCAACTCATTTTGATTTGTGCTTTTCTGAATTCTTATACTAATGTTTTAACAACTGATTGACAACGTGGGCATAGATGATCAAGTTCACCAACTGAACCTAATTCATCTGAGTAATTCCAACAACGTTGACATTTTTCTCCGTCAGCATGTTCAACTTTTACTTTAACATATTCGTAAGCTTCACCGTCTGTTAATTCATCAACTACATCAACTTTTGATACGATAAATAGTTGTTGTAAGTCTTGGAACTGACTTAAGAATTCTACAGTATTAAAGTCTTCTGAATTTGAAAGTGTGATATGCGCTTCTAATGATTTACCAATAACTTTTTCGTTACGCGCAACTTCTAAAGCTCTGTTCACATCATCTCTTACTTTCATAAGTTTAGACCATTTTTCAACTAATTCAATATCAACTTCATGTGGATTAGGCATATTCGTTAAATGAACACTTTCTTCTTCTACGTGTGGAATGTGTCCCCAAGTCTCATCAGCAGTATGTGGAATAATAGGTGCTAACACTTTAGTTAACTTCACTAATGTTTCGTTTAACACGGTTTGCATACTACGACGTTTCAATGAATCAACTTCTTCGATATATAAAATATCTTTACCATAATCTAAGTAGAAGTTACTTAATTCTACGTTAATAAAGTTTTGAATATCTTGGTAAATATCTAAGTAATCAAATGCTTCATAATGAGATAACGTTCTACCAATAAATTGATTTAATCTGTTATGCATATATTGATCAATTTCAAGCATGTCTTCATATTTAACGCTATCTGTAGCAGGATTGAAATCACTCACATTACCTAGTAAGAAACGGAACGTATTTCTAATTTTACGATATACGTCAGAAGTTTGTTTTAAGATGTCATTTGAGATACGTACGTCTGCTAAGTAATCTACACTACTTACCCATAATCTAGCAATATCGGCACCCATTTGCTTAACAATTTTATCTGGCACGATAACGTTACCTAAAGATTTACTCATTTTCTTACCTTCTCCATCCATAACGAAACCATGTGATAGTAACATTTTATATGGAGAGATACCTTTAGTTGCTACAGATGTTGTAATTGAAGAGTTGAACCAACCTCTATATTGGTCACTACCTTCTAAATAAATATCTGCTGGGTATGATAATTCAGGACGTGTTTCTAGAACACCTCTATGTGTTGATCCTGAATCAAACCAAACGTCCATAATATCTGTTTCTTTAGTGAATACTCCATTTGGACTACCTTCGTGTGTAAATCCTTCAGGTAATAAATCTTTTGCATCTCTTTCAAACCAAATGTTTGAACCATGCTCTTCAAATAGATTTGCAACATGATTAATTGTTTCGTCTGTCATGATGATATCGCCATTTTCAGCATAGAATACTGGCAATGGTACACCCCATACTCTTTGACGTGAGATAACCCATTCTCCTCTATCTCTAATCATGTTATATAATCTCGTTTTACCCCAATCAATTTTGAACTTCGTATCATCAATTGCATCTAAAATGTCTTGTCTTACTTTGCTGATAGATGCAAACCATTGTTCTGTTGCTCTAAAGATGACTGGTTTTTTAGTACGCCAGTCATGAGGGTATGCATGTTTAAAGAATGAAAGTTTTAATAGTGCGCCAACTTCATCTAATTTTTCAGTAATAGTTTTGTTTGCTTTATCGTAAAATTGTCCTTCGAATTCACCAGCTTCTTCAGTGAATACACCTTTGTCATCAATAGGACTAATAACGTCTAAACCATACTTTTGTCCTACAACATAGTCATCTTCACCATGTCCAGGTGCTGTGTGAACACATCCTGTACCAGCATCAGTTGTAACATGGTCACCTAGAATTAATAATGATGTTCTATCGATAAATGGATGTTGCGCTGTTACATATTCTAATTCAGAACCACTAAATTCTTTCTCTCTGACGATTGTTTCTTTATTCCATTCTAACGCTTCACAAACTGTATCTAATAAAGCTTCTGCAACAACATATTTTTTACCTTCAACGTTTACTTGAACATAATTTAATGTTGGATTTACAGCAATTGCAACGTTAGATGGAATTGTCCAAGGTGTAGTTGTCCAAATAACAAACGCTGCATCTTCATCAACGATTCCTTTACCATCGACTACATTAAATGCTACATATATTGAAGGAGATTTTTTATCTTGATATTCAATTTCTGCTTCTGCTAATGAAGATTCACTTGAAGGAGACCAATATACTGGTTTTTTCCCTTTATAGATTAATCCTTTGGCAGCCATTTCACCAAACACTCTAATTTGAGCTGCTTCGAATTCAGGTTTCAAAGTAATGTATGGGTTATCCCAATCACCATTAACACCTAAACGTCTGAAGTCTGCTTTTTGTAATTCAATTTGCTCTAATGCAAACTCTTTACATTTTTCACGGAACTCCGCTATAGACATTTCTTTTCTTTTAACACCTTTGTTCGTTAAAGCTTGCTCAATTGGTAAACCGTGTGTATCCCAACCAGGAACGTATGGTGCATAATAACCAGACATTGATTTTTGTCTAACGATGATGTCTTTCAAAATTTTATTTAAGGCATGTCCCATATGTAAATTACCATTTGCATATGGTGGTCCATCATGAAGAATAAATGGTGTATTCCCTTTATTTTTCTCTAAAATTTTATTAAATAGGTCTTTCTCTTTCCACTCTTCTTGAATTTGTGGTTCTTTGTTTGGCAAACCACCTCTCATTGGAAAACTTGTTTTAGGCATTAGTAACGTATCTTTGTAATCCATAAGTCTTAATCTCCTTCATCATTTAAATTAAAATAAAAAACTCTAAGTTGAAATAATAGGGACGACTTTAATCGCGGTACCACCCTCATTAACTCAACTTAGAGTTCACTCATCAACAATATATCATTTTGTAAACAGGTGATACCTAAAGCTTTGAATTCATTAGGCTCTCACTATCCCTAATTCGCTTAGCAATTCATTATTCTTTAGACGTGTCCTCTTCACTTTTAACTGATTGATTATTTATCTGTTCTTGATTATTTTCTTCTTCTTTATTCAAAATGTCAATATTTTCTTCAGTAACTTTTTGTTGATCGACATCATAATTCAGTAAATAATCCCAATCTTCATTTTTCAATAAATCTAATTGCGCTTCTACTAACATGCGGAAACGAGAGCGGAATACTTTAGATTGACGTTTCATATCTTCAGTTTGGAAACTGATATGACGCGCTTTTTGAAGTGCATCGTTAATGATTTGATCAGAACGACCTTCTGCTTCTTTAACAATAGCATCTGCTCTCAAAATAGCCGTATGCTTTGTTTCTTCGCCTGCTTTTTGTGCTTGTAATAACGCTTCAGATATTGTATTTTCAACCGCTTTAAAACGGTTGATATTTTCATCTTTATCATTTATTAAAGTTTGTAATTGTTCTTTATCAGCTTTTAACTTTTCAATTTCATTACTTAAAGTCTGTAAGTATTCACGTACTTCTGTTTCATCTAATCCTTTATGGACTCTACTGAATTCTTTTTGTTTGATTTCTTCAGGGGTAAATGCCATAAGTTTTCCTCCTCAGCACTATTTAAACAAAGTTCGATAAGTTATTCTTATCTTGCCTTTTTTAGACTCTCCATTGTTTGCTATGATCAAAGCTCGACCGTATCCTTTAATAGATAATAAGTCATTCTCTTCGACTGTAAAGTCTACTGATTCAATTTCTCTATGATTCACTTTAACACGTTTACCTTCGATAAGCTTTTTACTTATCGTTCTACTTGTATTTGTAATATGTTTAATGATTACATCAAGTCTCATCGTGCTAACTGTTATATCATGAGTAATCCAATTCTCACTTGATTGTATCATATTTCCGAATGGAATAGAACTCAATTTGATTCCAGCGCCTTTAATCTTTGTTAATTCCATCATAATATATGATTCAAATCTTTTTGTCAAAACAAACTGTATGCGATCATTGACAATAATATCGCCAAGTTGGTTTCTATCTATCCCAAGAGACATAATCGTTCCTAAAACATTTCTGTGCGTCAGTTTAACAAACTTAGAAGGATATGTAAGTTCAATCAGAACAATTTCATAATCTTCTTCTGTTGGAACAAAATAATCTGGCGCAATGATTGCACGTTTTCTTTCTAATTTATCATCCCCGCCAAAATAATGTACGTTCAGCTCGTCAAATCCTCCAACGATCGTTTGCAAAATATATTGTTCTCTAGGGTCTAAAAAATCTGTTAATACATGTTGGTAATTTCTTTCGGCAATTTCACATTTATTTAAAAATAAATCAATTTCTTCTTTTTCTTCTTTTCTAAAGTGTTGATATATATCCATTTTTACACCTCTAATTATATAAAAAATAGGATGTGACATTTCGTCTCACCCTACTGTCATTCATTGTTCATTTATAAAATAGGTACTACAGGCACAATCATATTAAATATATTGATTAAACCGACATAGAATAAACTCAAAGTAATAAATGCCACTATTGAAGATATGTCTAACATACCTAAAGGTGGAATGATTTTTCTGAATGGTTCTAAAAACGGTTCATATATTTTTCCTAAAAATTGTCCTAATGCGCCTTCTCTAACGCCTGGCAACCAAGATGTAAGGAAATAAACGATCATACCATATTGATAAATTTTAACTATAAATAATACAAATCCTAAAATTGTACTTAATAATCCACTATCCATATCTTATTTCCTCTATTCTTGATAAGGTTCAACTTGCTCTAATTGTTCAGTTATAGATCCTGCTACTTCAACGTTATCAGGTGTACATAAGAAAATATCAGTACCAACTCTTCTAATGTCGCCACCTATAGCATAAACAGTACCACTTAAGAAATCTATAATTCTTTTAGCAGATACTTTATCAATGCGCTGTAAATTTACTAATGTCGTTCTTCTGTTTTTTAACTCATCAGCGATATCTTGTGTATCAGAAAACACTCTCGGTTCAAATAAGCACATTTTAGAACTTTGCGCAAAATCCATATTACCACTCATGCTAACCACATTCGTTTGAGATGAATTTGTACGTTTTTCAGTCATGGCCTCTTTCCTTTCAGGTTTTTTAAAATCACGTGAACGCTGTGATTGATATCTTGTTGTATTTGTTTTTTGTGTAGGTATACTTTGAATAGATTGTTGATTCGTTTTTTTGTCTTGAGTTGATGGTTCTTGTTGTGGTGTTTTGCTTTGTTCTCTCTCGGGTTCTTCGTAAACTTCTTCTTCTTCATCAACTACGAAGAAACCTTTAAATACATCTTTAATTGCCATAATTTACACTCCTATTCACCAACTAATTTAGTCCCAATTCTTACGTATGAAGCACCTTCTAAAATTGCTTCGTTAAAATCATTGCTCATACCCATGGATAATTCTGTACATGGCGCATATGCTAAATTT
Organism: Mammaliicoccus vitulinus; assembly: GCF_029024305.1. Taxonomy (NCBI): domain Bacteria; kingdom Bacillati; phylum Bacillota; class Bacilli; order Caryophanales; family Staphylococcaceae; genus Mammaliicoccus; species Mammaliicoccus vitulinus. The sequence continues at coordinate 1,669,726 of NZ_CP118974.1, forward strand.
AATAACTGCACTTTATCTTTTATTGTTCTTAGTTGATTAAAATATTGTCTTAATTTTGATTTATCTTCAGTCAAAGGTGCCATAGTCATTAAACCAACTATCTCAATATGTTTAAAAGTTTCAAGTTCTTTAATAAATGGAATCACTTCTTCAGGTGAAATACCATGCTTAGATTCTTCACCAGAAACATTCACTTGAACAAAACATTTTACAACATGATTAGCACGTTTATCAATTTCTTTAGCTAATTTTATTCTATCTAACGCATGTAAATAATCAATTTCATTGATTATTTCTTTAACTTTTCTTGTTTGTAATGAACCAATAAAGTGCATTACAGCATCATCAGGTAGATGTTTTTTCTTCTCTAAGAAACCTTCTATTCTATTCTCACCAAAATTTTTCAATCCAGCTTGATAAGCTTCTATAGCTCGGTCTATTGTAACATATTTTGTCACAACAATCACTTGAGGTGTCGTTTCGAATGCTGATTCTTTACTACTATTACAAATTTGTGAATTTATATCGATCAAATTTTCTTTTACTGATTTCAAAGTTTTACCTACTTTCTGCCAATAAATGCTAACATTCTACCGGTCTTACCTTTTTCTACCCTATATGAAAAGAATAAATCTGTTTCACTTGCAGTACAATGACTCGTTTTAACAATATGCTTCGGACTGATGCCGTAATGAATAGCTAACAACTCGTTAGCAAGTTTTAAATCAATACCGTATTTATCATAACCTCTTTGTTCTGTATATAAATGAGCGTCTATAGGCAAAGTTGTGAATTTATTATAAATATCTTCATTTATTTCATAACTATTAGAAGTAGATGGGCCGATAACGATTCTTAAATCGGATTTATCTCCCTTAAATTTAGCAATCATTTCTTTTAATATTTCAGAATAAGTCCCTCTCCAACCAGCGTGACAAATACCAACATACTCATTTTTAATATCATACAAATAAATAGGCACACAATCAGCAAAACACATTGTTAATAGTAAATCAGATTCATAAGTATATAGTCCATCAATACCATGCAGTTCATTTGTTAATTCATTAATGTTTTTACCTTTATCTGTTGAAAATACTTCTTGCACTTTGTTTTCATGTGTTTGAATTGGAAAGACCCAATTTTCACGACTGAAATCAATTTCATCAGCTAATATGCTTTGGTGTTTTGTAACATTTTCTGGATTGTCATCTATATAACGTGCCATATTGAACGCATTCTTCGGATATAAACTATAACCATCTCGACGTGTTGTTATGCCAAGCGTTATATCAGATCTGTCATCGATGTCATATGCCAAATAATGTTTATGCTGACTAAATATCTCTTTCATTTCATCTCTCCTAACAAAAAAAGTCATCAGGACTTAGCCTGATGACTTTTTAAGTTCATTTATCGTCTAGAGCGTCTAGAACGTCTATCTTCTCTATTTCGAATGAAACTTGGGATATCACTATCATCAGTTGATTCATTTGCTGATTTATTTTCAAATGAAGCTGTTCTACCTAGTGATTCCCCTTCTTCTCTTTTAGAAGTAGGTTCTTCTGTAGTTCCACCAAATGCTCCACCAGTTTGAGGTTTGCGAGCACTAGAAGGTTTGTCATTGAAACCAGTAGCAATTACAGTAACGACTAATTCGTCTTGTAATTCTGGGTTAATAACTGTACCAAATATCATATTCACATCTTCATCTGCTGCGTCTTGTACAATATCTGCTGCTTCTTGAGCTTCAAATAGTGATAATGACTCTCCACCAGTAATGTTCATTAAGACACCTTGAGCACCGACTATAGATGTTTCTAATAACGGTGAAGAAATTGCTTTTTTAGCAGCTTCGATTGCTCTGTTTTCACCTGAAGATACACCGATACCCATTAATGCTGAACCTTGGTTAGACATAATTGTCTTAACATCTGCAAAGTCTAAGTTAACTTCACCAGATACAGCGATTAAATCTGAGATACCTTGTACACCTTGGCGTAATACGTTATCTGCTTCTTTGAACGCTTCCATCATAGGCGTTGATTTATCAACGATATCTAATAAGCGGTCATTTGGTATAACGATTAGCGTATCTACTGCAGCTTTCATAGATTCTACACCAGCAGCAGCTTGAGTTTGACGTTTACGACCTTCAAAGCTAAATGGACGTGTTACAACACCAACTGTTAAAGCGCCCATTTCTTTAGCGATTTTAGCAACTACAGGTGCCGCACCTGTACCAGTTCCGCCACCCATACCAGCAGTAACGAATACCATATCAGCACCTTGGATCGCATCTTCTATTTGTTCACGTGATTCTTCAGCAGCTTTTTTCCCGATTTCTGGGTTAGCTCCTGCGCCAAGTCCACGCGTTAATTTTTCACCAATTTGAATTTTAGATGAAGCTTTTGATAAATTTAAAGCTTGACCATCTGTATTAATAGAAATAAATTCTACATTATTCATACCGTGATCTATCATACGGTTAACAGCGTTATTACCTCCGCCACCAACACCAATTACTTTTAAAGTAGCTAAATGATTAAACCCTTGCTCAAATTCTAACATTTATTATCCTCCTAATCTTTATGACCCATCAATCAAATAACGATTTCATTAATTTTTTGAATACACTAGGCTTCTCTTCTTGACTATCCGAATCATAATCAGCTTCGGAGTAATTGTCTGTACCAGAATTTGAAGCTTTTGCGTCATTATTTTTGTCTTTGTTTGTTTTTTTCTTAAACCATTGTTCATATGGTTTAGCTTTAGTTTCTTGATTTACATCTTCGTATGTTTCTTCTTCAACATTATCGATATCATAATTATTCATTGTAACATAATCTAGTAGCTCATCAAAGTTTATTCCACTAGATATTGTAGATATACTAGAAGTAAATTCAGGTTTACGTATACCCATTTGTGACGGTGTATGTACACGTACTTTTTCATTGACCATATCTTGTAATAGTTCTTTAATTCCAAGTAGGTTTGAAGTACCTCCAGTCACAATAAATCCACCATTAACATTAGTTATACCCATGTCTTGTAGTAAATCGAATATTTCAAAGAATATTTCTTCTACTCTAGATTCGATAATTTCACTAAGCTCTTTTTGAGTAAATTGTGCGTGACCATCTTCATTGACTTGCTCAACGCTAAAAACATCTTGGTCTGATGCAGAATCATAAAATGCATGTCCATATTGTTGTTTAATCTTCTCAGCGTTGTCATATGTAGTATTTAACGATTTTGCGATATCTGTTGTAATACTTCTACCTGCCATCTCAATCGTATCAGCATCAACAAGATTTCCTCTTTCATAAAAACCTACTTGAGTTAAATCTTCACCTATATCAATTACACAAGCACCTAGTTCTACTTCAGTTGGCGATAGTATAGATTGATAATTATAAGCATCTGAAAATACTTCTAAAACATCTACTCCACATGATTCAACACATTTAATTATATTGATTAAAAGTGATTTTGATGTTGCAATAACGCCTGCCTCTACTTTTAATGATTGAGTTGCTACCATTTCTTTAGGGTCAGATACTTCATGCAAATCATCGACAATAAATTTCATTGGAAATACGCCGATCACTTCAGTTTCTGGAACGTCATTTAAATCTCTAATCCCGTCTAATACTGATTCAATATGACTTCCATTTATTTCAGTTTCTGTTCCTTCAAAAGGTATTTCAAATTTCTCGTCGTATATTTCTGTATTCACGATAGGCATTTTCAAAAATACTTCTTTAATGTCTACACCAGAAGCAATCGCTGCTTTTTTGATTGTATCTTTAATTGCTTGTTTAGCAATATCAAAATCATCAATACAACCATTTCTTATACCATTCGTATACGTTTGCCCTGTACCTATCACGTTAATGCCATTATGAAACTTTTCTCCTACTATTACTTTTACACTCGATGAACCTATATCTAAACTGATATAATAATGTTCCTCCATCGATAGGCACCTCCTCTAACACATGATAATCAAATTTACACTATTATTAGTTTACATGATAGATGATTTAATGTGAACTAATTATAGGTTTATTTATTGATTTTTTTACTTATTCTTCCGATTTCTCAGATGATTTTGATTCTTCACCTGATTTATCCAATTCTTTAGATAAATCTTGCAGCGCTTTGTCTAATTTTTTTTGTTCTGTTTGAGCATTTTCGTCTTGTTCAGACTCTTTTTCAGAACGTTCTTTTTGTTGTTCTTTTGATTCATAAGGTAAAAACGTCACGCCAACTTGCAAATCTACAAATCCAGGTGTTTTGAGCGCTCCAGAGTTATCTCTTTCTAATTTATCAGAAATACTCGGATAATAGTTGATTTTGCTCGCGAAAGTTTGAATATCTCCAACAACTTCGACATTATCTGTCATAAACAACTGTATTCTATTTTCATTATTTTCACCTGGTTTATAATTCACTTCTGAAATCATCGCTTTGACTTTAGGCTTAACTTTCTTTAATTCAGGAATCAATTTCTCTAATTTTTTCGAACTAAAATCATTTAAAATAGGAACATCAATTGGTAAATCAGTCGATAACTTTTTCATAGTTGATCCATTTTCTAACAAAGGCGTATATCCTTTTTTACTTTTAATCAAACCAATTGGTTCATACTCATTCACTTCAACGGTTAAATCATTTGGGAAGTGTCTTTTAATTTTAACACTTTTAACACCTTCGATTTTTTCGACTTTTGTTGTCATATCACTTTTTGACAAATTATAAATTCTAGAATCAGATTGAATATTCAAGGCTTTTTCAATATCTTTTTTTGCTACGATTTCTTCACCTTTAATATCAACTTGATCAACTTTACTTATATCTGTAAACATATAAATAACAATCAAAATGACAAGGAGTATAACACCTATGAATACACCTAATTGAATTTGACGTCTACGTTTTCTTTTTTTTCTTATAATTTTCAAACGTTCGTCTTCAGTAGTCGTTTCAAATTGCAATATATCCTCATTATTATCAGAACTTTTATTCACGGTTGTCACTCCTTTTTATACAATTTCTAAAAAGTTGGTAAATGTTTTTGGAAACTTTCGATGAATTCTTCACCACGCGCTTCAAACGTATCATATTGGTCCCAACTCGCACATGCAGGCGATAATAATACAACATCATTTGACTGGATATAATCTTGTATCTTATCGACAGCATCTTTTACATCATTTGCTTGTATAACTTCTTTACCTTGACTTGCACCTAATGTTTTAAGCTTGGTTTTTGTTTCTCCAAAAGTAACCATCAATCGAACATTGTCCATATAAGGTATCAAATCATCAAAATCATTACCTCGATCCAAGCCTCCACACAACCATATAATTGGAGAATTAAAGGCACTCAAAGCAAATCGAGTAGCTAAAGTATTTGTTGCTTTAGAGTCATTATAATATTTATTTCCTCGATTATTACCAACATATTGTAGTCTATGCTTAATACCAGAGAATGTCGTTAATGTATGAACAATCGATTTAACATCTACTCCAGATAATAAAGCAGCTAGAACAGCTACAAGTACATTTTCTAAATTATGTTTACCCGGTAAAACAATATCATTCGTATGAATAATTCTGACACCTTTATAAACGACGTAATCATCTTCTATATAAATACCATCAACTTGTTGTTGAGTAGAGAAATAAAGAATTTTAGATTTTATGTCATCTTTATTGATGAGATGTCTTTGCTCATAATTAAAGATTAAATAATCATCTTCAGATTGATTTTTAAAAATATTCTTTTTAGCATTTTGATACTCTTCCAAATTACCGTGATAATCTAAATGAGCAGAATAGATGTTCGTAACAATTGCAATATGAGGTCTGTAATTAATCGTTCCTAAAAGTTGGAATGATGATAATTCGGTAATGAGGTAATCGTCTTTTGTAACTTCTTGTGCCACTTTCGATGCAACTACACCAATATTCCCAGAAACTTGTCCATTAACTTTACTATTTCCAAACATGTCCCCTATTAAAGAAGTCACAGTTGTTTTCCCGTTCGTTCCTGTAATACCGATAATAGGTGCTTCAGAAATATAATAACTCAATTCAACTTCTGTAATGATATCTAACCCTTTATTAAGCGCTTCTTGTAATAAAGGAATACTATATGGAATACCTGGATTCTTTACCACTAACGGATTATTATCCAGTAAACTAATTGGATGCTCACCGCTAATCACGTCAATACCTTGGTTAATCAATTCAAGCGCGTGAGGATCAGAAGTTAAATCTTTACCATCATTCACAGTGACATTTGCACCTAGTTTATGGCATAATTTCGCACTTTCATACCCACTCTTAGCTAAACCTAATATGAGTACATCTTTTCCTTTTAATACATCATATTCCTTCATATCACATTACTCCAATCCATAAACCAATTGCACCTGTAATGATACCTGTAGCCCAGAATACTAAGACAATCTTCCATTCACTCCAACCAACTAGTTCAAAGTGATGATGCAATGGACTCATTTTAAATATTCTCTTACCTGTAAGTTTATATGATGTAACTTGTAACATTACTGACAATGTTTCAATTACAAATACTAAACCTATCAATAACAAAGTGATTTCTTGATTAAGCATAATTGAAATTGTCGCAAAAATACCACCTAATGCTAAACTTCCTGTATCTCCCATAAATACTTTCGCTGGATATTTATTATAAATTAAAAATCCAATCAAGCTTGCTAACATGACTAAACAGAATAAACCTATTTCTGGTTTATCTAAGATAAACGATAAAACTGCATAAAAACCAAATGCAATGATAGATAAACCTGTTGATAGGCCATCCAATCCATCTGTTAAGTTTACAGCATTACTGAATCCAACTTGCCAGAACACAATAAATATTATGTAAAAGATAGATAAAGGTAATGACCAATCGGTAAATGGTATATTGATTGCAGTTTCAAAATCATAATTCGGTAAAATAACGCTCACAATATAAAATATAATCGCGATCGCAATTTGTGCGAAGAATTTTTGTTTACTTGTTAAGCCTTGATTATTTTTTTTAACGACAATAATATAGTCGTCTATAAAACCAATTAAACCGAATCCAATTGTTACAAATAGCAATAGAATAAGTGGACCTACTTGTTCTACATAAAATAATGCAATGATTGTAACAATAATAGTTGAAAGTAAAAATGTTAACCCACCCATTGTTGGTGTGCCTGTTTTTTTCATATGACTCTTTGGTCCTTCTTCTCTTATACTCTGACCAAACTTTAATTTTTTAAGTGTTGGAATTAAAACTGGCACGAGTATCAAAGTCAATAAAAACGCAATGACAGGTAGCGTAAAATTCATAATTGTTCACCTTTTCTTTTATTTTTTTATCGGGAATCTAGTGATTTTATGAATCACTAGATGTCTCTTCTTTACTATCATCTTTACTTTCCTTTGTATCTTTAGAAGCATCTTCTTCTGGTACTTGCCCTATAGAATCATCACCATTTGGATGATTATTCGAAAGTGTGAATTTCACTTTTGTACCAGCTTTAATCGTTTGATTTCCTTCTATTGATTGTTCAGACACATAACCAGAACCCTCTGTTTCCACATCGATTCCAGTAGCTTCTTGTAGTTTCAAGAGATCACGTTTAGTCCATTTCTGAGTATCTGGCATCGTCATTTCTCCGTCAGTGACTAGCAAGATTCTTTCTTTGTCTTGAACATTTTTCCCTTTAAGAGGCAATTGTTTTTTAACTTTTTGACCATTGCCGATGACAATTGGTTCTAATTTCTTACCTTTAATTGCATCAGTTGCTTTTTGAATACTCATGTTGACAACATCCGGAACTTCTGACGATTTATCCTTAGTCTTTCCTTCAGTTTCTTCAACATCTAAATATTTCAATGTGTTTTCCATAATAGGATTAAACCCTCTTGAAACACCGTATTCATATGCTTCTAAGTCACGCTTTTGTGCCAATGACATACCTGCATAAACAACTACTTCTGGATCTTTTGCAGGTGCGTAACCCATGAAACTAACAAAATAAGGGTTTGCGCCATTAACATAACCACCATTTTTAGTATCTGGAACTTGAGCAGTACCCGTTTTACCTGCTACACGATAGCCATCAATTTGGTAATTTGTTGCGTGGCTTTCTTTACTATTTACGACTTTATCTAATTCATCCATTGTTTTTTGAGCAGTATCTTTAGAAATTGGATTGCCGACGACTTTTTTATCGCCTTTTTTAATTGTTTCATTATTTTCTTTATTTTGAATTGATTGTACATAATAAGGTTCTAACATATTACCTTGATTTAATATTGCTGTTTCAGCTTGCAACATTTGTACTGGTGTTACAGTAGTTGATTGTCCGAATGCAGATGTCTTTCTTTGAAGTTCATTGTCAAACGCAATATTACCTGGCGCTTCACTATCGAACAAGCCTCCTGTTTTCTTACCGAAACCAAACTTTTCATAATAAGCTTTCGCTTTATCTTCTCCAACTAAATCTTGTAATTTCATCATGAGTGTATTAGCTGAATAAGTAAACCCAGTCGTCATAGGTATATTGCCCCAACCATCATCGTTCCAATCGTAAATTTTAAATCCATCAATTTCTCTATGACCAGATTTGAATTTTTTCTTAGGTTCAAACTTACCTTCTTCAATTGCTGCAGCAAGTCCATATGTCTTAAATGTAGAACCTGGCTCATATGTATTTTGATATAAATCGTTCGCCCATTTTTTACCAAAATCTTTTTTTGTATCCGGATTAAATGTTGGACGTTGACTATAACCTAATATTTCTCCAGTCTTTGCATCCATTACGACAGCAAATAAGTCTTTAGGTTTATATCGATCATCCATTTCATTAAGTGCATTTTCAACGAATACTTGAATATTAGAGTCTAAAGTCAAGTGCACATCATCACCATTTTTAGCTTTAATACTGTTTTCACTGTTTGGTACGAGCATGCCCCATATATCTTGTTTATATGAATTTTTACCTTTTTTACCACTTAAATAACTATCAAACACTTTTTCAGCACCTGCAACGCCTTTTAATTGATTTGTTTCTTGGTCTTTATCTGCCAGACCAATAAGATGAGATGCAAAGTTTCCATTAGGATAAAATCTTTTTTTCTCAGTTTCAAATGTAAGTCCAGGTAATTTTAATTTTTCAATTTGCGTTTTTTGTTTATATGTTAAATCTTTACCTTTTTGTCCAAACTCAACTTGAAAGGCTTTTTTTGTCTTAAGTTTACTTAATATATCTTTTTCATCCATATCAATGATTTTAGATAACGCTTTAGCAGTTTTTTCTTTATCTTTAACATGCTTTGGCTTATCGCTACCTTCACTCATTTTTTTATCTAAAATTGCTACTAATTTATAGCTATCTGTATCTTCAGCTAAAACTTTCCCATTTCTATCATAAATTTTTCCACGTTCTGGCTCTGCAACTGATTGTCTTAAATATTTTTCACTGGCCCTGTAAGTTAAATCTTCACCAGCAGAGTGTCCACTGATCATTAAATATGAATATCTTACAGCCAATATAAAAAAGAGCAGTCCGAAAAAGCTTACTAAGAGGACTGCTCCTATTTTATTTTTCTTTATTTTAATTTTTGGCATCACTACGCACTACCTTTACATTGTCATTATTCAACTTTAGACCGTAGTCTTCAGCTTTTTCGTAGATGCGCTCGTATGACGATTGTTTCATAGATTCCGTCTTCAAATCACTATTAGTTGTTTGTTGTTGTTCAATCTTACTGTCTAATTCTGCAATTTGAGTCTTGTTGTTATACGCATCCATTTTTAAAGATAGCATATAAATACTTATCAACGCAATCATAGTTATTAATGATATGTATACGACTTTTTCGATTCTAGATATACCTACAACTTTGGTCCTTGTAACTTTTTTCTTCTTCGGTTCGAGTTGTGGCTCTTGCCACTCATCAGGTCTATAATTTGGATATATTCTTTCTACTGCCATTCAATTGCCACTCCTCTGCTTACTTCAAAATTTCTGCTACTCTTAACTTCGCACTTCTTGCTCGTTTGTTTTGCTCAAGTTCTTGATCATCAGAAATAATTGGTTTTCTATTTACTCGTTTCAATTTCGGCTTGTACTCTTCCGGTATAACCGGTAATCCCCTTGGTACATCTGGTCCTTTTTCATATTCTTGAAAGACTTGTTTACACAAACGATCTTCTAAAGAATGGAACGTAATTACCGAGATTCTTCCGCCAACTTTCACGTGTTGTATCGCAGCTTCAATTGATGTTTCAAAAGCACCTAACTCATCATTCACTGCAATTCTCACTGCTTGGAAGACACGTTTTGCTGGATGTCCACCTTTTCTACGTTTAGCAGCTGGAATACCTTGCTTAATTAAATCCACTAATTCGAAAGTCGTTTCTATAGGTACTTGTTCTCTTCTTGCTTCAATCTTTCTAGCTATTTGTTTAGAAAACTTCTCTTCACCATATCTAAAAAAGATTCTCACAAGTTGTTCATATGACCATTCGTTTATCACTTCATAAGCAGATAATGATTGTGATTGATCCATTCTCATATCTAACTTAGCATCATAGTGATAACTAAAACCTCGTTCAGGTGTATCGAGTTGTGGACTAGATACGCCTAGGTCATATAGTACGCCATCTACTTCACTAATATGTAGTTCTTCTAATATATGTTCTAAATTTCTAAAGTTGTCTTGTACAAAAATTATTTTATGCAAGTGATCTTTTAAAATCTCTTTAGCATGCTCTAGCGCTGTTTCATCTTGATCGATTGCAATCAGTCGACCTTCGTCACTCAATTGTTCAACCAGGTATAAACTATGCCCAGCTCCACCTAATGTACAATCAACGTATGTACCATCGGGTTTAATATCTAGCTTGTCTACTGTTTCTTTTAATAGTACGGATACGTGATGAAACATTTAATTCACTCCTAAAAATCAAAATCAATGAGATCTTCCGCAATGTCCTCAAAATTGTCTTCAGATTCATCATAAAAATCATTCCACGTAGCTCTATCCCAAATTTCAATTCTATTAGAAACACCAATTACAGTACATTCTTTACTTAAATTAGCGTAACTTCTTAAATTTTGAGGAATATTAATACGTCCTTGTTTGTCTAACTCCACTTCAATAGCACCTGAGAAGAACATTCTCATAAATTTACGGGCATCTTTTTTTGTAATGGGTAAGGTTTTGAGTTTCTCTTCGATGCGCGCCCACTCTTCAAGAGTGTAGCCAAACAAGCATTTATCTAGGCCTCTAGTGATAATAAAACGTTCGTTCAAATCATATCTGAATTTAGAAGGCACAATTATACGACCTTTTATATCCAATTGATGTTGATATTCACCCATGAACATTTTATTTCACCTCACCTTATTTATAATTTACCACATTCCCCCACAATCCTCCACTATTTATGCAAGTTTTCTTAAACTTTGTGTAAAAAGTTAAAAAAACACCCAATTTACGATTTCGTAAATTGGGTGCTAAACATTGATTTGACTATAGTTCAAGCGTGATATGTTCAAAAGTGTAACGAAGTGGTGGATAAGTGGAGGGACTGAACATAGTAATCCCAAATTGATTCATTAATTGGATAGGATTCCACACTCTTTCTTGTAGTCCGTGGTGAGGATGTAATGTATTCTCCACTATTTCAAAATGTCTCATACTAATTTCGTTTTCTCTTTCTACATTTAACAAGTATCTATCTATCAAATACTGGTATTGATGCTGATGAATCTGGTTGTTCTTTTCAACCAATTTTCTGTTTTGATAATTATCACCAATTTGATTGATAAGCTTTTGATGGAAACTTGATTGAACTACTTTTATTTCTTCAATTTCTCTCAATACTTCATCAGACGCTTTTTCTCTAATAAACTTATCTTTGTCATCTTTAATACCGTTTATCAACAGGTTATCTAAATCCAGTTCGTAAGTATCTATACACTTCTTGCTTTCTTGAGTAAGATAACTAATACGCATTCTCGGCGTAACGATAGGCATTTCAATATTTAACGTTTTAAATACCTCTTTAAGTTCGCCCCAATATATAATTTCACTTGGGCCACCAATAAAGCTTAACGTATTAAATAAATATTCTTCCATTAAAGGTCTTGTGACAACGTTATTAGAAAATCTTTCAGGATGTTTTTCCAACACACTGATTAATTCATCTTTGCTAAAAGTTACATCCGTATCTTTGCTTAAATAATATTTTTCATTTTCATACATAAGCAATTGTCTTTTCTGATTGTAGTCATAAAACAAATGTACGTTACTATCTGTTAAAATCATACGTTTTTTAATAACATTAGCAAATTGATCTTGCGTGTTACGGAAGGCATTATCTATCTCTTCACGTTTTTCGATTATTTCTTTAAATAATGGTATCTCGATTTTTCTTAATTTTGAATAGCTCGCATCAATTAATAATAAACCATGCTCTTTAAACACTTCATTCGTCATAACCTTAAAGATATCGCTCCATGAATCAGATGCTTCTATCGCATCCGTAACCATTTCTTTAACAGCCTTTGAATGATTTGTTTCCCCTATAGCACTAAACATATCGCTTAAAGCATCCATGACAAGTTCTTTATCGAACTGATACTGATACACGCTTTTTTCAGGAGGTTCTAAAGTGCTGTATTTCACTTTGTTTAACTGCCTAGAAACACGGTCATAAGCAAAAGTATGATTTACTTCATCAAAATCATGATCCTCTCCTGCTATCCAAAAAACTGGCACAACTGTTGTGTTTAATTTTTCACTTTGTTCATTCGCTAAAATTATTATAGAAATAATTTTATGGAAAGTATAAAGCGGCCCAGTAAATAAACCTGCTTGTTGACCACCAATTATAACTTTGTGACCATTTCTTAAATTCTCAATATTCTTAAGCTGTGCTTCTGTCAGTTCTAAGTCAGACATATAACTATGAATCACTTCTGACAATGCTTTTTCTCTACCATTAGAATTTAATTTAGCACGTCTTTCAAATTCAGATTGTTCTCCAGGTTTATATTCATAAAAATCCAAAATTTCATCGCTTTGATTTGTATATCTATCTATAAAGCTATTTTGTTGATCAATTACAGTCTTCTTACAGTCCATACGAGTCTTTCTCCTTCAAAATTAATTACTACCAATAGTATAAAGATTGTAGTTAAATAAAACAATCTAACGGCTTATAATTTAAAATTTTATCTAAATGAAGTATAATTGAGAAAAGAGCAAGGGGGATTATCATGGCTAAAGTAGTACATTTACAAATTAATTACAAGACTGAAGAAGCATTTGAACAATTCCGTAACTTCGGTAACGAAGGTTTATATATGGTTGAAGAACTAAAAGGAAAAATGATAGATGCTAGTTCAGATTCACCATTTTATGGTATTTACGTTGGGGACAAGTTAGTAGCGCGAATGTGTTTATATAAACAAGATGAAATCGAAAAAACTTACTTCCCACAATTTAATGATTACCTTATATTATGGAAACTTGAAGTAATTAAAGATTACCAAGACAGAGGATATGGTAATCAGTTATTAGATTATGCTAAGAGTTTCAAGTTACCTATCAAATGTATCGCTCGTAACCAATCTAAAGACTTTTTCTTGAAGCATGGTTTCCAAGATATAGAACAGCAAAACCAATCTGGCGAAGATATTGTCATTTGGACGCCAGATAATTAATAGCTTAAAAAATAAAAAGCAGAGAAGACACTTATAAAGTGCTTTCAAAATCGTGAAATTAAAAAAATCTCTTCACTAGGCTATAACCTAATGAAGAGAATTTTTATTTTGAGAATGGTTATTTATGTCCCAAATTCTTTTTTTGATAAACAATGCATCTTTAATTAAGATCGCAGCAAAGTATATGCAATTACGAAAACTAACATCATAATGATTGCAGTTGCATGTGTCTTCTTGAACATGTACATAATTGCTAAATATTCTCTAATATATGCATTAGGATAAAAATAAGACTTTGATGATCCACCTGTTACAGTTGCATTTATATTTAGTTTTTTAGATAAAAACGCCGCTCTCAATATATGAAAATGATTCGACACAATTGTAGCAATTGCTCCTTTTTTATACTCGTCCATTACCTTCATTGAAAAAACTAAATTTTCTTCGGTATTTGTTGACGCATCTTCCATTATAATCTCTTCATTTCGAATACCTTGATCGACTAAGTATCTTCTCATTGCTTCCGCTTCACTAATTATTTCATCGGGTCCTTGCCCACCACTTACGATAATCATTGTATCTAAACTTTTCTTTTTCAATTTAATAGCTTTGTGTAGTCTCGCTTGTAATAACGGTGTCACTTTTTCACCAATGATACCTGCACCTAGAACTATGATAAAGTCACCCTTTTTTCTTTTAGCTACACCACTTAATATCCAAGAGTATAAGTTATGAAGGATGAAGAATAGATTCAAATAATAAAACAAGCATGAAATGACAATAACGATAAGCCCATTTAAATCGTCAACTAAGATATGAGGTTTAAAGATAATAATCAAAAAGTTAATAAGAATAAATGTGCCATAACCTAAGACAATCATGTTCGTGACGAACCTGCCTTCGTTTGCAATCTTCTTCTTTATATTCAAAAGTGACAAGAGCATGACGACAATGACAATTAAAGCATAAATGATATTTGACATTAAAAGATAATTAATATTCATATGCAAATTTAAAAATGGAATTAAAACTTCAACAACAATGCTGGTAAATAAACTTACAAGAAAAATTCCAAGCAAAAAAACGTTCTTATATTGCCTAAAGTCTACAATATAACTAATGATGAGCAACATTAAAAAGAATAATGTAATGAACATGATTGTCACCTCCTAATATATTATTTCAACAATAAAAGTATATCATCATCGTGAATATTATACACATTTAATTATTTTCAGAATTTTCAAAATAAATATTGAATTAGGTCAACACAGCTGATATAATATTTCACATTACCAATATACATACAGGAGGCAATTTATCATGGAAAACAAAAGTTCAAGAAAATCAGCAGCGGTTGAGACATTAGATGAAGGTGAATCCCCATTTGGTCATCAGTTTGGCAATAAAATGTTAATCATGTCATATGATTCAGCCAAAGGTTGGTCTTCACCACATATTAAACCTTATGCGCCCATTACAATTTCTCCAAGTGCACAATGCCTTCATTATGGACAAACAGTATTCGAAGATATGAAAGCATATATTATTAAACATTCAATACATATATTTAAGCCTCAAGAACATTTAGAAAAATTCAACCTTTCTTTAAAAAGAATAGAAATGCCAGAAGTAGAAGTAGAAAGTGTATTATTAAGGTTAAATCAATTACTCAATCAAGAACAACAACTATTTGAAGAAAATCATAATCATTCAATTTACATTAGAACATTTATGTATGCATCCGAAAGTAAGCTAGGCGTTAGTAAATCTGATACTTACGAGTTTATAGCATTCTTATCACCATTAACTTCAAATACAAAATGCCATATCCCAGAGCCTATTAAAGTCTATGTTGAAGATAACTATGTTAAATCCGTTCCTGGAGGCGCGGGATACACTCAGTATGGAGGCAATTACGCCTCAACATATGCAGCTACGTCAATGGCGACACAGCTAGGATATGATCAAGTATTGTGGTTAGATGGAATCAATAGAAGCTATATAGAAGATATAGGTAATATGAATGTATTTTTCGTCATCAATCAGCAAATCATAACACCTGAATTAAATGGTAGTATTGTTCCAGGAGTTACACGCCAGTCAAT
The DNA here is from genome assembly GCF_029024305.1 of Mammaliicoccus vitulinus. Lineage (NCBI taxonomy): Bacteria > Bacillati > Bacillota > Bacilli > Caryophanales > Staphylococcaceae > Mammaliicoccus > Mammaliicoccus vitulinus. The sequence continues at coordinate 1,685,605 of NZ_CP118974.1, forward strand.
AATAGAACTCGCAAAAGAACTCGGATATCAAATAGAAGAACGTAAAATAAGCATTGAAGAAATAAGTGAGCGCTACAAAGAAGGATCATTAACAGAAATATTTTGTACAGATACTTTACATTCACTAACACCAGTAAGTGAAGTTAAATATAAAAGTGATACATTAATTATAAATAATCATAAGACCGGACCGATCACACAACATTTATTTAAAACTTATAGCTTCATACAAAATAAAACACTGCCTGACATACGTAACTGGAATTATTCAATACAACGAGAACCTACAACAATATAAAAACAAAACACCCTATCCGAAATTTGAAATTTCGGATAGGGTGTTCTGTATATTATTTATAGTTTTTTATAACCCTAACGATCATAGCTACCGTTGGAAATATCATTAACACTAAAACGATATAATAAATATTAACAACAGCGTTCTCCCAAGACATTGGAACAATAAATCCAAGTGCCATTAATAAAACTAATATTACAATATTCATAACCATGCTTATGATAAGTTCTTTAAAACTAGATTTGCTTTTATAATCGAATATTTGCTTCCAAAAATTTATATATGTCATCAGTAATCCTCCATTTTTTTCAAAGAATATAATCATTTAGATTTATTAAAAATCCGTCATAACAAAATAATAAATATCCAAAACTGTATTACTAAAAACTATAGGAACTAAAAAATCCTGTCATTAATATTAATTACTATACTAAAGTGCAAGTGCAATAACTTAGATTAACTTTTTAGTCGAACGTTCATTTTCAATACGCTATATACATTTTCACCTCTTTATTTTATTGTATTTTAACTCTAAAGTAGCACTTGAAAATACATTTTATTACATTTATTCATTTATATCAATAGTATTTATTATAAATCTTAAAAACACTAAATTATATAAATTTTTTATATACAATTGTATTTATTGGTATTTATGTAAAGGTTCAAAATAGCTTATTAACTTTAAAGTTCTTAACTGATCACTCAACCCTGCTCCACCCTCGTTCATATTTCCCTTTAATTGTTTTAGACTAAATCATTTATTTCATATTGTGTTTGCTTTGAATTTAATAGGCACATTGTTATCATGAGCTTGAGGTGAGGAAAATGTATACAGATAACAAAAAAGAACTTGAATTCAACATTTTCAATATTGATATAAAAGTTGTGACATTTTATAAGTTCCTATATCAAGTTAACGATATAATCCTTGCAATGTTCTTTATAGTTGGTAGTTTCCTATTCTTTAATGAATCTACTACTTTTGCTGGCACTGTTTTATTTGTTATCGGCAGTTTTCAAATGCTAATTCGTCCTTTAATTGCGATATCAAGAGATATTCATATTAGTAAAATCAAAAAGAATAAATAAATTAATAAGCAATAATACTTAACTGCTCATCATAAATCGGACTATTTTGACACGCATTAGACACTTTAAATGTCTTTGAATTCGGATAGGATTGTGGGGATAAAATGAAAAAGACCACCCATTGATATGAGTGGTTAACATTGCTAATAATACATATATAATCATTATTTTTTAGTCGAATTAGAATCAAATGCCCATTCAAAAAAAAGATAAGCAAGATAACTAAAAATAGAAATGATTATGTTCTTAGACCAATCTATTTCATCATCAACGATTATATTTAGTAATGTTAATAATAAAAACATGAGCGCTACGTAAGCAATACCTTTTAATATATTCTTCATTTTTAAAACCTACTTTTTAAACTTTTGATCTACACTTAGTGAACAAGATACTTCCATATAACCTATATTAGTTAATATACCAGGTACACTTCCTTTAATACCTAATTTAGTTAATTATATCCTTAATTCTGTATATGATTCAACATTTGCTTTTGTCGTTTCTGCCTCTGCAGTTACCACCAAATCTAGCAACTCGTCAGTTGCTACTATTCCAGAATCATTAAATGCAACTCTTTCAGTATTTTTCATTTCGTTTAATGCTTTTTCTTTTCTTAGCTCTGCTAATTCTTGCTACAACTTTTCATTCTCACATTCTGTTTTTTGGTCTTTATTCATTTTGGCGTAACGTTTGGCTTCTTCGACTGCATCTTGCACTCTTTTATCTGCATTTTTCTTTTCTTTTGCTAGTCGACGTTCGATAATTTCATCAACTTTTTTCTGTTGTTCTGGTGTAAAAGTTACTTCTTCTTGCTTGTCTTGTTCATCTTTAGAATCATTATTATCATTGGTATTTTCGTTTGTTCCTTCTTGATTGGAAAAGAATTGTAAATTAAGCTTAAGTTTATTTTTTTCCATAAAATATACCTCCATTTATAGTCCGTCGACTCTATATTCCATACAAGCTTTTAAAGTCATCAGCACGTTTTGGACATAAAAAATAGCCATTACATTGTTGTAATAGCTTAAAAAAGTGTATAAAAATAGCGCCATAACCATTAATTTTCGGTTAGGTGCTTAATCTAAAGTTTCAATCGACTTTATTTTGCTTTCATCGAAGTCATATAATTGAAATCCAGTAGCCAAATGTATAGAAGGTTCCCCACTGTTATTAACTATTTCATCATCGTAATCTGTAACTTCACCAATAAATTGTTTTCCATTCGTCAATTCTATTCGTACCTTTTTTCCCACATAAGTCCATAGTTTCATAACTTATCCTCCTTTTCGTACGGTACAATATGAGTTCCAGTTTTTGAGTAGTGCACCTTTTAACGCCTTAAGTACGTTTTGGACATAAAAACACCCCGAATGTTAGGTTTTTACTCTAACTTTCGGGGTGCAGTACACAATTAAGGTGGGTTTTGTTATTAATAAAAACCAAAAACTTTCCCTGCTACCCCCAAAATAGCGATAAGTGTTCCAATAAACCATTTCATTTGTGTGTTCTTCATTTCAGAAATTTGAAGTTTTATTTTATCTTCTATTTTCATAGGTAGGTCATCTATTTTATGGTTTAGATTATCGAATTTATCGTCGATTCTTTTCTCGAACTGTTCAAATTCTTTTCTACTTATATATTCATTCATATTTAACACCTCATTTGAACTTATACTACCTGCACTATATTGATGAAAATCTAATCCACTAGCCTTTGATAATTCTTTTAAATCTTTTGTTATTCTTTCGTCCCTATTTTCTAATTTAAATTTATCAAGTCTACTAATTTTTTCGTTCGCCATTTTCTAGATTACCTTTCATAACATTAAAGTATGCATTAGATGTATTATCTTCAATAGTTAACTTAATAGAATGAATACCCTCTTTTTCGAATCTCAAATTATTAAAGCGAGCATTAGTTTCAAAGACATTTAAGTGTTTTTTATCTCCATTCTCTTCATCCATCTTTTTCTTATCAATTTTTACAGTAGTATTAAACATAATTTTATCATCAGGATCTATTAACTCAAATTGTAAAGTATAAGTTTTTATTTCATCTATACCTATTATCCCAAATGATACATCAAAAGAATAGTTATTAGGTAATACTTCTAAATTTAATTGTGCAAAAGATAGAACGTGAATCGAACAACCATCTATTCATTTAGGTGGGGTAAATTAAAAACTTTTACCTTCACGATAATAATCTAAATCCGTCAAACAAATCCGTTTTAATATTTCATCTTCATATGAAATTTCAGGGTATTCTTTTTCAGTTTGAATAACTAATTGCATAAATTCATGTTCAGTAGAAAAATTGGCTTTGAAGATGATTCTATTACACCATATGCATTAAGACATACACATACATCTTATTTATTAAGTAAGTCCATTCCAATAGAATACATTAGTAAAAGATTAGGACATGGGAATATATCTATAACTTTAGAAATTCACTCTCATCTGTTAGAAGTATATAAAAAAGAACAAGGTCAACGTGTCAGAGAATGATTCTCTTGGCACATATGTTGACACCTGCAAGCTTGAAACATTAATATTATAGGCTAGTATACGTCATTATCTGGTCCCCTAGCATATAGGTGTTTATCTTTATATAGTATAGATATACCTTTATTTTTTACACCAAAAGCTAAATGATTCAATCCAATGCTTTTTCTGTGATAACCGTGTTCTTTATATTCTTCTTCTACTTTAAAGAATACTATATAAACATCATTTAGTTTAAAACTAAATCCATTTTCCCATTCTTAATATAATTGGTATCCTAATATTTTTTATAACTCTTCATATAAATTAGTTTATATATAAAACCCCATCACTCAAAGTGACAGGCAAATTATGAAGTTCTAAATAAATCATTTATTCAATTTTAAGAAAATAATGTAAAATAAAACTAATATTGCAAAACCAACCACAAAAAGTAAAATCGATAAATAAAAATTATAGTCGTGTAACAATCCACTTGAAATAATAAAAATAGTTCCTAATACTAAACAAATTGAAAATAAATACGCTATTTTATTTTTATTTTCTGGTCGCACCTTTTCATGATCGATTGATGCAATAATTTTTAAGTTTTTAGAGTATGCGACATATATTGCCAATAAAATAGATACTAAAAAGCAACTAATAGAGATTACTATATCAAACATAATCAGTTAATCCTCCTTTTTACTGAATATACGTAGTTTTGCTTTATCCCTATATTATATACAATAAACATAAAATAACCCTACCTAGTTTCTACTAAGTAGAGTTTAATAATAGAAGTATTTATTTTAGTTATATGATATATCCTTTAATATAATACCCACATGTTCATCAATATAGTTAATCTTTTGTTGCAACTTTCCAATTTCGATTTCTTTATCTTTATTTAACATATTAAAATTAAAGCACCCACAACTTAATGTAGGTGCTTTAATCAGGTTTAAGAATAGTTTGGTCTAATTCAAATATAACAAGCTATTTCTTTATACAAAGAAATCCCGTTGTACCATCGTTACGAATAACGAGATACAACGGGATATTGGTAATTTAGCGTCCTGGGAGGGATTCCCTAAACGCTATAACACCAATATTTATGTACATTTGGTGTAGTCCTGGTGTAGTAAATGATTTTCATCATAAAAAAGACCTCTCGCTTAGCCCCTTTACAAAACAGAACACTCGTTCGTATAATGAAACTACTAATTATACGTGAGGTGTAAAAAATGAAAATCATTAACCCTACTATGCCCGAACCATATAAGTATGAAACTGACTATCGTAAGATTCCTAAGGAGTATTTGAATACTAATATTCCGCAAGGTCGTAAGATGATTAAGTGGGCGCCATTTGCAACGATGCCACAACAGTATGAAACGATTAGGCAGTATAAAGAAAATCAAAACAAAGTTGATAAGCCTGTATTTGATGAATTAGCGCTACGTGATTTAAATGATGTGTTAGCACAAAAGTTATTTTATGATCCACCAGCGACGATTAAATATTGGGATAACGGATATTATAAGACAATTGAATGTGAGATTAACAAGTTTGATAGTGAACGTAATAAGTTAGAAGTATTAGAGAATGGTGAGAAAGTAATATTGAGTATGGATTGTATTGTGGAGATAGAGTAATATTAATATAATGGAGGGGATATAAATGAATCAAGAAATACACAATTATGATAAGGAAGTTGTAAAAGTAATTACTAATTCCATTTTCAAGGAAGAAATAACGAGTACACAAGTATTAAAAGACAGGGTCTATCAAAACGGACATGATGACAAAGATGTTTCTGATATTCTAAATGTTCTTCTGTATTCGGGTATAATTGATAGGCCTCGTTATGAGCTGAATGGAAAATTTAGAGAACACGACTTTATGGTTAATATGCATAAATTGAATGAAGTCGAACGTGAAGGACTAATATAAAAAAAAGCCCACCAATTAAGGTGGGTTTCTTTATGTTATTTATCTTATTGATTATCGACTGAATCATCAGATGATATGGGATTTTGTTTTTTATCATTCGTATCTATATATTCAATAAACTTAAACTTAATACAAGTAGGTATTAATAGAACTGTAAAAATCAAACTAAAATAGACTATATATACACTTACCAGGGTTAAAGGATATAGAACAAAATTAGAAAAAGTTATTGGTAAATTAACAATAAAATACCCTATAATCAATAAAAATATAGAAATCAAATTAAGTATACCTGATGCATAAAATCTATAAATTAAGATAGCAAAAATTTCTACTTTGCTAAAAATTAATTTCTTGTTACTATTAGAAAACTCTTCTATACCTACTTTTGATATACGTTCAATATCCTCGGTTTTAAAAATCGATAAAACTAAAGCTAGTGCTGATAGAGAAAAAGCAATCATCGTGATAAGTCCACCAATAAAAGTTAAAATCAACTCTGAAATCACAGATTTATATAATATAGAATCTAATTGAAAAAAATAGTACATAATAAATATAGTGATCGCAGACAATAACAATGATATTAATGCTTCGATTGACCAAATCAACTCTTTTATTCTTTTTAATAAGTATATATTCGGAGAGGTTTCAATAAAAATTTTATTCATTATATTTTTCAATTTAACACCTCTTTTTTCATTATAAAATATTTTTATCTATTACTTCTGATGCGATTTCATTTGGAGAGTTTTTTATACTTTCGGGTATTTTATGTTTTTCTATTAATTCTTTGTTTTTTAAAGTATTTATTTCAAGTGGCATGCCATCAATACCTTTTCCTTCTGCAACCATTTCACCATATCCTCTTTTCACAAAATTATATAGTCCCTTTACTAATTCTGATGATTTAACTAATGGTTTTCTGATACTGGCTTTTAAAGAAAACTCCATTTCTGTCGCTTCAGTTTCTTCTAATTCTTCTGATATACTTTCAAGTCCTTTCCATAAATCCTTATCTGAATTTGGAGGAACTATCACAACTGATATCTTTTTCATAGTATTTATTTCTGCAAATTTTTTATCTAATTCTTTATTATCTAACTTTATTTGCAAATTAACTCGACCTATTTGAGGACTACAAAGATAAATAAAATCAGCAAAAACTTTCAAGAAATGTTGTCTTGAGAATGCTTGTTTTGGAACAAATGCTATCATTTCCCTATGTACAAAAAATGAAAAAGCTATATAGTCTGCTGGACTTTCTACTATTTGTTCTTTTAATTCATCATTTTTCTCATCATAAGTATTTTGAGTTTTACTTTTTTCAATTCTTAAAAACTTTCCATTTATTACAAAATCATTTGGATTTTTTTCAATGTCTACTATCTTATATCTTACGCCAGACATTTCATCTTCCATGACTCGATTGGAATCAATGTCTATATACAGTTGATCTAAAAAGGTTTTTATTGTAGTTTCCCCTTTATAGACACTGTGGATTTTTTCATTTACATTTAATTTCGCTAAATATATATTTGCCATTTCCCCAAACCTCTTTCATTGTGTATTTAACAATATTATACATTTTACACAATAAAGTTGAAAGAGTTAATTTATAAAAAGTGCAACTAACATCAGGGAAGGACATTAGTTGCTAATACACACTTATATTATACCACATATTAAGAGTTGATACTATTAGTAGATACTAATTATAGGCAAAAATATAACCCCATCACTATTGTGACAGGGTAAGGTAACAGGTGTTTAATATGATACTCAAGCATAACAAAAGTGCTTATATATAGTAATAATACACTTTTAGTATTTAATCAAATAATAACACCCCGCTTTTTAGCGAGGTGCCAAAATCACTTAAGGGTGTTTAATACATGAAAATGCATCAAGATCTATAAAACAGGGGTATCTTGACATTAACTTATTACCCCTTACTTTTTTATCATAAACATAAAAATACCCCACTTAATAAAAAGTAGGGTCGCCGTCATATTGTGTTTAATATGTCTTTCTGAATAATAACATATAATTTGTGAAAGGCATAAAAAATAACCATACCTAGTATACGCTAAGTAGGTTTTTTTCTTTAGTCATTATAAATATATTTTTACATTAAAATTATTTTTAAAGATTAGAACTTGCACGAGATTGTTACGGATTATTATTAAATGCTCCATCTACACCTAACTCTTTCATTTCTTTAACTTCATCTTGATTATTTAATGTAAAGACATGAACTTTCAACCCATTTTCATGACATTTTTTTACTAAATCTTTATTTACAACCTCTTTATTAAATCCCAAACCATATGCGTATTTGGATAAATTTTTTAATTCTTTATCGTTTAAGCTTTTTACTACTTTATCGTCTACTAACTGGATTAACGGAATATTTTCATTTAATTTATGTATATTTTTCAAACTTGTTTCAGAAAATGATTGAATGATTAGTTTTCCATTATCTAAATCATTTTCTTTTAAGATAGTGTTATCTTCTAAATCTTTTATTAGTTTTTCATCCATACCCGGATACATATCGGGTTTTTTAGTTTCAATATAGAAGTTTGTTTTCTTTTTATATTTGCTTAATACGTCATTTAATTCTGGTACTTTCTCACCCTTATATTTCTTATCAAACCATGATCCAGAATCGAGTTTTTTTATATCTTTCAATGTTTTATCTTTAACCATTCCTGTACCGTTTGTAGTTCTATCCACTTTGCTATCATGCATCGCTACTAGTTTATTATCTTTAGTCATTTGTAAATCAAGTTCTGTATAATCAGCTTTTTGTTTTATCGCTTTGTCGTATGCAGCATATGTATGCTCTGGAGTACTGCCACTTGCACCTCTATGTGCTATATTTATATAGTCTTTTTCTAATACACTTTCTTTACTATTACAACCAACTAATGCTATACAACTTATTAAGCTTACTACTATGATTCTATTCAACTTTAAAAACCTCGCTCGCATTTTAGTATTCTTCGCTATATTATCATAAATAATACAAAAAATAACCCTAGCCTATTCCAGTAAGCTAGGGTAAATAATAGTGTTGTAAAATTATGGAGATAATTTTAGTGAGCATAGTTAGCCTATAAACATCGTATCATTATCAGACTATTCTTTCAATAATTTTTAGGTCTAATATTTATGAGAAAGTCCCCCATGCTGCACCGACGATGTGATTCGGTGGCGTACCTTTAGCTGTTCTTACTGGCAAGTAGTATCTTACACCTTTGAATGTGTAACCAATCCATACATGACCATCTTGAATACAAACTTCGTCATAAGGTGTGTACCCTTTCGGTTGAAACCAATAACCTTCTGGTGCAGTTAAGAATGGTGAACCTACACGCGCTAGTATTGGACTTCCGCCACAAGTGAATGTTGCAGATTCTTTCATCCACCATGTACCGTATTGATTCTTCTGCCATTTGCCAGTTGATACATTTGGTTTACTTGGTTTAGGTTTACTTAGTTTAACAGTTGTACCTATCAGTATATTGCCATTATAATATGCTTTAATTTGGCTAATGAAATAATCTTTAGTTTTATTCACAACAGATTGTGGCGCTCTATCGCTAGACGCATAGCCAGCATGTAATTTCATTGATCTATGTGGGCATTCTGTTGGCGCAAACTCATTATGAAGTCTAACTGTATTTCTATCGACTGGCAGTCCCCATTTCTTCAACATTCTCGCTGCCTCTTGAAATGCTGATTGTTCACTTGCTAAGAAGTCTTTATCACTTGCTGACATTGATTGACATACTTCAATGCCATAATAATTAGTATTGCCATCATTATTAGCTGTATGCCATGCTGTACGCCCTTCTGCGAGTGCTTGCCATACTGTATTACCACTAATGTAACTATGCGCTATGCCGTTCTCTAATCGACTTAATGGTGCGTTTACTAAACTGTCGAGATATTGCATAGCTGATAAACTTCCAGCATCATTGTGGATAACTACACCTTTAGGTTTATAACCACGTTTAGGCAATTTATAACCCGTTACTTCATCACGATTGTATTTTAAAGTTTTGGTTTTAGTTTTACTTGGTTTTTTAGCAGTTGCAGTTTTATGAATTTCTGTTTTGAAGTTTGGTCGGATAAACCACATCTTAGTATCATAAGTATGATTACGTTTAGTAACTGTTTCAGTACCTTTGCCACCTTGTTCAATTCCGTCAGTCCAGCCATAGCCTAACCAATTCTGTTCCAATACTGTAATTGTGTTCAATGTAGCATTAATTACCCATGAGACATGACCATAACCTTGACCATAGTTAGCGTTAAATATAACCATATCTCCTGGTTGTGCTAAAAAATCTGGTGTATTTTCATATACAGTAGCTTCTTTTTTGAAATACTGTTTATTCTCTTTATTGAATGGTATATCGATAGCACCGTCGCCTTTTAAACCATGACCAAATAATTGTTGCCAACCTATATTAGCATAGTCAAAACATTGGAAACCATACCAACCGTCAAAGTCATATTGTTTCCCAATTGTACCGTTTAAAAATTTCACAAATTCATTCTTCGTTAATTTCGCAGTCATTAATAACACTCCTTTTATTGTATTAAAAAAGCCGACTATTTAGCCGACTCTCATTTCATACCTTTTTGTTTCAACATTTCTTCTTGTTTCTTAGCTTTATCAGTTACAATAAACGTATTCTTATATACGCCATAGAACGTTAACGCGATTGGTATGCCTGTGTTAAGCACGTTTACCCACGCGTCAACCTTTTGTGGATTAATCCATTCAGCGCTTATACCTGATGCGTTTAACGCTAGATATAAAGCACCTAGAAAACCACCGACTAATGCGATGAACTGTTTCGTTTTATCTTTATTCATTGTTATCCTCCTTCTCGTAATCATTCAAACTACCTTTTGATTTCATTTTCATTTTTAATTTATCCGTCTTATGTTTTTCATGTTCGTTACTCACCCTAAACACAAATTGAAAATTCTTAAAACCGACTAATGTATATAGTGCCAATCCGATATTTGGATAAGTAAATAAATATGTTACCGCTATAAGTGTGAAGAATAAACCACTTAACACGTTCACAAACATGATGACAATATGATGTTGCCAAATCATACTTACCACATAAAATAACGTGATGGATAACCCAAACAACATCCAAGCTTTTTGACTCGGTATTACTTGTAAAAACGCTCTATATAGATCTGAATTTGGCTCTCCAAACAAATTTTCTGAATAATAAAGTGTTATAAAGAAATAAGCGCCATATAGTGCACCGATTTGTTCTCCAGTTCCTAACTTTCTCATTTAAATCACCTACCATATGCCTAACTGTTTAAGCACAAAGCCGAAAATTGAAGTGACGGCTGTTCCTATGCTTCCAGAAAGGAGTATATTTTTTACTGTCTTGCGGGTGTCCTTTTGCGATTCTAATATTTCTTCTAACTTATCATCAATTTTTTCTACATCATCAATGACATCTTTCAAAACATTTTTCAAACCCTTTTCATCATCATTTAGAGTTCTATCTATTTCATCTAATTTCCGTTTGAGATTTCTCAAGTTTCTATCTACATCTTTGATTACTAATCTAAGTTTAGTAGGGTCTTGTAAATCTTCATTAGTTAGGTCATCTATCACCTCGACACCCTCCTTAATTTATTTATCTATATAAAAAGACACTGAAATTAATCAGTGCCTTGTGATTTATGCTTGTGTCTCTTCTGCAAGTTCAGTACCATTATCTTGCTTTTTAACACGCGTAATTGTTTCTTCAACGTAATAAGTGAATGTATTATTACCAAAGATAGTTGCTAATGTGTTTTGTACTGTACATGAAGTTTTTGCGTCTTCCTCACTTGAAAACTTGTGAGCAGATTGAGGTGTGCCACCTCTATTAAAACCATTACCATAATTTTTGATCAAACAAGACTCTTGACTATTACTATCACGCTCTACTAAAAAATATTGTTTAATATTCATTTCCATTTAAAACACTCCTTTAATTTTTTATATAAAAAACACCTTACTCACTTTGAGTAGGTGCTTGATTATCAGTTTGTTGTTGTTCATTTTGTTCTTGCACTATTGCTTTTAAAACTGCATTTTCATGCATTAATCTTGCGTTTTCCTGTACTAAATTGTTGATAACAATTTGAGGGTTTGCTTGAATGTTGTTTTGTTCGTTCATTATTTTTCCTCCGATTTCGCCTCTAGTATTTGCACTTTTTTTGCCAATTCTTGTATTGCTTTAATTGACCATGCTGTCATTTCATACGAATCAACACCGTCACCATTTTTCCATTCGTCTGGCGTTTCTCTCTCTAAAATAACGCCATGTCTGATACGATCGCTTTCGTCATCTTGTTCCGAATATAATTTATAACTATATAATTTAATGCGATTAACGAGATGATCTAACACATCAATATTCCAATCTTCAATGTCGTATTTATATCTTTCAGATGACGTCCATGTAGCACTTGCTGCTCGGATTGGAATATAGCTATCAGTAGTATTTCTTTTAGTTATTCGCACCTCATTATCTGCTCTTAAATAAAGATTTGTGGCACTGGTATTAGGGTTGATATCTAAAAAGTTAGCGTACAATCCATTTGCTGCTAGATTACGCCATATTGGACTTCCTCCATTATATAAAGACCGTCCTGTTATTCTTACGCCGTCATCAGTACCCAAATATAAATTACCAGTATCTCGTGTTATTAATGAACTACCATATATGTTCTTTGCTCTAGTATCTACATAGGAATCGGTTGTACCTTTTGCAGTAAATCGTACTTCTGCGTTTGAATCAGGTCGTATATAAATGTTTACACCGCTAGTTACACTGTTCGTTTCAATAAAGTCACCATAGTAACCTAATGCCCTAACGTTACGATAAACAGTATCTGTTCCGTTATATCCACCTCTCGCAGTTGCTCGCACTTCGTTATCCGTACCTAAATACAAATTAGTACCTGCGTTAGTCATTAATTTATCTCCTATAAAGCTATCTGCTCTAATCGGTACATAACGATAACTATCCCACGCTCCATCACTTGGTATTTGTGTAAAATCAACCGCACGTATTTCATAGCCTTGTTGAGCAGCTAAATATACATTTGCATTTGTTGTGCCTATAGCTGCCGATTGTACAAAAGTTGTATTCATTGTAAATCTAGTTGACCCATTAGGATTAGTCATTGTAATACCATTTATACCCATATCTAATTTATAACCGTCAGTTCTGTTCATAGTTATCGTGCCATTTTCGATATTCACTTCTGACTTGTTATCTTTAGCTTGAATACGTTTTGCAGTAATATCAACACTGTTTAAATAATTGATCGTCGCTTGTTTAGAAAATAATTTATCAATATAAGCGTCTTTGATAGTAGTTACGCCGTCTTTAACAATCACGTCACCGTCGTTTATTTCAAAAACATTGGTATTTATTTTCACACCACTTGGTCCGACATTTAAATCAATTACGTCCCCATTGTCATCATAAGAGAGTGTGACACCTGTAGTCGTGTTCATTAAAATTTCTGATATTGTCTTTGATAAGGTTTGTTTAGTTTTATTAAATTCTTCTTCACTAGCTTTTAATTCAATATCTTTACCATTTTGTTCAATGCTTGTTTGCATGGTTGATAATCTTTCATCTGTTTCTTCGGGTGCTTGGTGATAATTCCCTATTGTATTGCCTTCAACTAACATTGCATTAGTTACTTTTACCTCTGTTGTTGTATTTTCTGGCGTTGAATTGGTAGCTGAATAAATTAGGAATAACGTACTCGGCGCTGTAGCTGTAAAGGTAAGTTTGTTATGCGTACTATTATCAATATTGATGTTAATAGAACCACCACTAGGCTCATAAGGTAACACTGTCGTTTTACCGAAGTTATCGCCACTTGTAACCTCCATATCAAATATTAAAGTATACTCGCTACCTATTTTTAAAGGCGTAGTTAAATCATATACAATTCTTCGGTGCGTAGTGCTACCAAACAAATCAGAACGCTCTTTACTATTTTTTAATAAGTTACGCGTACCAACGCTTAAATTATCAATTTTCTTTTTAGTTGTTTGGTATTCGTTTAACGTCACACGATCGGCTATTTGATTGGCAAGTTGAACACGTTCAGTATCTGATGTGTTTAATCGACCAACTACGCTGTTTATATCTGCGTCATACTGCGCTTGTGATACCTTTGCGGCTATTTGGCTAGGTAAGACATCAAGCGTTGCCTTTTGCACATCTACTTGCGTTTGTAACGGCGTTAAATACTGGTCGTATATCTTAGTAACTTCCGTATTGTTTGCCTTTAATGCAATGCCGTCTTTCAAGATTTTTATGTCTGCTGCTTGTGTTGTAACGGTTGTACTTATAGTGCCTACTGCATTATCTGCGTGAGTTTTTGCCTCCGCTGCCTTTTGATCGGCATAAGTTTTAGCTTGTGCTAATTTAGCTTGCGCGTCGGCTATTGCGCGTTTTTCTTCTTCGTCGACTACACCGTCCGCATATGCTTTTGTTTCAATCGCTTTCAAGTTATCTTGTGCGTCCGCGTATGCTTGCGCTGCGTTTGTTGCGTCTTGTTGCGCTAACGCTATTCGCTGTTCAATATCTTCTGGTGCGGCCGTCCATGATGTTGCTATGTTACCTTCTTCAAGTTTTAATTTAGTTATTTTCGTTTTATTAAAAGTAATAGGTTCTCCATAAGCTGTTCCGTCTCCTGTATATCTTCCAGAATATCCAATCAATCTATAATCATATAAAGTATTGATAGTGAAAGTATGTTTCACTATCATTTTATTACCTAATTCACGTTCAAGTTGTTGTTGAGTGTCTATAGACATGCTACTATTACCACTTGCAACATGGAATAGTAGTCCATGACTTTTGCCGTATACCATTTCAGACGTTGCTAATTCCGTTATTTCTAATTCATATGAAAGCGTATAAGTTTTTCCTTCTTCTAAAACATTTTTAAGATAATTAGCACTATATAATTCAGTAGCCCAACCAGAAAAATCAAATTCTTTAGTGCTTGTTAAATTAGGGTAAATTTTACCTGCTTCACTTTCGTTAAATGATTGTAATAAATTCCTACCGCCAACTTTTAAACCGTCGACTTTTCGAGTTACCGACGTAATACCTGCGCTTAATTCCTCGTTAGTATTTGTTATACGTTGATTAGTTTCTGTTATGCCATCTTGCAACTCTTGTAATTTAACTTGGTTTGCTTGTGTTAAATCACTTAATGATTGTTCAAGCGTGGCGCGTAAATCTTCTAACATATCGTTATTAGGTATGTCTGCTATTAATTGCCCTGTATCTTCGTTAAACGTTCCACCTATCGCTGTTGCTACACCTTGCATAGCCTCGTTAAATTTTTCTTCTGTATATTGAGCCTGTAACAATTTAAATCGTTCATCAATAGCCATTCTAGCATTTAGTAACGCGTCATTAAGCGCATATATTTGCGCTCGATATTGAACAATCATACTTTGCGCGTCCATTAATTTACCTATAGTTGCTGTTTCAATTGTCATACTTCCAATTAAATCTCTAGCGTTATTAAATAAACTGTTAACTGTGTCTAATTCATTGTTTAACCAAGCTCTTATATCTTCATCAACTAAATATTCACTATTTAAAGCCTCATACACCTCGTTGGTTATTTTTGCATGTTGTACTGATAAAATAATGTATGTGCCATTTATTTCGTTGTATATGATTGCTTCTTTTGTCATACCACCAATTTGTTCGACATCATGTGCTGACGCGTTTTGCCATTTACCATTAACAAATTCACGTAATACTGCAACGTTTGGATTTGATGTATCATACCAAAACTGTCCTTCTTCTGGATTGTCGGGTGGTGTTGTGCCTTTGTGTATTTTTTGTTGCAATTTATCGATTTCTTCTTCAATACGATCAGTAATAATTGTATTTGAATTATTGATGTTATTGGTTAATTTCTTTTCAATTTCTTCCATTCGACTTCTAAAATACTTTAATAAATCATCTTCTTTATATTCGACAATATTTCCAATATTCCAAGTTAGTTCATCAGATATAAGCTCATGCGTAAAGCCTACTACTTCACTTTCAGCATATAAACTTGGCGTGTAATCTGAATTTTTGATTCGGACGATATCCCCGAATCTTATAATTTCATGCGGGTATTCTTTCTCTAAATCAAAAGCTTCAATTTCATAGCTAAGCGCTGATGACTTACGTTTATTTAATTCTGTTTTAGTTAGAGTGATAAGTCTTTCAAGCGTCATATCTTGGTCATCTGATTCTGGTTCGTAAATACCCCATAAGTATCGTTTTGGTAAATTGAATTGTTGTTGTGCCTCATCATCTACTACAACAGTACTTATTCTTGTTCCGTCGTCCTTTTCTGGACCAAAAGCAAATAAAGCTGTTTTAACTTCTGTCATATCAACTGTTCTTTTCATGGATATCAAGTCTTTACCGTATATAATTTCCTTGCCTTCAAATAAAGGTTTAGGTTGTACCATATTTACTTTACGACTTACAACTTCGTTATTTTTAATTTCAATTTCATAATCCGGTTCCAGTTTATAAGTTGTGGTTAATTGGTCTATCATTTCGTGTGGTGTTCTAACAGAAGTCCATGACATGGATTTAATGCCACCATACTCACACAATCCGACTTCCCAACCAGAATCTTTTAATGTTTCAGACAAAGCTTGGTTTACAGTTAGTTTAGTGAATTGACCAGCTGGTATAGGCTTAGCTTTGCCTATATCTTCAACGTATGAAGCATCACACTCGACCTCTATATAGTCTTCTACATCTTCTACGCGATTAATAATAAATTCACGATATGCATTATTCTTATCTTGAATAATAATTCTGTTACGTTCTTTAAAATATTCTGCACGTTCTGATAATATTGTGAGGTTTAACATTTCACTCTTATCTTCTCTGCTTCTTGTATACTCCGCACGAATAACTGACAAATCATCTTTGCTAATAAAATCTATAATTTCGCTATTGAAATTGAGTACATGTATCAAAATTCCACCTCCTCCCTACAAGAATCTATCTCGCCATATAATTTTTGTATCAAACTTACCTTGTGGATCTATAACTAATTCTGACGAACCACTATCAATATTAAAATAATTTGAACCGAAGTCTTTCATTTTCAAAACACTCTCATCATTTAGCGTGACAAGATTTTGTCCTGTATCGATTACAATTAAATCTCCTGTACGTATCACTATTGGTGTAACATCCGATTGTTTAGGCAATAATTCCTGAATGGAATACCCTAATATATTGACATACAATCTCTTTTCATATTTAGCAGATTTACCAACATACATTTGACTGATGCGTACTTTGCGTTGATAAAAGTTACCGCTATCTGTATAAGTTCTGGAATGCTTATCTAAAGGCTTTCTACGTCCTTTGTCTTTAGCATAATCGTACTTACAAGTTTCGATATATATTTCATTACCTTTACGTTCCAATGTCATGAACACATGCATATTATCAATTTTCAAATACTTAAAAGGCGTTTCTCTTGTATAAATACGTTGTGCCTCACCATGCTCGTTATAAGCATATGCAATGATTTGTCCAAAGTTACGACTTGTAGAAGTATTAACATAACCAATACTGAATAATGTTCTATTTTTCTCATCTAATATATAAGTAAATCCTTTGCCAGGACCTGTATCTGCATGATGTCTTACAAGTACTTTAAATTTCACTCTTAAATCTCCTAAACTTTTACCAAGTGATTTATATATCGCTGCACCGTGCCAATTCGTTGAAATTGTTGTTCCATAGTTACTTGGATAAATACTATCCTTTAATTCCGAAACACCAAAACGTCCCCCATTTGCATCCCCACCGTCTAATTTATTACCAAACGACGTGTTCGCTGCAACATAAGCCCAATTACCAATACCTGTATGAAATTCATCATTAAATAAAATAGGTTCTTCGTCTTTATTTACTTTATTGGCGTCTTCCGACTTACCAATCATAAAATAATCTTCAGCTACGCCATCTTTACCTTTTGCAATCATAAAGTTTGTGCTATCTTTTATTGCCCTTGCTTCAATAACAATTGGTGTATCAGCCGTCCCTTTATTCACTATTGCTACTTCATCAGATATTGCAGTGTTTGTATATTCATTTGTTGAATACTTATAAGGATCAGTAAGAATAATTTTCAAGGTAAATTGTATGATTTGCCCTTCTGTATTTAAAGGTATTTCAATAGGTCCATCTATTTGTACATTCCAATACCAACTTTGGGAACTGAAACGAAAAGTGATGGGTTCATCATAGTTTACAAATTTAATTATTTCTTGTGAGATTTCGTCATGGTCTTTAATACCACCATCTGATAAATAATCGTTTCTCACAAGTATTGGTATTTCTATTTCGTATTCATCTAATTGTCTAGACTTCTTAACACTTCCTGGTCTTCCATTTATTTTTTCTCGTTCAGTAACAAAATTAAAAGAGGGTATATTAAACCCTCTTTCAACTTCTAACCATGGAAGTTTTTTACCATTTACGATTATTGTTTCAATAATAAAAACCTCCTTAATATGCAGGTCTGAATTGCGCTAACCCCATGATGTGGGAGTAAAATAAAAACACTTTCGTTGAATTCATATTAAAATGAATTTATACGGAGGTGTTTTTTCTATGAAAAGAGTGGCATATTCAGTTGAAACAAAATATAAAGTAGTAGAAATGAAACTTAAAGGATATAGTACAAGAGAAATAATGGATGCTTTAAATATTAAAAATGAATCTCAAGTTAAAGTGTGGTGGAAATGGTATAGAAATGGGGAAACACATAGATTCAATCAACAAGTAGGTAAACAATATTCCTACGGAAAAGGAAATGAAGAATTGAGTACTGTTGAGACGCTAAAAATTGAATTAAAGCGCAAAGAAGTAGAAAATGAAATTTTAAAAAAGTACAAGGAATTGGAAAGGAAGTGGTCCCAGAGGTAGTTGTTGAATTAGTAAATGAATTGAAATCTAAATATACAGTGAAAGTCATTTTAGAAACTTTAGATATTCCAAAATCAAATTATTACAGATGGAAAAACAAAGATTTCAGTATATCTGAGGATGAACGAGAAATTATAGAACTATGTAAGAAACATCGTTTTACATATGGTTATAGAAAAATAACTGCCTTGTTAAATAGAAAAAATAATAAACCAATTAATCACAAAAAAGTACAAAGGATTATGCAAAAACATAATTTAAATTGTAAAGTACGAATGAAAAAATCGAAAAGACCAGGGAATGCATATTATAAAACACATAATCTATTAAATAGAAACTTCAAAGCAGAGAAACCTTTAGAAGTACTTTTAACAGATATCACTTATTTACCCTTCGGGAATACAATGTTGTATCTTTCATCTATCATGGATGCTTACAATGGTGAAATTGTGGCATATAAAATCGGTAATAAACAAAATCAAGAATTAGTAAATGAGACATTAAAACAACTTCAATTGGAACCAGGTACTATATTACATAGTGATCAAGGAAGTGTGTATACTTCTTATGAATACTATGCCCTATGTACAGAAAAAGGCATTACCAGAAGCATGTCCCGTAAGGGAACGCCAGCTGATAATGCCCCAATAGAATGTTTTCATGCCTCTCTAAAGTGTGAAACATTCTACTTAAACAGTGAGCTTAGAAGCTCTAATACCATTGTAATAGATATTGTCGAAAATTACATTGAAAACTATAATAAAGTTAGAATTCAACAAAAACTAGGCTACTTATCCCCTATAGAATATAGGAAATTAGCAGCCTAGAAAATAGTGTTTTTATTGAGCTCCCTTAGTAAGGGTGCAGTGCCAAATTTTCTTATCAGTCCTTTTGTGTTTAAAAATGTTTATCTTTTAGTTAAGATTCTAACTATTTTACTTATCGGTCTTAGAATCTTTTTTCTTTCTTCTAAATGTTAAAATTCCACCAAATAACGCAATAACAGATGCAAATAAAGTTAAGTTTTTATCCTGTTCACCTGTATCTGGCAATTCTTTAGAATCATTCCCATCATTTGATGAATTGTTTCCATTATCTCCTGAGTTGTCGTTTCCACCGTTTGTTGAATCGTCTCCATTATCTCCTGAGTTGTCGTTTCCACCGTTTGTTGAATCGTCTCCATTATCTCCTGAGTTGTCGTTTCCATCGTTTGATGAATCGTCTCCGTTATCTCCTGAGTTGTCGTCATCTTCATCATCGCCTGGATTGTTACCATCATTTGATGAATCATCTTTTACAATTATAACGAATTTTGTCGTTGTTTCATTGCCTTCACTATCTCTAGTTACAACTGTAACAGTGTATTCACCAGGTTTTGTCGGTGTGCCTGAGATTGTATTTGTTTCTGGATTATATGTTACACCTTCTGGTAAGCCATTTACTTCATGTGTCACTGGTTGACCGCTATTATCTTTACCATTCAATGTTACATCTTTGATTGGTGTGTTCACTTCTGTTGTTTGATCTTCAATTGGATCTACCGTTGGTGGTAATGTATCTTCAACTGTTATCGTAAATGTTGTTTCTGTTGTATTACCTGATTCATCTGTTGAAACTACTGTTACTTCATAACTACCTACCATTGTTGGTGTACCTGAAATAGTATTCGTTTCTGGGTCATACGTCACACCTTCTGGTAGCCCTGATACTTCATGAGTCACTGGTTTTCCACTATTATCTTTACCATTCAATGTTACATCTTTAATAGGTGTGTTTACTTCTGTTGTTTGGTCTTCAACCGGATCCACATCAGGCGCTGTTGTATCTTCTACTGTTATTGTGAATGTTGTTTCTGTTGTATTACCTGATTCATCTGTTGAAACAACCGTTACATTGTAACTACCTACCATTGTTGGTGTACCTGAAATAGTATTCGTTTCTGGATCATACGTCACACCTTCTGGTAAGCCATTTACTCCATGTGTGACAGGCTTTCCACTATTATCTTGACCATTCAATGTTACATCTTTAATAGGTGTGTTCACTTCTGTTGTTTGATCTTCAATTGGATCTACCGTTGGTGGTAATGTATCTTCAACTGTTATCGTAAATGTTGTTTCTGTTGTATTACCTGATTCATCTGTTGAAACTACTGTTACTTCATAACTACCTACCATTGTTGGTGTACCTGAAATAGTATTCGTTTCTGGGTCATACGTCACACCTTCTGGTAGCCCTGATACTTCATGAGTCACTGGTTTTCCACTATTATCTTTACCATTCAATGTTACATCTTTAATAGGTGTGTTTACTTCTGTTGTTTGGTCTTCAACCGGATCCACATCAGGCGCTGTTGTATCTTCTACTGTTATTGTGAATGACGTTTCTGTTGTATTACCTGATTCATCTGTTGAAACAACCGTTACATTGTAACTACCTACCATTGTTGGTGTACCTGAAATAGTATTCGTTTCTGGATCATACGTCACACCTTCTGGTAGCCCTGATACTTCATGTGTCACTGGTTGACCGCTATTATCTTTACCATTCAATGTTACATCTTTAATAGGTGTGTTTACTTCTGTTGTTTGGTCTTCAACTGGATCCACATCAGGTGCTGTTGTATCTTCTACTGTTATTGTGAATGACGTTTCTGTTGTATTACCAGACTCATCTGTTGAAATTACTGTTACGTCGTAACTTCCTACTGTTGTCGGTGTGCCTGAAATGGTATTTGTTTCTGGATTATATGTTACACCTTCTGGTAATCCTGACACTTCATGAGTCACTGGTTTTCCACTATTATCTTTACCATTCAATGTTACATCTTTAATAGGTGTGTTTACTTCTGTTGTTTGGTCTTCAACCGGATCCACATCAGGCGCTGTTGTATCTTCTACTGTTATTGTGAATGACGTTTCTGTTGTATTACCTGATTCATCTGTTGAAACAACCGTTACATTGTAACTACCTACCGTTGTTGGTGTACCTGAAATAGTATTCGTTTCTGGATCATACGTCACACCTTCTGGTAGCCCTGATACTTCATGTGTCACTGGTTGACCGCTATTATCTTTACCATTCAATGTTACATCTTTGATTGGTGTATTTACTTCTGTTGTTTGGTCTTCTACTGGATCTACATCAGGTGCTGTTGTGTCTTCAACAGTGATTGTAAATGTTGTTTCTGTTGTATTACCAGACTCATCTGTTGAAATTACTGTTACGTCGTAACTTCCTACTGTTGTCGGTGTGCCTGAAATGGTATTCGTTTCTGGATCATACGTCACACCTTCTGGTAAGCCATTTACTTCATGTGTCACTGGTTGACCGCTATTATCTTGACCATTCAATGTTACATCTTTAATAGGTGTGTTTACTTCTGTTGTTTGGTCTTCAACCGGATCCACATCAGGCGCTGTCGTATCTTCTACTGTGATCGTAAATGTTGATTCTGTTTCGTTGCCTGCATCATCACTCGTTATAACAATCACATTATAGTTTCCTGCTTTTGTTGGTGTACCTGAAATTGTATTCGTTTCTGGATCATACGTCACACCTTCTGGTAGCCCTGATACTTCATGAGTCACTGGTTTTCCACTATTATCTTTACCATTCAACGTTACATCTTTAATAGGTGTATTTACTTCTGTTGTTTGGTCTTCTACTGGATCTACATCAGGTGCTGTTGTGTCTTCAACAGTGATTGTAAATGTTGTTTCTGTTGTATTACCAGACTCATCTGTTGAAATTACTGTTACGTCGTAACTTCCTACTGTTGTCGGTGTGCCTGAAATGGTATTCGTTTCTGGATCATACGTCACACCTTCTGGTAAGCCATTTACTTCATGTGTCACTGGTTGACCGCTATTATCTTGACCATTCAATGTTACATCTTTAATAGGTGTGTTTACTTCTGTTGTTTGGTCTTCAACCGGATCCACATCAGGCGCTGTCGTATCTTCTACTGTGATCGTAAATGTTGATTCTGTTTCGTTGCCTGCATCATCACTCGTTATAACAATCACATTATAGTTTCCTGCTTTTGTTGGTGTACCTGAAATTGTATTCGTTTCTGGATCATACGTCACACCTTCTGGTAGCCCTGATACTTCATGAGTCACTGGTTTTCCACTATTATCTTTACCATTCAACGTTACATCTTTAATAGGTGTATTTACTTCTGTTGTTTGGTCTTCTACTGGATCTACATCAGGTGCTGTTGTGTCTTCAACAGTGATTGTAAATGTTGTTTCTGTTGTATTACCAGACTCATCTGTTGAAATTACTGTTACGTCGTAACTTCCTACTGTTGTCGGTGTGCCTGAAATGGTATTCGTTTCTGGATCATACGTCACACCTTCTGGTAAGCCATTTACTTCATGTGTCACTGGTTGACCGCTATTATCTTGACCATTCAATGTTACATCTTTAATAGGTGTGTTTACTTCTGTTGTTTGGTCTTCAACCGGATCCACATCAGGCGCTGTCGTATCTTCTACTGTGATCGTAAATGTTGATTCTGTTTCGTTGCCTGCATCATCACTCGTTATAACAATCACATTATAGTTTCCTGCTTTTGTTGGTGTACCTGAAATTGTATTCGTTTCTGGATCATACGTCACACCTTCTGGTAGCCCTGATACTTCATGAGTCACTGGTTTTCCACTATTATCTTTACCATTCAACGTTACATCTTTAATAGGTGTATTTACTTCTGTTGTTTGGTCTTCTACTGGATCTACATCAGGTGCTGTTGTGTCTTCAACAGTGATTGTAAATGTTGTTTCTGTTGTATTACCAGACTCATCTGTTGAAATTACTGTTACGTCGTAACTTCCTACTGTTGTCGGTGTGCCTGAAATGGTATTCGTTTCTGGATCATACGTCACACCTTCTGGTAAGCCATTTACTTCATGTGTCACTGGTTGACCGCTATTATCTTGACCATTCAATGTTACATCTTTAATAGGTGTGTTTACTTCTGTTGTTTGGTCTTCAACCGGATCCACATCAGGCGCTGTCGTATCTTCTACTGTGATCGTAAATGTTGATTCTGTTTCGTTGCCTGCATCATCACTCGTTATAACAATCACATTATAGTTTCCTGCTTTTGTTGGTGTACCTGAAATTGTATTCGTTTCTGGATCATACGTCACACCTTCTGGTAGCCCTGATACTTCATGAGTCACTGGTTTTCCACTATTATCTTTACCATTCAACGTTACATCTTTAATAGGTGTGTTCACTTCTGTTGTTTGATCTTCAATTGGATCTACCGTTGGTGGTAATGTATCTTCAACTGTTATCGTGAATGTTGTTTCTGTTGTATTACCAGACTCATCTGTTGAAATTACTGTTACGTCGTAACTTCCTACTGTTGTCGGTGTGCCTGAAATGGTATTCGTTTC
Source organism: Mammaliicoccus vitulinus (assembly GCF_029024305.1). NCBI lineage: Bacteria > Bacillati > Bacillota > Bacilli > Caryophanales > Staphylococcaceae > Mammaliicoccus > Mammaliicoccus vitulinus. The sequence goes on from NZ_CP118974.1 coordinate 1,709,903, forward strand.
TGGATCATACGTCACACCTTCTGGTAAGCCATTTACTTCATGTGTCACTGGTTGACCGCTATTATCTTGACCATTCAATGTTACATCTTTAATAGGTGTGTTTACTTCTGTTGTTTGGTCTTCAACCGGATCCACATCAGGCGCTGTTGTATCTTCTACTGTTATTGTGAATGACGTTTCTGTTGTATTACCTGATTCATCTGTTGAAACAACCGTTACATTGTAACTACCTACCATTGTTGGTGTACCTGAAATAGTATTCGTTTCTGGATCATACGTCACACCTTCTGGTAGCCCTGATACTTCATGTGTCACTGGTTGACCGCTATTATCTTTACCATTCAATGTTACATCTTTAATAGGTGTGTTTACTTCTGTTGTTTGGTCTTCAACTGGATCCACATCAGGTGCTGTTGTATCTTCTACTGTTATTGTGAATGACGTTTCTGTTGTATTACCAGACTCATCTGTTGAAATTACTGTTACGTCGTAACTTCCTACTGTTGTCGGTGTGCCTGAAATGGTATTTGTTTCTGGATTATATGTTACACCTTCTGGTAATCCTGACACTTCATGAGTCACTGGTTTTCCACTATTATCTTTACCATTCAATGTTACATCTTTAATAGGTGTGTTTACTTCTGTTGTTTGGTCTTCAACCGGATCCACATCAGGCGCTGTTGTATCTTCTACTGTTATTGTGAATGACGTTTCTGTTGTATTACCTGATTCATCTGTTGAAACAACCGTTACATTGTAACTACCTACCATTGTTGGTGTACCTGAAATAGTATTCGTTTCTGGATCATACGTCACACCTTCTGGTAGCCCTGATACTTCATGTGTCACTGGTTGACCGCTATTATCTTTACCATTCAATGTTACATCTTTAATAGGTGTGTTTACTTCTGTTGTTTGGTCTTCAACTGGATCCACATCAGGTGCTGTTGTATCTTCTACTGTTATTGTGAATGACGTTTCTGTTGTATTACCAGACTCATCTGTTGAAATTACTGTTACGTCGTAACTTCCTACTGTTGTCGGTGTGCCTGAAATGGTATTTGTTTCTGGATTATATGTTACACCTTCTGGTAATCCTGACACTTCATGAGTCACTGGTTTTCCACTATTATCTTTACCATTCAATGTTACATCTTTAATAGGTGTGTTTACTTCTGTTGTTTGGTCTTCAACCGGATCCACATCAGGCGCTGTTGTATCTTCTACTGTTATTGTGAATGACGTTTCTGTTGTATTACCTGATTCATCTGTTGAAACAACCGTTACATTGTAACTACCTACCGTTGTTGGTGTACCTGAAATGGTATTTGTTTCTGGATTATATGTTACACCTTCTGGTAGCCCTGATACTTCATGTGTCACTGGTTGACCGCTATTATCTTTACCATTCAATGTTACATCTTTAATAGGTGTGTTTACTTCTGTTGTTTGGTCTTCAACCGGATCCACATCAGGCGCTGTCGTATCTTCTACTGTGATCGTAAATGTTGATTCTGTTTCGTTGCCTGCATCATCACTCGTTATAACAATCACATTATAGTTTCCTGCTTTTGTTGGTGTACCTGAAATTGTATTTGTTTCTGGATTATATGTTACACCTTCTGGTAATCCTGACACTTCATGAGTCACTGGTTTTCCACTATTATCTTTACCATTCAATGTTACATCTTTGATTGGTGTATTTACTTCTGTTGTTTGGTCTTCTACTGGATCTACATCAGGTGCTGTTGTGTCTTCAACAGTGATTGTAAATGTCGTTTCTGTTGTATTACCTGATTCATCTGTTGAAACTACTGTTACTTCATAACTACCTACCATTGTTGGTGTACCTGAAATAGTATTCGTTTCTGGATCATACGTCACACCTTCTGGTAGCCCTGATACTTCATGTGTCACTGGTTTTCCACTATTATCTTTACCATTCAACGTTACATCTTTAATAGGTGTGTTCACTTCTGTTGTTTGATCTTCAATTGGATCTACCGTTGGTGGTAATGTATCTTCAACTGTTATCGTGAATGTTGTTTCTGTTGTATTACCAGACTCATCTGTTGAAATTACTGTTACGTCGTAACTACCTATCATTGTTGGTGTACCTGAGATTGTATTCGTTTCTGGATCATACGTCACACCTTCTGGTAAGCCATTTACTCCATGTGTGACAGGCTTTCCACTATTATCTTTACCATTCAATGTTACATCTTTGATTGGTGTATTTACTTCTGTTGTTTGGTCTTCTACTGGATCTACATCAGGTGCTGTTGTGTCTTCAACAGTGATTGTAAATGTTGTTTCTGTTGTATTACCAGACTCATCTGTTGAAATTACTGTTACGTCGTAACTTCCTACTGTTGTCGGTGTGCCTGAAATGGTATTCGTTTCTGGATCATACGTCACACCTTCTGGTAAGCCATTTACTTCATGTGTCACTGGTTGACCGCTATTATCTTGACCATTCAATGTTACATCTTTAATAGGTGTGTTTACTTCTGTTGTTTGGTCTTCAACCGGATCCACATCAGGCGCTGTCGTATCTTCTACTGTGATCGTAAATGTTGATTCTGTTTCGTTGCCTGCATCATCACTCGTTATAACAATCACATTATAGTTTCCTGCTTTTGTTGGTGTACCTGAAATTGTATTTGTTTCTTCATTGTAAGTCACACCGTCTGGTAAACCAGTTACATTATGAGTCACTGCATCTCCACTGTTGTCTTTACCGTTTAAAGTAACATCAGTTATTGGTGTGTTCACCTCAGTTGTTTGATCTTCAATTGGATCTACCGTTGGTGCTGTTGTATCTTCTACTGTGATTGTAAATGTCGTTTCTATTTCGTTATATACTTTATCTGACGAAATAACAGTTACTTCATATGTTCCTGCTTTTGTTGGTGTACCTGAAATTGTATTCGTTTCAGAATTATATGTGACACCATCTGGTAGTCCGTATACGTCATTTCGAACTGTTTCACCACTATTATCATTCGCATTGATAACAATCGGATCTATTGCCGAATTTACCTCTGTTGTTTGATTATTAACTTTATCAACAACTGGTGGAGTTGTGTCATCAACAATTACACCTGATGAGTTATTACTTGAAGGTTTGCTTTTTCCTATTTTAGATTGGCTACTTCCAGTGGCAGCATTGCTTGCACTTAATTGTATTGTACCTTCTATAAAAGTTTCAGGCACAAAAGGTTTACTTGTTTCAGAATTCACTACGATTAAGTATGTACTATTAGTATTTCCTAAATCTATACTAATAGTACCGTCACTATTAAAGATTATATTATGTGATGATGATACATCTACATAAGCGACATTCTTATCACTTCCACTTTGATTCAATGTATTCCTATCAGTAACTTTCAAAATTTGAACTTTAGTAATATCTTTATTAAATTGGCTAATTACATCAGGATTCTTTTTAGTACCATTATATGGAGTTATTTTAACCTTGGCATTATTTAAAGTTCTAGCTTTTCCGTTTACTGTATAAGTTGTGTTATATGGATTATGATCATCAACTTTTTCTTGAACACTTGAATCTTGATATAAATCTAAATTTCGTGCATCAGTTGAATATTCAATTTTTCTTGTAGCATTATATTCTGAATCACCAATTTTTAAATTCAAGTTATAGTTATCTGTTTTAGTTGCTTCTTTAAAATTGATTAAACCTAGGAAATCAACATGTGCACTATTGTTTTTATATTTTTCTACATTATCTGTAAACTTGAAAGTAAATGAATTATCGGAGCGATTATAAGTACCTTTTGCATAAATACTATTTGCATCATTTCCTAATAGTATGCCATTATCTCTATCTGCTGATGTTGGATTAATCTCTTTAGGTATATGTACAGTAAAATAGTCATTTCTTTTCACATCATTTGGAATGGAAATATCAAAACCTATTTCAAAAGCAGCACCCTTTTTCCAAGTACCATCTTGAAACTTAACATTACTAGATTTAATCTTGCTATTTACATCATCTCCACCCAATGGACTACCATCAGCTTTTGTTGCTTCTTTTTCCACTTTTGATGAAGATGCACTTAAAGCTTTTAAATTTTTATCAGTCTTACTTTTATTTTTTGATTTCTGGTCTATATCTTCTTTTTCTTTATCTGTTAATGGCTTAGTTGTTTTTAAGTCTGTAGCATCAACATTTGGGTCTATTTTGTTATCATTTTCAGAGTCACCTGTAGACAAACCATTGCCAACATTATCAGATTGATTATTATTATTTAATGGTTCCCCTGTTGATGGTTCTTCTATTGTGTCTTCTTCAGTTGATTTCGGTTTTTCTGTTGTGTCTTTTTTATTTTCATTAGAATCTTCATTCGTTGAATTTTCATCAGTTTTTGCATCTTCTTTTGATGAGTTCTTGTCGTCAGCTTTTGGTTGTTCTTTTATTGAGTCTTTATCACTTTTTTGTTCTTCAGAAGGATTCTTCAATTGATCTGCGTCAGCTTCTTTTGAGTCTTCTGAAGATTTTTTGTCATCTGTTTTTGGTTCTTCTGTTGTATCTTCTTCAGTTGATTTTGGTTCCTCTGTTGTATCACTTTTATCTTCTTTAGGATCTTCACTTTTTGAATTTCCATCTGATTTTTGTTCATCTGATGTTGGCACTTCAGTCGTATCTTCTTCAGTTGATTTCGAGTCATCGTTTGTTTGTGGTTCCTCTGTTGATGGTTTTTCAGCTTCTTCTACATTAATGGTAAAAGTAGACTCTTTTTGAACGCCTGAATCATTTTTAGAAGTAACTGTGATCATATAGTTACCAGGAGTATTAGGGGTGCCTGAAATTGTATCAGTATTTGAATCATATGTAAGGCCATCTGGTAATCCTCGGACTTCATTTGTATTATTCTCAGAACCTTCCACATTAATCCTTATTGGATTAATTGCGTCTTCTGAATTCACAGTTTGATTATCAATTTGTTCAATAGTAAAATCACTTTGTTCTTTTGGTTCTGCTGTCGTATTATCTCCTGAAGCATTTGAATCTGATGTATTTTCTTCTGTTGTTGAATCTTCTGCTGTTTCTGTAGAATCATTTGTTTTCTCTTCAGTTGGCAAATTCTCAGTCGATTCTTCAGTTGGTATTTCAACTGAATTTGGTACTTCAGTTTCATTTGATGTTTCTATATTCTTATTTGAATCTGTATTTGTAGTCGTTTCTGTACTCTGACTTTCTTCTTTTAATGCATTTGATTCTTCTGCATTTACGATATTAGGTGTACTCAAATAAAGCATTGCACCAATGATTACTGACCCAGTTCCAACAGAAAATTTGCGAATAGAATATCTGTTATTTTTAAACATTAAATACTTCCTCTCATATTTTGGATATAATAATAATTAGCATAATAGTAACAAAAAAAATAAGATGTGAATATACTTTTTTTGTAAATTCGAAATTATTACATAGATAACATTTAAATATTAGCAATTTTAAAAACAAAAAAATTTTATTTATTAAACTTTTCATTAATCAAAATTTTATTCTTAAAATCAAAAAGCCAACGAACCCCTTTTGCGCTAACCCCATGATGTGGGAGTAAAATAAAAACACTTTCGTTGAATTCATATTAAAATGAATTTATACGGAGGTGTTTTTTCTATGAAAAGAGTGGCATATTCAGTTGAAACAAAATATAAAGTAGTAGAAATGAAACTTAAAGGATATAGTACAAGAGAAATAATGGATGCTTTAAATATTAAAAATGAATCTCAAGTTAAAGTGTGGTGGAAATGGTATAGAAATGGGGAAACACATAGATTCAATCAACAAGTAGGTAAACAATATTCCTACGGAAAAGGAAATGAAGAATTGAGTACTGTTGAGACGCTAAAAATTGAATTAAAGCGCAAAGAAGTAGAAAATGAAATTTTAAAAAAGTACAAGGAATTGGAAAGGAAGTGGTCCCAGAGGTAGTTGTTGAATTAGTAAATGAATTGAAATCTAAATATACAGTGAAAGTCATTTTAGAAACTTTAGATATTCCAAAATCAAATTATTACAGATGGAAAAACAAAGATTTCAGTATATCTGAGGATGAACGAGAAATTATAGAACTATGTAAGAAACATCGTTTTACATATGGTTATAGAAAAATAACTGCCTTGTTAAATAGAAAAAATAATAAACCAATTAATCACAAAAAAGTACAAAGGATTATGCAAAAACATAATTTAAATTGTAAAGTACGAATGAAAAAATCGAAAAGACCAGGGAATGCATATTATAAAACACATAATCTATTAAATAGAAACTTCAAAGCAGAGAAACCTTTAGAAGTACTTTTAACAGATATCACTTATTTACCCTTCGGGAATACAATGTTGTATCTTTCATCTATCATGGATGCTTACAATGGTGAAATTGTGGCATATAAAATCGGTAATAAACAAAATCAAGAATTAGTAAATGAGACATTAAAACAACTTCAATTGGAACCAGGTACTATATTACATAGTGATCAAGGAAGTGTGTATACTTCTTATGAATACTATGCCCTATGTACAGAAAAAGGCATTACCAGAAGCATGTCCCGTAAGGGAACGCCAGCTGATAATGCCCCAATGGAATGTTTTCATGCCTCTCTAAAGTGTGAAACATTCTACTTAAACAGTGAGCTTAGAAGCTCTAATACCATTGTAATAGATATTGTCGAAAATTACATTGAAAACTATAATAAAGTTAGAATTCAACAAAAACTAGGCTACTTATCCCCTATAGAATATAGGAAATTAGCAGCCTAGAAAATAGTGTTTTTATTGAGCTCCCTTAGTAAGGGTGCAGTGCCGAATTTACCTGCACGTTGTTTTGTTCTGTCATATTTGTCTATTACACCTTTTACTTGTTCTTCAAAAGGATACTTGCTTATGCTAGGCTCATAATCTTTACTTGCTATTTCTTGATTAGATTTAACCATTTCAGCTAATAAAGCGATTTGTTGTTGTTGACCTTCAATCATTTTGAGTAATAAAGCTGTATCATCACTACCACTATTATTAGTCTTAGGTGTTTTCAATTGGTTAGGTCGTTTGTTTTTACCTTTTTGAATATCTTGTCCTGCTAATGCTAATAATTTCATAGCATCAGTTCGACGTTTAGGGTCTGTAGGGATAACATATTCAGGGAAACCACCTTCAGCAAGATTGTACATACCTTTTTGGTTGATAAGTCCACCAGTAGCATATGCACGATCTGCTGAACGTTTGAAAGCACCGTTAAATCCGTAATGTGGTGTATATTTTTTGTTGATGTAATTCAATACAGCTGTAGCTTGGTCTACAGGATTTTTATAGTTACCATGTCCTTTAGTTTTGTAAGCATCAAATGTTGTTTTAATCATCTGGAACATACCACGTGATGGATTACCTGCCATTGCGTTACTATCCCAATTGTTGATTGAGTTGACGTCATAATTACTTTCACGTTTTGCTAATCTCATCATTTGTTCTGTTACATAACCGGATTTAAACTTACCGCCCATGATATTTTGTGCGCTCTTAATAATACTTCGTGCTGCGCCACTGCCACTGCCGTGATTACCTCCACCACTTCCTTTTAGGAATTTAAGTGGGTCGATTGTATTACTATTAGAAATACTTGGCGTTGGCCCTTTCTCAACTTGGTAATGTACGTGTGGTCCCCATGTATAAGCGCCACTATTACCTGTTTCTGCGAACTTCTCACCTTTTTTAACAGGACCAGTTTTAAGAATTTTAGATAAGTGTAAGAAGTATTGTGCAAACTTACCGTTTACCAATCTTGCAACTAATCCACCACCATGGTCATGTTGTCTTGAAACCGTACCTTTTGTCGGTGCCTCTAATGGCGTTCCAATTGGTGTTGCATAGTCACGTCCCCAATGTCGTCCACCGTTGTATGGATATCCGGGTAATGGTTTGTTAGGACTGTAGCCAACCGTTTCTTTAAATTTCATAAATGAACTTCCGTCGCCACCGCCGCTATCTTCTAACCAACCACCGAATAAATCAGATACGCCGCCTTGTAATTTCTTGTATGCTGCTTTCATTAATCCGCCTAAAATATCACCTTTAGCAAAGTCGAAGTTAACTCCGAATTTAGACAATACTTTGTTTACTAATTTTCCGGGATTACTTGCCCAATCATATATATCTTTACCGAACGCGAAAGCCTCGCCTGCTTTATCGCCTGCGTAACTTAATGCCTCGCCCGTTTTCTTCTTGGCGTATTTTTTACCACCGTCAATTGTTGCTTTCGCGCCTGCTTTAACTTCTTTCTTTTTCTGCTTGGCTTTTGCTTTTCCACTTTCAACACCTAAACCAATTTTAACTAATCCGTCTGTGACCGTACCAAGTTTAAAACGTGGCAATGTTCCTGTACTAAATCTAGGCATAGGCGCTTGTTGTGCTTGTAACGCATTATATGTTGCCGTACCGTTATGCACTCTTGCATTTTTAGGTAACATGACTTCCGTATCTTTGCTAGGTGTCATTGCAAATTTACCGTTAGGGTATTCAATCATTTCATTTCTGAAACCACCTGGACCATTGCCACGACCTCTGTCGCCTACAATAGCGCGTGTTGGTTGTTTTAATCGTCCATCTGATGTTGTTTTAACTTGTCTGTTGATTGTTTGTGTATGTGTTGTACCTGTTGATAGTTTGAATTTCGGTAATTTATCCATACCAATTTTACCTGCTACCCAGTTAACACCTTCAATTAGTTTATTCAAACCTTTTTTAACAGAAGTAACCATACCGTTAATATGCGATTTAATTTTCCCTATAATACCTTTCAATCCGTCACGCATACCTCGGAAAGTTCCGCCAACTTTTTTCCAAATATTTGATGCAATGCCTGTTACGGAAGATGAAATTTCACGCCATTTATTGACCATACTATTTTTGACATTTGTGAATATCGTTCTAATTGATTTGTACATACCTGTGAATCTATTGCGTACATTATTCCACAAGTTTTGAGCCGTCTTAGTAATTGCGTTCTTTAAATTAGTCCAAAGATTACGAGCGAATTTAGATAAACTATTAAAAATAGATCGTGTAGATTTGTATAATCCATTAAATTTATTCTTGATATTTTTCCATAAATTACTCGCTGTTTTAGTAATCGCATTCTTTAAATTGTTCCAAACAGTTTTACTGAATTTAGATACATTGTTAAAAATAGATTTAACTGACTTATACAATCCGTTAAATTTAGATTTTACGTTCGTCCAAATACTTATTGCAAGTTTCACAATAGATTTTTTAATTGACGACCAAATAACCCGAATATATTTAGAAACACTACTAAATATTGCACGAATTGATCTATACAATTGATTGAATTTTAATCTCACTTGTTTATAAATATAGTTTACAGATGCAAAGAATATTGATTTAACAGTCGCCCACATTTTTGAGAAGTAGCCTTTTATGTTAGAACTAAACCCACGTATTAACGCTATTATTTGACCGACAAGTGACGTTCTAATAAATCCAACTACAATCTTAATTGCACCTCTGAAAATTTGCTTAATGCCCGACCACATTAATTTAAAATCTCCAGTGAATATAACTGAAAACACTTTAATAACACCGATAATAATATCGAGCGCACCAGAAATAATTTGTTTAATCCCTTGCCAACTATTTTTTACAATTATTTTTAAAGCAGGCATTATCCAATTGATAAATTGATAAACTTTCGTGAACACAACTTTTATAACTGTATAAATACTATTCACTACAGAAGTATTGTTGCCAACTGATTTTTTAAAACTGTTACTAATTTGAGCCCATGCTGTAGAAAGTTGGTTGGATACTTGAGTGCCAAATGCTTTTAACGCATTAAACGCAATAAAAAAGTTAGTCTTAACTGCGTTAGCAAAATTAGTCAATCCTACAACAACGTTAGGTGGTAAAATTTTAGATAATGTTATTACACCATCTTGACCATTTCCTTGAAATAATTGGAAGAAACCCTTCACAATAGTAGCGACATTACTAAATGTATTTTTAACGCTTTCTAAAGCCCTATTCACTGTATTTCTGAACGTTTCTGATTTCTTATACGCTAATACAAAACCTCCGACTAAGGCGGCGATTGCAAGACCCCACGGTCCTAATAGTAATCTAAAGGCACCGCGTAACACACCTAAAGCTTTACTCATAAAGCCTACTTTTCCACCAGAGGCTACTGCTGCACCTCCTAGTCCACCAAAAACAGTACGTGCTAAAGCGATTGGTGGTACTAATGCCATTAATCCACCTACAATTGCAGATAGAATACCAATGAACGCGCCTACTGCAGGGCTTGAGTTTACTATTTTAGAAATAAATCCAGTGATCGATGTTGTTACTCTCAACATTATTGCACCGATAGGCGCCATACCTTGTACTAATCCTACTAATATAGAACCAATATTTTTTAGTAATTGCCAAACTATCGGACCATTCGTATTTAAATAATCAATAAACGCTTTAAACTTATCAGAACTTGAAAGGCTTTGACCCCATTCTTTAAATGTTTTAGTAACGTTCTGCATGCCAATTAAAACGGTATGTGAATGACCACTAAACGCTTTAATTAATCCAATAATCCCACCGAATATATTGCCGAATATCGCACCTACAATAGGTAAATTCGTTTTCGTGTACTGTATGAATTTAGCAGTACTTGAATCTGTACTTGCACTGTTCGCCCATTTACTAAATTTAGTTGCTAAACTTTCAATACCTGTACCTACCCATGTAAATAACGGTGCGAACTGTACAAACATATGTGCTAGTCCGTCTGTTACTTTCATAATAGCGTTAACTAAATTTTGGAATATAGGTGGCGCAGTTGAATTAATAACAGTGAATACTTGATTAGCGTTCTTACTGTTTTGTACCCACTCAAACATTTTGAGTGTTGCTTTACTGATGATACCTGAAATACTATCTATCGCAGGTGTTAATCTTTGTAACGAAAGAATGGCTATTCTAATACCATTTGTTATCGTATTGAATATGTTTGCTTGGTTTCTGTCAGCTAATCCGTTCCATGTATTTTTAAGCGATTCTAAAGCACCTTGATACCTTGTAACTTCTCCAGTGATTTTAAGCGTTCCATCTTCTAAACGTTTCAATGAAGATGCAGCCATTCCAGCAAATATTGAAACACCACCGAGAGCCGTACCATATACGCCTGCTAGACCTATAGCGCCACCACCTGCAGCAACTGCAGCACCACCAATACCGGCAACGGCACTTGTAGCAGCACCAGCAACCGGAATAATTGTAGATATATTCTGAATAAGAATGCCGTTAATAACACCTTGTGCGACATATCCGACATTTCTGAAGCTATCGCCGATTTTATTGATCTTAGCATTAACAGCTTGCCAACGTTCATCAAATGATTTTATACCAAGTGACATTTTACCGAAGAATGTTTGTTGTCTATTCAATTCTTTTAATTCATCAGTTGTTTCATCAATACGATTTTGAAGTACGTTATAAGCAAGTGCTTGTTCGTATACTTCTTTTTCAGCTTTATCTAGTTTAGAAGGAAGTTCTCCTACTTCTCTATTTAGCTTTGCATAACTTCTTTCTGCACTGTCTGCTTGTTTCTTAGCTTCGGACATTGCAGTTTTAGCGCTTGCCATCGCTTCTTTATTCGCATTGCTGAAATTTTCTAACTCATTTTTTGCACTCGCAGTCGCTGCTTTAGATTCGTTTAAATCACGTGTTGCTCCATCTAGTGAAGTAGATAGCTTTTTATATTCTCTTTCTGCACGTCCTATTTCAAAAGTGAGGTCTGATATTTCTCCTGCATTTCCAGCAGTATCTTTTTCTAATTCTTTTAATTCATTACTTAAACTATCTAATGAACTTTTAGCATTTTTAGTTTTAGCACTTAATGCTGTTACCGTATTTTGCATTTGTTTTTGCGCATCTTGAGCAGACTTCACATTCGCTTTATGCTCTTTCAACACTTTGTTAATATCTTCATATTCATTAGTAAGACGTTCATGTTTCTGTTTCACTTTGTCTGCTTCAATACCTGCTTTTTTAAGCGATTCTGTCGTTTTATCTTGTGCGCCTTTTAACTTATCCAACTTTTCTTTTGATTTATCTACGGCTCTTGCTTGTTGTGTCATAGATTTATTCAAGCCATCTAATTGTGTCTCGAACTTATCAACTGATTTTTCAACTTTATTGAATGTAGATAAATTTGCTTTCATTTGTGCATCAGCTGTTTTTAACTTACGTTGAAGATTAGCCATGCCTCTGTCAACATCGGATGTATCTATTCCGAGATCAATTGTAAAGCCATCAATATGTTCTCCTGCCATGTAAATCCTCCTTTCTTAAATTTATTCAAATAAAAAAGTTTAACCAGTATTACGAGGGTCTGTACCTGTAATTGCACCAATTAAACTTTCGTTTGCTTTCACTGTTTTCACATTAGAATCTTTAGAAGGTGTTGAGTTCATGATTCTCAACAACTCATATATATCAGTATTATCTATATCAGGCATTTTCCAATCTGCTTCAAGTAAATTTTTATAAATTAAATCAATATATTCAGCTTGTTTTTCATATGTGAAATCTTCATCGGTTAAAGCAGAATCATCTATTTTTTCTTTCCCGATGTTTCATCAGTTCCAGCTACTTGTTCCATTAAGAACTCGACATATTTATCTCCGTCTACACCGTCTAGTAACTCGTCTTTAGTGAATTGTTTACCATATAAATCATTAACGATAAATTCTTCACATTGATCGAGTAGGTCGTCAAATTTATCTATTTCATCAACTTTCATGTCATTCGCTAATGCTGATACTTTCATTGTTAAATTAATACCTTTTCTTGCTTGACGACCTTTAATGTTTTCTCTATGGTATTTTTTCTCTTCGCCATTAATTTCTAAAGTAATTGATTTTGTCATGTTTATTTACCTCTTTCGATTTGTAGTTTTTTTAAATATGCGCATAAATAAAAAGAGGGCTTTATGCCCTCATGTTTTAAGCTTCTGGTACTGTTGGTACTACAGGCTCATCAATAATACCTGGATAAGGTTTACCGAAGATTGATTCGAACACTGTATCTCGTCCATCAGTTTCGCCCGCTTCATCATAAGTCATGATAACCGCTTCTTTTTCGTCGAATCCGTCGATATAGCGTTCCATAAACTGACCTTCAATCTCATCTTGACCAAATTCGACGTCATTTTCTTTTGTTTGTCCTTCTTTGTTAGGTTTAGTGAATACACCTTTAGCAAATCCAAACCATTCTTTTGAGCCGTCTTCCATTGTTCTCGCAAATGCAAGTGCAACATAAACGATTTTCTTACTTCCGACCATACCGTACACTTTTTGATTTGTTGCATGTTTTGTTAAGCCTAGAATCTTTTCTTGTACTGATACAGGTAATTTGTGGAACGTTAAGTTTAACGTAGGTTCTCCACCAGATTTAGCAACCTCTGCCGTTTTGTTAGAACCATAACCACGCGTTAATTCTTCCCCAACTTCAAATGACATTTCTTTTAAGTAATCAATCATGTCGATATCACTTAGTGTTACCGCACTTCCTGATTCACTTTGTAATACCGAGTACCATACTTCACTTAACCCAGTGTTAGCATTATATTTTCCCATTCTTTATTCCTCCTAATTTTTATATAAAAAATAGCCTTACGTTTCTCACGTAAAGCTACAAATTTTGTAAGCCCTCAATTGTGTAAGGCATACCTAAATATCTTCTTGCATCTAAATATCTTTTTACTGTGTGATCATAATCATCTAGTCCACCACGTTGTTGCCTAAAGGCAATCGTGAACATTGTTTTTCTAATTTCTTCAGATAGCATTTTAGCTTGTTTTTCACTATCTGTACGAACGTCTATTTGATATAGGTATTCTGTTGTTAAGTTCTTATCGCTTGCGTATGTTGTAGGTTGAGGTGGCATTAAAGGGCTAATTAGGATGTAAGGTCCTTTTGTATCAGAGGTTTCATCATAATGGTATGCTCTTATTCGACCTGTACAATGCGTAGCAATTACTTCATTTTCTAATAAATGCGTCTTAATGATATTAATCATGTCTAACATTACAAGTCTCCTCTCAAGCTTTCTCTGATAATATCTTTGTAAGGTTCTTCTGTCCTATACATCGTTCGAGCGATAGCCCCTCTACCTCTTGGATTGGTATTTTTGACACTTCCGTACTCATTAATATGAATAATAGATTGTCTACTTTTAGAACCGCTCCAATATACTTTTATGATACGAACTTGACCATGTATGAAGTAAGGTTCAGTTGTGGTCATTTCGTCAATTGTTGCCCCCGTATCTCTGAAAACTTCAAATTCTTCTTTCATCACACTGGTAAAATATTGAGCACCACGTCTCAATGCTCTATCTTGAGCTTTCAACATTTTAGTTTCACCGTATTTAGCCCTTATCTTTTCAAGCATTGAGCGTGTGCCTTTTATTTCTGCACTCATTCAGAATATTCTCCAATAATTTTTATATTTCTATGATTATCGGTATCGTCTTCTAAAGTGTGAATGTTGAATAGTTTCCTTTTATAACGAGGTAAATCGATTTCGAATTTCATATCATCTGTTATCTCTAAACCTACTGGGTAGTATGTGACCATTGTGACGACTGCTTTGTTATCTGTCATGTTCATATCTTTTTGTGAAGGTGGATATACATTCGCAAAACATTGGTAATAGGTTTCACTGACCGATTCACCAGGCATAAAATCGTCACTCGGTTTTACGACATAAAAAATAACAGGTGTTCTCATTTGACCGCCTGTTACAAATTTCCTATTATATTGTGCCATCTTCTATCACTTCCATATTCGTTAATTGGAATTGAACTATATCAGATAAAAAGTTGTCATAAAAGTCTTCTAAACAGTCATTAAATTCATATCTCGTACGTTCATACACAAGTTCTCTACCTTTAAAGCTTTCGTTAATGTTAAACACTCCACACTTGTCTTGAATATCTTGATAAGAGAACTCGAGGTCTCTTTTTAACCTCGCGTCCTCCATATCATAAAATATTCTGTTACGTGATTTAAATTCTTGAACATGTTCTTGTTCTACCATTTAGATAACTTCTTTTCTTTAGGTTCTTCAACACGTTCAACAAAAGGACCATCATGAGATTTTAAAGCTTCGTTGATTTCGTCAGCACGTTTTACTGTGATGTCGATTTCTTCTCCAGCTTTAACAATCTTATTAAGTTTTTTATCTTTGTATTCTTTTAGAACTTTAAATTTAGCCATTTGAGTTCCTCCTTATTATGCTTCTGGTGTAGATACAGGCGCACCATGTGATGAGAAGTCTACATCATATACAAATGATGTTTTGTTATCATCAGGCTCTGCGTATAAGAACTGTTTCGCAGTATATAAATCCATATCTTCTAATGCTAACGTTTGGTCAAACGTACGTACGATAACCTCACTGCCTGCGTAGAAATTGTAACGTGATTTGTCATAAGCAACAGCTTTACCAGCAGGGACAAATTCAGATTGTTCGAATGTTACATTGAATGGAATTGGGCTTACAAATGCACCATTGTGTACTTGCATAAACGCAACGCCTGTATAGATATAATCTACTGGATTTAATGCGATAACGACGTTGTTAATCACATTAGCACCTTTAGATGTTTTAACATTACCGTCTTTGTCGTAATACTCTTTAGTTGATAAGTTACTAATAATCTTACCAATTTCTTTTATAGCCGTTTCAGGTGTTGCTAATGTTAAGTTACCTGCAACAACTTTATCAGCAACTGCACCATTTGTACGATTAATTTCTTTCATTAATCCAACAGGTTGATATTGTGCTTTACCTAAACCTTGTATAGCTGTTTTTTCAATTGCTACTGCAAACGCCTCTTTGATTTGTGCGCGTACAAAACGGTCAACCCATTGTACACCAGCATCTTTTAAGTCTTTAGGAACAACTACAAATGCTGTAGCTTTACCAAGTGAAATGTCTTGTTCGTAGAATGTTGCTTCTAATTGTCCGCGAATTTCTCCGAAGATTTTTCCCCACACTACTTGACCTTCTGTATTCGAACGAATAACACGTGTTTTTAATCCAGAACGTTGAATGTTGATGTGTTTTAATAATGGGTGGTCTGCTTCAATATCTTCAAAGATACGGTCAACAACTGTTTCAGGTAATAACTCTCCATCTTTCCAGTTTGTATCTGTGTTAACGTGGTCTTCAGAAACTAAAGCATTGTAGAATTTCTTTTCATCTGAAGTTAACGCGTTCACACTACGTTTATTCAATACTGCTACGTCACCTTGTTCTTGTCTGATTTCTTCTTTTAACGCTTTTGTTAAATCTTCTGTATAAGCACTCATGTATTTTGAGTACGCTTTTACAACGTCCTCTTGTTTTGCTTCTGGATTTAATTCAGCGAATTCTTTTAATAACTCCTGTGAGTTTTGAAACTTTTGTTTTTCTAATACATCGTTAATTGCCATAATTATTTGTCATCCTCTCTTGATAAATTAAAAAGCCTAGCAAAACTGTTAACAGGAACTTCCTGCGTTTTAGTTTCGTCAGACTTTTCTTCTTTTTCTTCTTTAGTTTTAGTGTTTTCTTTAATCTCTTTGACGTCTGACTGAATTGCTTTCAATATTGCCATAACATCGTCAACTGTTACTTCTTCGGTTTCTTTAGGTGTTTCAACCACATCATTATTTAATTCAGGCATATTTTTAAATTGAGCCTCCATTTCTTTTGAAATTTTTGCAGATGCTTTATTGGCATGCGTTACTTCATCAACTAATCCTAATTCAAGTGCTTCATCACTACTCAACCATGTTTCTTTAGCCATCATATCTTTTAGAAGCGCATGCTCAATTTTAGGGTTCTTCTGTAAGTAGCTGTTAAACACCGTTTCATTAATTTTTTCTAAGTCATCTGCAAACTTTCTCATTTCATTGTGTGACCCTACAAAAGGTGACCATACTTCATGTATCATCATCATTGAGTTCTTAGCCATTTTTACATGGTCTGCGGATATAGCAATCACTGATGCGATACTTGCTGCTACACCACTGATATTTACAGTAACTCTAGCTGAATGACTCGATATCTGATTCGCTATTGCGATACCACTAAATACCGAACCACCTGGAGAATTTAAGTTTATTTCAATTTCTTCTACATCTCCGAAACTGTTTAAAGCATCTCTAAATGAAATTGCGCTTGTTTGTGAGTTGGATATTTGGTCGTCAACTATCTCTCCGAAAATATCCATTTTAGCTTTTTTATCCGATTGTTTAGTGGCATTAAAAAAACCTTTACTGCGGTCTATCTTCATTATTCTCACCACCTTTCAATGAACTTTCACTCACTTCTTTTACAGATTGTAAGTTTTTAGTAATGACACGTTTATCCGCATCCTCATCATCACTAGGTGGGTAGCCGAACATATCCAACACTTGATTTGCAGTGAATACTGAACTCGCTATTAATTTATCTATCGCTTCTGCTTTTTGAATCGGATCATATGCATCTATAGATATAGCTTTAATTCGTTTACCTTCTCTATAGTCTTTTTCGCTGAAACATTTAGCGTTTAATTCGTCCACGATATTTTCTAAAATTGGCATAATACAGAACTTCATATAGTTATCAGTCATAGCTTCAATGTCTGCTACAGAACCATCTATGAGTGGGAATGGTATACCTAAGCTAGAAGCTACATATTTCAAAAGTTGGTTTGGTACTTTTGTTAAATCTTCAATCTGTGATGTGCTTTTACTTTGCGACTGCGTTGTATGTTCTTTATACTCGTATCCTTTTTGTACAGGTACAATTGCAATATCGTTTTGTTCAAACGCTTCATAAGATTTATTAATAAAATTTTGCATGTTTTGTTGTGTTTGAGCGTTTACATTACCATCAAATGAAAGTGTCGCTCTTATTTGGTTACTCATTAAATTGTATTTAACAATTCTTGCAAATATATTTCCATAATCAGTAAACAATCCATCTAATAAACTTGAAATAGATTCATTTGAATACGTTATATAAATGACTTCACTCATTTTAAAATTGCGTTCAAACTCAAAATCTTTTACTTTCACATGTTTAAATATATCATCGTATAATGCGTATTCTTCTCTTTCAAAATCATCTGCAATGATTAAATCTTTTGTGTCTGTCACAACAATCAAAACCTCATTATCAAAAATAAGTTTTCTGATTGCACGTTGCCAAAATGTAGATGCTGATTCATCAGTGTTAGGTCTAACATTTAATTTGTAGTAAGTGACTGACGTCTCATCTTTCACACCTTTATCTATTACTTCAAACTTTGTTTGACTAATCGTTCTAGCAATATGATTTATACATGTGTTCAACGCCCATTTTTTTATGTACGCTTTATGAGAAGTGTCTCTTAACAAATCTAAATCATAGCTAAATTCGATTGCTTCATTTTTTCCCATGATTCTTTCAAAAATTGAAATTTTAATCACCTCTTTCATTATTAAAATGCAATTTCGTTCATAATAAATGGTTGGTCATAATCTAATAACTCATCCGCACGATATAATGCATGTAGCATTGCGTGAAATCCATCTGTCTTTCTGTAGATTTCATCTTTTTTGATATACTGTTTAGATCCGTCAGGCATCATCTTAACTGCTACGTTATTAGTGAACCATCTCATTAATGGATTATCGCCAAATATAATTTGTTTTTTAGCGAACATTGTATCTATTCTTGGTGCTAATAGTCCATGTAGTGCTTTTGGATTTCTTAATACCTCTAATTCAACACCCACCTCATCAAAAGCATGTCTTACAATATCAGTACGATAGTTATCTGCTATAACTTTAACTAAATTGTAGTCTTTTGACATTTCAATAAACCAATCAATGATGAACTTAATTTCTATAACTTCTGTATCTACAATTGTTAATAATCCGTCTTTTGCCCATTCTTCAATTGGTGGGTCCAAATTAGTAGTGTCTAAAAACCCTTTCCTAATAAACGAATGTGTTTTCCATATATATTCTTCGCCATCTCTAAAAAGTAGTCCTACACTTGCAAAGTCTTTTACGAATGCGTAGTCTAAACCACCTATACACACTTTTTCTTTTAAATCCGGCATAGGTCTATTTGTTGCTTTGATTTCTTCATATGGTGCTACTACGCTTTCTGGGTCTTGTTCTGGTAGATTCATTCGTTTAGTTACAAATTCAGCTCTGTTAGATCTATTGAAAGGTAAGTCCTCATATTCTTCTCTTACTGTGCTTAATAATGTTTTTGCATAATCTGAAAGAGGTTTATGAAACATAGGATTAGCTTTTTCCCACATTGTTTCATCGTCCTTTTCTTTTAAATCATCCAATTTGCAGTAGAAAGGAAACATGCGACTGTTCTTATATTCTCCGGATAAAATAGCTTTAATTTTATCTTTCATCGAATCCATGTACCCTTCTCTCAAATGACCGTCTGTACTTATGTAAAATGTACGACGATTAAGTTTTTTACCTAATCCACCACGCTTTACGTTAACCATACCGGGACCCTCAAAATAATGAATTTCATCAAAAATAACACACCCCTCACGCCCACCATCTTTGGTCTTTGTGTTTGATGTGTTGTATTTAATAATGGAACCTGTATCTCTATTTTGAATTTCTGTTTTACTCACAATGTATTGTCCGTTTGGCGTTTTAGCTGATTTGTTTCTTTTACTTTTTGTTATCGTTTTATAGATTTCATTGAATGATGTTTTAGCTTGTTCTTCACTGTTTGCAACAATAGATATATCGTAGTCTTCAACACCATGCAAAGGTGTAGATAAAAAATCACTTATCGCGCTTATGAGTCCGTTTTTTCCTCCGCCTCGTCCCATAAAAATAACTATTTCAGTAAAGTAAGCTTGTTTCAGTTCTTTGTCTATCATAAAAACAAAAGCTATAATAAATCTTTGAAAAGGTTCAGTTGGAAAGTACCATCTTTCAATAAATTTAATACAGTTCTCGATTGTCTTTTCATCGAAATAAACATCATCCCTTGTCAAAATATGGTTTTCAAGATAATGGATTAAATCAATTCTTTCTTGATTTAGTACAATTTCTCCTTTTCTCCACATCTCGATATATTCAGATACATACTTTTGATTGATCATACATAATCATCGGAGGGTTTATCTAATTCTATTTCGTTTTTTCCAAATCCAAATGATTTTTCTAGTGCAAGAAGTGAACCATTAATCTTATTCTTTTCTGCTACTGCCGGATTTGCTTTTAAAAATGTTTGAGTAGCATTTACGGTTTCAACCATCGTGCCATGTTCTTTGATGTTTTCATCTAACTTGTAAAATATTAAAAGTAAATTGATGTACCGCTCCACTTTTTCAAGTTGAACTGGATTGTCTTTTTCTATTTTTGTAAGTAAATATTCTTTTAGAACCCTAACATTCTTCATATTCATACCCCCTTAACGTATATTTTTTTGAATATTATTGTAGACTCGACCCCCTCGCCGTTCCCTTTATATCAAAATTTTAGTTGATTTGTTTTAGGGTGGGGGCTAGTCCCATCTTTCGTCAGTCCATCTTTTTTTATTTATTTTCTTTTGGTATCTATTATGTTTCTTGTTATGACACCAAATGCATAATGTTTGTAAGTTGTCTAAGTCATATCTTAATTCTGGGTGTGTTTCAAGTTCTTTTATATGGTCAACATCTAAGGTTTTATGTTTATCAAATCTATTCAAAGTGACCTTACCTTCTTTACGACAATTCACACACTCGTAATTATCCCTTTTCAATACTCTTAATCTTATCATTCTCCATTGTTTACTTTTATAAAAGGCTTTTCTGTTTTTAATATCGTTGTAATCAGTATTCATTTAACCTGTTGCCTCCTGCATATCATAGATACATTACAACCATAATGGATCACATACCTCTCAGCTTGAGTAAGCAAAACAAAAGGACCATACTCTATTGAGTACAGTCCGTTGATTAATTATAGATATGAGATTAGTTGTCTATCGTAAAGGATGTGATTAATTGATATCTATAATCTTTCTACACTACCATAATAACACCTTGACACACCTCAAAAGTCTCATGATAGTCTCATTACTAATGTTCTATGCCTAACTCATCTGCTAACTTAATGATGATACCTTTCTTTATTCTAAAGAAGTGACTACGACTAATGTGTAACTTATCTACAATTCCATCTACTGTTAATAGTCTAGGTTTCTTAAAGTAATATAGATTCATGAGTTGCTGTTCTAATAGATTCCCTTCTTCAAATACCTTCTCTATAGCTATTGTTACACGCTCGAGATGTTCTATACGTTTATCATTAACCAACCTTGTAGCGGTCATTTCTGTTGTACTTACATTACTATTACTTCGACCTCCACCAATGTTCTCATCTTGAGGCTTCCAAGGAGTTCTAACCTCTTCCCTTAATTCTTTCATACGCTTACGTGTATGATCATAATTACATAACTCTTCTTCTAAGTATTTAATCGTACTGTTTCGCATATACTGTTAGTCCTCCTTGTTGTTATTGAACCATCTATTGACTAATTCTTTTTGTTTGTCTGTTAATGGTTTAATTGGTATCTTATATTCATTCTCTATTAAACTCCTCATTATATTCCTAGCTATCAGTTCGTCATTCGTTTGTGCTAAATCCTTATTTAATTTAAGTAGCCACATTGAGTTAATGGCTAATAAGATTGATATGATGACCCAGATTGTTGTCATACGACTCACTCCTTTAACCTCTTATCTATGTTTACATCCCAATATATTCTATTGATATATTCAAACGCAGCAGGTATGCCACTAAAGTTATGACTTGTTTCTAAATGGATTTGGTTAAGTCGTTCAGCTTCGAACTTGTAATACCATAATTGAACATGTACGAATTCAACATTATAATCATTATTTAATGGATACAACTCAATATCAACTTTATAATCTACAGTTAAAAACATCTCATCATTTCTATCTATTTTTATATTAACGCCAGACTCTCTAATCAACTCTTGCAACTTTATCCATTTATCTTTTGCGATTGTTTTTTCATAAGTTAGCGATTTTCTTATCAAACTTTTATTGAATGTTTTCATTAATTAATTCGTCTCCTTTTTATTCTTGTAACACTTTTAACACTTTATAACACTTATTCAAAAAAAGCGTAACACCTTTCGTTCTTACTGCCCCAATGGATATACTACTTCTGTTACACTATTACACTTTTATTATTAAGTTAATATAAATAGTAAAGTAGTATATATATAAAGAAATTTCGTGAAAAAGTGTAGAAGTGTATCAAGATTCTTGTAACCTTATTGCCCCAACGGTTACAGCTGTAACACTTTTGTTTAAAAACTGTTAAAAAGTGTTACACAAACTGTTACAACTGATTTTTTTAACTATTAATATAAAGCTAAACCATGAAAATCATAGAATGTAATAGTACTTTCTTTAGCGTAAAACCTTGTAGTCTTGCCTTCGTTATCTGGTGAACGTTTAACTTTGGTTTCGTATCCTAACCTTCTCATTTCTTGCGTGAACTTCGTCTTACTGACTGTTGCGTGTTTGTTACGTTCAGACCATTGTACATATATGTTAAATGCTTTTTCTGTTGGTCGTCCTTCTACTACTGGTATTTCTCTATATTTGTCATCCTGCGCTTCTTCAATGAATTGCATGAATGGATCATTCTCATATTTATACTTCTCAACTAATTCTTTTGATACGTTTGGCATATGAATGTAAGTGTCATCTATGATTTGTTTGAGTCCAGTTAATGCCTTGTTTAATAATGCTGATAAGTTCTTAGGTTGTTTCAATCTGTGTATAAGTGTTGGGTCAATCTTGTGGTGACCGTCACCGAATTTACGTAACATAGGTATGATAACCATACGTCTATAAAAACCGTCCGTTCTGTCGTTTGTTTGTGGTAATGCGTTACCTGCAAATAATAACTTAACGTATGGACTAAAGTTAAAGTCATCTTGACCTTTGCGTTCTGCGTTGATGTCATCACCTGTAACGATTGATTTATAGTTCCCTGTTTCTGTGATGTAGCTTGCATCAATATCATCTGCTATATTAACTAATTGACCTTGTAGCGATGCTGGTTTGAATCGTGACTGAATATCTTTGAATGATAATGCTGTTGTGTTTTCACTACCATAAAAATGATGTAGTAGTTTAAATAGCGTTGACTTACCATTACCACCTGGTGAATAGAAGAAGAATGCTTTTTGTAAAAAGTTTTCTCTATATAATCCGTAACCAATAAGTTGAACAATTAATTTTTGTATATCCTTGTCATCATTCGATATGTTAGCGATAAAATTATCAACGTCATAACTCTTGATGTTTGGATCATAATCAACGTTTATAATATTTGTGATGTGAATATCTGGACTAAATGGTTCTAATTGTCCTTTGAACAAATCGTATATACCATTTTTAACGCCAATATATTGTGGTGGTGCGTGTTGTACTATTTTTTGCGAACATAGTGCATATAATTTGTAGTACACTTCTTTATTCTGTGACTCTTTAAGCGATGGTATATATTTAAGTGTTAAGTTACGTATGGTGTTAACGTCTAGTGGCTCGTACTTCTTACCTGTAAATATATGTGGTTTGCCATCTAACAGTACACCGTTGTGTTTTTCTTGTAGATATTGTGCAAATTCAAAGTGTAAGAATACGCCTTTAGAACTAAAGAACATACTTTGATGTGGTGATTGATTTTCTTCTATAACTTTTTTGATGTCATCTGGTAATTCCATATTGACTTGTTCACTCCTTCCTATTTAGATCTATGATGTTTTTTAAATATTGATTGAAACGTTTTATCGAATGCTCCTTCGTCTTGCAATGGTGGTGTGTTTGAGTAGTCCCAATGTTTAAGTAGTCCATATATAACAGTTGGATTAACATTTTTAGATAGTAAGTGACCTAATAATTTTGTCATACCGTTATTTCTACCTGGTCCTTCTGATTGATTAAGTCCACTTAGTATGACTAACCAATCTTCATCTGATGTTGCTGCTTTGATTTCGTTATCTGTATCTCGTTTTTTAAAGTGTTCACCCATTTTAACTGCCGACTCATAAGGTAATATAGGTGCATCTTGGTAATAGAACTCGAAATATTGTCCATCATCTGCAACTGTTGGTAATGCCATAGCTTGTGATGGTATTTCTGATTGTTCATCATATCCATGTAACTTCAAAGCGTACTGAAACGCTCGTACAACACCACCATATAATTCTGGAGTAATTGGTTGACTGATTGGTATTAAGAGTCTGTAACGCTGATTATTTGGTGCATTATTATGTGATGAGTAAATACCATATGAGAACTTTACAACATCAGATACATGTTGGTTAAAATCTACATCAAGTGGCAGTTCGTCATAATCTATTGCGATGATAGAACGATCAATGACATTATCGTTTTTACGACGGTAGTTATCATTATTTTTTATTTGACCATACACACCAGTTCCTCTTGCATATTTCCTAGTGTGTAATGCTGGTTTAGATAATGCGTGTAATAGTTCAGACCATTTCAAGTTGTAAGTGTTGATATAAGTTGTGGCATCTGGTGATTTATAAAGTGTCATAGATACTTGTGTATCGTGTTGCAAAGTAATCATTGTTATTAAACTCTCCTTTTAATTTATTGTGACGTGTTCCTTCTATAATAATTATTCCTTAACTGCATTTATCACTAACGCAATGACTATAACTGCGAATAGTATTAATCCGAATGTCAATGTCTACCAACTCCGCTGAACCACGTTTCAGCTTCTTTATATTGATCTGATTCATAATCTATTGGTGCATCAACTGTGTCTTGCACAGTAGCGTATTTATATGAATGCTTAATGTATACGATTAATGTGAGCGTACTTAGTAATAGTGTGATTAATAGTTTCATTGTTAGTCCTCCTTAAATAAAAACTCTATAACTTCTTGTTCGGTTTGAAAAGTTGTTATAGTTGGTGGTGTGAATGGTCTAGTTGATGGCATCGATATCTTATAGTCGCTATTTTTGATGATTTCTATTTCAGCTATATCACTCAAAGGGATTGTTATTGTCCCTTCTCCTTTTGTGTCGGACTCTATAGTAAAATGTATTTGTTTTTCCATTAATTTGCTAATTAGTGTTGGTTTCATTGTGTATCCTCCTTAAATGAAGAAAGTGGTATAGGACATCTATCGTTCATAATATCCTCAAGTAAATATTGCGCATCATGTTGGGTTATATATCCTTCATTGTGCAAATCATATATACAGTCATGGATAACTCCGAAGTTAAAATTTTTGATATTATTATTTAATTTATTTACTATTTCTTCTAGTCTGTTCATAACTTATTCCTCCTCTAGTAAGTGTGGGTGTGTGAATTTGTTACCTATGATTTCAGCATCTCTAAGCGATAGTATTTGGTGTAATGAATAAAGTCCTCTATCATAACCATATCCATGCATATCATCTTCGATTCCAAACATTCCATTTTTGAAAATCACTTTAGCTATTGCCCCTTCATCACCTAAAACAAACACTTTTAATATATCCCCTTCAAATATCTCTGCACCGTTCTTGTCGAATAATCCTGTTGATTGTAGGAGTTCGAAATCTTCAATGCTAAACATCGTTCCTTTCGAAAAAATTCCAGTTACTTTACCATATTTATCTAATTCTAATACTTCAGGTGTAAACATATCTTCTGCGACTTTATCCCAAACTCTAAACTTCGGTAACATCTAATCACTTCCTATTCAATATTTCTCGTATCTTATCTAAAATATCTGGGTGACTTTCGCCACCCTTATCCTCATAGATCTTCGGTTTTGATGAACGTCCCATCTTTACTCATAACTCCTGTTCTATCTTTGATTTCTCCGTACGCTTGTTCTAAGCACTCATATAATGTCATATCGTTTTGTTATGCCACAATATAACCAATGTAACGATAACGTCCCCTATACCGTCTCTAAGTTCGTCTATATCATTCCTACAAAGTGCTGCTGCAATTTCACCTTGTTCTTCAATCGTCTTAGTAAATTGTGTGAAACTATTACCCTTATCTAACCCTTTATCTATTGACCATTGTTCTATTTGTTTGATTAAGTTGTTCATGTTACTTTTTTCTTCTTTTTTAATGTTATACATTAATGTATTCACAAGTAATTTGTTATAAGTTTTTAAATCTATAGTTACAGTGTTAGTCATTTATTTTTCCTCCCTATTCATATCATCTAGTAAATTGCTAAATTCATGTGTGCCGTCTAGTTTATCCATTTTCTTACCGATTTCTTCTAGTTTCTGAGCAATGGCAAATTCATAACTACCTGCATAATATTTTTGAATGTTAACTGCACCTGGATATTCTTTTAATATTTCTTCTTTTAGCGTCTGCCACGCATCTTTGTAATTCACTTTAGCCATTCTAATCAGCCTCCAATTCATCTGTATTAATGCCAATATCATCTAACATATGCTGATACGGAATATATCTATCGCTAGCATTGATATCTAATTTATTTTTGATTAATCTAGCGAATACTTTTAACACTCTGCGATAGTTTGATACATCTTTGATAAGCGAGTCACGCTCACGCTTATACTTAATACTTTCTGCGACTGCTTCTTTTAATCCAGCAGTTAATTTATGATGCGCTGTTTTGTATAGATCGAGTTGTTTCTCTAACTCTGCGATTGATTCTCGTGTGTGTTTGATTGTGACCATACTTAACACTTCTTATATTCATCATCTAATTTTGCACCGTTCTCAATTTGTTTCATGACTTCTCTGAATATTTCTTTGCCGAATGAATCGGTCATATTATCTATATGCAAATCTCCAGTGTTATTCTTATTCAAGTTATGGTTAGCTACTTTTAATTCGTCTAAAATCGTACTCATTCAATTAATCTCCTTTAAATCGAATAATGTTATCTGTCCATCTTCAATTGGTTCGTCATCATGTTCTACAACATAATCCTTATGTGTATATCCATGAAATACAATAATCTTATTGTTCTCGTCTGCTATATGGAATATATCGACTGTGTCTTTACCAACTGACCACTCTGTAATGTAGCCAACATTTTTAACGCCTACTTCATATGTGTAGTAATTGTCATAAATTTTGGTTATCATTTCGCCCAACTTCCACAACACTCGTTAAATAACCGTTGAGCATAATCACCAAATTCTGATGTTTGAGGGTACTTCTCTAACCATGGTTTTTGCTTTTTATAACGCACTCTATAACGAACACGTCTTTGTTCTTCTTCGAAAACCATTACTTTTTCTAAAGTACCTAAATGATTTCCTGTATACTTTAAGTCATTACTTTTTAATTTATTTTTTTCGAGTTCCTCATTAGAAGGAAATGCATGTACTGCTTCATCAATAGTCCAACCACCTAATATTCTTGATCTATAAATAATCTTTGGTATGTTATTATTTTCTGCAATAGTTATGTTATCTTCATGAAATGGTTGCTTATACTTAACAGTTAAATTCGTCATCTGATATCTATCTCCTCTAATTCATATTCGCCAATTTTATAATCTTGAGTATCTGTAAAATCTAATGGATTAGCTTTCATTCTTATATCTAATTGATTTCTTATATCTTCTTCGTCGTGTGCTTCAATATAATAAGTCTTTCTATATGTCATAGGTGTTTCAGTCACAACTTTGTATGCTTTCATTGGATCACTCCTTAATTAACCTCATTTTTGATATAAAGATAGCGCTAGACTTATAAATTGCTAGCGCTTGTATTAAACTCAGAAAGGTAATTCGTTCGTATCTATATCAATTGGTCCATCAGCATTTGCGAACGGGTTACTGTTGTTACTTGACGAAGTGGCACCGCCTTGTTTTGCTTTTAATGCTTTTTCTTCATCACTTATTGCGTATTCTTCATCCCATTGGTCTGCTTTGCCTTTGTCGTATTTAGCAGTGTATTTCAATTTATTTTTATACTTTTCGCTGTAATCGTTATACTCTCTTTGAATGTCAACAAATATTGGTTTACCTACTAGATCATTCGTATCAAATGTGAAATTTTCTTTTTTAACTGGTAGACCAGCGTTTTTTGTAAAGTTATAAAACCAGTTCTTAACCCAATCTTGTTCAAAATCTGCTAATTGGTAATGTGTAAATTCTCTGCCATTCGCATCTACAAATGTGATAATTAATTGTGGGTGTCCGTTTTTTGTTTCTTTTGCTTCGATGTTTTTAATTTTTACTGTGTGCTTTCCTGCTGGTAAGAAGTTTCCTTGTTCTTTTGCGTTTGAGAAATCAATTGTCATTTTCATAATTTATATACCGTCCTTTTAATTTTTAGTTTTTTTGTGTAATGCTTAGTTTCCATTTCTAATTGCATCTACTAATGTGCTTAACGTTGCATTTTCAAATCTTTTATTTGTGATCGTCACGTTTGGTGAATGTCTAACTTTCGTTTCAAATAAGTCTGATGGTTCAACTGAAAAGATATATTTAAAATGTTTTTTGCCGTCCTTTTCTGCTACATCAATTACTGTTCTTGCTAGCACATCCGATTGGCTCACGACTGCTTTTTTAATTTGTTCCTGTGCTTCAATCGTTACAGTAGGATTAAGTATTGCACCTTCTGTATCTTTATCTTTATTCATCGCTTCATGACCTGTTACGGCAAAGTGGAATTTATGTGCTTGTTGTAACTTACCAATCAATCTATACATGCCAACTATTCTTGTAGCTGCCTCGCCCCAGTCTGTAAATGTCGGTTTTTTAGATTTACCTTCCATAATGTCTTCCATTGTGATATCACGTAATTTTTGAAGCGTTTCGATGACCACTATATCTATTTGCTTACCTTGTTCACGTAACGCTTCTAATATTTGCGGTAAACTCGTAATAACATATTCCAAGTGTTTGTAATTCTTAATCTCTACTACTGCTCCATCTTCTGTTACTGTCGTACCATCTTCGTTTATATCTAATATTAGTGCGTTGTTTTCTCTCGTTAATGTTGTTGTCTTGCCAGTACCAAATCGACCATATACAACGAACTTGTAATACTTATCACTGTTACGTTTCGATATATCTTGTATGCGTAACTTACTTAAAATGTCACTCATGTGAAACCTCCTCATATTCAACTTGCTCTGTTACTGTTTTTCTGATTGCGATATGATCATTCATATCTATTTTTGAATTATCTAAACCATCAAACTCTCTTGCTCTACCAAAGTTAGTTGAGTAACTGATGTCTGGTGCATTTTCAGATGGCTTGTTAGTTACATATGCTTTCAATAATTTGTGTTTAATAATATAAGTGGTTATTTGTTTCATTTACTCCACCTCATTTACATACTCACTGAACAATTCATCAGTGAAATCTTTTTTATTTTTTAGTGCTTGGTAAACTTTCATATCAACTGTGCCTTTAACTTTTAATTCATATACTGTCAAACGGTTTTTCATACCTACACGTTGCGCTCTACCTAGTGCTTGCGTGTAATCTTGATAACTGTACGTTGGTGTATATATGACACATAATGAGTTGTACTGTAATTCAATCCCTGCACCACCCGCTTGATACTGAACAATGGTTACACTGTTTTGTAACTTATCCCATTCATTTTTAGGAGCTAATACCTTTCGTTGACCACTTACTTCATATATGGTTTTGCATAACTTCTCTGCTAACTTAACCATTTCGTCTTTTTCTTTCGTGAAGTGGTAGAAAATCAGTACATTCTCTTTTGTGCCATCAAGTAACATTTCAAGCCAACTTAACTTTGCTTGTTGGTTACCGTAGTATCTTAGTGCTGCTTGTAATTTAGGTTGCGTATCATATTGAATGATTGTTTGTGTATCTATATCAATTAACGCTCTATCTTTTAATATCTTCTTGTATTCCGTTGACTTAGGTAACTTGATTTCCTCAAACTGTATTGCTGGTAGATCGTGAAAGTAATCTGTGTCACGACTTACACTAAAAGAATCGAACCATTGTTTTAAAGTACGTTCATTGATGTAACCAGTAATCACTGGATATTGTTTGCCATCTTTTCGTTTCTTCATTTCTTTGATAGCAAAGTCACGTTCAAATTGCGTTTTGTTTTTAACGTAATCATTGATGATGAAGTAATTAATACAATCACCCCAACCATTACTTGCTGGTGTAGCTGATAACATGCACCAACCTGTACTTACATCAATTAACTTACGAGCAAATTTACCTTGATTGCTTGTGGGGTTTTTAATACCTTGACACTCGTCAAATATCACGTAATAGTCTTGATATTGTTTCCACACGTCTTTTTGTCTTAACTTGCCGTAACTTAACATTTCGTAAGGTATATCAATGTTGTATCTCGTATTCACAAAATCAATTTCATGTGACCAACCACCTTCTAATATTTTCGCTGGTGGTGCGACAATCAATAACTTTTCTCCTTCATTCCATTTCAAGAAATGGTGCAGTGACATTAAGGTTTTGCCACTAGATGTCCCTAAAGCCATCAATGTGTTCTTGGGTGATTCTTTGAGTACTTCCACTTGCGTAGGCTTGAGGATTAGGTTTGTAGATACCATGCTTACTAAGTCCTTGTTTAACTTCATCGAGTGACTTTGCGACAATCCCAACTCCTCCAGACATATTTATTTTTATTAAATTGATAATTTGATTAGTGCTTAATTCACCTTGACCATCTGGTCGCTTAACTTCGATTGCTACGAAGTGACCAAAATAATTGCATAGGATATCTGGTATACCAGACTTCTGAAATTGACTACCACCATGTATCTTATAAACCACTGTGTGATAAGGTGGTCCATCTACTCCGTTGTACGACTCCAACCATTTGATGATTGATTGTTCTACTTTCTTCTCTGGTCCCATTAGAAAACAACTTTCATAGTTATTGGGTGAGTAAAACGTTCTGGTTCATTGAAAAATGCAATGTTCATTTTATTTTTCAATGTTTGTAATCCTTCTATATCGAGAATGACTTGTCCACGTTCAGTGCCTTGTGTGAAATCTATTGAGTACTTCAACGTCATATCACCGTAGTAGTTTTCAATTTTGTAATCGAAGGTATAACCATTCAAATGCAAGAACTGAAAAACTTCTTTGTTAATACGATTCAATATATTCAATGGATGTGTATTATGCATACTTGTCATCCTTTCAAATTTGTTGTATATTATTGGTATATAATATTTTTAATTTCATTACTCCTTCTGTCTGCCAACAGTAGGAGTTTTTTATTCTGATAAATCATATTCTCACTCCTTTTATTTGGTACAATTAAATTAATTTGTTATGAAAGTGTGGTGAGAAAATATGGTTAAAAATAAGGATATTAATAAATTTTTCAAAAACATTGAAAAAGATATGAAATCTCATGTGAATAAAGAATTATTAAATACCACTCACGAAATTGAATGTCCAGAATGCAAAAAGAAACGAAAAATAAAATTTAAAAATGGTAAAGGGAAATGTAAATATTGTGGTTCAACTATTAACTTAGACTTAAACTTCAAGAAGTAAGATAATCATTTACAATTTCTTTTAATTTATGTTCATCTAAATCCATTTTTATAAAATATTTTGGTTTTCTAACACTTCTAATCTCCTCCGCCAAGATGATGATTAGGAGTGTTATTTTTATAAGTTTTATTTTTTTCATCTATTCTCCCTCCACTTCTTTCAAACTCTCGTCATACATTGCAAATGCTATTCCAGTCATTAACCACATCAGTAATGAGTGTTCAATTGGCGCTGTACTGAATGATGCTATGATGAAGAACTCAATCACGACTAACAATGTAAGCATTGGATACTTTAATACGTTCCAAGTTGCTGTCATTTGACTTCCTCCAATTCAAATATTTCTTTGAAATTATCTTCTAAGAACTTTCGCATTTCAGAACCTACGAAACGATATTGATCATTATTGTTTATTGGATAATGTGCAAAATTTTGAATTTCTTCTCTGAACCTAGGTACTTTTAAAACTCTTGCCTTCAACCAATTTCTATTACGTCCAGTTTCATTTTCTAAATCTTCCATGCTCCACCATGTTTTTGTGTACATTGTTTATCACTCCTTTCGTGTATAATATTTTTATAAGGTGGTGATAAATATGAAATTAAATCATGATTGCGTTAGACATTTGTTATTAGAAATCGAATCTAATAAAAAGTTAGGTGAGGCACTTTCTGAATATAATTTCAAAGATAATATTGTATTTGAAAAATATGATTTTGATACTGTAATGTATACACTTCTAAAATTGAAAGAAGCCGGATACATCAATGTAAAACTTACTTGGTCTTCAGGAAAAATACATGCATGGATAATAAATGACATCACTTGGTCAGGGCATGAATTTTTAGATAATATTAGAGATGATAAAACTTGGAAATACGTCAAAGATGTTGCTAAAAAGTCTTCCAGTATGTCGGTTAGTTTATTGGGTAAACTGGCATTTAAATATCTCTCTGATGAATTCAATCTAACTTAAATTCAATTCCATCAACTAATGCATAAAAGTTATTACGTAAATGAGGATTTTCTTTTAAAAAACTATCGATAAAGTGACTTTCGACCATTAAGTCATAACCCTCATTTATCTGGACGTCTAACGGTCGTCTATTACCTGCTTTGTCATAGTAGTAATGGATGACTTTTTTTACTTCTTTCATTCTGTCTCCTCCTTGTATTATTACTTAAAGTGATATTGGTCATAAAATTTTAACTTGAATATTGTCCACACTAACACCAAATAAGTATGCAAGTGCATATACCTCTAAATTCTTTAGTACCGCATCTTCACGTTCCCACTTGATGACTGTTGGTTTACTAACACCTAATCGATCAGCAACATCTTGTTGTGTCATTTTGGCATTAATACGCCATGTTTTTATAGTAAAAGTCTGTGGCATTTTTGTTCACCTCGCTTTCGGTAACTCAATACTACTATGACTTAAAGTAATATTTCAACACTTAAAGTAATTAAAATTTCCTAAAAGTGATATTTCTTCTTGTAAAGTAAATTGATATGTGGTAAATTAATATTACATTAAGTAATATTAAAGGAGCAAAAACTATGGAATATAAAAGCGCTAGAAAAATTTTATCAGAAAATCTACAAAGTCTTATGAATAGAAAAAATGTGACTCAAAAAGAATTATCTGAGGAATTAGGCGTAAGTCAGTCAACTATATCTAATTGGATACAAGAAACTAAATATCCTAGAATTGATAAAATAGAAATGTTAGCCCAGTATTTTAATGTTCCTAAATCTTCTATAACTGAACAGAAGAAAGAACCTACTTATCAACCTACTACAATTGCAGCTCATCTTGATGGAGAAGTTGCTGATCTAAACGAAGACGAAATGCAAAAAGTGTTAGAATATGTGAAGTTTTTGAAATCACAACAAGGGAAATAGCATCACTTCGGTGGTGCTTAATATAAATAAAGGAGAATGTGGAATGAAAAAGTTATTGGTATTATTATTCGCAAGTTTATTAGTATTGGGTGCATGTGGTCAAAAAGAAGAAAGTTCATCTAAAGATGATGCTAAGGAAACGAAAAAAGAAGTTAAGAAAGATAAAACAAAGGAAGAATCAGGCAAAGCTAAAACTAAAAAAGAAAAAGAGTCTGCTAAAAAGTCTGAACCTAAGACAGAAGAACAAACTACTGAAGAAGTAGCAACTAATGAACAACAGTCTACACAAGGAGAAGCTAACTCTACCGAAGAAGTTGTTCAAGAACAACAAACACAAGTGAATACTTCTAACATTTCTAATGAAACTCAGTTACAAAGTGTATTAAATGGAAATTTTAGTGAAGAACAGAAAATTCAAGCATATAATAGCGCAGTTGCAAATGGAGTAATACCTCAAGGAACTGTATCAGAAGGTTCAGCTCAAGCAGCATATGAAAGTTCTAAAGGTATTCAGAATGGAGAATCAGAAAAAGATCAACTAGCGGAAAGATATCAATCATGGGTTGATGCCGGTTTGATGACTGAAGACGAGATGCAAGAAGAATTAGCAAAATAACTAACATACCTCACAAATCGTGGGGTTTTCTTATAAGGAGCGATAAATATGACAGTAACAAAAAGGAAAGAGCGTGGCACATGGCAATACGCTTTTGGACATGAAGGTAAGACTTATAGAAAAAGTGGATTTACAACTAAACGTGAAGCAGTAGAAGCAGAAACAAAAGCTAAGAATGATTTATTAGACGGGTTTCAGTTTGATAACAATATTACATTGTTCGATTATTTCAAAGAATGGTCAGAAACATATAAAAAACCTGTTGTAAGTGAAAAAACTTATGTGTCCTATACTACTATCATGAATCATTTGGAAAAGGCATCTATCGGTAAGATAACACTAAAAGATATTACCAAAGTTAAATATCAAAAGTTTATAAATAAGTTTGCTAAAACTCACACAGATGAGTCTGTAAGAAAATTAAACGGTAAAATAAGAAGTTCTATAGATGATGCTATATATGAAGGAATACTTAAAAAGAACTTCACATACAAAATAAAGTATGTTGGTAAAAATGAAGCACAGCAAGAAGATGATAAATATATCACATTAAAACAATATTCAGATCTAAAGAAAGAATTGAAAACAAAATATACCGATTCATCACTAGTTCTATTTGTTATGGTCGTTACGGGTTGTAGAATATCTGGTGCTATCAATTTGAAATATGAATATATAGATAGGTTTAAAAGAACGATTTATATCAATGAGCAAAAAACAACCACTTCACCTAGAACAGTAGAAGTATCTAAAGAAGATATGGACCATATTTTAAAAGTATTGGAGCAAAGACCTGCTACAATGGACGGTTTTGTATTTAGTAATGGTATAAGTACTAACGCAGTAAACAAGGCTTTAAAAGGTTATTGTGAACGATTAGGCATTAAACAAATTACAACGCACGCCATCAGACATACTCATTGTTCTTATTTATTATCTAAAGATGTATCTATACATTATATTTCTAAGAGATTAGGTCACAAAAATATTAAAGTGACATTAGAGGTTTATTCACACTTACTAGAAGAAAGTTTTGAAGAAGAGAATAAGAAAGCAGTTGAAGCTTTGAAAGTTTTATAGCTTGGTGTAGTTTTGGTGTAGTTTTGGTGTAGTTACCGAATATAACGAGGTATATCTATATACAAAGAAATCCCGTCATATCAAGGTTTTTAACCACGAGATACAACGGGATATTGGTAATTTACGTCCTGGGAGGGATTCGAACCCCCGACCGACGGCTTAGAAGGCCGTTGCTCTATCCAACTGAGCTACCAGGACATCTTCAACACAAGAATAATTATATCTAATCGGCGCTGATTTATCAATACCTTTTAAAAAGAAAAAGGTTTATTAAATCGCTTTACAAGTATTATTACATGTTTGATATAAATGTTCTGCTTTTATTCTATGATTACGATGTCATTTACTTTAACTGCATTTGCTTTATCTGCTTTACATATCGATTGATCTTCAAATATTTCTAGTACACTAGCGTGAACAAGTCCTTGTGCAGTTAATACATATATATTTTCACTTTTATGCAAATCATTGTCTTCATTTTTATTAATACAAAATTTTTCTTGATTAATAACTGATGTTACATGTGTTCTATTCATTTTAACACCCTCCCGATAACATTACAGCTCCTACTTATTTACATTAAATTAACGACATTAATAATTATAAAACAATTTGACTTTAATTGAAAGTTATTCTAATTATTTATTAAAGAGGCTGAAAGATTAACATTTGAGGTTAATGCAAAATACTGACGCCCGGGGGAATAGTATGCGTGAGAGACTACAGGCTCGAACCATAGCCCTAGGCAAGCATGACTTTCACAATCGTGAGATTTTAATAAAAAATTGTCTTCGCTAGGCTATAACCTAATGAAGAAACTTTTTTATAATGCTAAAATTTGTTTATCTATTTCTTC
This sequence comes from Mammaliicoccus vitulinus, assembly GCF_029024305.1. NCBI lineage: Bacteria > Bacillati > Bacillota > Bacilli > Caryophanales > Staphylococcaceae > Mammaliicoccus > Mammaliicoccus vitulinus. The sequence continues at coordinate 1,746,004 of NZ_CP118974.1, forward strand.
ATGATTTCTATTTAAAAATGTTAGACTAGCATTTTTAAGTTCACGATCAAATTCTATCATCGCATATGTTTCTTCCCATCGACCTCTCGTTTGAGAAATACTGCCTGGGTTTATGCAATACACGCCATCAATTAATTCACATAAAGCTACATGACTATGACCATAGAATGCGAATTTAGCACGTGCATTTTTAGCGTGCGCACTCAATACATTTCTAGAACCTTTAACTTCGTATCGATGTCCATGCGTAAAGAAGTATGGTACATCTTGCATCTTACCTTGATCTTCTATTGGGAAACGTGGATCAAAATCACAATTTCCTTTTACTCTTTGATATAAGCTTAATTCAGTATCATCATAATCAAATTCTGAATCTCCTATATGTAGAAATAAATCCGCTTCTCTATATTTATCATATATTTCATGTAGAACCCCTTGCTCTCCATGATTATCACTGACAACTATCCATTTCATTGGAATCTCTCCCCTATATCTTCGTTCATTAATTTAATAGCATTTCCTCGATGGCTAATTGCACTTTTTTCTGCAGCTGTTAATTCTGCCATCGTTCTATCTAATGATGGTACGAAGAAAATCGGATCATAACCAAATCCATTTTCACCTCGTTGTTCGTCTATTATTTCACCTTGTGCTTTACCGATATAAGTAAGGGTATCTTTACCTGGTTCACTAACAGCTATAGCACACACAAATTCTGCTTCTCTATCTTCTACGCCTTTTAAATTATTTAATAATTTATTAATATTATCTTGATCATTTTTTTGTTCTCCAGCATATCGTGCTGAATATATGCCTGGTTCACCGTTTAAAGCTTTAACGGATAGTCCGCTATCATCTGCTATAACGATTTTATTAAGCTGTTTTGACGCTGATTCTGCTTTTAAAACAGCATTTTCTTCAAATGTTGTGCCTGTTTCATCTACATCAAAATCTGGATCAATTTCAGAAATACCTATAACATTCGCTTTAGGAAAAATTGCTTTAAAGTCATTTATTTTACCTTTGTTGTTTGATGCGACAATGATTTCATTCATGTTTATCTCTCCTTACAAAGTTATTCTTTCTACTTTAGCATCTTTTATATGTAACCATTCTTTAATTGTTCTCGTTATATGCTCTACATCACCATTTGCAAAAAATTTATGCTTAGGATTTGGCGTATAATAAGAATGCTCATTACTAAATGTTAATAAAGCACTGACCTCTCTAGCAGTCTCCAAACCTGAAGATATAATGGTCTTCCCATCATCAAAATATTGGTGAATCGCATCATATAATAATGGATAATGCGTGCAACCTAATATCACTGTATCTGAATCATCATAACGCCATTGTTTAAGTGTTTGATGTATAACAATACTTGTTATCGTTGGGTCTTTGTACCTCATTTGTTCTACTAATGGGACGAATCCTGGACATGCTATACCTTTAACTTCTACTTGTGGATTAATAGACTTTATACTTCTTCTATATGCTTCAGACTTGATTGTGCCTTCTGTTCCTAATACAAGCACACGATTATTATTCGTTGTCATAATGGCTGTTCTAGAACCTGGATCAATAACGCCTATAACAGGAATCGACAACATCTCCTGTAATGGCTTTAAAGCTACGGCAGTTGCAGTATTACAAGCAATTACAAGCATTTTAATTTCCTTTTCAACTAAAAATTCAGCTAACTGAATTGTAAATGCTTTTACTTCTTCTTTTGATCTCGGACCATAAGGACATCTCCCTATATCACCTAAATAAAAAATCGTTTCGTTAGGTAATTGTCGCATTATTTCTTTAGCTACAGTTAACCCACCGATACCTGAATCAATTACTCCTATTGGTTTATTCATTTATCTTCACTTCTCATTCTTTTTAACATAATCTCTAAAGCTTCATTAAATTTATTTTTATCTTCATCGTCCATCACCGATAAAAGTTCTTCAGTATATAATTGTCTTGCGTGAACGACTTCATCAATCAATGCTGTACCTTTTTCTAACAACTTAACATGGAATACTCTTTTATCTTCTTCAGATTGAATTCTTAAAACTAATTCTTTTTGTTCAAGTTTATCAATGATATCGGTTGTCGTCGAATATGCTAAAAATAATCTTTTTGATAATTCACCTATCGTTAATTGTTTATGTTCATTTAACCATTGTAATGCTATAAATTGTGGTGGTGAAATTTCATATACTTTTAACTGTCCTCTTGATCTTAATTTAGTTCTTTCTACAATATGTCGTAACGAATATTCAATCTGTTTAGTTATTTCTTCCATTGTTGTTTGTACCTCTTTTCACTTAAAACTTATATTCTTTATAATAACACATACATATATTTGCAGTTAATTAATTGGTCTATTTTCCCCTATTCAAAATAGCAAAAAACCTTTAAAACCAACTTTATAATTGGCTTTAAAGGTTCTTGAGTTAAAATATTTAGTTAACTTCGTGATCTGATCCGAAGAATGATTTAAACATTTGGAATGTCGCTTCTCTGTTCATAGCTGCAATAGATGTTGTTAAAGGAATACCTTTTGGACAAGCATTAACACAGTTTTGTGAACTACCACATTCTTGAATACCACCATCAGACATTAATGCTTTAATTCTCTCATCTTTAGTCATACTACCTGTTGGGTGTAAGTTGAAAAGACGAACTTGAGAAATTGCTTGAGCACCCATGAAATTATTATTCACATTAACGTTAGGGCATACTTCTAAACATACACCACAAGTCATACATTTAGATAACTCATAAGCAGTTTGACGCTTTTTCTCAGGCATACGTGGACCGGCACCTAAATCATAAGTACCATCAATCGGAACCCATGCTTTAACTTTTTTCAAGTTATCAAACATACGAGAACGATCGACTTGCAAGTCACGTATTATTGGAAATGTCTTCATTGGTTCTAGCTTAATCGGTTGTTCTAACTGATCAATAATTGCTGAACATGATTGACGCGCTTTGCCATTGATAACCATAGAACAAGCACCACATACTTCTTCAAGACAGTTCATATCCCAAGTGACTGGTGTTGTTTTTTCACCATTTGAAGTAATTGGATTTCTTTGTATTTCCATCAAAGCTGCAATTACGTTCATATTTGGTCTATAAGGAATCTCAAATTTTTCTTCGTATGGTTGTGATTCGCCATTTTCTTGACGCTTTATAATAATTGAAATTGTTTTGTTTTCTTGTTTTTGACTTTGTTCATTTTGTTCAACTGTTTGAGTGTCTGCCATTATTATTTACTCCCTTCAGATTTCTTAGAGTAATCTCGTTTACGAGGTTTAATGTGACTAATATCCACTTCTTCATATGAAAACTCAGGTGCTTCTTCTGGTCCTCTGAACTGAGCAATAGTCGTTTTCAACCATTCTTCATCATTACGTTCAGGGAATTCTGGTTTATAGTGTGCCCCACGAGATTCATTACGATTGTATGCACCAATTGTAATAACTCTTGCTAGAACTAACATATTCCATAATTGACGTGTGAAGAATACAGCTTGGTTACTCCATGTTGAAGTATCTTCCATATCAATATTTTGATATCTCTTCATTAATTCAACAATTTTCTTATCTGTTTCGAGCAGTTTATCATTATGACGAACAACAGTAACGTTTGCAGTCATTATTTCTCCTAATTCTTTGTGCAACTTATAAGCATTTTCAGTACCTTTAAGATTTAGAAGATGGTCAAACTTCTCTTGTTCTTCATCAATACGTTTTTGGAATATTTCTTCACCTAACTCAGTGTATGATGTTTCAATATTTTTAACGTATTCCATTGCGTTTGGTCCTGCAACCATACCGCCATATATTGCTGATAATAAAGAGTTAGCCCCTAATCTATTACCACCATGTTGAGAGTAGTCACATTCACCTGCTGCAAATAAACCTTTAATATTAGTCATTTGATCAAAGTCTACCCAAATTCCACCCATTGAATAATGGACAGCTGGGAAAATTTTCATTGGGACTTTACGAGGGTCGTCACCAGTGAATTTTTCATATATTTCAATTATACCACCAAGCTTAACATCTAATTCATGTGCGTCTTTATGTGATAAATCAAGATAAACCATGTTTTCACCGTTAATACCAAGTTTTTGGTTTACACACACATCAAATATTTCACGTGTTGCAATATCACGAGGTACTAAGTTTCCGTAATCCGGATATTTTTCTTCTAAGAAATACCAAGGTTTACCGTCTTTATAAGTCCAAATACGTCCACCTTCACCACGTGCAGATTCACTCATCAATCTTAACTTATCATCACCAGGTATAGCTGTTGGGTGGATTTGAATAAACTCACCATTTGCATATTTAGCACCTTGTTGATAAACGACAGAAGCTGCAGAACCAGTATTAATCATTGAGTTTGTAGACTTACCAAAGATAATACCAGGACCACCTGTTGCCATAATGACAGCATCTGATCCGAATGCTTCTATCTTAGAATCTGTTAAGTTTTGAGCTACAATACCACGAGCTGCATCTTCATCATCTTTAACGATTCCTAAGAATTCCCAGCCTTCATATTTTGTAACTAATCCTTTAACTTCATAACTTCTAACTTGTTCGTCTAATGCATATAGTAATTGTTGTCCAGTTGTTGCACCTGCAAATGCAGTTCTATGATATAAAGTACCACCGAATCTACGGAAATCTAATAGACCTTCTGGCGTACGGTTAAACATAACACCCATTCTGTCTAATAAATGTATGATACTAGGTGCTGCTGCAGTCATATTTTTTACTGGTGTTTGGTTAGCTAGAAAATCTCCACCATACACTGTGTCATCAAAGTGAATTAAAGTAGAGTCGCCTTCACCTTTTGTATTAACAGCTCCGTTAATACCACCTTGTGCACAAACAGAGTGTGAACGTTTAACAGGTACTAATGAGAATAAATCAACATGTGCACCTTTTTCTGCAGCTTTAATCGTTGCCATCAAACCTGCTAAACCACCACCGACAACAATGATTTTGTTGTTTGCCATAAAAATTGTCACTCCCCTAAAAAGTATAAATCCTATACGAATGCAAATATAGCTCTTAAGCCAATAATACTAATTACGATAAATACAAATAAAGTTACATATGTCATAACACGTTGTGATTTAGCTGATTGTGTAATTCCCCATGTGATGAAGAATGACCATAGACCATTTGAAAAATGGAATATAACACTTAATACACCCACAACGTAAAGCGTTACAGAAATAGGATTAGATAAAATATCTGATACCATATCAAAATCAACATGATGACCTAATGCAGCTTGAATACGTGTTTGATACACATGTACAGCTATAAATATAAATGAAATTATGCCAGTTACACGTTGTAATAAAAACATCCAGTTTCTGAATAATGAATGTCTTCCTACATTTTCTTTAGCTGTAAACGCTATGTATAATCCATAAATAGCGTGGAATAGTATAGGAATATAAATAACTACAACCTCTAACACTATTTTAAATGGTAAATTCCACATAAAATCAGACGCTTTATTAAAAGCCTCTGGGCTAATAGTTGCAAAGTGGTTAATTAATAAATGCTGAATTAAGAATATTCCTATAGGAATTACACCTAATAATGAATGAATACGACGTAAAATAAACTGTTTTTCGCTTGACGCCAAAAGAAGTCCCCCCTAACTTTATTCTATGGCTCTATCGTTATATTATAGATATCATAACCTGAAAACGATTACATATATCCTAAAAAAAATTCGATGAGCATTACATGTATATTGTAACATCATTAAGTAAGAATTTGGGCATGAGAATTATTCTCATGCCCAAATATATTCATTTTTTATTGTAAATTTACTCTTTAATTACTAAGCTTATTTACTAAGTTTTGGGCAACTTTTTCTGGAAGGCCAATTTTAATAAAATCTTCTATATTTGATTCACGCATTTTTTTAATAGAACCAAAATGTTTCAACAATGATTGCTTTCGTTTCGGTCCTATTCCTTCTATTTCATCTAACGCAGATTTTAAAGTTGTCTTTTGTCTCGTCGATCTATGAAAACTTATGGCAAATCTATGCACTTCATCTTGGATACGTTGAAGTAAATAAAATTCTTGTGAGTTTTTCTTTAGTGGTATAATTTCTGCTTGCGCACCATAAAGTAATTCTGACGTTTGGTGTTTATCATTTTTACTTAATCCTGCTATTGGAATATCGAGTCCTAACTCATTCTCTAACACATTTCTAACTGAAGACATATGTCCTTTACCACCATCAACAATGATCAAATCTGGTATTGGCAGGCCTTCTTTTAATACTCTCGTATACCTTCTTCTAACTGCTTCTTGCATAGATTTATAATCGTCAGGTCCTTTGACAGATTTAATTTTGTATTTACGATAATCTTTTTTACTTGGCTTACCATCTACAAAGGCAATCATTACAGATACAGGGTCCACACCTTGTATATTAGAGTTATCGAAAGCTTCAATTCTTATAGGTGTCTGTATACCCATAGCTTCCCCTAAATTTTCTATAGCTTTAACAGTTCTAGATTCGTCTTTAGCGATAAGTTCAAATTTATTTTTCAATGAAATATTCGCATTCTTAATTGCCAAATCCACCATTTCTTTTTTCTTACCTCTTTTAGGTTGAATAACCTTTGAATCAACTACTGACTCTACAGTTTTAATATCCACATTCATTGGTATGTGTATTTCTTTAGGCGTTAAATGTTGATTTAAAGTATAAAACTGACCTATAAATGTATAAAATTCTTCTTCAGCAGTTTGTATGATTGGAACCATAGAAGCTTGTCTTTCTATTAATTTCCCTTGTCTAATAAAGAATACTTGAATACACATCCAGCCTTTATCTACTGAATAACCAAATATATCTCTCATTGTCATATCAGATGACATCATATTTTGTTTATAATTCAACATTTCTATATGTTGTATTAAATCTCTATATTCTTTAGCTTCTTCAAATTTCAACATTTCACTTGCTGCGTTCATTTTATCATTCAAGTCATTGACAATCGTTTTATCATCGCCATTTAAAAAGTCTGTAATTTCTTTAATCATCGCCTGATATTGAGCTTGCTCTACAGGATATACACATGGACCTAAACATTGTCCTATATGGTAATATAAACAAACTTTATTCGGCATCGTTACACATTTTCTTAAAGGATAAATTCTGTCTAGTAACTTTTTCGTTTCATGTGCTGCATAAGCATTTGGATATGGACCAAAGTATTTACCTGAATCTTTTTTCACCGTTCTCGTCACGATTAATCGTGGATGTTTTTCTTTCGTTATTTTAATAAATGGATAACTTTTATCATCTTTTAATAATATATTGTATCTAGGTTGATGCTTTTTTATAAGGTTCAACTCTAGTAATAATGATTCAATTTCACTAGATGTCACAATAAATTCGAAATCTCTTATTTCTCCGATTAATCGAGTTGTCTTTTCATCATGTGCGCCTGTAAAATAGCTTCTCACTCTGTTTCTTAAACGCTTTGCTTTCCCAACATATATAACAGATTGATGTCTATCTTTCATAATGTAACAGCCCGGATCAGTAGGCAGTACATCTAGTTTTTGTTTAATTCTTTTTTGGTAGTCTTCCACCTTTTTCACCTACCTTTTTATAGTAATTATATCAACAAAATTTAGTTTAACCAAAACATACGTTCTATACTATATTAGAAATAACCATAAGTTTTTACAATAGTTACGCAAAAAAAACTGTCTACAAAGTCTTTCACTTTGTAGACAGTCTATGGTTACCTTTACACGTTTATATTAATAGTGTTTAGATAATACTTGTTCTAGTTGTTCTTTAGGTTGGAAACCTACTACTTTATCTACAGCTTCGCCATCTTTGAATACGATTAATGTTGGAATACTCATTACTTCGTATTTAGCAGCTGTTGCTTGATTTTCATCTACGTCTAATTTAACGATATTAGCTTTACCTTCAACGTCTTTAGCTAAATCTTCTAATACTGGCGCGATCATTTTACAAGGTCCACACCAAGGTGCCCAGAAGTCCACTAAACTTACGCCTTCTTTAATTTGTTCGTCAAAATTTGCATCTGTTGCTTTTACTAATGCCATTGGAAAAATCCTCCTTGTTAACTTATGATAATGAGAGTATAGCACGCTTTATTTAGCAATGCATGTTGTTTGCTCAAACTGTATTGTAATAGATGTTGCACTTGGAATCAATTACTTAAATTGCGGTTTTCTTTTAGTGATAAATGCATTTATGCCTTCTTCTGCATTTTCACTTTCAATAATATCGACAAAATGTCTTTCTTCTATTTGATCACTTTCTAATGATAAATCTAAATTAGACATTTGTTTAATCACTTTAATAGAATTTAAAGACTTAGAAGCAATACTATAAGCTAACTTTTCAGTTGCTTTTTCTAGTTCTTCTTTATCTTCAACAATTTCATTGAACAAATGCTGAATGTCATCTAAATTGACATTCTCACCAGTTAAAGCAACTTGTAACGCTTTATGTTGACCGATCATATAAGACAGTCTTCTGACGCCACCAAATCCAGGAAATATACCTAAATTAATTTCAGGTAATCCTACTTTCGTATCTTTCGTAATCAACCTCATATCGCATGCTAAAGCGAGTTCAAATCCGCCACCTAAACACACACCATGAATAGAACTTATAACTGGTTTATGACAAGTTTTGATTAATCTAAATAATTTAGCACTTGTTGATGCGAGATCTAGTCTTTCATGTTTAGTTAAATCTGGGAATGATTTAATATCTGCACCAGCAGAAAAACATTTTTCATTCCCTTTAATGACGATAACTTTTATATGATCATCAAATCCTTGAGTCTCTATTGCCTCAATAATATTTGTTAAAACTTCTTCATTCAAAGCATTAACAGGACCATGATTTAAATGAATAAAAAGAACTTGGTTCTCTACATGTGTTTTAATCAATTTAATAACCACCTCTATAAGAATATTAAATAAGCAATACCTGCAATAAATGTTAAAGCAGAAATAACGAGCAACACTTTTGCTAGTTTATACATATCAAAATTATCCAATATGTTTCCTCCTTATTTCAATGTCACAACTGTAACACCAAACCCACCTTCTGATGGCATGCCTGTTCTATAAGAATCTACTGAACGATGTCTTTTCAGATGGTCCGTTACACCTTTTTGTAATGCTCCAGTACCTTTACCATGAATAATGTTTACAGTACTGTAATTTGAAAGAACAGCTTGGTCGATATATTGATCTAATTCTACCATAGCTTCATCATAACGATAGCCACGTAAATCTAAGTCCATTTTTATTGTTGAACGGTTTGTTCTTGGTACGACTTTACTTGGTTGTTGTTTCTTTTTATCAAGTTTTTCTAAATCTTTTACTTCGATTTTCATTTTTAATATACCCATTTGAACGACTACTTCGTCATCATTTACAACATCAATCACTTCACCTTTTTGACCATAAGATAATACTTTAACGTCATCGCCTTTTTCAATTTTATCATGACGCTCTTTTTTAACATTTTGTTTAATTGATTCAGCTGTATATTGATTGTCTAGTCGTTTTTTTCTTTCAATGAGTTCGTGTTCTTTAACATTAGCGGCTGAATTGTCTCGCATATCTCTCAATTCTTGTAAAATTGTTTCAGCTTCTTTTGTTTTCTGTTTTACTTCTTGATTTGCTTTATTTCTTGCTTCGTCCATTAATTGTGTTTTGAAATTTTCGAAACGTTGTAATTCATGAGCTAATGATTGATGTAGTTCTGTTGATTCTTGTTTTAATTTCTCAACTTCAATTCTATCATTTTCTACAGACTTCGCATTTTTTTCTAGAGATTCAATCATCACATTAATTTCTTTTTCATCTTGACCAATTAAAGATTTTGCATGGTTAATTAATTCATTCTTTAATCCTAATTTTTTCGAAATTTCAAATGCATTAGATCGTCCTGGTATGCCCATTAATAATTTGTATGTTGGTCTTAACGTTTCCACATCAAACTCAACACTCGCATTCATAACTTTATCACGATTATAACTATATGCTTTAAGTTCAGGATAATGTGTTGTAGCCATAATTAAAGCATCTCTTTCAATTGTGTAATCAAGTATGCTCATCGCTAAAGCTGCACCTTCACTCGGATCAGTACCTGCACCAAGTTCGTCAAATAAAATTAAAGAATCTTTATCAGCTTGATCTATAATATTGACGATGTTTTTCATGTGAGATGAGAATGTTGAAAGCGACTGTTCTATAGACTGTTCATCACCAATGTCACAAAATACTTTTTTAAAAATCGTAATAATTGCGCCATCTAATGTAGGAATCAACAATCCTGACTGAGCCATTAATGTAATCAAACCTACTGTTTTAAGTGTTACTGTTTTACCACCAGTATTTGGACCTGTAATAATAACAGCGTTTATATTTTCTTTAAATTCAATTGTATTACTAACTACTTCAGTTTTGTTAATTAATGGGTGTCTCGCTTTTGGTAAATAAATTGCTCTATCATCTGATAAAACAGGTTTTGTCGCTTTAATTGTTGCCCCAAATTTTGCTTTAGCTGTTATAAAGTCTAAATGTCCCATGACTTTCGTGCTCGACAATAATTCGTAACCCACTTCGCTAACCAACTCAGTTAAGATATAAAGCAATCTATCTTTTTCTTCTTTCTCTTTAGCTTTAACTTGTGATATTTGATTGTGCATTTCTACTATTGCACTTGGTTCAATATATAAAGTTTGTCCTGATGCAGATTGGTCATGCACGATACCACTGAAATCATGGCGATATTCAGCTTTAACCGGCAGTACGTATCTATCATTCCTAACCGTTAAAATAGAATCAGATAATTTCTTTTGATTGGCTGATGATTTTACCATTTGTTCTAATCTTGATTTAATGCGATCATTCGTTTTTTTAATTTGATGTCTTAATTCTGCTAACTTCGGACTCGCAGTATCAAATAAATCGTGTTCATCACATTGTTCACTAATTTGATTGAGTAATTCACTCAACACAGGTAGTTGAGCAACATATCCATCAATGATTGGATAAAGAATATCTTCATCTTCGTCAACGATACTTGCATAGAACGTTTTAAATCTATTTTGAACTTGAATATTTCGTTTAATTTGATTCAGTTCTTCAACATTTAGTAAACTACCGATTTCAGCTCTTCTAACAAAAGATTTAATATCTTTTAACCCTGAATAACCTGGCACTCTATGTTTATTATATATTTGAGTCATTTCATCTGTTTCATTCAAACTATGTTGAACTGTTTCCATTTCATCACTTGGTTTAAGTTCATTAATGAGTCGCTCTGCAATATCACTTGTTGCATGAGCAGATAATTGTTGAATAATTAAGGGATACTCAAGAACTTTTAATGTTTTTTCATTCATACTATCTTCCCTCTTCTTTGAATACTTTTATTTATTAGATTTAATCCATTGTTTAAATTCTTCACGTGTTTTAGCATTGATTACTTGTGATTGTTTTACCCAACCTTTTTGTGCTGTACCGACACCATATTTCATAAAATCAAAATGATCAATATGATGTGCATCAGTATTTATTGTAATCATTAAATCAGGATTGTTTTTCAACACTTCCGCATTTAAATCTAATCTTTGTGGATTAGCATTCAATTCTAATACTGTGTTTGTTTCCTTAGCCATTTTAACAAGTTGTTCAATATTTACTTTGTATCCTTCTCTTCTCCCGATAATACGACCAGTTGGATGTGCAATATGTCTTACATATTTGTTTTCACATGCCACTTTCAGTCTATTCATAATTTCTCCTTCAGTTTGATTAAAACTTTGGTGAATAGCTGCTATGACATAGTCTAATTCTTTCAAAACTTCATCAGGATAATCTAGCGTACCATCTGGCTTAATATCCATTTCTGTTCCGCTATAAATATCGATTTCTTTATACTTTTCATTTAACGCTTTAATTTTTTTGTTTTGTTCTAATAAACGTTCTATTGATAAACCATTAGCGACCGCTAAACTTCTAGAATGATCTGTGATACAAATAAATTGATACCCACGTTCAATAGCCGCTTCAATCATTTCTTCTAATTTAAATGCACCATCACTATATGTAGTGTGCATATGAATATCTCCATTGATATCTTCTAATTTAATAATATCTTGGATATTCTTATCAAACTCCGTCCCATCTTCTCTCATAGTTGGAGGAATGTATGGAACATTGAAATGGTCATATATTTCTTTTTCACTTTGATAAGTAATAACGTTACCATTGCTTTCTTCTATACCATATTCACTCACCTTTTCATTTCTTTGTTTGGCGAGTTGTCTAATTTTAATGTTATGGTCTTTTGATCCAGTGAAATGTTGTAAAGTGTGATAGAACGCTTCTGGTTTAATGAGTCTAAAATCAACACCTATGACTTCATCTCCAATTAACAAATCTAATGAAACTTTCGTTTGTCCAACTGCAATTTGTTCTTTAATTTCTGGGAATTTTAACAATAGTTGTTGTACTTTCAACTCATCTTCTGTAGAAATAATATAATCTAAATCTTTGCTCGTTTCTCTCATTCTTCTAAAACTACCCGCTACTTGATATTGAATAATTTCATCAATGTCGTCCAAAAATTGATTAATCACTTCGTGTGCTTTAATGATTGTATTAATTGGATATCTCTCAGGTCTTTGTCCTAAAACTTTTGCTTCTTCTAAAAGTTTTTGTTCTGTTTTTTTAGCAAAGCCAGATAATGCAGAAACTTGATTATTTTCACACGCTTCAATTAAGTCTTCTTTATTTTTAATATTTAATTCTTTATATAGTTTAGCAATTTTTTTGCTACCTAATCCAGGTATTTTAAGCAATGGTATTAATCCTTCTGGAATTTCTTCTTTAAGTTCGTCTAAGTAACTTTGAGTGCCATGATTAATATATTCATTAATCACATCACCCACTCCTTTACCAATACCTTTTAAAGTTGTAACGTCTTCTATTTCATTGATCGTTCTTTCATCTGTTTCTAAAGATTGACTTGCTTTTCGATAAGCAGAGACTTTGAAAGGATTTTCTCCTTTAATTTCCATATAAATTGCGATTGTTTCTAACATTTTTACGATATCTTTTTTAGTTAACATATCTATTCCTCCGTAAAAAAAGTCATAGGTTGTCCCATGACTTTTTTTAATATAAATTCATTTAATTTGCAAGCCATTTTACTAATTGTTCAGATAAGAATGGTGTCTTCGATAATATCACATTCCCAATAGATGATTGGTGGAATGCATCTATAAATGATGGAACTGGAATGACTGCAATTGCAGCTAACGTGATAATAACGACTAAGTACGCCTCTATAAAACCAAGTGCCATACCAAAGTATCTTGCATATTTGCCTCCAAAATCCATTTGGTGATAAAAATCAAACACTGTTGCTACAATTTGTAAAATCACTTTAGTAAAAACAAATAAAATGAGAATCGCCATAATATTATAAAATGCATTCTCATTATTAATATTATTAAATATAGTATTTTTCCCTTCCGTAGACGCACTAGGGTAAGGCAAAATTAAATGCAGTTGTTTACTAAATGGTGCATAACATATAGTGGCGATTACCAATGAACAAATAGTACCAATAGTGTGTAGTGACTGGAGTACTAAACTACGTCTATAGCCAATGATGACTCCTAATATTAAACATAAAATTATAAATAATGTAATCATTCTAAATATCCTTTATTTTTTAATTGTTTGATTTCTTCTTTTAACTTTTCATTTTCCTCTTCTAATTTAACATATTCATGCATAACATTAACAGCCGTGAGTACAGATTTACGCGTAGTATCTAATCCAGCATTCAGCTGTCCTAACGCTTGAATCTTCTCATCGACTCTTCCAGCTACATATCGAATATGCGAAGGATCGTCTTCACCAATTATTGTATAATGTTGATCATTTATAACTACTGTCACTCTGTTTTTGTTTTCACTCATTATACTACCCCTGTTCAAATTATAAATGGAATTTCTATATATTTAATCATACTATATTATACATGACATATGTTCATTTGTGTATGGATATCCACTAAGTTCATCTGAGAATATTCGTTTATATCATAAATTTGTGCTACTCTATTTATAGAAAATATATTAAAGGCAGGACACAAACTTGGCAAATATCGTAAAAAAGATTGATTCTCAAACAATCAATAAACTAATAAAACAATATAATATGGACACTGAAAACCTACCAACTGGTACTTTAGCGCGTAAAAAAATAAAAAGCACACAAGTACAAATATATCGTTCTCAAAAAATCATGTTTCAAGGCAAAGATGCTGAGCAAGTTGCAAGTTCAGTATTAGGAGAAAAAATTATGCCTTCTACTCCTAGTAAATCTATTCCAAATAAAACACATACCTTCGACTTACACAATACAATTGGTAGTGATGAAGCAGGCAGTGGCGATTATTTTGGACCTTTAACCGTGTGTGCAGCATACGTTTCTAAAAAGAATGCTAAAATATTAAAAGAAATAGGTGTGATGGACTCTAAATCATTAACGGACATAAAAATAGTAGAACTAGCAGAACATATTATTCAAATATGTCCACATTCATTAATCGTACTTGATAATCCCAACTATAATACGAAGCAATTAGAGGGATGGAGTCAAGTTAAAATGAAAGCCGTCTTACACAATCAAGCGATCAAAAATGTCATAACGCGCGTAGAGGAATCTGAATTAGAACAAATTGTAATCGATCAATTTGTCCAAGCCAGTACATATGAAAAGAATATTATAGGTTCAATGCCACGAAAAGATATTACATTTTTCGAAACAAAAGGTGAATCAAAATCTATCGCAATCGCTGCGGCAAGCATCATAGCAAGATATGCATTTGTTAAACATATGGATAGATTAGCTCAAGAATTAAACGTCATCATACCAAAAGGCGCAAGTAATAAAGTAGACTTACAAGCAGCCAAAATCGTTCAAAAATATGATATTAATCAGCTTGATGCAATAACTAAAAAACATTTTAAAAATAGAGATAAAGTATTAGATCTCATAAAACGTAAAAGGAGAAATTAGTATGTTACTCATAACACTTAGTTGGCAAGTTATATTAGCCATTGTTATTATCTGCTACTTAATCTGGTTTATCGGCAAACAACTTATCAAAATCACAAATAAGAATAAAAAATAAGTAAAAACCACAGTAATCTGCAAAATATACAGATTACTGTGGTTTTATTAAATATAAATTTGATATTCAAATTAATTATGCTCTTAAAGTAGCACCTTGTTGTTCTAATGCTTCTAATATTTGATTATGAACTGATGAAACTTTTTCTTCTGTTAAAGTTTCAGTAACATCTAAATAATCAATTCGAATTGCTACTGACTTCTTACCTTCTTCCATATGTTCACCTTCATAAACATCAAATACTTCAGCATGGTTCAGTATATCAGCACCATTTTCATTAATTGTGCTAATTAATGTAGATGTCGTTACTTCAGTATTTACCACTAATGCTATATCTCTAGATACGCCAGGGAATCTAGGAATAGCTTCATATTCTATTTTACCGACTGGTTGTTCTAACACTTTTGTAAAGTTTAACTCAAAAACATAAGTACGGTCTAAGTCATTTTCTTTTTCTACCTTAGGATGCAATTCTCCTATTAAACCTACTACTTCATCATTTAATTTCACGTACGCTGTTCTACCTGGGTGCAACAAGTCTAATTTCGCCGCTTCAAATGTGAATGAAACGTTTAATTGCTCTGCAATACGTTCTACAATCCCTTTAACTAAAAAGAAGTCTACAGGTTCATCTTTTTGTTGCCATTTATTACCTGTATATTGACCCGTTAATATACCACTTAAAAATTCAACTTCTGTAGGTAATTGATTTTCTCCATTACTATAGAAAACTCTGCCTAGCTCATATAATGCTACGTTTTTATTTTTTCTAGCTACGTTATAACGCGTTGCATCTATTAGTCTTGGTAATAAACTTTGACGCAATACGGCTTGATCTTCACTCATAGGCATCATAAGTTCTACAACTTCTTGTTCCTCAAGTGCGTAATCTTTAGCAACATCTTTATGAACTAATGAATACGTAATGGCTTGATCTAATCCAGCACCTTCAAGTATTTCTTTAACTTTACGTGTTTTAAGTTGATTATCTGTTAAATATCCAGCTGTTGTACTTTCAAAGTTTGGTAAAGTTGATGGTAATTGATCGTATCCATAAATTCTTGCAACTTCTTCTATTAAGTCTGCTTTAATAGAAATATCATTTCTTCTTGAAGGAACGTTAACTTCAAATGAATCTTCTGACACGTTTGTCGCAAATCCTAAACGGTTAAAAATAACATTTATCTCTTCAGTTGAAAGTTCAAATCCTATTAATTGATTTACATCATGAGTAGAGATTTCAATTGTTTTAGATGTTTCAGGTAAAGTACCATCTGACACAACTTCACTGAGTACTGTGCCACCTGCAATATCTTGTAACAAGAATGCTGCTCTATTTAAAGCATCTATAACTCTTTCACTTGCGATGCCTTTTTCGAATCTACTTGATGCTTCACTTCTTAAACCTAATCTTCTTGAAGTTTGTCTTACATTTGTAGCATTAAATATCGCACTTTCTATAACGACATTTTGTGTTTTGTCTGTTACTTCTGAGAAATCTCCACCCATAACACCAGCAATTGCAATCGGTTCTGAACCATTTGTAATGACAACATCAGAAGCAAGTAATTCTCTTTCAACACCATCTAGTGTAGTGATTTTTTCATTTTCTTGTGCATAACGCGCAACAATTTGTTCTGATCCAATGTGATCTTGGTCAAACATATGTAGAGGTTGACCATGTTCTAATAGAATATAATTCGAAATATCAACTACATTATTTATTGGACGAATTCCAGCTTTCATTAATCTTGATTGTAACCAAGTTGGTGATGGTGCAATCGTAACATTCTTAACTACTCTAGCTGCGTAATAAGGTATCGCTTCTTCATTTTGAACCGCAACACTAATCTCTTGAGTTGCTTTTTCTGGCGCTTCAGTTAAATCTGTATTTGGATATTTTATTTCATTACCATACAGTGCACTCACTTCATGTGCTGCACCTAACATACTTAAACAATCTGCTCTGTTTGGTGTTAAATCAAAGTCCATCACTTCATCATTAAGCAATAAAGCTTCTAAAGCATCGCTACCAGGAGTCGGTTCATTAGAAAATACATAGATTCCGTCAGCATATTTTTTAGGCATGACATTAGCATCTAAACCTATTTCTTGTAAAGAACAAATCATACCTTCAGAAACTTCGCCTCTTAATTTCGCTCTTTTAATTTTAACGCCACCAGGTAAACGTCCACCAACTCTAACTACAATTACATATTGGTCTACATCAACGTTAGGTGCACCACATACGATTTGTACGGGTTCTTCTTCCCCAACATCTACTTTACATATATTTAGTTTATCAGCTTCAGGATGTTTTTCTTTTGATACAACATGTCCTACAACTAATTTTTTAATATCTTCACCGTATTTTTTAATGCTATCTACTTCTATACCACTTCTTGTTATTTTCTCAGCTAATGCATCTATATCAGCATCTATTTTAATATATTCATTTAACCATTCTTTACTCACTAACATTATGCTTCACCACCATCTTCTACAGGCTTAAATTGCTCTAAAAATCTCACGTCATTTGTATAGAAATGTCTAATGTCTTCAATTCCATATTTCAACATCGCCATTCTGTCTGGTCCTAAACCAAAGGCAAAGCCTGAATATTTACTTGAATCAAATCCTGCCATTTCTAATACGTTTGGATGTACCATACCTGATCCTAGTACTTCAATCCATCCAGTTTGTTTACATACATTACAACCATGACCTTTACATTTAAAACATGAAACATCCACTTCTACAGAAGGTTCTGTGAATGGGAAGAAACTTGGTCTTAGTCGAATTTCACGATCAGCACCAAATAGTTTACGTGCTAATAATTCTAACGTTCCTTTAAGATCACTCATTTTAATATTTTCAGCAACAACTAAACCTTCAATTTGCGTGAATTGGTGACTATGTGTCGCATCATCAGAGTCTCTACGATATACTTTACCCGGACAAATAATTTTAACTGGTCCAACGCCATTACGCTTTTCTAAAGTTCTAGCTTGAACTGGAGAAGTATGTGTACGCATTAAAATTTCTTCTGAAATATAGAAAGTATCTTGCATGTCACGTGCTGGATGTGATTTTGGTAAGTTTAAAGCTTCGAAATTATAATAATCTGATTCTACTTCATAACCTTCAACGATTTCATAACCTAATCCTATGAATAAATCTTCTAAATCTTCATTTATTTTAGTAAGAGGATGTTTCGCACCTAAAGTCACTTTTCTACCAGGCAATGTTACATCAATCGTTTCGTTTTCTAGTTGTGCATTTAAGGCTTCTTCTTCTAAAAGCACTTTTTTAGCTTCAATTTCTATTTCAACTGCTTTACGCACTTCATTAACGAATTGGCCAAATTCAGGTCTTTCTTCTTTAGGTAATGCTTTCATTTCTTTCATAAGACCTGTTATAACACCTTTTTTACCTAAATAATTCACTTTTACATCTTGTAACGCTCTTTCAGCTTTTGCCTCGTTAATTCTTACAAGGGCTTCTTGTCGTAATTCAGATAATTTCTCTTGTAATGACATATATATCCTCCTATTTAGTCGAAAAAAAAGACTTCGCCCCCTCATAATAGAGGGACGAAGTCTTCCGTGGTACCACCCAAATTTATACATACTTATGCATACACTTATATGTTGATAACGGATCTACATTCCGACTTAAATTTCTTTAAGTAGCTAAAAGGATGAAAAAAATTAAGTTACGACATAGGATCTCTCAGTCTAGAATCCTTTCCCTAATTATGCGTATCCATTAATTTACGTCCCTTTATAAGCTCATATTGATTATGAAATCATTATATTAAATATTATATCTTTGGTCAACCTTTCAAATGGTAAAGTAATATGCCACAAGATACAGCAACATTTAAACTTTCAGCTTTTCCATAAAGAGGAATGTTGAGGTTTTCTGTAGTTTGGTTCAATAATTCTTCTTCAACTCCAGCACCTTCGTTACCCATGATTAAAGCGAAGTTTTCTTGGCTTTCAATTTCTTTATAGTGAACTGCATGATTCAAACTTGTGCCATAAGTGTTACCTTCAAATTTTTCGATAAATTCATAAATATCTTCTTCAACTACTGGTAAGTGAAATACACTACCTTGAGATGCGCGCAATACTTTATCTTGATAAGGATCTGCACTGCCTTTTGAATATACAACAGCGTCCATTCCAGCAGCATCAGCATTACGAATCAATGCACCCATATTGCCAGGATCTTGCACTCTATCTAGCACAAGCACTTGTTTAAAATTGCTTATTTCATATGTTGGAAGTTCAACGACAGCAAAAATCCCTTGTGGTGTTGTTGTATCCGATAAAGATTCAGCCACTTTAAAGTTGATAACGTATGACTCATCCGCATATTGAACAATTTGATCGTCAACTCTTGAATAATCAACAGCTAATAAAGAAACGATTTTAAGTTTGCTATTATAAGCTTCTTCAACCAGATGGAAACCTTCAATTAAAAATTGACCTTGTTTAACACGTTCTTTTTTCTTCTTTAGCTTATTCATTTGTTTAATTTTATTATTTTGTACTGAAGTAATCTCTTCCATAAAAACTCCTCATGTTCTATATAGACTTATATACCTAGTATATATGAAAAAAACCTAATTTAATAGAATATCTTTCATAATGCATACATACCACGATATTCACTATTGCCCTTTTAAAATTTCATAAAAAAAGACTGCCGATAATATCGACAGTCTGAAACGTCCTTATTCAGGATATTTACATATAACTTATTATTTAGAAACGACTTCTTTACCTTTGTATGATCCACAAGCTTTACATACACGGTGAGATAATTTCATTTCTCCACAGTTTGAACATTCTACCATACCTGGTACTGAGATTTTGAAATGCGTACGACGTTTTCTCTTAGCTGATTTTGAAGTTCTTCTAGCTGGAACTGCCATGTCTTATTCCTCCTTAAATTTTATAAACACTTGTCCGATTATTTTTCGTCATCGAAGAATTGTTGTAATTTTTGAAGTCTTGGATCAACTGATTTTTCAGTTTCTTCCACTGAATCATCGGTTGACTCAAATTGATCTTCGCCAATAACTTCCCAACCATTGCCTGCCATTGATATATTCTCACTTTCTTCAGAGAACACTTGTAATGGTTTCTCTAAAATGACAAGTTCTTCAATAATCGGTAATAAATTAATCATGCCACCTTCGAGTTTATGCCTCAAATCGTCATCATCTTCATCATTACTTTCACTGAACTCGTCTAATTCAAATATTTCTACGGATGTAGTATCGAATGGTAGCTCTACTGGCTTTAAAGTACGGGCACATGGTAACGTCAATACACCACTAATGTCAAGATTGACAATTATCTCATGCATTCGCACTTGAGCGTCTCCTGTTACTTTTATTGGAGATATATCGATAAGTTCATCTACCCTATCGGTAAGATAATTCATATCGATTTCTTTATCAAAAGTAAATGGTTCGTTTTGGTTTTTTTTAAGTTGCGTTATTGACCACTTCATCTGGGTTCACCTCTTACAAACACAAAAATTATTGTAACCTTAACGACAATGTTTGTCAAGATTTTTTCTTAACATTCATTATCTGATACAATACTAATGATGAAGTGAAACGGGAGGAAATGCAAATGAAAAGTGTTGCTTTAATTACTGAATACAATCCATTTCATAATGGGCATGTTTATCATGCGGAGTCTTCTCGAAATAAAACGAATAGTGATGTGACAATTTCTATTATGAGCGGTTCTTTTACTATGCGGGGAGAACCTGCTATTTTAAATAAATTCAAACGTGCTGAAATGGCGATTCAATATGTAGATTTAGTCGTAGAATTACCACTTGTATATGCCATTTCTTCAGGTGACTTGTTTGCAAAAGGTGGCGTCCAAATTGCAGAACAACTTCAATGTGATGCATTATCTTTTGGAAGTGAGTCAGGAAATATTGAAGATATAAAAAGTGCCATTCACCAAATTGAACAATTGACTAAAGATGACAGATATCAAAGCATGATTAAAGAAGGTAAATCCCATCCTAGAATTATTGCTGAATTAGTTCAAGATACGCACTTACTTAAAGGATCTAACAACCTTCTCGCTATAGAATATGTTAAGCACATTATGCAAAATAACCTATCCATTAAACCTGTTACGATACAAAGAAAAGATAATATGTATTTAGATCCAGACTTAAATAGAACGACGCATATTTCAAGTGCAACCTCTATCCGAAATGCTTATTTTAATCATGAAGAAAATTATAAACTCAGTTTACCTCAAACAAGTTCTGAGATTTTAAGTCAATCTAATGGTCTCAATTGGGAGCATTTCTTCACTTTATTAAAATGGACTATTTTAAGATCAACCCATGAAGAATTAAGAGAAATCTATATGATGACTGAAGGTTTAGAATATAAAATCAAAAAAGAAATTAAAGATAGCACCAATTTTGAAATGTTTGTCAAAAGGCTAAAATCAAAAAGGTATACTTGGACACGATTACAACGTCTGTTGACCGCTATATTATTAAATATTAAAACAGTCGACGTCATAAATTATGAACCATCAGCAATTCGTGTACTCGCAATGTCTCAAAAAGGTCAGGCATATTTGAAATCCATTAAAGATCAATGTCCCCTTCCGATTATTACAAATGTGAATAAACAATCCGCATCTTATTTCACAAATGAAATAAAAGCTACAGAGTTATACCAAATGATATCAGGTGACACCGCAACAGATTTCAACCAACCAGTATATATCAAAGATCTGGGACATAATTCCTAACTCAAAATAAAAGATTTCTTCATTAGTTAAGCCTAGTGAAGAGATCCTTTTATATTTTAAAATCTTACGATTTTGAATGAAACAAGCAAAAAAGACAAAAAACAAACCAAACGTTTGTCCACGTTTAGTTTGTCCACGATATGACGCATGATAAATATCATGCGTTTTTGATTATGATTCTTTATTTTTAATTTTTTCTTTTAATGCTTTATTTACATTTTCAGGTACGAATTCTGAAATATCGCCATGAAATTGTGCTACTTCTTTTACAACACTTGAACTGATAAATGAATAATTATTATTTGTCATCATATATAATGTTTCAATATCATCATCTAGTTTCTTGTTCATAGATGTCAGTTGCATTTCATATTCAAAGTCACTAACAGCTCTAAGGCCTCTTACAATAGTTGTAGCATTAATTTCTTTACAAAAGTCAACGAGCAAACCATGAAATGAATGGACCACTATATTCGGTACGTCTTTTACCGCTTCTTCGATTAGAACAACGCGTTCATCGGTTGTGAACAGCCCTTTTTTAGATGAATTCTTTAATACCGATACATGAATCTCATCAAATATTTTAGCGCTTCGTTTAATGATATCAATATGTCCCAAAGTAATTGGATCAAAGCTACCTGGAACAACTGCTATTCTCTTAGTCATTGTTTTCTCCTTTTGTTAGCAACATTACGTGAGTAAGTCCATATTCATATTTCTTGAGAACCTCAAACTTACCTGTATCTATTTTTTCACTTTTATCAAATTCGCAAATTATTGTACCATTTACATTTAATAAGTCAAATGCTTCGATTTTTTCTAATGAACGATTAATTAACTCTTTCTTATATGGTGGGTCTAAAAATATATAATCAAATTTTATGTCGCGTTTATTTAAAGCTTTCAAAGCTCTAATTGCATCATTTTTATAAACTTCGAATTGCGTATCTGGTATATGTAATGTGTTTAAGTTTTCTTTAATTATTTTTGTAGCTTTAAAATTACCATCTACAAAAATAACCTTACTTAATCCTCTAGATAATCCTTCGATACCTAAACCACCACTACCTGCGAACAAATCTAATCCTAATCCTTCTATGTCTTGTAGACCATTAAAAATATTTTCTTTCACTTTATCCGTGGTCGGTCTAGTTGATTGACCATCTATCGTTTTTATATGTAATCTTTTATATTTTCCACCTATTACTCTCAATTTTAATCATCACTTTCTTTATTATTAATTATTATTTATACTTAGTGTTGTAGTATATTAACGAAAACGAGGGTTATAAAAATGAAACAATCATTTATCGTCATTGGTCACGGTCTAACAGATTTATTTGAGTTCCAAACATTAATTGAATACAATCACGAACGTATTTCCGATATTTTAATGTTACACACACCATTATCTCAAGAAAAATTATCTTCTGCATGTATCATTATGAAACCAACAGAAGGTAAGCATTTCCAAGCCATTTATACAATTTTAGATGGATTTAAATATCCATATCCAGAATCTAATAAAAAATTCGATTTAATTACTGAATGGGCAAATGAATATAATATCCAAATTAAAGGGTTGGATGTAAAGCCTCGCTCTGATTTTGCAGAAGATGAACTTTACTTCGCTTATTTAAAAGGTGTATTACGACTTGAGCGTTATTTGCCACCACTTCAGTAAATTAAAAATTCAAATATTCTTTTTTATCCGTTTTAGCATTTGAATAATCTCTTTTAACGTATTTAAATGGTGATACGTTAACATCTTTAACATATTTAAGTTTCATTAAGTGTTGAACAGTATCATCTATTTTATCTTCGTTAGTATATAACATGACATACTGCTCTTTTTTATTTGAATGATATATATTACCAAATTTACGCAGTTGTCTTTCGTGTTTCATATTTTTTAAATATACAATTATACTAATTCGTTCAACTAGCTCCATTAAAATATCCTCCTTACGCTTTTTATTTTTATATTAGCATTTTATAGAAGATGATGGAAGAAGATAACTTCATACAACAAGTGACTTGCTTTTCTATCTTATACCAATTTGATAGAATATATATGAGTCTTTATTTGCATTTCGAAAGGATTGGATAAAATGTCAAAAAATAATTTATTAAAAACAACAGGTCTTATCGGAGGCATCGTTGCGGGTTCATGGGTAGTTACAAAATCTACTTCAAACGTTAAACCGCGCAAAATCAAACCATTCTTCACACAACCAGCTCCGTATGTCTTTGCACATCGTGGAGGTATGGCTTTAAGACCAGAACACACACGTTTAGCTTTTGATCATGCATTAAAGTATGAAGTAACTGGATTCGAAGTCGATGTACGTCTTACTAGAGACGAAGTACTTGTTGTCACACATGATGACACTGTAGATAGAACGAGTAATGGTTCTGGCTTTGTAGGTGATCACACATTAGAAGAATTACGACAATTAGATTTTGGTTATCACTTTAAAGATATCAATAACGAACATCCATATAGAGGGGATGACAAAGCTAAAATTGTTACTTTAAAAGAATTATTAACTGAATATCCAGATGTATTGGTTAATATCGATATTAAAGATCATCCTGAATCATACACAGGAAGTTTAGCACCTTCTCATTTATTCCGAGTTATTTCTGAATTAAAAGCTGAAGATCGTGTTAATATTACAAGTTTTTATGATGAACAAATAGAAAGATTTAACTTATATGCACAAGATTCTATTTCATTAGGAACTGGTCAAAATGAAGTGACAAAAGCATTTTTAGCTTATCACTCAGGGTATGGTCACACTTACCAACCTAAAACAGATACTTTCCAAATACCCGCACAATCTAAAGGGCTACCATTAGATTCTAAAGGATTTATTCAATTTTTAACTTCACTTAATATTTCCGTTGCTTATTGGGTAATTAATCAAATAGATACAATGGATGACCTTATCCAAAAAGGTGCACATACAATTGTAACTGACCGTCCAGATACGGCACATTTTTTAATTAAAAAACAGTATTAAAAAGAAAAGGAACTTTCTACTAGATATAATCTAATGGAAAGTTCCTTTTTTATTATCTTAAGATGAACATCCGCAAGAGCCACCAGTCGAACAACTATCACCATGGCTGTCACTACTGAAAAATGGATTACCCGTATCAACTTTAACGTTGTTTGAAACAGAGTAAGATACAATGCTTATAACCTCGTCTAATAAGTTTTGTAGTGCTGTTTCTTTAGTTTTGAAGTTAGATACTACAGGATGCATTTCATATGCTCTTTTTTGCTGTCTCGTTTCTTTCATAACTCTATTATAATCAGGATGATATCTTCCGAATCGCAGACAATCATCATAATGTGATTTAATTTGATCAAATTTCTGTTTTAAAATTCTCACTTCTAAATCTG
Organism: Mammaliicoccus vitulinus; assembly: GCF_029024305.1. Lineage (NCBI taxonomy): Bacteria > Bacillati > Bacillota > Bacilli > Caryophanales > Staphylococcaceae > Mammaliicoccus > Mammaliicoccus vitulinus. The sequence continues at coordinate 1,771,504 of NZ_CP118974.1, forward strand.
TTTCAAGTCTATATTTTGCTTCTTGATATTCTTGATAAATATCTGATTCTTTTATACATGCACTGAGTTCATCAGATTGATCTAGTATGTGAACTGTTTCTACTGTAAACATAATATGAGACCTCCTTATTTTTTATTCTCTTTAAAAACAAGTGAATAGTATTCGCGTGAATTACCAGCACCAAACTCATCATATTGACTACCTAATAATTTTTCTCTATAAGTATTATTATTCAACCAACTATTAATTAAACTTGGTACATCATAGTAATTAAATGCTAAGTTTTGGTTAATTGCTTCGTATTCAATTTTTTGATTGTTGATATGTTTCATTATACCATCTTCTAATGATTTAACCGCTTCTTCTTCATCAACATCATCTTCTATTAAGTCGGCTTCTAATTGCGTAATGTATGTTAATTGATCATTCATTTCTAAAGGTTTAACACCCTTCATTTTTCTGATTTCATTTACAATTTCAAGAAGAGATAAATCTTTATTCATGTGTGATTGGAAGTTTTGTTTATCTGTTCGATTGAGTTTGTGATCTTTATCTCCTGATATTTTCGACATTGAGAATGGTGCGTTTTCAATAACAACATTTGAATCCATAAATTGTACACCCATGACTTCATTTGTTTCACTATCGATTAAGACTTGAGCATACACATTGCCATATTTAATCAGTAACTGTGTCTTTATATCTCTTTCTGAAAGCTCAAGTTGATATTTACCGTATGAACTATCGACAACAGGTTCCATATCTATATTTGTTCCATTAAAGAATTTTGTAGCATCTTGTTTGATTTTTATCGGAGAAACATTAACTTTGTTTCCTGTAGCAAATACTGATGAAACTTTATTATTTTTAGTCGAAACTAAATAATAATGTTCTTTATTTTTAAAGACATAATTTTTTCTATCATGCTCTGCCTTATATACCCTATCTGGTTGGCCTAAATCGTTAATGACGTCGTCTATATTTTTATAAATATATGTACCTACGCCCTCTTTCAACTTGGCATTGCCAGTTGATTTTTCAGCTTGTTGCTCATAATAATTTTCATTTGCTTTGTCATGTGAATAGTTAGGATTCTTCAAGACATCAAATTCTAATTTAGGCGAATAGAATAAATAAAAGAGTACAATGATTAAAATAGTTATTGCTACAACTTTAATAATAATATTTTTCAACTATTTACCTCCTCTTTTATTTCTAACATTAATTATATCATTTTACAGTAAAACTTTTAGTTAAATCAATCTAAATCTTAATATTCTTGTTAAATTTAAATGTACATTGCAACATTGAAGCTTTTATCATAAAATATACATAAAGGTACATAGAGGGAGGAAAAATACATGGTATTTGATAATACAGGTCTTGAAAAGGTAATCATTGAACAAGAACTATTAAAAGATGTTATGAATAAGCATGGTTTTGCTGCTGGAGGACATTGGGATTATGAACGCATCACTTATGATTTTAAATACGAAATAAGTGAAGGTATTTATTACTTAAGAATTCCAGGTTATGCACTTAAAGGGGACATCGGTGCTAATAACGCAACAATTCAATTAATGGATCCTTATCTAGGTAAACATTACTATCCAACTGGTGTAGAATACGGTGATGACGAAGTTTATCCAGATAATTTAGTTGCACATTGCAATTTATTAATTGAACGTATCACGTCAGAGATTAAAGCATTAAACACATTAAGTGCTCATTAATTATACAATTCCAAAAGATATAATCGGAGACGTGATTTTTCACGTCTCTTAATTTATATCTAAGTTAAGTAAAGAGGTCATAATTATGAAAAAATGGATAAACAAACGTAACGTCAGTATATTTATCATCATATTTCTATTTATACTATTTATTTATTTTATTATTCCAATATCCATACCTTTAATTTTAGCACTCATTATTGCGCTTGCATTAAATCCTTTAGTTAACAAATTGACACATAAAATTAATAGTCGAAAATGGAGCGTAGCGCTTATATATTCACTTATGATTACAATAACAGGATTTGTTATATATTTATTTTCAACAAAGTTAATTGATCAAATCGTGCTATTTATAAAAGATTTGCCTAATAAAATAAATATCTTAATAACAATTATTGAACAATACGATGACAAAATGAAAGCCGTGCTACCTGATGAAATGGCTGTAACGATCAATAAAGAACTCCAAAATTTTGTCGCAACATTGAGGGATTCCATCACGCATTATTTTAGCGTACAAAATATAACAGAGGTTGTTTCATCGTTACCTGGATTTATTATCAGTCTTGTAGTATTTCTTGTAGCACTATTTCTATTTATGTTAGAAATACCGAACATTCATAACTTCATAAAAAAACACTTATACCCTTCAACTTATAGAGAAGTGTTTAAAATATATAACAAAATTGGACATTCTATAATCGGAATGCTTACAGCAAGTATTGTTTTAAGCTTTATTACATGGGTGTTTACTTATGTAGGACTCCTCATAATCGGAGTGGACTCAGCATTTGTCATTAGCCTATTTATATGGTTTATTGACTTGCTACCAATCATTGGCGCGACAGGTTTAACAATACCATGGGCTATTTATGCATATATCGTTGGAGACCCTACTTTAGGTATTCAACTGATTATACTTTCTATTATATTATTAGTACAAAGAAAGATATTAGAACCAAAAATATTTGGTACAGGTGTTGGTTTAACACCGCTACCTACTTTAATCTCAATGTTTATCGGATTAAAATTACTAGGATTTTTAGGATTTTTTGTCGGTCCATTATTTTTAATCATTATCAAAACAATTTTAGAATCAGGATTTATTAAAACAGACTTTAAAATATAAAAATAAGAGTCTGGCACATACTATTTCCCCGGGCGTCAGCACTTTACAAAATCAGAAATATAAAAAACACCCAATCCGAAAATGATTCCAACGGATTGGGTGTTTTATTTTAAGTTGAGATTTATGTTCAAAACTCTTTTAATTTAATGTCCTAAGATTGCTTTTATCATTGAAGTTGTTTCGCCACCGTGGTAGAAAACATATAATAATAAATAAACTGCAACACCTGTAATGGCTGTAAAAAACCATATTATAGATGTAATTGGTCCAAATTTACGATGTTGGTCCAATTTGTTTTTCAATCCTAAATATATTGTGTATATTCCCATCATTGCCCCAACTGTAGCAAGCGTTATGTGGAAAATTAAGAAAACAGTATAATAAATTTTGATACTATCGGGTCCACCGAAAGAAGTGTTGCCGATAAATATTGTTCTACTAGCATAAATTGTGAAAAATATTATGGCAGCAACTGCAGCAGACAACATAAATTTTTTATGTGTTTCTATTTTTTTTTGAGAAATAAAATACCATCCTATAGCTACTAAGACTGCACTTAATACTATAAAAGTCGTACTAATTGTAGGTAATATAGGTAAGTTCATTTTCATACATCCTATCTGAATTGTTTGTATAAAGCTCTTTGTTCTTGTAATTTTTTCAAGCTATCATCTGTAATCTGTTTTTCATTTTTTCTTTCGTAACGGAACCATTTTATAAATATAATATATAAATAGATACCGAATACGATTTCTTGCATTACTTTCATAATGACGCCACCAGTTTGCTGGTCTTCTAATGGTGTAAAGTTCGTAAAGTATTCAGGACCAGATAAGCCTGTACCTTGGACGACAGCGTTCAAGGTATCTGTAGGTACACATAGAGTCATTGCGCCTAACCATGCCTCTCCTGACGTGTATGTGTCATACATAGCGTTTCCACTAAAGATAATTAAACCACATGATGGCGTTAATAACACGCCGATGAAGAAAATATAAAGTATCTTTTTGATATTAGACATATGATTTTCTTCAGGTATATGTCTATTAAATATTGGATGCCACATAAACCAAGCACTAATGAATAAAATAATAGTGTATAAATCATGCAATACAACATCTTGTTTTAAAGTATCTAATACCAATGGTATATGGTATACAGAGAACAAACCATTAAAAAGAAATATCGCTAAAATAGGCTTAGTAAATAAATGAACAATTTTATTGATAACAGGCAGTCCTTCTACGTATTTCACAATGTATTCAGGAATCGCAAAGAATAACATTGGCGCAATAATTAGAAACAGCACTGCCATTTGAAGCATATGAAAACTAAATATAATGTGAGAAAGCAGATCTATCGGTCCACCTTCTAATAAATATATAGATAGCATCAATATGACAAATAAAATTGCCTCTCCTTTTTTTAATGGTCTACCTCCTGGTATATCTTTATACCATTTCCCACAAATCAAAAAGTATAAAACAATAACGCATAATACCCCTACAAAAAAGAACGGAGTCCAATTTGCCCAAAATCCAAATATTGATATTGAGGTTAAGTTACCCATAATCACACTTCCTCATAAAGTCATTACTCTTATTATAAAATTTAATGCTCAGTTAAACAACCCAACTATATAAATAATTATGACAATGATATGACCAAATAATGAAAAGGATAAAAAGACTCAAAAACTTATATAACAAAGTTTTTGAGTCTTAAAATCATTATTTTGTTTTAACAAATAATGGATCGCCTAACCATACAATATAGATAAATGTTACAACAAATGATAATCCAAAGAATATACCTGTAATCATAAACAATTTGGGCACACCATGTTTTTCAGCTTTCATATGCATGAAATAATAGAATTGTAACACGACTTGTAAAACTGCTAATCCTAAAATTACTGGAATAACAAATTCTTTAGGAAGTTCTGCAGCTACTAATGCGAAAGCAATAAATGTAACAAAAATCATAATCGAAAAGTTCGTAACCTGCATACGCATTTCTTTTGTACTTTTACGCTTTTTATATGCTTTTAGTAATTGTGCGTCATGATTTAATTGTTGGCTCATATTATCCTAACGCTCCCATCAAGTATACTACTGTAAAGATAAACACCCATACAACATCAATAAAGTGCCAATACAAAGCAGCAGTATTAAATTTATGTGCATTATAAATACTTAAACCTCTACCCTTATTACGGATGACAAGTAATGACAACCATACTAGACCAATAACTACGTGGAAACCGTGTGTTCCTACTAAGAAGTAGAATGCACTACCAAAGGCACTTGAACGGAATGTATGACCTTGATGTACGTATTCCACGAATTCATAAATTTCTAGTCCTAAGAATCCTAAACCTAGTAATACGGTAATGCCAATCCATATAAACAAGCCTTTAGCATTAAAGTTACGCATGTGATATAAAGCATAAACACTTGTTAAAGATGATGTTAATAATAACATCGTCATTACGAACGCTAATGGTAGATGGAATAAATCTTTAGCTAATAAATGATCTTCACTTGGCACAGCATCCTTCAATGCTAAGTAAGTTGCAAATAATGAAGCAAATAATGCAACCTCTCCACCTAGGAATATCCAAAAACCTACAAGTTTATTTTTCCCTTCCATTGATGCTGTTTCAGGATGTTCTGGCCAATTGTCAGCAGTAAATTTAACTTCTTCATGTGACATTAACGTTCACCCCTTTCATACTCTAATAACTCTTCTTTAGAAATATGATGACCGTGATCATCTTTAAGTGATCTTACAATCATACTTCCTGCAGTAATACCTAAACCAAGAATAAGTACGTATACTGCCCAAGGTTTTTCATTTAAATCTTTCACTGCATCTAAAGCCCATTCTTTACCATCTGCAAAATACATTGCACCAAATGATGCTACAAATAGTCCGAAAGCTTGCATAAATGGAACTATTGAATTATTAGGCATGTGTATCTCATCAAGAGATTCAGCAGGAAGTATTTTTCCATCACCTTGTGTTTTTTCAACCCATAATGCATCTAAACCACGCACTAAAGGTGTTTGTGCAAAGTTGTAATGTGGTGTAGGTATTGGCAATGACCATTCTAGAGTACGGCCATCTCCCCAAGCATCTCTACCAACTTTTTCACCTTTAATCAATGTCATAACCACGTTAGTTAGTAAAATAACGACAGCTACTGCCATAAATAAAGCACCAATTGAAGATACTAAGTTTGGAATATCATATCCTTGTCCTGGTAAATATGTAAATACTCGACGAGGCATACCCCAAAGTCCTAAGAAATGTTGGATTAAGAATGTTAAATGGAAACCAATTAAGAATAACCAGAATGAGATTTTACCTAATTTTTCACTTAACATTTTTCCAGCTATTAACGGGAACCAATAATGTAATCCACCTAATATTCCAAGTACAACACCACCAACGATAACGTAGTGGAAGTGAGCAACGATAAAGTATGAGTCATGTAATTGATAGTCAGCAGGAGCTGATGCTTGCATGACACCTGTTACCCCACCCATAACGAATGATGGAATGAAGAATAGTGAATATAACATAGGTGTTGTAAATTCTACACTACCGCCCCAAACAGTGAGCAACCAGTTAAAGATTTTAACACCTGTTGGTACTGCAATTGCCATAGTCGCAACCGCGAAAATAGCATTGGCAACTGGGCCTAAACCTACTGTGAACATGTGGTGAGCCCATACCATGAATCCTAAGAAACCGATTAATACTGTTGCGAATACCATCGCTGAATAACCAAACAAACGTTTTCTAGCGAACACAGGTATAATTTCTGAGAATATACCAAATGCTGGTAATACTAGAATGTAAACTTCTGGGTGTCCAAAGATCCAGAATAGATGTTCCCAAATAATTGTGTTACCACCTTGAGAAGCAACAAAGAATGATGTCCCAAACATTCTATCGAATATTAATAAGAAAAGACCGATAGTTAATGGTGGAAACGCAAATACGATTAATGTTGAAGCAACAAATGTTGTCCAAGTCATTAAAGGCATACGCATATACGTCATACCAGGTGCTCTCATGTTAACAATTGTTGCTACAAAGTTGATACCAGCAATTAATGTACCAGCACCTGAAATTTGTAAACCAAGAGCATAGAAGTTAATTCCATGTCCTGCAGATTCAAGAGACAAACTTGCATAAGATGTCCAACCTGCATCTGGTGCGCCACCTAAAATCCAAGATAAATTTAAGAATATTCCACCAAATAAGAATAACCAAAAACCTAATGCATTTAAAAATGGAAATGCAACATCTCGTGCACCAATTTGTAATGGAACAACAGCATTCATAAAGCCGAATAGCAATGGCATGGCAGCTAAGAATATCATCGTTGTACCGTGCATCGTTATAATTTCATTAAACAGACCAGCTGACACAAAGTCATTTTCTGGAACTATTAACTGGATACGGATTAACATTGCTTCTATTCCACCAACGGCAAAGAATAATCCCCCAGCAATTAAATATAAAATAGCAATTTTTTTGTGGTCAACTGTTGTTAAATAGTCCCAAACAGTTGATCCAAACCCCTTTTTACTTTGAGTAGACACTAGAGTAACCTCCCTTTCAATTCTTACTTATCAACTTTTCTTTCCATTAAGTAGGCAGATAAAGCATCAATGTCTTCATCAGAAACTTTGTATTGACCAGTCATTTTATTACCAGGTTTAACGCTTTCTGGGTCTTTAATCCATTTTTTAAGGTTTTCTTCATCATGTTTTAAGTAACCAGCAATTAAATCACGATCACCAAAGTTAGTAAGGTTAGGTCCTTTAGCACCTTCTCCTGTTGGTGTAACAGCGTGACATCCGGCACATGATTTATTAAATACCTTTTCACCTTCTTTAGCTTGACTACTCGTAGCAGCTACAGGCTTATCAACAGATTTCATATCTTTAACCCATTTGTCAAAATCATCTTGTGGTAGGGCTCTCACTTTAAAGTCCATTAATGCATGTGATGGTCCACATAGCTCAGCACATTTACCATAGAATAGATTTTTAACTTCTTTAGCTTTTTTATCATTGAATTCTAAGTAGAACTTATTAATACCTTCTACGTTAGTATCCAGTTTCCCTCCAACTGCAGGTACCCAGAATGAGTGTTTAACGTCAGCAGAATGTAATCTGAAGTAAACTTTTTTATCTGTTGGTACTACAAGCTCTTGGCTGGTAACAATTTTTTCATTTGGATAACTAAACTCCCACCAATAAAGGTTAGCAGTCACATCAATAACAAGTTCCTTACTTTTACCTTTTTCATCTACTTTATCTATTGCTTTCGTATCTCCAAGAGAGAACGTAAGCATAACAGTAGGAATAGCAAGAATAATAAGTAAAATGATTGGAATGATTGTCCAAACTAATTCTAATTTGTGATTTCCTTCCACATCTTTAGGCACAAAATCTTCACCTAATTTTTTTCTGCGGAATTTAATCATTGCTAATAAGAAAATAACAACAACTATAACAATAACAAGCAACATAATGCCTATTGAAAGCATTAATAAAAAGAATTGTTTATCAGCAACTTCACCAGCTGGTCGAAGCACTGATAAATGTGGTTCGCCACAACCCGCTAAAATAAATAGCAGTGTAGCAAGCAAACCGAACATTTTCGTGTTTTTTAAACGTGTCTTCATTCGTTTAACCCCTCTTTCATGCATTCATTCATATTATTTATATCAATTGTATAACAGTAACTAATACCGTCATTACAAAGAAAATAACAAGATAATTTAATGAAAAAACAAACATACTCGTAGCCCATTTTGATTTGTTTATTTCTTTTTTAAATCCATATAAAGCTAATAACATCCACGCTAAATTGAGTATTGTTGCAATAACAATAAACACAATACCTAGTTGAGCCATCAAGAACGGTAGTGGCAATAAAAGAACTACCCAAAGTAACATACTTAATCGCGTTCTCTTGAAACTTTTAACTGATGGTAACATCGGTATATTAGCTAAGGCATATTCGTCTTTACGACGATAAGCTAAAGCATAAAAATGAGCAGGTTGCCATGCAAATAACACTAAAAATAGCGTCCATGCTAATGGGCTTAATGCTGGATCAATACTCGCCCAACCAATTAGTGGTGGTATTGCGCCAGGAAAACTACCTACTACAGTATTCCATACGGTATGTCTTTTAGACCAAATTGAGTACAATACGACATATCCAAATATACCAAGCAATCCAATTATCCCTGTTGGAATATTAATCATGAATAATAAAATTTCACCCACAACCATTAAACCAAAACTTAATTGAATTAAATGGCGATCACTAATTCGTCCATTAACAGTTGGTCTCTTTTGTTTAGACGGCATGATAGAGTCAATATCCTGGTCGTAGTAATTATTGATAGCACAAGCTCCACCCATAATGAGTGTTGACCCTACAATCATTAATAATACAACAGGCAAACTTTGGAAGAAGTTAAATCCACCAAAAACTATTGCAAGCCATGCACCTGCAAATGTTGGGATCAGATTCCCTTGAACAAGGCCCATTTTAATGATGGCTTTAATTTCATATAACGTGAGACGTCCTGTATCCATTTCTTTTTCAGAAGTCACACTATATTGATTTTGTTGCAATTTTGTCCCTCCTTCCATTATCTTTCACATATAACTCAATGATATATGAAAATTGTCACATAATCTATACATTTTTGAAACAAAATTTTGACATTTTATTACTTGTAATCAGTTCGCATAAAAAGTCATTATTGTGTAACATTTACAATGCTCATTCATTGTTATACTATAGATATTAGTGTTTAAATTATAATCGTATTAAGGTAATAATAATTGTTAATACGTTGTTCTCTTAAATTCTATCATATTTTTAGATATAAATAAGGTTTATTTTTGAATATAGCCCATTTTATAGTACTTTAAATATGAATTTAAATTTTACTTGAGGTGTTCGTATTGTTTACTGATAAATTTTTAAAATGGCTATCGACTTTAGCGACAATTGTCATGTTATTTGTCCAACTAGGTGGAGCTTTAGTAACAAAAACAGGGTCTGCTGATGGCTGTGGGAGTTCTTGGCCGTTATGTAATGGGTCTTTCATTCCTTCAAATTGGCCAATTGAAACGATTATTGAATTAGCTCACCGAGGTGTATCTGGATTAGCACTTATATTAGTATGTATGCTCGCATATATAAGTTGGGTCAAAATCGGATATATCAAAGAAGTTAAGCCGCTTTGCATAACAAGTATTGCATTCATTTTTGCACAAGCTCTTATAGGTGCAGCTGCAGTTATTTGGCAACAAAATGATTTCATTTTATCTTTACATTTTGGAATATCGCTCATTAGTTTTGCTTCAGTATTATTACTTACATTGATTATTTATGAAATTGATCAAAAATTCGAAGCAAAAAGTTTAATAATAGATAATCATTTAAAATTTCACACTTACGCTGTAACAACTTTCATTTACATCGTCATTTATTCTGGCGCTTTAGTAAGACATGCAGATGCAAGTTTAGCATGTTTAAGTTGGCCGCTTTGTCAAAATGGTAATGCAGGATTACCTCAGAACTTTTATGAATGGGTTCAAATGTCCCATAGATCATTAGCATTTATCATATTTATTTGGATATTATACATTTTCATCTATGCATTTAAAAATTATGCACAATATCGTGTCATTAAATATGGTTGGACTTTAGCCTTTATATTAGTTTGTTTACAAGTTACAACTGGTGCTTTATCAGTCATAACGAGAGTGAATTTATTTATCGCGTTACTACACGCTTTATTTATTACAATGTTATTTGGATTATTATGTTATTTCATCATGTTAATCGTACGATCAAAACGAAAAAATTAATCATTAAAAAGAAGGCTTGGGTTATAAATACCCAAGCCTTCTTTTTTGTATCTTATTCTGATTTATCTATCGTTATGATTAAATCGTGTGTTTGAATACTATCACCTGCTGATACGTAAATATTACTGATTGTTCCATCATATGGTGCTTGAATTGTTGTTTCCATTTTCATAGCTTCAGTAATAATTAATGCATCACCTTGTTTAACTTCATCACCTTGTTTAACTTTAACTTCAGATATTGTTCCAGGCATTTGCGCTCCAATGTGAGATTCATTGCTTAAATCTGCTTTTTGAAGTACTGCTTCTGAAACTTTTACATGTTCATCTTTAACATATACTTTTCTTGGCTGACCATTTAATTCATAGTATACCCAACGATGTCCATCTTCATATACATGACCAATAGAAAGTAATTTAACGATAAGGATTTTACCTTTATCTATCGTAATTTCTACTGTTTCATTCTTAGCCATACCAAACAAGAATGTCGGCGTATCTAATAATGACAAGTTACCAAAACTTTCGTACGTCTTAATATATTGCTCATAAACTTTAGGGTAAATTGCATAACTTATTAAGTCTTGTTCTGTCACTTCACCTTGTTGTTTAGTTTGTAGCTCTTCACGTAAAGCATCAAAATCAACAGGTTCTAATAATTCTCCAGGTCTTTGTTCGATTGCTTTTTGACCTTTTAAGATTACTTTTTGTAATTCTTTATTAAATCCATTTACTGGTTGACCTATTTCACCTTTGAAGAATGATACGACTGATTCAGGGAAATCTAATGAGTGACCTCGCTTAATAACACTTTCTTCATCTAAGTCATTTTGGACCATGTATAAAGCCATATCACCTACAACTTTTGAAGATGGTGTAACTTTAACAATATCTCCAAATAATAAGTTAACACGTTTATACATGTCTTTAACTTCATTAAATCTTTCACCTAAACCTAAACTTTTAGCTTGTTGGCTCAAGTTCGAATATTGTCCACCAGGCATTTCGTGTTGATAAATTTCTGTATGTGGTGAACGTATATCACTTTCAAAGTCTGAATAATAATTACGAACTGTATCCCAATATTGAGATAATCTTTCTAGTCCATCTATATTCGTTCTTACATCTCTTTCGTTACCACTTAAAGCATAGTATAAAGAGTTAGCAGAAGGTTGAGATGTTGTACCACTCATACTTGCAACAGCTGTATCAATTACATCTACCCCTGCGTTAATAGCACTTTGATATACTAATAAACCATTTCCACTTGTATCATGTGTGTGTAAATGAATTGGAATATCTATTTGTGTTTTTAACTCACTGATCAACTCATATGCAGCTTTTGGTTTTAATAAACCGGCCATATCTTTAATTCCAAGAATATGAACACCTTCACTTTGTAATTCTTTAGCTAAGTTGATGTAATAATCTAAAGTATAGACACTAGATCTTTCCGGATTTAAAATATCACCCGTGTAACAAATAGCTCCTTCAGATATTTTACCTGATTTTTGTACCGCTTCGTTAGCTACTTTCATTTGATCTAACCAGTTTAGAGAGTCAAATATTCTAAATACATCTATTCCTGCGTCCGCACTTTCTTTAACAAACTTTTCTATAACATTATCTGGATAGTTTTTATAACCTACAGCATTTGATGCTCTTAACAACATCTGGAATAAAACGTTCGGAATTTTTTTGCGCAATCTCGTTAAACGTTCCCAAGGATTCTCTTTTAAGAAATTATACGCTACATCAAATGTTGCGCCACCCCACATTTCTAAAGAAAATGCGTCATTTAAATATTTCGCAGTTTCAGGTGCAATTTGCAACATATCATACGTTCTCATACGTGTTGCCAATAATGATTGATGTGCATCTCTAAATGTTGTATCTGTTAACAATACTTCATTTTGCTCTTTTAACCACTTGCTCACACCTTCAGGTCCTTGTTGCTCTAATATTTGTTTAGTACCTGATAAAGCTTTTATTTCTTCATCCGTTACTTCTTCTATTTTAAATTTTTCAAAATGTGGTTTTTCCCGTTTTTCAACACTAGGGAAACCATTAACGGATATATTTCCAATATATTGTAATGTCTTAGTTCCTCTATCTCGTGATGGCGTTATATCAAATAGCTCTGGATTGATTTCTAAGAATTTAGTTGTATATGTTCCTTTGGCAAATTTCTCATGGTTAACGACATTATATAAGAACGGTATATTCGTTTTAATACCTCTTATTCTCATTTCTTTCAGTGAACGTAACATTTTTTCAGTTGCTTGTCTTAATGACATTGCATGAGTTGAAACTTTCACTAATAGCGAGTCATAGTATGGTGAGATTTCTGCGCCTTCAAATCCATCACCAGCATCTAGTCTAACTCCGAAACCACCACTTGAACGGTAAGCAATAATTTTACCTGTGTCTGGCATAAAGTCATTTAATGGATCTTCTGTCGTAATACGACTTTGAATTGCAAAACCTAAAGTTGTAATATCTTCTTGTTGTGGCATTTCAATTTTATCACCGAATAAAGGTTCGCCTTCAGCTACTAATATTTGAGTTTTAACGATATCTACACCCGTTACCATTTCAGTTATTGTATGCTCAACTTGCACACGTGGGTTAACTTCAATAAAGAAGAACTCATCTCCTGAAACTAAAAATTCTACCGTACCTGCGTTGACATAACCAATTTTTTTCATTAAATCTAATGCAACATTACAAATACGATGTCTTAGTTCATCACCTAGTGATACAGATGGTGCTACTTCTACAACTTTTTGGTGTCTACGTTGAACGGAACAATCTCTTTCATATAAATGAACAAGATTTCCATGTTCGTCACCTATTACTTGTACTTCAATATGTTTAGGTTGATCTATGTATTTTTCGACATAAACTTCGCTATTACCAAATGATTTTCCTGCTTCAGATTTAGCACGTTGGTATGAATCTTCTAATTCACTTGCGTCGTTTACGATACGCATACCTTTACCACCGCCACCAGAGATCGCTTTAATAATTACTGGAAATCCGCTTTGTTTAGTAAATTCTTCAACTTCTTCAAATGATTCTACAGAACCTTCAGTCCCAGGTATAACTGGCACACCAGCTGCAATAGCCGTTTCTCTTGCTTTAATTTTATCACCAAACATATCTAAGTGCCTTAGTTCTGGCCCTATAAATTTGATGCCTTCTTCAGCACATCGTTTGGCGAACATTTTATTTTCACTTAAGAAACCATATCCTGGATGTATCGCATCAACATCTGCTTTTTTAGCTACTTTTATAATCGCTTCTATATTTAAATAACTTTCTGTTGGTCCTAGATTTTCATCAACTAAATATGATTCATCCGCTTTATACCTATGTAAAGCACCTAGGTCTTCATTAGAATAAATTGCTACCGTTTCTATATCTAATTCTGTTGCTGCTCTAAAAATTCTGATTGCAATTTCGCCTCGATTGGCTACTAATAATTTGTTTATTTTGCTCATGTTTGGAGGCTCCCCTCAATGTATTTGAATATTCTAAAAACAATATATTACTCTATTATATTAAAAAAACGGATTATATTCTACTATAATCCGTTTTTTTCATATAATTTATTAATTTCACTGATTAAATATGCATTTTATTTGTTTCTATGAGATTCATCAATTCTAATTTGTTTTGCCGTTAAAAGTAATATTCCAGTAGCTATACTTAAACTCAACATGGACGAACCACCGAACGTCATAAATGGTAATGGGACACCTGTTAATGGAATCGTTCCAGAAATACCTGCTAAGTTTACAAATGTTTGTACGCCAATATAACTTGAGATCCCTACACATACAAGTTTGAAGAAATATGAATCTGTAAGTGCAGCATATAAAAATCCTTTATATACAATAAAGAACAATAATCCAAGAATAAATAATACACCGACTAAACCTAATTCTTCAGCAATAACTGCAAAGATAAAATCTGTATGTGGCTCAGGTAAGTAACCTAACTTCATAATACCATTACCTAATCCTTTACCAAAAATGCCACCATTGCCGATTGCTAACAATGAATTAGCTAAATGATAACCGATGCCACTTTCATAATTAAATGGATTTTCTAATACGTGAAAACGGTCTGCTTGGTGCTGGGATAGTATACCGCCTTTAAATATAATACTAAAAATGATCAATAATACTACACCAGCAAAAATGGGACCCGACCATTTTAAAATAGCTTTAATACCTATACCAGAATAAGCGAAAATACATAACACTATCATACATAATATAAGAGCTTGTCCAGTATCATTTTGTAGTAAAACTAAACCAATACAAGTACCAATTAAAAATAATGGCATCATGAGTGCGAGCTTAAACTGTTTGAGTCGATTTCGTCTTCTATCAATAATAAAAGATAAATATAAAATCATCGCTACTTTAAGAATTTCTGAAGCTTGTAAATTCATAAAGCCAAGATTAATCCAACTTTTCGCACCATTTATCTCAGTACCAATTAATAATGTCAGTATTAACAATCCGAAAATCGTAAATATTACAATTTGTTGTACACGTTTATTTTTCAAAATATTAATGTGCATAAAGTATGACATGAAAAATACTATGGAAAATCCAACAATACAATACACTAACTGTCTTATGAAAAAGTATGTACCTGATACAGGTAATCCACCTGTTAACGTTCCTTTTGTAGCTGCTACCATACTTGCACTATAAACCATCACTAAGCCAATGAAAGATAAAATGATATACGTAATTAACAATGTGAAATCTATGTATTTCGAGTAATTTTTAATGTAGCGAAAAAACATCTTAATATAGTCCATCTACTCATTCCAATTCTAAAAAAATAAGTCTAAAGAAAGATTTCTCCTCTCTAGACTTTGTATCATTTAAGCATTTGTGAAAGCATCATGCAATTTAGATAGTTCCTTTTCTAAACTTGCCATAAGTGTCTGACCCTTTTCTCTATCAACAAGTCCAATTTGTACTGCAAAATCTACTTCCTTTTGAAGACCAAACATTTGCGTATCTAAAACTTCCTCATATAAAGGACATTGTGGCATAGTTAAATTGTCCATTTGTACCTTTATTAACTGGAGGATTTTTTCAGAATCGTTATATAATTGGTCATATGCCTTTTGACAAATTTCTGAATCGTTATGCATGACATACTCCCCCTTAATCTTTTTAGTTTCTATACTTATAAAATTTTAGACTAGAAATGTGAAAATTGCAAGCGAAAACAGAAGGTTATTAATTACAAATATGTTAAAATTAAAATGTGAGATTGATAGGAGTGAAAAAAATGATACAAATTAAAGGGAATTCAAAATTTAATATTACTTTAGACGCAACAACATGGATCTTTGACGATCGTAAAGTGAAAATTGAAGATTTAGAACAAGGCATTTTCAATGGAGAAAGACCAATTGAATTTGAGAACAACGTAGCATGGAACCGCGCTATTTTAGAAGGCGCTACAATGCCTCCTACATTAAATAGTGAAACAACTTATAAAAAACGTTCGTTTTTACAAGAAAGTTTTGTAATCAATGCAATGCCTTTCATAAAAAATTCAGAGCCGAATGAAAATGCTACAAAAGTTGTTTTAAAAAATGACAAAGAATCTATAGATATTCCAATTGAACAATGGCCGTATTTATTTTTCCACTTTTCAAATGAAGGAAAAATGATATACAAAGATGGGAAAATTGATGCATTCACTTACGACCAAGAAAATGGTTACCAAAATAAATTCAGCTATGTAGCTGAAATCGAGGTTGTATAACCATGATTATGAAAGTAAAATGCGTTATCTGTGATTCAGTCGTCAACTTAGATTCTAAATCTAAAGAAGCAAAAAGACTAAGAAATCACCCTATTCGCACATTCATGTGTGATGATTGTAAAGCTAGATTAGATAAACCTAAAGATTAAAATAAATAAGTATATCACGCTACTGAGATACTCAGTATTCAAAGTGATATACTTATTTTTTTGTAACTATACTGTTTGTCTCTAATTATATATACAAAAAATGTCGACAAAGTCTAATAAAAGACTTTGTCGACATTCTGAAAGGCCACCTACAAGTGAGCTACCTTTTTACTGTTGTTTTTCGCCACTTCGTTCTTTATGAAGTCTGTAACGATATAGACCTAAAACAATTGCTGCTATTATTAAACTTTCTCCTACAGGTAAAAATACTGCAAGGAATGTTAATAATAGACAACCTAGAAACAGTAATATATAGATAATAATGTTCTGCCAAAACTTAAGCTTTCTTGCAAACCCTAGATTATAAACAATCGCACTTAATGCGAATATTGTTAATAACAAAAGCCACATACCAAGTTCTGGGTTCTCATCTACTCTAAATAACTTACCAAAAAATGAAAGCCTGTCTGTCGGATTAACACTTACATTTTTAGCAACTAAGAGCATCTATATCACTCCTCATCGGATATTTTGTTTCTCTTTTGATCTCTTTCTCTTTCAGATTTATCTAGAATTTTCTTTCTTAGACGAATAGATTCTGGAGTTACCTCTAATAATTCATCATCATTCAAGTATTCTAACGCTTCTTCAAGTGTTAAAATTCTTGGTTTTTTCATAGTAGTTGTTTGTTCTTTATTAGCTGAACGAATGTTGTTTGCAGCTTTAACTTTTGTAATGTTTACAGATAGATCATTCTCACGATTGTTTTCTCCAACGACCATACCTTCATATACTTCTGTACCAGGTTCCATGAAGTTGATACCTCTATCTTCAAGGTTCATAATCGCATAAGTACTTGCTACACCTTTATCGATTGATACTAGAACACCATTTCTTCTTCCACCAATACGTCCTTTAATTTTTGGACGATATGAATCGAATGTATGGTTAATAATTCCGTAACCACGAGTCATTGACATAAATTCAGTTGAGTAACCGATTAAACCACGTGCAGGAACCATAAATGTTAATTTAGTTTGTCCATTTTCGTTCGATTGCATATCTAACATTTCACCTTTACGAGATCCTAAAGATTCGATGATAGCACCAGTATATTCATCTGGCACGTCAATTTGTACACGTTCATAAGGCTCTGATTTAACACCGTCTACGTCTTTTACAATAACTTGAGGTTTAGAAACTTGTAGTTCAAAACCTTCACGTCTCATATTTTCAATTAAAATAGATAAATGCAGTTCTCCACGTCCAGCAACTACCCATGAATCAGGTGAATTAGTTGGTGTTACACGTAAAGATACATCTGTTTCTAATTGCATTTCTAGTCTTTCTTCAATTTTACGAGCAGTAACAAAAGTACCTTCTTTACCAGCAAATGGTGAATTATTTACTGAGAAAGTCATTTCTAATGTTGGTTCATCAATACGTAAAATAGGTAATGCTTCAACATTATTTTGAGGTGTTACTGTTTCACCAACGTTGATATCTTCCATACCACTTACTGCAATTAAATCACCAGCGTAAGCTTCTTCAATTTCAACACGGTTTAAACCGAAGTAACCGAATATTTTAGATACTCTGAAGTTTTTGACTGTACCATCAATTTTCACTAATGAAACTTGTTGTCCTACTTTTATTGTACCTCTAAATACACGACCAACACCGATACGTCCTACATAGTCATTATAATCTAATAATGCAACTTGAAATTGTAATGGCTCGTCTCTATTATCAACTGGGGCTGGAACATAATCTAAAATTGTTTCATAAAGACATTTCATGTTCTCATCTTGTTTGTCAGAATTCAAACTAGCTGTACCACTTAATGCTGAAGCGTATACAACTGGGAAATCAAGTTGTTCGTCATTAGCATCTAATTCAATAAATAAATCTAATACTTCATCTACAACTTGTTCTGGTCTTGCAGAAGGTTTATCTATTTTATTTACGACTACTACAGGTTTTAAATCTTGTTCTAGCGCTTTTTTAAGTACGAAACGCGTTTGTGGCATTGTACCTTCATAAGCATCTACAACTAAAACGACACCATCAACCATTTTCATAATACGCTCAACTTCTCCTCCGAAGTCAGCATGTCCAGGTGTATCTAATATATTGATACGGTGATCTTTATAATCTATAGCCGTATTCTTAGCTAAAATTGTAATTCCTCGTTCTTTTTCTATATCATTTGAATCCATCGCACGTTCTGCTACATGTTCATTTTCACGAAAAATACCTGATTGTTTTAACAATTCATCTACTAAAGTTGTTTTTCCGTGGTCAACGTGGGCTATAATTGCAATGTTACGTACATTCTCTCTTAAATTAGTCATGCAAGAAATTTTCCTCTCCGATTTAAAATTAATCGACTTTTTATTCGACTTATATTTATAACCAGATAATTATAACACAAATCATTAGAAAAATAACTATTATTGACCATATTTACTCAAATTTCTTTATTTTTTATATGAGTTGTTTAATATTAACTGGTTGATTTTTATTAAAATGTAACGCATAATAAAGTTATGAAAACGGTTAAAGGATGGATATAAATGAAAAAATCTAAAGCAATTTTTGTACTACTTGCTTTAATTGTAACATTTTTCCTTTTAGTGTTTAGCTTTGCATTAGCTGAAGGTTCTATATTATTTATGCTATTAGCAGTATTGCTAATCGTCGCGACTATGGGATTTGGTTTTACACTTAAAAAGAAATACCGTGAAAACGGCTGGCTATAATTTCAAACAACATAAAATTAAAAGATGCGATATGACTTCGCATCTTTTTTATTTTATCTATTTATATTCACTTATGACTTCCCTCGAAATCTTTCAGTATGAATTTGTTCTAATAGAGGTTTATGAGGTAAGAAATATTCATTTAGCAGCTCATTATGAATAGCCTTATTACCTATCAAAATAGAATTTGCTTCTAATATATTTAATTGCTCACCTAATTGATTCGTTACAACAGCTCCTACCTCTTCAACGATAATTAAACCACCTGCAAAATCCCATGGTTGTAATCTCATTGTTAAATAAGCGCTTGTAATACCTTTAGCGACATTTGCAAAATCTAACGCCGCTGATCCATATGCTCTTGTACTTCTAGAATTGTCTACAATAGGAACATATATACCTGAAAGCTTTTCTTTAGTTAACCATAATGGATTCGTGGAAATTAAACTTGTCTTTAATTCAGTATCTTTTAACGGTTTTAATGGTTCTTCATTTAGCCATGCCCCTTTACCAGCTAAAGCGTGATACATCTTATCATTCATAACGTCGTATACAAATCCAGCATACTTTTCACCATCTATATATATACCGATTGAAATCGCAAAATTCTCTTGTTGATGAACGAAATTCAATGTTCCATCTATTGGATCAACTATCCATAACACACCACTTGTATCTTGAATATCTTTACCATGCCCTTCTTCCCCTAAAATTCTGTGTTCAGGGTATGTAGACATAATTTGATTAAATAATCTTTCTTCTGTTTCTTTATCTATGTTCGTAACTAAATCGTTAGGATTTGATTTCGTTTCAATTTGAATTTCTTCATCAATCGAATCACGAATAACCTTACCGGCTTCAGCTATAATTTGATATGCAAATTTGTATATTTCCATGACAAGACCTCCTATGTTATTTTTATATTAGCATTGTTCTTTATATATTCAAAAAAAATTATGATAAAATATACATATGTACCACAGTTACAAGGAGGACAACTATGACTAAGTATACTTTTAAACAAAAGGATTTTAAAGTTTTTAGTGTTGAAGGTTTAGAAAATAGGATGCAAGCACTAGACGAACAAGTAAGACCTCAATTAAATGCTTTAGGCGAAAGATACAGCAATTATTTAACTGAACAAACAGGTGATACATTCTATTATCATGTTGCTAAACATGCTCGTAGAACCGTGAATCCACCAAAAGATACGTGGGTTGCGTTTGCTACTAATCAACGTGGTTACAAAATGTTACCACATTTTCAAATAGGTTTATTTGAGTCTCAATTATTCATTATGTTTGGTGTGATGCATGAAAATAAAAATAAAGGTCATATGGCAGACTTTTTAAATAAAAACATACATTTACTTGAATCACTACCAAGTGACTATTCATTATGTTTTGACCATTATAATATTGATAAATCACCAATTGATTCATTGTCACAAGAAGATTTAAAACATCATATTAAAAGACTTAAAGATGTTAAAAAAGCTGAGTTTTTCGTAGCTAGAACACTCGATCCTAAATCAGAAGTATTAAATTCTGATAAATCGTTCACAGCATATTTAGACGAGACATTTAATGAATTAATAAAATTCTATAGTTAATCATTACCTATTTTCCATAAGACAAAACAATCCTCCCAATCCAAATGTAAAATTTAGCGGATTGGGAGGATTTTGATTTGTGTCGTAATATAATATTTAGCACTAATCTATATAACTGTAATGTTCTATAAAATAATTGATTTAATAAATGTATGGATCATCGTCTTTTTTCTTTTTATCTGTTTCTTCTATACGATTTTGTTGCTGTTCATTTGAATCAAATTCATTTTCACTTTGATTTTGATCATGCTTTATATCATTTTGGAAGTTTACATCTTCAAATTGATTATTTGTTTTATTTTTTCTCACAAATAGCATTATACCTGCAATAATCAATAATAAGAATGATATAACGTTTAGTGTAAGGATTGAAATTAATCCTGCTACTACTGCTAATACACCTGATAAAATTCTTTGTTTTTTAACAAATACAACCGCAACAACTGTTAATAAGATGCTTATTATGAGAATCACTATTGCAAAATTCCCAAATGCTGAAAATCCGTTTAACATTTGATCTGCTGTAACTGAACTAGGTACATCTTGTGAACCTTGGATTTGCTCATTAAATGACTTTTCAAATTCTGATTTAAACTCAGGTGTTTTGGAAAAAGTTTTAATTATAAAAGCAAATACGATACCAATTAAAGAAAAAATAGCACCTAATATTAATAATGTATATTCAATAGTTCTTTTCATTGAAATCCTCCTAAAATTTGTCACTTCTAATTATCTCAATCTACTCTTTATTTTTCAACCTTATTTATCATTTTTTGCAACTTCTTGGTCAGAACTATTTTTTCCTTCAAAATATTTTTTCTGTTGTTGCATTCGTTTTTCGTAATTATTTCTTCTTTCTATTGTAGCATTTGGTTTTTCTTTTTTAACTTTCTTTTCTTTCTTTTGTTTCCCAAGATTTTCTTGATATTCATCTGATTGAGTCGTTTCATAATTATACGGATCTTGTTTCCTTTGACTTAAATCTTCTTGATGCTCTAAATCTTCTTGGTCAAGCTCGTTCTCATCATTGTATGATTCGTCAATTTGATCTTTTTGTTTTTTATGCTTTTGATGCTTTTTACGACGAGATAAAACTTCTTCGCTGTTAGAAGCGTCGTGATAAGTCTCTTCTTCAGTTTTTTGTTCTATAGGTTCTTCTTGTTTTATAGGCTCTTCTTGTTTTGTATTTGGCTGATTTGAACCTATTGTTTGATCATTGTGTGGCTCTGTTTTTTCTTGATGCTTCCTTGCAGGTTGTAATGGTTGAGTTTGTCTAGGTTGTTGATTCACACTTTCACGATCATCTTGAAAATATTGTTGTTGTCCCATACCTTGGATAGGTAATATTTTGTCTTTTCTTACAAATAATAAAATACTTACTATAAAGAAAAAGAGTGGAACTAAAACAATAAATAATGGAATAGTAATAACTGCTAAAAGTAAAAATACAATACCTGAAAATATTCTCCATCTCATCAATACTAATCCTATAAAAGAAAAAATTAAAACAATTATCAAATAAATTATGAATAGCCATATTCCATTTTGAATATTGAGTGCAACTTCGCTCGCAGATAATAATTGACCATTAGCTGTGATATTAATATTTAAGCGATTAATCAAAGATTCTAGTCTATTTAAATTGTCAGGATTATTTAATACGACAAGTGCAGCAAATAGAGACAATGCTGTAATACCTAACACTATTATCCAAGCTAGCCATCCAAAAAACTTCTCTGCGCCTCTACTAACTGGCTGTTTCACATGTTCTACATATGAATTCATCATATTTACCTCCTCTATAATGAATTGGTTTTAAT
Source organism: Mammaliicoccus vitulinus (assembly GCF_029024305.1). NCBI lineage: Bacteria > Bacillati > Bacillota > Bacilli > Caryophanales > Staphylococcaceae > Mammaliicoccus > Mammaliicoccus vitulinus. The sequence continues at coordinate 1,794,436 of NZ_CP118974.1, forward strand.
TATAACAAAAAAAGGGCCTTGTTTCTCACAAAGACCCTTTATAAACATTAATTTAATGACATCTTAAATTTAAGAAATGCTTCATTATATTCTGAAATATTTTCTTTACCCAAATCTTGATAAACTTCAAGCTTGTTTCTAAGAGTTGAATCAGGATAAAATCGTTCATCTTCTCTAACATTTTTATCTAGAAGTTTAAATGAAGCTTTATTCGGTGTAGCATAACCAACCCATTCCGTATTTTGTTTACCATTTTGTTCGTCTAATAAGAAATCAATAAACTTATATGCACCTTCCACGTTTTGAGCAGTTTTTGGAATAACGAGATTATCAAACCATAAGTTTGAACCTTCTTTCGGTACAACAAAGTCTAATTGGTCATTTTCAGTCATAATATCCGCGGCCATTCCACTCCATACAACTGCAACATCTGATTCATTTTGAACCATCATCGTATTAATTTCATCTCCTACAACACCTCTTACATTAGGAGATAGTTTAATTAATTTATTTTGAGCTTTTTTAAGTTTTTGTTCATCCGTTTCATTCAAGCTTTCATTCATACTGTTTAAAGCAAATCCAATTCCTTCTCTTGCGCCATCGACAATTAACACATCATCTTTTAATCGTTTATCCCACAGGCTATTCCAAGAATTGAAATTGATACCTTTCGTTTTTTCAGGATTATACAATATTCCGACAGTGCCCCAAAAATAAGGAATTGAATATTGATTTCCAGGATCAAATGGTAAATTCATGAAAGATTTATCCATATTTTTTAAGTTTGATAATTTATTATGATCAATTGGAATTAATAATTTTTCTTTCTTCATTTTTTGTACAGTATATTCACTTGGTACTGCAACGTCGTATGATGTACCACCATTTTTAATTTTAGCCATCATCGCTTCATTTGAATCAAATGTTTCATATACGACTTTTATACCTGTTTCTTTTTCAAATTTCTTTGTCAGCTCAGGATCTATATATTCTCCCCAATTATATACGTATATAACATCTTTTTTTCCTTTAGAAGGTGGCGGATCAATCAATTTAGTTGATAGCATTAATAGTGATCCAACGATCAACGAAATACCAACTAATTGCATTAATTGTTTCATCTTAAACTGCCCCCTCTTTTTTCAACTCTTCTTTGTTGACCACTTTTTATGAAATAATAACCTAAAATCAGTATCATAACTAAACCAAATAGCAATGTAGAAATCGCATTAATTTCCATCGTAATACCTTTTCTAGCCATTGAATAAACTTCGACTGATAATACACTAAATCCACTACCCGTAACGAAGAAACTTACTGTAAAGTCATCTAAAGAATATGTTAGCGCCATAAAGAAACCACCGATAGCGCCAGGAAGTATATGAGGAATAATCACTTTAATAAGTGTTTGCCATGAAGATGCTCCTAAGTCTCTAGCTGCATCAATCATAGATGTATTCATATCATATAGTTTCGGTAACACTAATAGAACGACTATAGGCACACAAAAAGCAATATGTGAAATTAATACTGACCAAAATCCTAGTCCCATACCTGTGAAGTGTCCAATCACAGTAAATAATAATAAGAAGGAAGAACCGATGACTACATCAGAGCTAACCATTAATATATTGTTTAAAGTTAATAAGCCAACTTTCAATTTTTTATTTTTCAAATAGTAAATACCAATCGCGCCACAAATACCAATTACAGTTGATATACTAGCTGCTAATAACGCAATCGCTATCGTATTCACAATTATGACAAGTAAACGTTTATTTTGAAATACTGATATATAATGATCAAGCGTAAATCCTTTGAATTGTGTCATATTCCCCGCATCGTTAAAGGAATAATAAATTAAAAAGAATATTGGTAAGTATAGAAATATGAGTATAAATGTAAAATAGATTTTTCCAGTTATTTTCATACTATACCTCCTTATTCTCTGATTTAGATTTTGTCACAATGAGTATAAATGCCATTGCTAATATTAAAAACACTGCAATCGTTGAACCCATTCCATAATTTTGTGTCACTAAAAACTGCTCTTGTATAGCGGTACCTAAGTTAACCACTTTATTTCCTGCAATTAATCTCGTAATCATAAACAAAGATAATGCAGGTATAAATGTAATTTGTATACCTGTTTTGACGCCTTCTAAAGTTAATGGCACGATTACCCTTCTAAAAGTTGTTAAAGGGCTTGCACCTAAGTCTTTAGAAGCTTGTAGTAAATTCTCAGGTATTTCGTCCATCGAATTAAAGATGGGTAATAACATAAAAGGTATATAAATATATACAGAAACGATGATAAAGGCTGTACTTGTAAATAATAATTCAGTAGAAGGCACATTAAAGACGTTTAAAATTTTGTTTAATAATCCATCATGGCTTAAAATACCGATAAAGGCATACGTTTTTAACAATAAATTTATCCAAGTTGGTAATATGACAAGTAAAAGTAATATTTCTTTATACTTAGCGTTTCTCAATATGAGTGCTAAAGGATAACTAATGATTAAACAAAAGAACGTAATAATAAATGCATACCATGCTGAGCTTAAAGTCATTTCCAAATAACTACTTGTAAAAAAGTTCTTATAATTTTCAAAAGAAAAGTGTCCATGAATATCTAATAAAGAAGAATAAAAAATCATAGCTATAGGTACAATAATGAACAATACAATCCATATCATATAAGGTACAAGTAATATTGATTTTATTTTACGCATTGCCATCTTCCTCATAACTTTCAATTCGACGATCAAATTCTTCTTCAGTTTCACCAGGTAACATAATATGAATGGCTTCAGAGTCAAAATCTAATCCGACAGTTTCACCAATTGTTGCTTTTTTAGTCGATTGTATAATCCATTCATTACCTTGAACATCAAAACAACATATTTCATAATGAACACCTCTAAATAATTGAGAATCTACGACTGCAGAAATACGGCCTTCACTTTCTGATTTTATCGTAATATCTTCTGGACGTATGACAACATCAACTTTAGCATCTTTTTTAAAGCCTGCATCAACACATTCATATGAAATGCCATACATTTCGACTTCATAATCACGTTTCATAACACCGCTCACGATATTCGACTCTCCAATAAAATCTGCAACAAATCTATTTACAGGTTCATCATAAATATCAACGGGCGTACCACTTTGTTGAATTTTACCGTCCTTCATTACAAATATGTAGTCACTCATTGCTAAAGCTTCTTCTTGATCATGTGTAACAAATATAAACGTAATCCCTAACCTTTGTTGTAATTCACGCAATTCATACTGCATTTCAGTTCTTAATTTTAAGTCTAATGCTGATAGAGGTTCATCTAAAAGAATGATTTCTGGTTCGTTAGCTAACGCTCTTGCTATAGCAACTCTTTGCTTTTGACCACCACTCATTTCAGTAATATTACGCTGTTCATAACCTTCAAGCTTTACTAATTTTAAGGCTTCTTTTACTTTTTGCTGAATATCTTTTTTATTGAGTTTCTTTATCTTTAGTCCAAATGCTACATTATCGTACACATTCAAATGTGGAAATAAAGCATAATCTTGAAACACCGTGTTAACTTTTCTGTTATTAGCTGGTACTTTATTGATTATTTTATTATTGAATAATATGTCACCATTAGATGGCGTTTCAAATCCTGCTATCAACTTTAAAATCGTTGTTTTTCCACATCCTGAAGGACCTAATAATGTGTAAAATTTACCTTCTTCAATTTCAAAACTGACATCATCTAATACTTGAGTATTATTAAATTTTTTTGAAATATTTTCAAACTTTATGATGGGCTGTTTCATGCCTTACCTCCTATAAATACGATTCTGTAGCAACTATTAATACTTCTGCATCTTTAGTTGATTCATTTAAGAACTGATGCTCTTCATGCGCTTTAAAATAAAAACATTCCCCACTTTTAGCGGTGTATGTCTGTTTTCCTATTTTCAATGTTATATAACCTTTTTTAACGTAAGCAAATGTCTCTGATGATGATGGACTAAATGATTTATATTTCGAATTACTTTTCAAAGTTATAATGACTGGTTCCATTTCAAATTCATTTGAATCAGGTACTAACCATTTAATCTTATATCCAAGATCAAATTCATCATATATTGTTTGTTCATCTAAAGGATAATGTATACGAGCTTGATATAATTTTTCATTAAAAAATTCGCTTGGCTCTACACCTAATACGTCTAATATATTCAGAAAAGTTTCCATAGAAGGAGAAGATAAATTTCTTTCCAGCTGTGAAATATAACCTTTTGACAAATCTGTACGTTCACCTAATTCTTCTTGAGTTAAATTTTTCTGATACCTTAAATTTTTAAGTTTTTCTCCTATATTCATAAATCCCCCAAAAAATGTGTTGTTTACTTTTACTAAACATTAAGTTTAGTACCTTTAATAAAATAACAGAAATTATTTTATAGTTCAACACTTTTTTGGGGGATATCAATATTTTATTTAATTGTAATGTTTGATTCTTCGTTATTTTCATTTAACGCTTTTACTGCTTTATAACCATCGTAACCACTTACTTCTTTAAATTCTTTATAAATATTATTTTCATCTGACTTTCCTGGAACAATTTTTTTGAAGTTTTTATATGCTCGTTTAAATTGTTCTTTGTCAGTACTACTTTCATATGCATCTTCAATATGATTGAAAAACTCTATCACTTGAAGTATTTCTTCTTGCGTCCAATCAACATCTATTGGATAACTATATTCCATTTTACCTTTCTCCTTTATAAAAAAAGAATCACTGAATGAACAGTGATTCTTTAGTATTGTCAATTATTACATTGTATGAATAGGTGTTCCAAGAGCTACTTCTGCAGCTTCCATAGAAATTTCACCTAATGTTGGGTGAGCATGAATAGTTAATGATACGTCTTCAGCAGTCATTCCTGTTTCAATTGCTAAACCTAATTCAGCAATAATATCTGAAGCGCCTGTACCAGCAACTTGTGCACCAACTAATAATCCATTTTCTTTTAATGTTACAAGTTTAACGAAACCAGCAGTTTCATTTAAAGCTAATGCACGGCCATTGGCAGCGAATGGGAATTTAGCAGCTTTCACTTCTAATCCTTCTTCTTTAGCACTTGCTTCTGAATGACCAACTGTTGCTAATTCTGGTTCTGTGAAACATACTGCAGGAATTGCTAAGTAATCTACAGCAGATTTTTCACCAGAGATAGCTTCAGCAGCTACTTTAGCTTCGTAACTTGCTTTATGAGCAAGTGGAGGTCCAGCAACGATATCACCGATTGCATAGATGTTTTCAATTGAAGAACGACTTTGTTCATCAACTTCAACTAATCCACGTTCTGATAATTTTAGACCTAATTCTTCTAGACCTAATTCGTCAGTATTTGGACGACGTCCTACAGTAACTAATACATAGTCAGCTTCGATTTCTTTTGTTTCTCCGCCAGCTTCGTAAGTAACTTTTACGCCATTATCAGTTTCTTCAGCAGATTTAGCCATTGCTTCAGTAACGATTTCTACACCTTTTGCTTTAAGACCTTTTTTAACGATTTGAGTCATTTGTTTCTCAAATCCACCTAAAATATCTTTTGCACCTTCAAGGATTGTTACTTCAGAACCAAAGTTAGCATAAGCAGTACCTAGTTCAGAACCGATATAACCGCCACCAACTACTACTAATTTTTTTGGTACGTCTTGAAGTGCTAAAGCACCAGTTGAATCGATCACACGTTTACCGAATTTGAAATTAGGAATTTCAATTGGACGTGAACCTGTAGCAATAATTGCATGTTTAAACGTATAAGTTTGAGAAGCTTTTTCAGTCATAACTTTTAAGTTATTTTCATCTACAAAATACGCTTCACCTTTAACTACATCAATTTTGTTACCTTTCATTAATCCAGCAACGCCGCCAGTTAATTTATTAACTACGCCATTTTTGAACTCTTGAACTTTTTCAAAATTTAATGCAACTTTCTCAGCAATAACACCCATGTCTTCTGAATGTTGTGCATTATGGAAACGGTGTGATGCTGATAATAAAGCTTTAGATGGAATACAACCAACGTTTAAACAAACGCCACCTAATTCGCCTTTTTCAACGATTGTTACTTTTTGTCCTAATTGTGCTGCACGAATTGCTGCAACATATCCACCAGGACCTGCTCCAATTACAATAGTATCTGTTTCAATAGGAAAATCTCCAACTACCATTTTTACCCCTCCATTAATAATAATTCTGGATTATTTAATAATCTCTTAATATGGTTCATAGCATTTTGTCCAGTAGCACCATCAATTTGTCTATGGTCGAAACTTAATGATAATGATAACACAGGTGCTGCTATAATTTCTCCATCTTTAACGATAGGTTTTTGAGCAATACGACCAATACCTAAAATTGCAACTTCAGGATGGTTGATTACTGGAGTGAACCATTGTCCACCTGCTGAACCAATATTACTAATCGTACAAGTTGCGGCTTTCATTTCGTTAGCTTGTAATTTACCGTCACGTGCTTTAACAGCTAATTCGTTAATTTCATCTGAAATTTCGAACATTGATTTATGATCAGCATTTTTAACTACTGGTACTAATAAACCACGATCAGTATCTGCAGCTATACCTATATTATAGTAATGTTTATGAACAATTTCACCATTTTCTTCATCAAATTCAGTATTTAATGCTGGATATTTCTTAAGTGCTGATACTAATGCTTTAACAACGTATGGTAAGAATGTTAATTTAGTACCTTGCTCAGCAGCAACTTCTTTGAATTTTTTACGGTGATCCCATAATTCTTGAACATCAATTTCATCCATTAATGTTACGTGAGGAGCAGTTTGTTTAGAGTTAACCATTGCTTTAGCAATTGCTTTACGCATCGCTGGGATTTTCTCACGAGTTTCAGGATATTCTCCTTCTGGTACTTGTGGAGTTTGTACAGATTGAGTATCTTCACTTGAAGATTGAGCTTCTTCTGCAGCTGGTTGTTCTGATTTAGAACCGCCGTTTAAGTAAGCTTCAACGTCTTCTTTCAAGACACGTCCATTTTTACCTGAACCTGAAACAGCTTTAATATTTACATCGTTATCACGAGCAAATTTACGAACTGAAGGCATAGCGATTACGCGTTTAGAATCATCAACATCTTCTGATTGAGTTTCAGCAGTTGCTTCTTCTTTAGATTCTTCTTTCGCTTCTTCTGCTGGTGCTTCTTCTTCATCGTCATCATGGCCTTTGAATTGTATACCTTCTGCATCTGGTGCATCAATTTTAACAATTGTATCACCAACAACAGAAACAGTTCCTTCTTCAACCATAACTTCTTCTACTTTACCTGAAACAGGTGATGGAATTTCAACGACTGATTTATCATTTTGAACTTCACATAATACATCGTCTTCTTGAATTTCGTCTCCTGCTTTAACAAACCATTTTACAATTTCACCTTCGTGGATACCTTCTCCGATATCTGGTAATTTAAATTCGAATGACACGATTTTTTCCTCCTAAATATTAAATCCGTATTTTAATGCGCATTAAAATTCTAATGTTTGTTTAGCTTGCGCTACGATATCTTTTTTGTTTGGTAACCATACACCTTCAGCTTGTGTGAATGGATAAATAGTGTCAGCAGCAGCTACACGTGCAATAGGAGCTTCTAATGAAAGAACAGCTCTTTCAGAGATTTCTGCTACAACAGTTGCACCAACGCCAGCTTGTTTTTGAGCTTCTTGAACTACAATTACGCGGTTTGTTTTTTCAACTGATTTCACAATTGTTTCAACATCTAAAGGTTGAACAGTGATTAAGTCAATTACTTCAACTGAATAACCATCTTTTTCTAAGTCTTCTGCTGCTTTTAATGATTCTTGAACCATTGCACCATAAGTGATGATTGTTAAGTCAGTACCTTCACGTTTAACTTTAGCTTTACCGATTTCCACTTCATATTCCTCTTCAGGTACTTCTTCACGGAATGAACGGTATAATTTCATATGCTCTAAATATACAACTGGATCATTACTGCGGATTGCAGAAATTAATAATCCTTTAGCATCATATGGATTTGAAGGAATAACAACTTTCAAACCTGGAGATTGCGCCATTAAACCTTCTAAGTTATCAGCATGTAATTCTGGTGTATGAACACCACCACCGAATGGAGCACGGATTGTTACTGGAGCTGTTTTTGAGTTACCTGAACGGAAACGATGACGAGCTATTTGACCAGCAATTGAGTCCATAACTTCAAATACGAAACCAAAGAATTGGATTTCCATGACAGGACGGTAACCTTCAAGCGTTAAACCTAAAGCTAGACCACCAATACCTGATTCAGCTAGAGGTGTATCAAATACACGATCTTCACCGAATTCTTTTTGTAAACCTTCTGTTGCACGGAATACACCGCCGTTTACACCAACGTCTTCACCGAATAATAGAACGTCTTCGTCTCTTTTCAATTCGTTTTGAAGCGCATTGTTAATCGCTTGAATCATTGTCATTTGTGCCATGACTTATTTCGACTCCTTCTCTTTGTAAATTTCATATTGTTCAGCTAAATTATGAGGCATTTCTTCATACATATTTTCCATTAAGTCTGTAACTTTTTGTTTAGGTGTACCGTCTGCCTCTTTGATAGCTGTTTTAATTTCTTCTTTTGCTTTTTCCATAACTTCATTTTCTTTTTCTTCAGACCATAAGTTTTTAGCTTCAAGATATTTTCTGAAACGAACTAATGGATCTTTCTTTTCCCAATCTGAATCTTCATCAGATGTTCTATAACGAGTTGGGTCGTCACCAGCCATTGTATGTGGACCGTAACGATAAGTTAAAGTTTCAATTAGAGATGGGCCGTCACCATTTACAGCACGGTCACGAGCTTGTTTAGTCACTGCATATACAGCTAATGCATCCATACCATCAACTAATACACCTGGAATACCAACTGCTACTGATTTTTGAGCTAATGTTTTAGCTGCAGTTTGTTTGTCACGTGGTGTTGAAATCGCATAGTTGTTGTTTTGAATTACGAAAATTGCAGGTGCTTTGTAAGCAGACGCAAAGTTAATACCTTCATAGAAGTCACCTTGTGAAGAACCACCATCACCAGTGTAAGTGATTGCTACATTTTTCTTACCACGTTTTTTAAGACCTAGTGCTACACCAGCAGTTTGAATAAACTGTGCACCGATAATAATTTGTGGACTTAAAGCATTAACACCTTCTGGGAATTGGTTACCAATAAAGTGTCCACGTGAGAATAAGAACGCTTTAGTTAATGGTAAACCATGCCAAATTAATTGAGGTACATCACGATAACCTGGAAGTACGTAATCTTCTTTTTCTAAAGCATAATGTGAAGCTAATTGTGAAGCTTCTTGACCTGCTGTTGGAGCATAGAAACCTAAACGACCTTGTCTATTTAATGAGATAGAACGTTGATCTAGAACACGAGTCCAAACCATTCTTTCCATTAATTCAACAAGTTCTTCATCTGATAAGTCTGGTAATAAGTCATTATTTACGACGTTTCCTTCTTCATCTAACACTTGAACCATTTCAAAATTAGACTCTATTTCATTTAAAGTCGCTACTGCATCGAATTGGGCTTTTTTTCTCGGAGCCATTCAATTCACCATACCTTTCCCTATATTAAATAATCATTTCTTAATTAGTTTAACATAAATCTGTTTTACTGTTAAATAAAAAATACTAACATTACAAAAAGCCCTGTACAAAAGGTTTTTTAAAAACTGTATTACAACATATTTGCATCTGTACTAATACAAATTATTCGTTTAAAATAGCTGAAACATCTTTCTTTTCTTGTTGTACTTTTTTAAGATTGTTTTGATATTCCGTTACTACTTTTTCGGTCTTTTTGTTTACTTCTGCTAATTTTTTAGAGCGATCGTTCGCGCCTTCTTGCGTTGCATTGTCATCAGATAGATAGCTAAATAATTTTTCTTCTGTATTCAGCACCTCTTTATAACCTTTGATTACTTTATCATGTACTTTATATTTCTCATCCAAAGCTTTCTTTAAATCAGCAGCTTCTTTTGATTGTTCTTCATCTTCTATTGCTTTGTAATCATTTTTAGAAGATTCGTATATTTTTTTAGATTTATCCATTGCTTCTTTTTCATCATTTATGATTTTTTCTCTATTTTTAATATCATTTGTAATCTCTTCAGCTTTAGATTTAAATTCTCCATCTTTAGCTTTATTGAGTTCTTCAATTTTCTTAACCTTTTCTTTTTCAGCTTTCGCCATTTTTTCGTTTAAATCAACAATTACTTTTTCTTCTTGGTTAGCTTTTTCTACCTTTTTATAAAAAGCCTCAAGTGATTCTTTAGATTGACCACATGCTGATAAAATGACTGTGGTTGCTAGTGTTAATGTTAAAAATTTCTTGCCAATCATTTATATTGCCTCCTTACATATCTATAAACATGTTACTCTGTTTTTTTTATTTATACAATTAATAATAGATGTAAAAATGAATAGTTTTTGATATATTTTATATGAGGAAGGTGCATGAAAATGATAACAATGGAAAATATTATTCGTGACGGCCACGAAACACTTAGAAAAAAAGCCGCTGAAGTAGATTTACCAATTTCAAATGAAGAGAAAGAAACGTTAAATGATATGCTAGAATTCCTAAAAAATTCTCAAGATGAAGTATTAGCTAAAAAATATGGATTACGTTCAGGTGTTGGTCTTGCTGCGCCACAAATAAACGTTTCTAAACAAATGTTAGCAGTTTATATTCAAGATGATGGCAAAGGAAATTCAATAGAACTACAACTGATCAACCCTAAAATTGTTAGTCATAGTGTACAAAAAGCGTATTTAAACGGCGGTGAAGGATGTTTAAGCGTAGATGAATCCAAACCAGGATTAGTACATCGAAACTTTAAAGTAACAATACAAGCCTATGATATAAATGGAGATCTATTCAAAAAAAGATTCAAAGGATATCCGGCAATCGTGTTGCAACATGAAATCGATCATTTAAATGGTGTAATGTTCTACGATTATATTAATCAAGAAGATCCATTCAAACCGTTAGAAGATGCAGTTGAAATAAACTAATAATCAAATATCAATATCGTCATATAAAAACACATCAATCCATTAAATTTTCTAATCGGATTGATGCGTTTATTTTTTTAGAGATTTTAAACAAAATACACGTTACATAAATTCGTCTCTACGCTCTATAAAATGTATATTTTTTTCTTTTAATGCTTTTTGGACTGTTGTAAGTTCGTCTAAGCTTAACCATTCTGGATCTTTATTGTGTCTAATGTAATGTGGGTCTTGTTTAACATTATTGACCATTTCATCATAATTATAAATCATGACAACTTCATTTTTACGTATATTAAATTCAATGCCTTTAAATTGTTTGTCAGATCTTTCTTTTTCACCTTCAACGGTTCTAATAATACGTTCCACTTTATCCATATGTTTCACTTCCTATTCTTCTATCAATCCTAATTCTATACATGCGTTGTATATGCCATCTTCATCAACTGACGATGTTTCATAATCACAAACTGTTTTTAAAGCATCAACAGCATTCCCCATTGCCACTCCACAGCCTACTTCTGAAATCATTTCGATATCGTTAGGTCCGTCTCCAAATGCTATGACTTCACTTAATGAAAATCCTAATTTTTCACTTAATTCTTTTATTCCTTCTGCTTTTGATCGATCATTCGGTACAACGTCTCTACTTAGAAGGTGCCATCTGTAAAATTTTAATGAATTAAATTGATTATCGTATTTGTCATCTTCATCATCACCATGAAAAATAAGTGCTTGATAAACTGGATGATCAAGATAATATGTATTGTGATATTCAGGGTAATCCATTTTTAATGACCCTAAACTTTCTGATATGTCATTATGGCTTTCGGCATTTGCGTAAACAGTCGTTTCTCCGAAAAATACTAACGGATGATTATTTTCATGTGCTTTGTCTACTATATTACTTAATTCTTCTTTATTTAATGGATGTTTGCCAATGATTTCTCCGTTATAAACGACAATTTGTCCATTTAATGAAACAAATGTTTCTATTCCAGTTTCTTTAATAACTTCTTTAAACATGTAAGGCGCTCTTCCCGTTGCAATAGCGACTATATGCCCTTTTTCTTTTAATTTTGTTATGGCAGTAATTGTAGATTCGGGTATTTCTTTATTTTCATCATAGATTGTTCCATCTATATCAAAAAATATTAATTTCTTATCCAACTTTGATCGCCTCCTTAAATCTATTTTAGTCCATATTCAATATATATGAAAGATTTAGTTAAATAACTTTATTTATCTCTAATTATCATGTAAAATGAACTTATTAAAAAGGTATTTATATATATTCATATAACTACTTTTAAAAATGTACGGGAATCAAAATTCAACATTGACTCACCCTAGACTTAAAACTAGGGCTTTATTTATGTTAATTAACCTAGGAGGATTTATATATGTCAGTATTTAAAGTATTTTTTCAAGAAGATAAAAGTGAAGTAATTGTACGTGAAAGTACACAAACAAAGTATTTCGAAGGACAAACTGAAGAAGAAATTAGAAAATATTTAACAGACCGTAATTACAATATCGAATTTGTCCAAAAATTAGAGGGCGCTCATTTAGATTATGAAAAACAATCAGATCACTTCAAAGTGGAGAATATCTAGATGAAACCTCTACAAAAAAATGAAGTAGGCGTATACGCACTGGGTGGTCTCGGTGAAATTGGTAAAAACACGTACGCCCTCGAATATCAAGATGAAATCATCGTGATTGATGCGGGTATAAAATTCCCAGACGATGATCTTCTTGGTATCGATTACGTGATACCGGATTATACGTACTTAATTCAAAATAAACATAAAGTTAAAGCTTTATTTATTACACATGGACACGAAGACCATATTGGTGGCGTTCCATTTTTACTCAAACAAATGAACGTTCCAATTTATAGTGGTCCACTTGCTTTAGGACTTATTAGAAACAAGTTGGAAGAACACCATTTGTTAAAAACAGCTCAATTAAATGAAATAGACGAAGATTCTGTTTTTGAATTTAAACACTTCAAAATTTCTTTCTATTTAACGACGCATAGTATCCCAGAAGCTTATGGTATTATTGCAGACACACCAGAAGGTAAAATTGTTCATACAGGAGATTTCAAATTTGATTTCACACCTGTAGGTAAACCTGCTAATATCGCTAAAATGGCTCAACTTGGTGAAGAAGGCGTTCTTTGTTTATTATCAGACTCTACAAACTCAGAAATTCCTAATTTTACTTTAAGTGAAAAAGAAGTAGGACAAAATGTCGACGAAATTTTCCGTAAATGTTCTGGTAGAATTATTTTCGCAACATTTGCATCTAATATTTACAGAGTTCAGCAAGCTGTTGAAGCTGCTGTTAAATACAATCGTAAAATTGTTGTCTTCGGTCGTTCTATGGAGAATAACATTAAAATCGGTACCGAATTAGGATATATTAAAGTACCACCAGAAACATTTATTGAACCTAACAAAATTAATTCCGTTCCTAAACATGAAATTCTTATTTTATGTACAGGATCTCAAGGTGAACCTATGGCAGCATTATCTCGAATTGCCAATGGTACACATAGACAAATAAGTATTATCCCTGATGATACAGTTGTCTTCAGTTCTTCACCTATTCCTGGTAACACTAAGAGTGTTAATAGAACAATCAACTCTTTATATAAAGCTGGTGCTGATGTTGTTCACGGAAAATTATCCAACATTCATACATCAGGTCACGGTTCACAAGATGAACAAAAATTGATGTTACGTTTAATTAATCCGAAGTACTTTATGCCAATTCATGGTGAGTACAGAATGCTTAGAAAACATAGTGAAACAGCGATTAACTGTGGTGTAGAACCTGACAATATATTCGTTTATGAAATTGGCGATGTCCTAGCACTTACGAAAGATTCAGCAAGATATGCTGGACGTATACCTTCTGGCAACGTATTTGTTGATGGTAGTGGTATAGGAGATATCGGCAACGTCGTTATTAAAGATCGTAAAGTGTTATCTGAAGAAGGTCTTGTAATCGTTGTTGTAAGTATTGATTTTAAAACGAAGCAATTACTTTCAGGTCCAGATATCATCTCTAGAGGATTTGTTTACATGAGAGAATCAGGACATTTAATTTACGATGCACAACGTTTAATTAAAAAATCAGTCATTGAAAAGTTAAATAATAACGAAAAAGTAGAATGGCATCATGTTAAATCTACAATTACTGAAGCATTACAACCATATTTATATGAAAAAACAGCTCGTAAACCAATGATTTTACCAATCATCATGAAAATTAAATAATAATAGAAAAATGACCGACAACGTCTTCTGACATTGTGGGTCATTTTTCTATATTTCAAATATTATTCATTTACGAGTTTTTTCTCAAATCTATTTAAATCATTATCATGACCTATTACAATCAATATATCATGATATTCTATTTTTTCATTTGGATCAGGGGCAACGATAATATCTTTACCTCTTTTTACTGCAATAATATTAATGCCATAATTCGCACGAACGTCTAGTTCTAATATCGAACTTCCAGCAAGTTTCTCCCCTGCTTTTATTTCAACGATAGAATATTCATCTGACAGTTCTAAATAGTCTAAAACTGAAGCACTAGCGACGTTATGGGCAATTCTACGACCCATATCTCTTTCTGGGTGTACAACTGTATCTGCACCAATTTTGTTTAATATTTTAGCGTGATAATCATTTTGAGCTTTAGCAGTAACTTTTTTAACACCTAGTTCCTTAAGTATTAATGTAGTCAGTGTACTTGCCTGTATGTTCTCTCCAATCGCTACAATCACATGATCAAAGTTTCGTATACCTAGACTCTTCATTACCGCTTCATCTGTTGTATCCGCAATAACTGCATGTGTGGCGATATCACTATATTCATTCACTCTTGCTTCATCAGCATCAATAGCCATGACATCCATATCTAAAGCGTTTAACTCTCTAACAATACTTCCACCAAAACGACCTAAACCTATTACTACATATTCCTTACCCATGATACGCCTCCATACTATAGATTGTTATTTCTTTTTGCCTTTAACGTAATCTGCATCAAAGATAAATAATCTTAATAATAATATTAGCGATGGTACGAGTAAAAGTAAACCTAAAATAAATACGATTACAAGCGATAAGGCCATTTGATCATTTACGACCGCTTTATCAATGTTGATAAATGGATCTAAAAGATATGGTAATTTACTCAAACCGTAACCGAAAAATGCAGTACCGAATTGTAGTAATATCATAATAAATGCTAACCCATGTGCTTTCTTAAAGTAAATGAGTGCAACTGCAATAATGAAAAATACGACACTTAAGCCAAATAACCACCAAAAGCTTCCAACTGCATTATTAAAGTGGTCTTCGTTATGTTGTCTTAATGATAAGAACACAAATTGACAAATGATAATCATTGGAACAGCCCATATAAGGAACCATTGTCTCAATAAATGATACGCTTCAGTGTCTTTTGCTTTATTCGCATAATATGTCAAGAAACCTGAAGAAATATACAATACAGAGATAATTGCTAAAAATACAACTGACCAAGCATAAGGACTTAATAATAAATCAAGCCACTCTAAATGGACGCCCTTACTTGTTTCTGTAATATACCCACCTTCAGCAATCGTTAATATTGTTGAAAATGATGCAGGTATAAGTAGTCCTGTTGCACCATATAAGAATAACCATGATAACTTGCTATCTTGACCGTAGTTTTCAAATGCGTAAAAACTACCACGAATGGATAGAAGTATCAATGCAACACTTCCTGGTATTAATAGCGTTGATCCAAAGTAATATGCTGAATCAGGAAAGAATCCAACTATACCTACAAAGAAGAATACAAAGAATACATTGGTCACTTCCCATACCGGGTTTAAATATCTTGAAATTAAATTGTTAATGATATGATCTTGTTTCGTTAATTTTGCATGAAAAGCAAAGAATCCAGCACCAAAATCTATCGCACCGATGATGATATAACTATACAAAAAGAGCCAAAGTACTGTAATACCTATATATTGATAATCCATTATACTTCACCCTTTCTGTCTATTATTTTATTCACATCATCAGTTGCTTTACTGTGACTGAACATTCTAATAAGGACATAACTTGATGAAATGCCTAGTATTAAATAAAGAATTGCAAATGCTATAAACACAAGACTTAAACCGTCAGCATGAGTTGCTGCTTGTGCAACTTTTAAATAACCTCTTAAAATCCATGGTTGTCTACCCATTTCAGCTAAGAACCATCCAAACTCTATAGCAAACATTGCTAATGGACCAGTTAAAACAGCTAAATATAGTATTGGTTTACTAAATTGAGACCATTTTTTGAACCATTTTAAGGCAATGAATAATGCTGAAACGACAAAACAGTAAACACCAAAGAATACCATTAAGTCGAAGAAGTAATGAATGATAAGCGGTGGTGTCTCATCTTTTTTAAATTCATTTAAACCTTTAACTTCTGTATTAAAATTACTATCTGATAAGAAACTCAAAGCTCCTGGAATTTTAATAGCACCTTTAACTTCTTGTTTATCTTCATCTACTAAACCAAATAATACAAGGTCAGCTTTAGATTCACTTTCAAAATGCCATTCCATGGCTGCTAATTTTTCCGGTTGTTCTTGATGTAAGAATTTTGCAGATAAGTCACCTGCAAGCATCGCAAGTAAGCTCGCTATAAGCCCTACTGTCATTGTAAGTTTTAGCGCTTTTTTATGATATTCTTTATCATCAATAAATTTATTTTTAATTAAACGATAAGCTGCGATACTTGCTAAAATAAATGCTGCTGTCATGAAAGCAGTTGAAATGACATGAAATGCTCTCACACCAAATGATGCATTAAACATCGCTGCTATTGGATCGATATTCATTAATTTCCCATTAATAAAGTCAAAACCACTAGGCGTATTCATGAAAGAATTCACGGATGTAATGAAAAATGCTGAGAAAGTACCACCAATAATAACTGGTAAATTAATTAAAAAGTGTGTCCACTTCCCTTTAAATCTATCCCAAGTATACAAATAAATACTTAAGAAAATAGCCTCAAAGAAAAAGGCAAATGTTTCCATGAATAATGGTAGTGCAATGACTTGCCCACCCAATTGCATAAATGATGGCCACAATAATGATAATTGTAACCCTATAATCGTTCCTGTAACTACTCCGACCGCTACAGTAATCGTGTAACCTTTAGACCAACGTTTTGCCATTGCAATGTACATAGGATTATTTTTTTTAATTCCTATGAATTCAGCAATCGCAAACATTAAAGGAATTCCCACACCAATTGTTGCAAATATGATATGGAATCCCAAGGTCATCGCAGTCAGTAAACGACTTATAACTACTGCATCCATAATATTCCTCCATTCAACGTTTGTGATTTATATCACAATTTATTCTTATTATACAACATTTTAAACATTAGTAAAATGTTTAACATTTACAAAGTAATGACAAATTCATGTCAGTATTTAAACATAATCGTTGAACACTGTAAGAAATCATTATAATATGACTATATAAAGTCGAGGTGAAAGAAATGAATAAAGTTACTATTTATACTCAAGACCAATGCCCTCCTTGCCAATTTGTAAAACAATATTTCAAGGAAAAAGAAATTGATTACATTGAAAAAAACATAAAAAACAAACAGTATAAAAGTGAATTAATAGATTTAGATAGCTTTTCAACACCTACTGTTCTGATTAATGATAAAGTTTTTTACCAAGTTGATATAGATTCTTTCAATAAAGAATTAGGTATAAACTCATGAGCATTCAATTCCCTAGTTCTAAAATAAAAATTGTAAAGCACGATCTACAAAGTAATCTTAAAAACAATTTGAAAGTTGTTCATATTTCAGATTTACATTTAGGTTATTATTCTGATTTAAAAGATTTACATCAACTCGTACTTCTCATTAATCAACAAGAAGCTGATATCGTTTGTTTTACAGGTGACTGTTTTGACAATATTAACGATGTTTCATTTGATCCTTGTCTAGTTATACCTTTATTTAGAACTATTCAATCAAAATATGGAAAGTTTTTTGTTCCAGGTAATCATGATTATGGATCAAATGGCATTGATATCATACTGGACATCATGAATAAGTCTGGTTTCCAATCACTTTTAAATGATTATTTTAAAGTTAAGACACTAGACGGTAATATTTTAATTCATGGCATAGATGATATATGTTTCGGCCAACCCAATTTCAATAGTTCATTCCAAACACCAGATGAGCTCATCGATTATAGAATAGGACTAATGCATGAACCAGACAAAGTTAAATTGTTAGATCCTTATATCAATTTAGTATTATCTGGTCATACACATGGCGGTCAAGTCCGTATACCCATAATAGGTGCTATATATACACCTACTTTTGGCAAAAATTATATACAAGGTTTATATCATATTAGAAATGAGCAATATCTCTTTGTAAATAAAGGGATAGGCATGACAAGATTACCTATTAGAATATTTTGTTCACCAGAAATAGCTGTCTTTAACTTGAAACCTAATCATACTCAGTAGATATCATTAACATTAAGTGAATATAGTTAAAATAAAAGATTTCTTCATTAGGTTATAGCCTAGTGAAGAAATCTTTTTATATTGAGGAATTTCAAGGTTTTGAAAGTGCATGCTTGCCTAGGGGTATGGTTCGAGCCTGTAGTCTCGTGAGGAATATTATAAAAATTTATTGCTATTTATCATGTGGACCTCGACTTGATAAATTCAACGGCCCTATTTATCATGTGGACGCTGACTTGATAAATTCAACAGCTCTATTTATCATGTGGACCTCGACTTGATAAATTCACTGGTAAATCGCACGAAGACTCATAAAATAAAGTAAAAAGAGCGTAAATTCTTCGAAACAAGAATTTGCGCTCTTTTACATTAATCTAAGATATTAATATCCCGGACTATTTTCATTTATTAATTTACGATAATTGATTAACAAGTTCTACAACTTCTTCTTCAGTTGCACAATTAATTGCTCTACCTGCTAATTCTTGCATTTCTTTTTGATCTAATTGTTTGATTTGTTTTCTTGCTTTAAGAATACTAGTCGCACTCATAGAGAATTCATCTAAGCCTAATCCAAGTAATAATGGAATTGCCGTATTGTCTCCAGCCATTTCTCCACACATACCTGTCCATTTACCCTCTTTATGAGATGCTTCAATTACTTGCTTAATTAAGCGAAGAATTGCTGGGTTATATGGTTGGTATAAGTATGCAACGCGTTCAGACATACGGTCAGCAGCCATCGTATACTGGATTAAATCGTTTGTACCGATACTAAAGAAATCAACTTCTTTAGCAAAGATATCTGCAAGTGCAGCAGTTGCTGGAATTTCAACCATAATACCGATTTCGATATCATCGTCTACTTTAACACCTTCAGAAACTAATTTTTCTTTTTCTTCAAGTAAGATTGCTTTAGCGTCTCTGAATTCGTTAATTGTAGCTATCATTGGGAACATGATATTTAATTTACCGTACTCAGATGCACGTAATAAAGCTCTTAATTGTGTTCTAAAGATATCTGTTTGATCTAGGCATAAGCGAATTGCTCTATATCCTAAGAATGGATTCATCTCTTTAGGTAAGTTTAGATAAGATAATTCTTTATCTCCACCAATGTCTAAAGTACGAACAACTACTCGCTTACCATCCATTTCTTTCAACACTTTACTATATGCTTCAAATTGTTCTTCTTCTGAAGGCATATTGTCTCTACCCATGTATAAGAACTCAGTACGGTATAAACCAATACCTTCTGCGCCATTATTTTTAACACCTTTTAAATCATTAGGTGTACCAATATTAGCTGCAAGCTCAACATGAACACCGTCTTTAGAAACAGATTCATCATTAACAAGTTTTGCTAATTCTTCTTTTTCAGCTAAGAAGTTTTTTTGTTTTTGTTCATATGCTAGAACTTCATCATCTGTAGGGTTAATAATTACATCACCAGATAATCCATCGATGATAAGACCATCACCGTGTTTAACGCGGTCAGTAATGTCTTTTGTACCTACTACAGCTGGAATTTCTAATGAACGGCTCATAATCGCTGAGTGTGAAGTTCTTCCACCAATATTTGTAGCAAAACCTTTAACAAATTCTTTGTTAAGTTGAGCTGTATCAGATGGTGTTAAATCTTCTCCAACAATAATAACGCTTTCATTGATCATACTAGGATTCGGTAATTCCACTCCTAATATATGTGCCAAAATACGTTTAGAAACGTCACGAATATCTGCCGCGCGTTCTTTCATGTATTCATTATCCATATTTTCAAAAATCGTAATGAAATTTGTTGATACTTCATTTAATGCAGTTGGCGCATTGACTTTATTATTGCGAATATTATCTTCAATCGGATTTAATAACTCTGGATCTTCTAACACTAATAAGTGCGCATCAAAAATCGCAGCTTTATCAGCTCCAAGTTGTTTCTCAGCATTATTACGAATTTGAGTTAATTCAACTTTAGATTGATTAACAGCTGCTTTGAACTTTTCAACTTCGCCATCTACATCGCTGATATTATCGCTAGAAAAAGATAAGTCAGGCTCGACTAATAAGTATGCTTTACTAATAGCCACACCATCAGATGCAGCTATACCTTTTAATAATTCAGACATTATTTAGTTAATCCTTCTTTAGATAATACTTCAGTGATTGCTTCAATTGCTTCTTTCTCATCACTACCCTCAGCGTAGATAGTAATTTCAGCATCTTTACCAACACCAAGGCTCATTACACCCATAATAGATTTTAAGTTTACTTTTTTAGCATTATATTCTAATTGTACATCTGAATCAAATTTAGATGCAGTTTGAACTAACATAGTTGCTGGTCGTGCATGAATACCCGTTTCGTCAATTATTACGTAAGAATTTTGTTCCATATTTATTATCTCCTTCTGATTCCTATATTTAATTTGTATAAAATCAAATTTTATCTATACGATTAAAGAATATCAAAAAAACACTTACAATTCAATCAAATTACATAAGTATGCAATTATTTGAGTCAATTCTGCCTTAATTAGGAAGCTTCATATATTCAACTGCTATTTGTGTCCCAACCATTGCGTTGTGTTCAATGAGTTTAATATTCGTATCTAATGATCTACCCTCAGACTGCTTAACAATTTCACCTAACAGATATGGCGTTGAATCTTTGCCATGTATACCTTCTTCTTCAGCTTTTGCTAATGCTTTATCAATAATATTATTTATAAATGTAGGCTCTAATTGATCTTCTTCAGGAACCGGATTGGCAATCACAATACCAGAATCTAAACCTAAATCCCAGTGCACCTCTGCTAATTGTGCTATCGTTTCAACGTCATCCATTCTAGTATTTAATTTAAGCCCACTTTTTCTTGTAAAAAATGCAGGAAGTTCATCTGTTTGATAGCCTACAACTGGTACACCTTTAGTTTCTAAATATTCTAATGTTTTTTCTAAATCAAGGATTGATTTTGCACCAGCACAAATGACAGCTACATTTGTTTTAGAAAGTTCTTCTAAATCGGCTGAAATATCCATTGTATCCTCTGCACCTTTATGAACACCGCCGATACCGCCTGTAACGAAGAACTTAATATCTGCTAATTGTGCACAAATCATTGTGGAAGCTACTGTAGTTGCACCAATTCTTTGAGTTGCTATAATTTCTGCTATATCTCTTCTTGAAACTTTAGCAACATTTTCAGCACTTGCTAATAACTCTAATTCTTGATCATTTAATCCAATTTTGATTTCTCCATTAATAATAGCGATAGTTGCAGGCACACCGCCGTTATCTCTTACAATTTGTTCTACGTTTTTTGCCATTTGTACATTTTGTGGATATGGCATACCATGTGAAATAATTGTAGATTCTAAAGCAACAATTGCTTTGCCTTCCTGTTTAGCATTTTCCACTTCTTCTGAGAATTGAATATAGCTTTTCATTATAACGCCTCCATGTCTTTTATAAGTTGTTTTCTGTCTAAATCTTGTCTAACGGTATAAGATATTTGTATTGTCTTAGAAGCATTAGCTTTAGCTAAATCAATAATTTGTCGTATATCATATGAATTTAACCATCCATAAATTAAACCTGACGTAAATGCATCTCCGGCACCTGTCACATCGACAACATGCTCAATTGCTTTAACTTTAAACTGCCGTTTTCCTTCTATGCCATCATAAAATATTTTTTCTTTACCTGATGTAACAATGATATTGGTAACGCCTAATGATTTAATGTCATTGATAAATTTTAGTAAATATTCTTCTGACTCTGCCTCTTTGCCTACAAAGGATTCAACTTCATCTTTATTTAAAATCAGCCAATCTACAGCATGTAAATTATTTGGCAGACGATTCATTTTTGGTCCTGAAACTGCAATTAATACCAATTTAATTTGTTTTTTCTCAGCATAAGCACACAAGAACTCAATCGTTTCTTTTGGGCAGTTCAAATCTGCAATAATACACTTTGCTTTATTTAATAAATAAGTATTTTTGATCATAAACTCTGGCGTGATTTTGTCATATACTAACATATCTGCGAGTCCCATCGTCATGTTTCCATTTTGGTCTAACAATGCTGTATAACTTCCCGTAGCCTCACTAGATATTTTTTCAACATAATCTACATTCATAAATGGTGATGATAAATCTGCAATATGTTGCCATTCTGCATCATTTCCAGACGTTGTTAATAACAGGACATCCTCTCCTATTCTTCCTAAGTTCTCTGCAACATTCCTAGCAACACCACCAATAGATAATTCTGAAGTAACAGGATTAGAGGTGCCTTCTATTAATTTATCGGTAATGTGAAATTTTCTATCAATATTTGCACCACCTATACACACAATAGGATTTTGTTCATTCAAAACATATGCTTTCCCTTGCACATATTCTTTCTTAACCAACCCCGATATGATATTTGCTACAGCTGGTCTTGATAATCCAACTTCTTCTGATAATTCTTGTTGTGATATAAATGGATTCTCTTTAATTAAATTAAGTATAATCTTTTCATTTTTATTCAAACCACTCACCTCACAAACAAATGTTTACATTTTAAACTTTAGTTTACACATCATACTATAAAGCGCTTTCATAAATAATGCAAATATTAAAATAATTCAAATAAAAAAAGTTAGTATCAAGATTAATTCCTGATACTAACTTTTTAAAATTTATTCACTTATAAAGTCTTGAATGACTGTTTCACATTTCTTAATGTGATCCTCACCCATTTTTTTCATTAAATAATAACTAATAGATCCAGCAACAGCTTGACCTACAAGTGGTATCCATCTAGATTGTTTAGCCGCTTCACGTTTAACTACAGATTTAAAGAATACTTTTACCATAGCATTTGTAACTTTTTGTCCAATAAATTGGCTACCTTTCATAGCGGCAGATGTTAGCACTTTTTGTTTTAAGTCATCTTGCATTTTATTCACTTGCTTATGGCTTAATCCATAAATTTTGTTAATATCTTCAATGATATCGCTCATTAGCTTGATGTCCATACCAACACCTAATCCAGGTATTGGAACAACATTTGCTGCAGATGACATTAATGATTTTTTATGAATTAAGTCTTTAGCTCTTTTTCTACGATTTAATAACTCATCTTGCGTTACTGGTAATTCAGAACGCTTTTTAATTTCTTCTATGCCTAATGCTTTATTTCCGGCTTTATTAGTAATTTTATTAAATATACCCATTATTTCCATTCTCCTCACAGTTCATTAATATTCAATAATTAGAATACTAATATATACCCGTATGAGGAATTTTTAACCATTTATTTGTACAAACACTACTTTTAAATACTTGCTAGGTTTGTAATGTGGATGGCTCTTAAAGTCTTTAGGTAATCCCATAACATCCAGAATAGTATAGTCTACATCTAAAGCATCTAAAGTTTGATTAATCATTTTCTTAAATGCTTTTTGAGGGAATGCACTAGAATTCGTACTTAATATTAAAGTACCTTGTTCATTTAAAAGTTCCAATGATCCTTCTATTAATTCCGGATAGTCCTTCTGTACGCTAAACGTTTTTTTCTTGTTACGAGCAAAGCTTGGAGGATCAACGACTACTACGTCATAACTTAAACCGTGACGTAAAGCGTATTTGAAATAATCAAACACATCCATGATGAAAATATGATTATTATTTAAATCCACAGTGTTTAATCCAAAATTAGCTTCAGTTAGCGATCTAGCTCTATTTGCTAAATCCACACTCGTTGTAGAGTTAGCATTTGCACTTGCTGCAACAGAAAAAGCGCCCGTATAACTGAATAAGTTAAGTACATCTTTATCTTGGCTATAATGATCTCTTAATTTTTTTCTTACATCTTTTTGATCTAAGAAAATTCCAGTCATCGGTCCATCATCTAAATCAATATTGTAGAATAAATGATTTTCTTCTATTACATATGGGAAACCAGGTGCTTTTCCGTCAACAAAGTCAGAAGCAGTTTCCATACCTTTAAATCTTCTTTTTTCAAAAATAGATTTATATTCAAATACTTCTTTAATTGCAGGTAATAATCTGTCTTTCAAACGATAGATTCCAACAGAATACCATTGAATTAATAAATGTCCGTCATAATTATCAATTGTTAATCCGCCAATACCATCACCTTCAGCATTAAAAATTCTGTATGCATTGATGCCATTAACACGATCATAATATTCTCTTTCATTTTTAGCTGTAGTAAATAAATCTACAAAAAATTGGTGGTCTATCTTTTCAGTTGATTCTAGTGATAATACCCAACCGATACCTTTATTTTGTTCACCATAATAAGCAGTAGCAATAAATCTTTTACCAGAATCTACAAGCGCTACTAATTCACCTTCATCTGTGTTAGGCATATCAAATATGTCATCTTTTTCAACTAGAGGGTAACCTCTTAAATATTTATCTTCTTTACCTCTTTTAAGCATTAACTGTTTCATTATTTTTTGGCCATCCTTTCGAAATGTCTCACATATTATAACGTATATTACGCAAAACACCAAAAAAACAGAGTATCCCCCTTTAGAATACTCTGTTAACCGAATTTATTAATCAAAATTTCCCCCAGAAAGTTTTGATCCCCTTTTATGTAAACGCTTACTAAAAATAGTATAAAGGATAAGATTGTTCCGTGCAATACATTTTTCAAAGAAATTCATTAAAAAAGTTTACTTATTACATATTAGAATATAAATAAAAGGTACTAAGATTAGTAGTGAAGAGATCTTTTTATATTTTAAAATCTTACGATTTTGTAAAGTGCATGCTTGCCTAGGGGTATGGTTCGAGCCTGTAGTCTCTCTCTCATACTATTCCCTCGGGCGTCAGCACTTTGCAAAATCGTGAGGAATAATTCAAGTGATAACTAGATAAAGCGCACGAAGAATCGAAAAATAAAGTAAAAAGAGCGTAAATTCTTATTTTTTAAGAATTTACGCTCTTCTATATTAATCTTAGTATGTTTTGTCACACATGATTTTAAATGTGTTAGAAAGATTTTTTCAAATGAATAATAAATGCTGGTGTGACAAACAGTAATAATAAGAAGGATATTGGTGTTATAAATACTGATAATTGCGACGTTTGTAACGCTGAAACAAAGAACGTTGTTGCAATTTCAAAGAACAGTGCCGATATAACAAAAAGTTTTCCAAAATTATTTTTATTCTTGTAGTTTGTCGTGTAATTAAAGTATGCATATAAAATGATGAGTAACATTAAAATAAACAATGTTAACCATTCGAACACATATTGTATTTGTGATAATTTCCATTCACCTGACAAGAACAAACCGTTACGATTATTAAATTCAATAAATGTAAATAAGAATAAAATAGCTGTACTAATCCATTCTATATAGCTTTTCTTTAACCATTTAGGTCTTCTCATCCATTTAGGAATGTCATCGTCTTCTATTCTAATCATTTCTTTCCATTTTTCATTACGTTTTTTTCGTTTAGCAATAGCCTCTTCAGAATTGAATTTCTCTAAAGTTGTTTGTTTGAAAGTTTGTAGTTTCTGATAAAAACCTTGAGACATACTAAATATTTTACGCGTTAGTCGATTATTTTTTACTCTTGAGTATTTTTCATCAATAATCATTTCTGCATCTTCATCACTTACTGGTAATGATCTTCTTAAATATAAACTAATCCAAACGGACATTTGGCTAAAACACCATAATAATATAAAGAATAAATTAATACTCATTACATCTATAGGTTTTACATTTGCAGCATCAATATTATGGTTCATTGCAAATTGTGAAATGAAATAACACATACCATATGAAATGATAATCCATAAATAATGTTTTTTACGATTCATCGGGTTCAGTTCATTTTTATAAACAACATATCCCACGTGAATACTAAATGGAATGATAAATAAGAATGATGCAAAACTGTAAACTTGAAACATCGTCATCATAATGACAATCATTAATAAGATCGTTAGTCCTATATAAAATATAGAAATATCGTAATCATAATTCGTCGTTCTTCTTAAAGTACGTCCAATAAGTAAAACAAAAATACCAATCAATAAAATTATGATTGCTGCTATCACTGGAAAACCACCAATATAATGGTGCATTATTCTAACCAGTTCATCAAAAAAAGCTACAAAAAAGTCCCAAATATTTCTTATATGGATATCATTTGAATCTTTGATATTATAATCTTTAATACGTGGCGCATTAAATAATATAAGTAATCCTGTAATTAAAATGAATATACCTATAATACGACTAAAATGAACTTCCCAGCTTTTTTTCTTTATAGACATGTTCTTCACCTCATTGAACATTATAATTGTTTCGTTTTCAATTGTCTTTAATTATATTGAAAATCGGTCCCAAGTACTAGCAAGAAGTTTAAAACTCATACGTAGTTGGGTATATAATAATATCATACATTTTAAAGGAGTGTTATCATGACTCAAAACGATAAACATAAAGACGAAGCAGAAAAAGCTAAGAAAAAGGAACAAGATCATAAAAAAGATGATAAAAAAGGACAAGACGAAACAAAAGATAATATTCAAGATACTTTCGAATAATCTATTTCCCTCATCTGTATAATAATCCTCCATCGTAAATGAATACTTCATTTCATGGAGGATTTTATTATGCTTATAATCAACTCATTCTTTTAAAAAAATAGATTTCACGTTTATTATAACCTATTGACAAAAGGTATGATAAGACTTATCGTAGTGTTAACAATTTAATAACTGCACTAGGGGTGTTTAAAAACTGAGACAGACATGAAAAGGTCTGAACCCTTTGTACCTGATCTAGATGATACTAGCGTAGGAAAGTGTTCGTAAATCATATAATATTCATTTTAAATGATAACAATATTTTTGTGCGCTTCTATTTAGATATAGGAGTGCACATTTTTTTATAAAAAAGGAGATATATAACATGTCAAAAAGATTAACTTTGTCTGATATTCTAGTTACGGTATTGATTGGTGCGTTATTTGCAATCATTTATAAATTTTTATGGATTCCATATGAAATTTTAAAACCTTTAGGATTACATTTAGAACAATCAGTATATGGCCTTTGGTTTATTGCAGCAATTGTAACGTATTTAATAATTCAAAAACCAGGTGTCGCATTACTTGCTGAATTTGCTGCAGGTGCTGGTGAAACAATTGTAATGGGACAATTTGATATCCCTACATTTATCTATGCATTACTTCAAGGTTTAGCTTGCGAAATTGTCTTTTTGGCAGTTCGTTATAAAACGAGAAAGTTATCTGTTGCTGTTGTAGCTGGGATGACTGCTGGTATTATCACACTACCTATTGATTGGTTCTATAATTATTTAAGTGATGTTGCATTATGGAATGTAATCTTAATGTTCGCAATTAGAATATTGAGTGGCGCGATTGTAGGTGGCGCATTAGGATATGCGATTGTAAGAGCACTTGACCAAACTGGTGTCACTAAGTTGTTTAGACCAGCATCTAAAAAAGATTATGACTTATTATAGGAGTTAGCCAATTGTTATCACTAAAAAATTTAAGACTTAAGTATCCTGACGATAAACGCATTATTTTCAAAAATTTAGATATTCAAATTAACGATAAAGAAAAAGTACTTTTATTAGGACCTAGTGGTTCAGGAAAAAGCACGTTATTAAATGTTTTAAGTGGCATTATTCCGAGATCAATGGATATTCCAATGAAAGTCGATTCTAAAAAAATAGATACCCTTCCTGGCGTTATATTCCAAGATCCCGATACACAATTTTGTATGCCAGAAATTAAAGAAGAATTAGCCTTCGTGTTGGAAAACATGAATATTCCACCTACTGAGATGGATAAGTTAATTATTGAAGCAATGAATAAAGTAAATTTAAATGCTGATCCTTCATTGAAAATCAACCGTTTAAGCGGAGGCATGAAACAAAAATTAGCCATTGCTTCTATATTGTTACAAGATACGAGTACATTATTTCTAGATGAACCTACTGCTATGCTTGACCATCAATCTACAACGCAGCTATGGGATTTAATTATGCAAAATTGGCAAAATCAAACTGTAGTGATTGTAGAGCATAAAGTAGACTATATTTGGAATTATGTAGACAGAGTAATTGTGATGAACGAGCACGGAGAAATCACACACGATAGTACACCTGATGATATATTACGTAATCATACGGATGTTCTAAATGACTATGGTGTGTGGCATCCAAACTCTTGGCATTACGCGCCAAAGTTAAGTGAAATACCTTCTACACAAGAAACATTATTAAATATTAATCATTTAGATATACTGCGCAAGCACAAGAACTTATTCCATGTAGATAACTTGTCTATATATAGAGGCGAGTGGATTGCGCTTACAGGAGAAAATGGTGCTGGAAAGACCACCTTTTTAGAGTCACTTATGCAGCTTATAAAGTATAAGGGACAAATTAAATATAAAGATGAGCACATTAAGAAAGTGAAAGATGCATCCAAACATATGTACTTTGTGTACCAAAATCCAGAATTACAATTTATAGAAATATCTGTTTTCAATGAAATTATGATTAATTTCTCACATCAAGATAAAAATACCGCTTACGAAAAAACTAATGAAATGTTGAATTTATTAAAACTAGATCATGTTAAAGATCAACATCCATTTGAACTATCCATAGGACAAAAGAAACGTTTAAGTGTCGCTACAGCGTTAAGTACGAACTCAGAAATTATACTTCTAGATGAGCCAACATTTGGTTTAGATAGTCACAATACATTCGAGCTCATTAAATTATTCCACGATAGAGTTCGTAACGGTCAAACCATTTTAATGATTACACATGAACAGGAAATTATAAATCGATATGCGACAAGGACATTTACCATAAATGACGCGCAATTAACCGTTAACGGTGGTGAATCACATGTTAACTAACTGGAAGAAATACTCTACTTTTATTGATCATGTGAATATTTTAACGAAACTGTTATTAGGTATAATGTTATTTTTCTATGCGATATTTATTCACCAATTTGACTTCATGATTTATTTAACAATCATTATGTTTATATATTTAATTGTAATGAGTGGCGTTAGATGGTTACCACTTCTTATCGTAATAGCCATTACAATGTTCTTTGGAATCACCTCATCGTTATTTATGATTTTTTACGGTGAAGGAGAACGTACATTACTAAAATTCGGCATTATTCATATAACAAATGAAAGTTTGCTAAGAGGTTTGCATGTTACTATGCGTACACTCGTCATTTCATTTTATGGCATGGTAATCCCTTTTACCTCTCAAATAATTTTTGTATTTTACAGTTTCATGCAACATTTAAAATTAAAACCTAAAATAGCATATGCTTTTATGGCTTCAATACGAATGATTCCAATAATGTTTAGTTCTTTTATGCAGTTAAGACAAGCTTTAAAGATGCGTTACGCCGTTATCGATAAAAGTAATCGCAAAGGTTTGAAATGGATCAATCATCTACTCATACCTACTTTAAGTCAAAGCATTAGAAAGTCTCATCGATTAGCTGTTGCCATGGAAGCTAAAGGTTTCACTAATCAAAAAAGAACATACTATTATAAAGTTCCTTTTACAATAAATGATTTATATTTTGTACTATTAACGATATTGCTAGTCGTTATTGCATATTTATTAAGTATTTATATACCGATTACAAATATTGCAGATATTAGATAACATTGCGTTATATTTGACCATACCTTTCCCAAAAAGATTGAAATATAGCGCAATGAAAAAGGTCGATTCAAATTTATTTTCCATAAATTTGAATCGACCTTTTGATTATTTTTGAGCTTTTAAAGCTTTATGCCCTATATCATTTCTATAAAACAATATATCACTTTTAATTTTACTAACTTGTTCATAAGCATTTTTTTGAGCTGATTCGATATGATCTCCAGTACCAATTGCAATCATAACACGACCGCCATTGTTCTCAAATTGCCCATTGTCATTCTTTTTCAGAGCACTAACAAAATATTGATCCAGTTCTTCTAATCCTTCAACTACATAACCTTTTTTATAAGTACCAGGGTAACCTTTAGAAGCAAGCACTACACCTACCACACTTTCGTCTTTCCACTCTAATGTTATAGGTTCTTTTTTATATACTTTTTCTAAAAGCTCGACAAAGTCAGAGTCTAATCGAGTAAGTAGTACTTGAGCTTCGGGATCACCAAATCTCGCATTAAATTCTATTACTTTCGGCCCATTCTCCGTTAGGATAGCACCAATATAAATTAAGCCGAAATAATTTATACCTTCGCTTACTAAAGCGTCCGCTATAGGTTGTGCTATTTTTTGGTTCGTTTCTTGTAATACTTCTTCAGAAATGTGAGGAACTGGACAATATGCCCCCATTCCACCTGTATTTGGTCCTTGATCACCATCAAAAGCTCTCTTATGATCTTGCGCAATACAATCGAATGGAACAGCAAACTCATTATTAACAAAAGTCATCACAGAATATTCTTCACCATCAAGAAATTCTTCGAAAACGACTTTTTCATTTTGTGTTTCGTATAATGTTTCAATACCTTCTCTCGCTTCGTCACGCGTTAAAGCAACGATAACACCTTTACCAGCAGCTAAGCCGTCTTTTTTAAGTACAATTGGAATTTTGCATTGTTCAACATATTCAGCCGCTTCATCTTTATTAGTAATGGTTTGATATTCTGCAGTAGGAATATTATATTTTTCCATAATTTTCTTTGCGAATTCTTTAGAACCTTCTAATTGTGCTGCTGCTTTATTAGGTCCAAACACTTTTGCATTCGTTTGTTCTAATGCATCTGTTAAACCGTCAATTAAAGGTTGTTCTGGGCCAATAATAACCCATTCAATTTCATGCTCGACAACAAAATCTTTAATTAATTCATGATCTGACTCTTGAATTTCAGAAACAATTGTAGCTACTTTGCTCATCGCATCGTTTCCAGGAATAACAAATACTTCATCAACTAACTTTGAATGACTACATTTTTGAGCTAATACGTGTTCTCTTCCACCTGATCCTATCACAAGTACTTTCATAGTGACCTCCTAATGTTTAAAGTGTCTCATACCAGTAAATACCATACTGATGCCATATTTATTAGCCATATCAATTGAATCTTGGTCTTTAATAGAACCACCTGGTTGGATAATTGTCTTGATACCTGCTTTGGCAGCTGTTTCTACAGAATCTCCCATTGGGAAAAAGCCATCAGATGCTAAAGCAACATTTTCATTCATTTCAATTGCTCTATCAATTGCTATTTTTGCAGAACCAACTCTATTCATTTGACCAGCTCCTACACCAACAGTTTGATGGTCATTAGCAAGTACAATGGCATTACTTTTAACAGAACGTACAACTTTCCATGATAATTCTAATGCTTTCCATTGTGCTTCAGTAGGTTCAACGTCAGTTACAACTTTCATATCTTCTCTAGATATCGTGGCATTATCTTTATCTTGTACTAAGTATCCACCGGACACTGAGACAAATTCTTGTTCATCTTTCGTTTCTGTCATGTCAACTTCTAACAATCTAATATTTTTCTTAGTCGTTAATACTTCTAAAGCTTCTTCTTCAAAGCTTGGTGCAATCACGACTTCTAAGAATATTGCATGTAGTGATTCAGCTAATTTTTTAGTAACGGGTCTGTTTAAAGCAACGATGCCTCCAAATATAGATTGAGAATCTGCTTCATAAGCGTAATCGTATGCTTCTTCAATTGTTTCGCCCACACCTACACCACATGGATTCATATGTTTAACAGCTACGGCAGCTGGTTGTTCGAATTTTTTAATAAGAGATAAAGTTGCGTCCGCATCTTTAATATTATTAAAACTTAACGCTTTACCATGCAATTGTTTAGCACCCGCTAAAGTATTTGATTCGTTTGACGTTTTGACAAACGTTGCATTTTGTTGTGGATTCTCGCCATATCTCAATTGTTCTGATTCATTTGCGAAAAATTCAACAATCGTTTTATCATAATCATTTGTATGTTTAAATACTTTAACCATTAAAGATTTACGATATGCTTCATCTAACTCATTATTTTCTATGCGATTAATAACCTCATTGTAATCAGTTGGGTCAACAATAGTCGTCACAAATTTATAGTTTTTGGCAGCAGCTCTTAACATAGTTGGTCCACCAATATCTATATTTTCGATTGCTTCATCTTCAGTAACATTTTCTTTTTTGATTGTTTCTTTAAATGGATATAAGTTTACGACAACTAAATCAATTAAATCGATATCTTGTTCTTTCAATGCTGATAAATGTTCAGGTATAGAACGATTGGCAAGGATCCCGCCGTGTACACCTGGATGTAATGTTTTTACTCTTCCATCCATTATTTCAGGGAAATTTGTTAAATCAGAGACAGAATACACTTCAATATTCGCCTCTTCTAATGCTTTTTTAGTACCGCCAGTCGAATATACTTTATAACCATTTTCTATAAGTTTGCTTGCAAATTCTACTATGTTGGTTTTGTCTGAAACACTTAATATTGCATTCTTCATTTTGTAAAGACTCCTTTATTGAATAATTTCTTTTATGACACGTGGATATAATTCATATTCTAAGTTTTGTATTCTTAATTGCAATGTTTCTCTTGTGTCATCTGGATGTACTGAGCAACTTAATTGATCAATAATCTCACCTGTATCCATGCCACTATCAACATAGTGTACTGTTGCACCTGTCACTCGAACACCATAATCAAGTGCTTGTCCAACTGCATCTTTACCTGGAAAGCTCGGTAAAATAGAAGGATGAATGTTTAACATTTTTCCTTCATATTGCTTCAGTAATGTTGGACCTACAATTTTCATATAACCTGCTAAAATAATCCAACTGACTCTATCTTGAGATAATTTTGTTAAAAGCGCTTCTTCGTAATCTTTTTTATTATCGTATGTTCTTGGATCGATAATATATACCGGCAAATTAAAACGTCTTGCTCTTTCAATACAAAAAGCATTTGGATTATCTGTATATAAAGCTGTCACTTCAATATGATCTAAATAACCTGCTTCAATATTTTCCATTATCTTTTCGAAGTTTGATCCGTTTCCTGATGCGAATACAGCAATTTTTGTCATGATTGAACCCCCGACAAATTGACATTTCCTGTTCCATTAGAAATTTTACCAATAACGAAAGCTTCTTCATTATGACCTTTTAGAATATTCAGCGTTTCCTCTTGATCTTCTTTATTAACAATCAGTACAAAACCAATACCCATATTAAAGACATTATACATTTCTGTTGCTTCAATCTTGCCTTGTTCTTTTAACCAATCAAAGATTTTAGGCACTTCATATGAACTCACATCTATATCAGCGTCTTTATCTTCAGGAATGGCTCTAGGGATATTCTCTATAAAGCCACCACCAGTTATATGTGACATACCTTTCACTTTCACTTTTTCTAATACTGAAAGGACCGGTTTAACGTATAATTTAGTTGGTTCAAGAAACGCCTCTAAATACGTTCTATTTTCATCAAACTGATCATTTAAATCAATTTCACTTTCTTTAATTAAATTTCTTACTAAACTGTATCCGTTAGAATGTATACCGCTTGATTTTATACCGATTAATATGTCACCGTCGTCAACGGTACTGCCATCGATATACGCGTCTTTTTCAACTGCACCAACACAAAATCCTGCAATATCATATTCACCTTGATGATACATTTCGCCCATTTCAGCAGTTTCTCCACCTATTAATGCACAGTTTGTCTCCTTACAACCAACAGACACGCCAGAAACAATTGCTTCAATTGTTTCTGGGTCCACTTTGTTTGTCGCAATATAATCTAAGAAATACAAAGGCTCTGCACCTGTTGTTAAAATATCATTTACACACATTGCAACTGCATCAATACCTATTGTGTCATGCTTATTATAATCAATAGCGAGTTTTAATTTAGTTCCAACGCCATCAGTACCTGATACTAATACTGGTTTTTCCATATTTAATTGAGATAGATCAAAGGCTGCACCAAATCCACCTAATCCACCTAAAACTTCTTTTCTCATCGTACTTTGTACATGAGACTTCATTCTATTTACCGCTTCATAACCTGCTTCTATATCTACACCAGATGCTTTATATGCTTTCGACATTAAGATTACCCTCTTTATCAAAGTATTGTTTGTTATTTGCTAAATAAGCCTTTTGACGTGGACTTAAATTTTCATAATATCGTTCTTCATAATCATACAGTCCTGCAGGGTAGTCACCCGTAAAGCTTTCAACACAAAGACCGTGATATGGCACCTCTTTATCTAAACCAATAGAATTAATTAATCCATCAACTGATAAATAAGATAAAGAATCTGCACCAATATAGTCTCTAATTTCTTCAGGTGATTTATTTGCAGATATTAATTCTGATGATGTGGATACATCGATACCATAAAAGCTAGGGAACATAAATTCAGGAGAAGCAATGCGAACATGAATTTCATTTGCTCCAGCGTCTTTCAACATTTTCACGATTCTTTTACTTGTTGTACCTCTCACAATTGAGTCATCTACAAGCACAATATTTTTTCCATGTACAATATCTTTTACAGCTGATAATTTGACGCGTACACCTTGTTCACGTAACTCTTGAGTAGGTTGTATAAATGTTCTAGCGACATATTGATTTTTAACAAGTCCCATCTCATACGGTAAATGGCTTTCTTCAGCAAATCCAGACGCTGCTGAAAGTGATGAATTCGGCACACCTATAACCATATCAGCATTAATAGCAGGGCTTTCTTGTGCTAATCTTTTTCCTGATTCTTTGCGCACAGCATGTACATTTTTACCTGCTATTGTGGAATCTGGTCTAGCGAAATAAATATATTCCATAGCTGAAATTGCTGTTGTCGTATCTGTTGTATATGATTCTACTCTTATACCATCATCATTAATGACTATAAATTCTCCTGCATGAATATCTCTAATAAACTCTGCGCCAAGAACATCAATTGCACATGTTTCACTAGCGATTATATAAGCACCCGTTTTCATTCTTCCTACTGCTAACGGTCTAATTGCATTTGGATCTACAGCACCGTATAGCGCATCTTTAGTTAATAAAGCGAATGTAAATCCGCCTTTTATTATATTCAAACTTTCTTTTAATGCTTCTTCAAAAGTGGATGCTTTACTTCTTCTAATAAGATGCATGATCACTTCTGTATCTGAAGAAGAATGGAAAATAGCACCGTCTTTTTCTAAATCTTTTCTCAAACTTTGTGCATTAACTAAATTTCCGTTATGACAAACACCTACACTCATATCATAAAAGTGATATAAAAAAGGTTGGATATTTTCAATACCTTGATTTCCAGATGTTGCATATCTTACGTGACCAATTGCATGTTGATTACCTTTAAATCCTTCTAATTGAACATCAGAAATTGCATCAGTCAACAATCCTAAACCTCTTTCACCTTTAAGCTCAAATCCATTTGAAGAAACTATACCTGCACCTTCTTGACCTCTATGTTGTAAACTATGAAGTCCCATATAAGTTAATTGTGCAGAATCTGGATGGTTCCATATGCCAAATACACCACATTCTTCATTTAAACTCTTGATTTCATGCATTGAGCGATTGCCCCTTTCAACTGTTCATCCAAATCAGATACATGGTATTTAATTTGTGATGATTCATTAGTTAATGTAAATTCACCGTCGTCAGTTATTTTACCTATCTCAACTGCACCATCTACTTCTACTGTTTGACTTTCTTTAGCAACTAAAATATATCTACCTTGTGTTTCACTGAATAATTGTGCATTTGAAAGTGGTACTGTAACATCTAATCCTAAATTAAAGTGTGATGATACTTTTGCAAGACTTATTGCAATACCGCCCTTACCTATTGCTTGGACGTGAGAAACAGTTTGAGCATGAATCGCTTCTTTAATTTGTTCGCCACGTTGAACTTCTGCGTTTAAGTCTATTGAACTTGGTTCATGGTTAACTTCTTTATATAATAATTTTTCGATTTGACTTCCACCAAAATCATTTTTTGTTTCTCCAACGATATAAATACGTTCGTTAACTTTTGGTTCAAAGTCATTCAAATAACTTACATCTTCAATTAAGCCGACCATTCCTACTACAGGCGTTGGGAAGATTGAAGTTCCTTTAGTTTCATTGTATAAAGAAACATTTCCAGATACGACTGGTGTATTTAAAGCTTCACATGCTTCTGCCATGCCTCGTGTAGAATCAGTTAATTGTTGATATATTTCTTTCTTCTCAGGAGATCCATAATTTAAGCAATCTGTCATTGCTAAAGGTTTAGCACCTACAGATATTAGGTTTCTATATGCTTCAGCTACAACCATTTTTCCGCCTTCATATGGGTTGTTATAAACATATCTTGCTTCACCATCTATCGTTGAAGCAATTGCTTTTTTAGTACCTTCAACTCTAACGACACCGGCGCTAATACCTGGTTTAATAATTGTATTCGCACCAACTTGTTGATCATATTGGTCATATGCATAATGTTTTGAAGCAATTGTAGGGTGATTAATCAGCTTAGAAAATACATCTTTAACATCTATATTGTCGTATTGATGCGCATCTTCATTATGCTCTTTCGCTTCACCTTCTAAAATATATACTGGTGCTTCGTCAGCTAATGGTTCAACTGGAATATCTGCATAAACTTCGTCTTCGTAAGATAATACAAATCTATTTGTATCAGTTACTTCACCAATTACTGCAGAATCTAATTCGTGATGTTCAAATAAATCTAAGAATTTTTGTTCTGTTCCTTTTTCTACTACTAATAACATACGTTCTTGCGTTTCTGATAACATCATTTCATATGGAGAAATACCTTCTTCTCGTGTAGGGACTTTTTCTAAATGTAGATGTATACCACCTTCACCTTTAGCAGCCATTTCTGATGATGATGACGTTAAACCAGCAGCACCCATATCTTGAATTCCGACTAATTCTGGATATGTTATCGCTTCTAAAGTAGCTTCCATTAATTTTTTACCGACGAAAGGATCACCTATTTGTACAGATGGTCTCTTACTTTCAGATGCTTCACTTAATTCTTCTGAAGCAAAAGTAGCACCGTGAATACCGTCTCTACCTGTTTTTAATCCAACATAAATAACTGGATTACCTATACCTTTAGCAGTACCTTTTTGAATTTTGTCATGATCAATAATGCCGACACACATTGCGTTTACAAGTGGATTACCATCATAACGGCCATCAAATTCAATTTCACCAGCAACTGTAGGGATACCAATACAGTTACCATAGCCACCAATACCTTTTACGACACCACTAAATAGCCTACGATTAGTTTTATTTGTTAATTCACCAAATCTTAAACTATTTAATAATGAAATTGGTCTTGCACCAATTGAAACGATGTCACGAATAATTCCGCCGACACCAGTTGCAGCACCTTGGTAAGGTTCTATCGCTGAAGGGTGATTGTGAGATTCTACTTTGAATACAACTGCTTGGTTATCGCCGATATCGACAACACCAGCACCTTCACCTGGTCCCATCAATACATGTTCGCCAGAAGTAGGGAATTGCTTTAAAAATGGCTTAGAATGCTTATAAGAACAATGTTCACTCCACATTACTGAAAAAATACCAATCTCAGTAAAATTAGGTTTTCTACCTAAAATACTGATTACTTTTTGATATTCTTTATCTGTTAAGCCCATATCTCTATATAAATATTCTTTTTCTATTTCTTCTATACTAGGTTCTAAAAACTTAGACATGTTGTTCCCTCCAACTTTCGATTATAGATTGAAATAATTTAACACCGCTATCTGAGCCAAGTAATGTTTCCATCGCACGTTCTGGATGTGGCATCATTCCACAAACATTACCTTCCTTATTTGTTATACCAGCTATATCTTTATATGAACCATTTGGATTGTCATTATAAGTTAAAATAATTTGATTGTTTTTTACAAGATCATCATAAATGTCATCTGTACAATAATAATGTCCTTCACCATGCGCAACAGGATAAACGACTGTTTCATCTTTGTCATATTGATGAGTAAATTTCGTTTTATTATTTACAATTGTTAATTGTTCATTTCTACTAACAAATAAATGACTATCATTATGCAATAAAGCACCTGGTAACAATCCAACTTCAGTTAAGATTTGGAATCCATTACAAACGCCTAATACTGGTTTTCCTTCACGAGCAAGTCTTTTTACTTCACTAATAATTGGTGCTACACGAGCCATCGCACCAGATCTTAGATAGTCACCAAAAGAGAACCCACCAGGTATTAAGACACCATCAAAACCTTCAAGTGAAGTTTCTCTATAATCTACATATGCCGCTTCAACACCAGAATGTTTAGCAGCATTAAACATATCACGATCGCAATTAGATCCCGGAAATACTAATACAGCTAATTTCATTACGCGTTCTCCTCGTCTTCTAAGATTTTGAAACTATATTCTTCAATTACAGTATTAGCAAATAACTTTTCACTTAACGTATTGACAACATTTTTGATTGTATTTTCATCTGTTTCATCAACTGTCATATATATAACTTTACCTACTCTAATATCATTTACTTGCTCGTATCCTAAATCATGTACTGCTCTGTTTAATGCTTGACCTTGAGTATCTAAAACCTGACCTTGTAATGTGATGTGCAATTCAATCTTCTTCATTTATAGTTCCTCCAATTTTTTGTAAAAAGTTTCATAAGTATCGATTAATGAGCCAGTATCTTCTCTGTATACATCTTTATCAAAGTTTTCTTGTGTCTCTTTATCCCAAATTCTGCAAGTATCTGGAGATATTTCATCAGCTAATAAAATTTGACCATCTTTCGTAACACCAAACTCGATTTTATAATCTACTAATATCAAGTTCATTTCATTCATTACTTCACTTAATACAGCATTAACTTTTAAAGCTTCATTTTTAATAGTAGATAGTTCATCAGGTGTAGCAATATTAAGTAATGCGACGTGATCGTCTGTAATTAGAGGATCATTTAACTCATCTTTTTTATAAAATAATTCTAATAATGGTTCTTCAAATGTATGACCTTTTTCAAAGCCAAGCCTTTTACAAATAGACCCTGCAGCTACGTTACGAACAACGACTTCTAATGGAAAGATTTCTACAGCTTTAACAAGTTGTTCTGTTTCAGATATTTGTTCTATAAAGTGGCTCGGAACACCTTTTTGTTTCAATATTCCAAAAATTTTAGATGTAATTAAATTGTTTAATCTACCTTTTCCTAACATTTCATCTTTTTTAGCTCCGTTACCTGCTGTTACTTCATCTTTATATTCAATTCTTAAAACATCTTCTTGTTCTGTATTGAATACTCTTTTAGCTTTACCTTCATAAAGTAGTGACATGTTACTTGTTCCGCCCTTCAAAAGTTTGATTAAATTGTTGTTCATCCTTATCTAAATCTGTTGATAGTTTAGTAATATGTCCCATCTTACGGTTAACTTTATTAATCTTTTTGCCGTATATATGAACATGCCAATCTGGATGCTTATAAAATTCATGCTTCAAGTTCGATACATCTTGACCTAATAAATTCATCATAATAGCTGGTTGTAATAAATTAATTTTTTCTGGCAAGTGCCACCCTGCTACAGCAAGTATGTGTGTATCAAATTGAGAATAATCACAAGCTTCTATAGAATAATGTCCAGAATTATGAGGTCTAGGTGCAATTTCATTTACAAATAGCTTATAATCATCAGTCACGAAAAATTCCACAGTAAAAATACCAATGAAATGAACTTTAGACATGATCTTTTCAACTTCATTTATAGCTTGTTCTTCAAAATCTAAACGAGCTGGAACGATTGTTTTATATAATATTTGATCTCTATGTTCATTTTCTTGTAGAGGAAAATAAACTGTTTGATCATAAATGTCACGTGTAGCTGTTATGGATACTTCTTTATATAGAGGGAGATATTTTTCAACTACGCATGGTGTATCGGCAATAAGTTCTCTTGCTTCATCCAAGTCATCGTTAGACCGTATGACAAGTTGTCCTTTTCCGTCATAACCACCAAAACGTGTTTTTATAATAAATGGAAAGCCTATTGTTTCAATCGCTTCATCCAAGTCTTGAGATTGCTTCACTTCTAAAAACGGCACTATATTTACATGAGCGCTTTCTAGAGTTTGCTTTTCAGTTAATCTATCTTGTAATAAAGCAACTGTTTCACTTCCTTGAGGTATATTATATTTATTGGAAAGTGTTTCTAATTGTTGTGCATCTATATTTTCAAATTCATAAGTAACGACTTTTGAGATATTACCTAATTGATTAAGTGCCTTTTCATTAGAGTAATCAGCATTTATAAATTCATGTGCTACAAATTGTGCAGGACAATTTTCATCAGGATCTAGGATTGCGACTTTAAATCCCATTTTTTGTGCAGATTGCGCCATCATTTTGCCTAATTGACCGCCGCCCACAATACCTATCATGTCACCTGATTCAAGGTTATAATAAGTCATTTTGCATTTCCTCCACTTTATCGCGTAAACTTTTTTCATAATTCACTAATTGATTTCTTACATTTTCATCAGTCATACCAATCATTCTCGCTGCTAAAATACCAGCATTCTTAGATCCTGCTTTTCCTATAGCAGTAGTTGCGACAGGAATTCCACCTGGCATTTGTACTATAGATAGTAAAGAATCCATGCCTTTTAAACTTTTCGATTCAATTGGTACACCTATAACTGGAACTGTCGTTAGCGAAGCAACCATTCCTGGTAAGTGCGCTGCGCCTCCTGCTCCAGCGATAATAATATCGATGTTTTGACTAGTAGCATTTTTTGCAAAATCAACCATTTCTAATGGTGTTCTATGTGCAGATACAACCTTCTTATCATATTGAATTCCAAAATAATCAAGCATATCACATGCTTCTTTCATGATAGGCCAATCTGATGAACTACCCATTATTACTGCCACTTTCATGTAAGTCACCCTTTCAAATAGTTGAAATATTTAACTTTTATTGTGTATATTACAGATATAGCATAACAATTGATAATGCTATTTTCAATGGAAAAACGAACATTTTATATCTTTTTTACAAAAATAATTGATTTATGTTCGTATTAAAGAGATAATTTACAGTGTAACCAACACTAAAGTTCGATTTATTATTTAGGAGGCAATTTTCATGGTAGCTAAGATATTAGACGGTAGAGAAATAGCGAAGGCTTACAGAGCTGGTCTTCAAAGTGAAGTAGAAAGATTAAAGACACATAACATCGTACCAAAACTATCTGTCATTCTTGTAGGTAATGACGGTGCGAGCCAAAGTTATGTTAATTCTAAAAAGAAAGCAGCTGAGAAGATCGGTATGATATCTGAAATCATACATATGGACGAATCATCTACAGAAGAAGAAGTTCTTAATGAATTAGAAAGATTAAACAACGATAATTCTGTGAGCGGTATTCTAGTGCAAGTACCACTTCCTAAACAAGTTTCTGAAGCTAAAGTATTAGAAACAATTAATCCAGATAAAGACGTAGACGGTTTCAACCCTATTAATATTGGTAGATTATATACTGGTGAACGTACGTTTATTCCATGTACACCATTAGGCATTATGGAAATACTCAAACATGCTGATATCGACTTAAAAGGTAAAAACGTGGCTGTAATCGGTAGAAGTCATATCGTCGGTCAACCTGTAAGTAAATTATTAACAGATCAAGATGCAACTGTAACGCTATTGCATTCTAAGTCGACAAATACAGAAGAAGTTTTAAAACAAGCAGATGTAATAGTAAGTGCAGTAGGACGCGTACACCTCGTAACAAAAGACTTAGTAAAACCAGGTGCAGTCATTGTTGACGTTGGTAACACACCAGGCGAAGACGGTAAACTTAAAGGTGACGTAGATTTCGAAGCGGTTAAAGAAGTTGCCGGAGCAATCACGCCAGTACCAGGCGGTGTCGGCCCACTCACAATCACAATGGTCTTGAACAACACACTATTAGCTGAAAAATGGAAAAATGGAATAGAATAAACATATAATAGTCTCTAGACTAAAAATGAAAACAGAGCCAACACATGTTATCCAATGTTGGCTCTGTTTTTTCATATTTTTTTATAAGTTGATTAATAAAAAAACCAATCCGCTAATTGAAATGAATTCAACGGATTGGTTTTTTGCGTGTATCGGAATTATACGTTTGTAATACTCATTTTTGGACCAAATGGTTCGAAATGTACACCTGATTGATCAATGTTTAATTTGTTTAATTCTTCAAAAATTGTATCCATAAATGTTATACCACCACATAAATAAATTTCTACATCTTCATTTATCCAAGATTTTAGTTCGTCACTTGTTAAGTAACCGTCTCTTTCTCTTAAGTGGTAAGTAACTTCAACATTATTGTTCATTACATTTAATGCATCTATTTCTTTTTTGAATGGTACATCTGCTTCTGATTCGTTAACATGTACGAAATGAACATCTCTACCTTTATAACCTTCATCTTCTAACATAGCTAACATTGGTGTTACACCAGCTCCTGAAGATAATAGCAATAATTTTTTATCTTCAGGTGATTCTACTTTGAAATCACCTGCTGGAGCTGAGATTTCTAAAGTATCTCCTACTGAGTAACTATCGTGTAGGTCATGTGATACAAGTCCTTTTTTCTCGCCCGCACCTTCTCTTTTAACAGCAAATCTGATTTTTCCATCATTTTTAACTGAAAAAATTGAATAGTGTCTTAACGCCAAGTTTTCATCATTTGTTGGTTTAATACGTACTGTAATATATTGACCAGCTATAAGCTCTGGTACTTTAATATTTTCTTCTGGTTCAACTTCGAATGATTTCATTGAAGTACCTTGGTCTTCGATATTAGTAATTTTAAATGATTGAAAGTCGTCCCAAGCAGCTTGTTCATACATTGCTTTTTCCATTTGAATGAATACGCTCGCGATTTCACCATATGCTTCTTCCCAAGCATTCATAATATCGTCTGTAGCTGCGTCGCCTAATACTTCTTTAATCGCTTTTAATAAATACTCTCCAACTATTGGATAGTGTTCTTCTTTTACTTGTAACGCACGGTGTTTATGAGCAATTTGGTTAACATTAGGCACAATTGCTTCTAACTGATCGATATGTTTAGCTGCTGCTAATACAGTTTGTGCTAATGCCGT
Organism: Mammaliicoccus vitulinus; assembly: GCF_029024305.1. Lineage (NCBI taxonomy): Bacteria > Bacillati > Bacillota > Bacilli > Caryophanales > Staphylococcaceae > Mammaliicoccus > Mammaliicoccus vitulinus. The sequence continues at coordinate 1,838,433 of NZ_CP118974.1, forward strand.
TTGTTGTTTCCCTTGTTTTTGGTTTGATTTATTAAAGATATTTAATAATTCTGGGTGTGCTTCAAATAATCTTTCATAAAAGACTTTAGTAATTTCATTTCCGTATTGTTCTAATACTGGTACTGTTTGTTTAACGATTTCTTTAGTTTGTTCTGATAACATCAGAATCCCCCTCTTAAAGATATATTTTAAATACATGTTTAATTGTAAATAGTTTCACAATGTTTTTCAATATAATTTGTGTTTGTTTACAAAATTGTCAATATTTCATGATTTTCAAATTCAATCATTGTTTTTTAGACTTTGTTTTAAGTATAATTAATATATTATAAGGAGGATGAACTTTATGAAGCTCACCCAATATACGGATTATTCGTTGCGCGTACTTATGTACCTTGCTCAACAGAATAAACAATCTCAAATAGAAGAGATTGCGACATTTTATGGCATTTCCAAAAATCATTTAACTAAAGTCGTACATCAACTTGTAAAATTAGGCTACTTAAAATCTATTCGTGGAAGAAATGGTGGCATAATTCTTAATCAATCTCCTTCTGAAATAAATATCGGAAAGCTTGTCAGACAAACTGAAGATCACTTCGAATTGGTAGAATGTTTTAATATGGAGACAAACACATGCCCCATTGTATTAAACTGTGGATTAAAAGGTGCACTTAATCATGCTTTAAATGAATACTTACTTACTTTAGATAAATATTATTTAAGTGATATTATCCCTAAAAATACTCTAAAAGAAACACTTTATACACCTTAAACGTTGAAATCGGTCTTAAGGTCGATGTAAATGTGACAAGATTGCGATAATATTTAAATTAATAAGGAATTGATGCACGAGTCATGTTATTCTTTCCTTATAGCTTACAACAAAGGAGTACATAATTATGATGAACAAAATAATACAGTCATTAACAGTTCTTGGTGTGTCGGCATCATTAGTTACACCTTCATTAACTGCTAGTGCTACTGGTAACAGTCTTCCACAAATTAAAGGTGTTGAAGGAGACGTTGTTGAAAAAGGCGCTGATTATGATTCATTAAAAGGCATTAAAGCTTATGATAAAGAAGATGGCGACTTAACTAACAAAATTAAAGTTAGTGGAGATGTTGATACTTCTAAATTAGGTAAATATAAAGTACAGTATAAAGTTACTGATTCTGATGGTGCATATCGAACTAAGTGGCACTATGTTTATGTAGTCAAAGAAGGTTCTTTAAACGGATCTAAAGATAAAACGACTCATGATAAAGATAAATCAAAAGCAGAAGTTGCTTCTAACAAAAAAACTTCAACTAAAAACTTAGACGATAACATGCCTCTTATTACGGTACCAACTAAAGATTTAGTTTATCAAGGCGATCATTTTGACACAATGAAAGGTGTTAAAGCTTTAGATAAGAAAGATGGCGACATCACTGATAAAGTTACTGTTAAAGGTAATATTGATACTTCGAAAACTGGTTTGCAATATATCACTTATCACGTCAAAGATTCAGATGGTTATTACTACACTTATAAACGTGGCGTTTATGTAAATGATGCTGAATTAGCACCTAAACCAGAAATAACGGGTATAAAAGATATAACAGTGAAAAAAGGTAAAGATTTCGATCTATTAAAAGATGTAAAAGCTAAAGACAACTCAGGTAAAGACTTAACTTCAGACATTGTAACAAGTGGTGAAGTAAATACAGATAAACCTGGTAAGTATAAAGTAGGATATGCAGTATCAGATGCTGATGGCCATATTACTGCTCAAGGTAGAACAATAACAGTGAAATAACACAAAAGGAAGATTTCAATATTTAATTGAAATCTTCCTTTTTTATTTATGAGCAAAATTATAGTATCAATTTACAAATTTTTTCACCTTTCAATTTTCTTAATATGCTGAAAAATCAATGTTTTTACTAATATTTTGCTTATTTTATTATCTTTTTAAATGTACACAAAAATTTAACATTTAGATAAAAAGCCGTCATATCAAAGTTATTCTCATACATTTTCAAATTATAACGCTTACATCCCTTTTACTAGCCTTGTAAATATGTTCAAATCCTTTAAAATTGAGGTCTAGCCATATATATAGGTATATAGAAAATTGGGAGGTAAAAAACGTGGCAAAGTTAAAATCAATACTTCTCATGTCAACATTAGGTATTTTACTTAGTGGTTGTTCAAATTTAGAAGTATTAAACCCCAAAGGCCCTATGGCAGAAGATCAACATTTCTTAATTATCTTTTCAATTATCATGATGGTCTTTATTGTTATAGTGGTCTCAATTTTGTTTTTAATATTTATTATAAAATATAGAAAAACAAAAAATGAAACATCAGGTACTATGCATCACAACGTCATCTTAGAAGCAGTATGGTTTACAATTCCTGTTATCATACTTGTGATTTTAGCTGTACCAACGATTAAATCTCTGTATTCTTATGAGGAACCACCTAAATCTGATGAAGATCCAGTAGTTATTTATGCAACAAGTGCTGGTTATAAATGGTTCTTTAGTTATCCAGATGAAAAAGTTGAAACAGTAAATCATGTAACAATTCCAGAAGGTCGTCCAGTTTTATTCAAACTACAATCTATGGATATGATGACAAGTTTCTGGATTCCACAATTAGGTGGTCAGAAATATGCTATGACAAGCATGACAATGGATTGGACATTACAAGCCAATGAAACTGGTACTTTTAAAGGAAGAAATTCAAACTTTAATGGTGAAGGTTTCTCTAGACAGACATTTAACGTAAACTCAGTAAGCTCTAAAGATTACGATAAATGGGTTTCAAAATCACAGAAACGTAAAACAATAGATCAAGACACATTTGATCACCAACTTTTACCTACAACTAAGAATCAGGAACTTACTTATAGTGGTACACATTTAGCATATGTTGATCCAGCTGCGGATCCGGAATATATCTTCCATGCATTTAAACGTTACCGTTATGAGCCGAAAGATCCAAACTTCTATGACGAAAGTGAAGGCGTAACAGATAAACCAGTATTACCAGCTCGTAAAGTAACTGTTACTAATCCAAACTACGAACGTCATGGAATGAAACCTACGATTCTTAAAAATAATGAAAAATATGACAGTGACTTCAAAAAAGAAGAAGAACATCATATGGATGAAATGGAAAAAATCCAAGAAGACGCTAAATCTGAAGATGAAAAACAAGATAAGCAGTCTTCTAACAATAACCATGGAGGTGACAAGTAATGAATTTTCCATGGAATGAATTAATCATACAAAATGACTGGATGATCACAATAGCGCAAGTTATGCTTGTATTAACAGGTATAGCTGTTGTTGGTGGATTGACTTATTACAAAAAATGGAAATGGTTGTATACTGAATGGTTAACATCAGTAGACCATAAAAAAATCGGTGTAATGTACATTATATCTGCAATCATTATGTTTTTCCGTGGTGGTATGGATGCACTTCTTATTCGTCTACAATTAATGGCACCAGATAGTAAATTACTCGAATCTCAGCACTATAATGAAATCTTTACAACACATGGTGTTATCATGATTATCTTCATGGCTATGCCGTTCTTAATTGGTTTAATGAACGTCGTTGTACCATTACAATTAGGTGCTCGAGATGTTGCATTCCCTATGTTAAATAACTTGAGTTTCTGGTTATTTGCTGCAGGTATGGGTCTATTCAATATTTCATTCGTACTTGGTGGCGCTCCAGCTGCTGGTTGGACAAACTATGCTCCACTAGCAACTGATTTCAGTCCAGGTACAGGTATTAATTATTATTTAGTTGCTATTCAAATTTCAGGTATTGGTACATTAATGACTGGTATTAACTTCTTTGTTACTATCTTAAAATTGCGTACTAAATCTATGAAATTTATGCAAATCCCAATGTTCTCTATGACAACATTAATAACATCATTATTAATCATATTAGCCTTCCCTATTTTAACTGTCGCACTTGCTTTAATGACTTTCGACCGTTTAATGGGCACAAGCTTCTTTGAAATAGCTAATGGTGGTATGCCAATGCTATGGGCTAACTTCTTCTGGGTTTGGGGTCACCCTGAAGTATATATACTTGTATTGCCAGCATTCGGTATTTATTCAGAAATTATCCCAACATTTGCAAGAAAACGTTTATTCGGACATCAAAGTATGGTCTGGGCAACTAGTGGTATTGCGTTCCTAAGTTTCTTAGTATGGGTTCACCATTTCTTCACTATGGGTAATGGTGCATTAGTAAACTCATTCTTCTCAATCTCAACTATGTTGATCGCAATACCAACCGGTGTTAAAATATTCAACTGGCTATTCACCTTGTATAAAGGCCGAATTACATTTGAATCACCAATGCTATTCTCATTAGCATTCATCCCTAACTTTACTTTAGGTGGTGTTACAGGTGTCATGCTTGCCATGGCAGCTGCAGACTATCAGTACCACAATACTTATTTCTTAGTGGCACATTTCCACTATGTTATTATTGCTGGTGTTGTATTCGCATGTTTCGCAGGTTTAATTTTCTGGTATCCAAAAATGTTTGGTTACAAATTGAATGAAAAAATTAATCAATGGTTATTCTGGACATTTACTTTAGGATTTAACCTTTGTTTCTTACCACAATTCTTATTAGGCTTAGATGGTATGCCTCGTCGTTTATACAAATACACTCAAGCAGATGGATGGTTCACATTAAACTTCATCTCAACGATGGGTGCATTCTTGATGGGTATAGGATTCTTAGCTTTAGTATGGAACGTCGTATATAGCTTTGGTAAAGCTAAACGTGAAGCAACTGGTGACAACTGGAATGGCTTAGGTAGAACATTAGAATGGGCTACTGCTTCAGCTATGCCACCTCACTACAACTTTGCGATTACACCAAAATGGTATGACACTGAAACATTTGTAGAAATGAAAGAAAATGGTAAACACTATCTTGATGATCAAGATTATAAAGATATACACATGCCTAACAATACACATGTTGGTTTCTGGATGGCAGTCTGCTTCCTATTTGGTGGATTCTTCCTCATATTCGAAACTTATATTCCAGCAATCATCTTTGGTGCAGGTATATTTGCATGTATGATATGGAGAAGTTTCGAAAAAGACTATGGTTACCATATTCATGCTGAAGAATTAGAAGAAAATGAAGCAAAACTACGTGAATTACGCAAACAAGAATTGCAGGAAAAGGAGGACAATAAAGATGAGTAATGAACAACATAATACAATTGATACTGTTAATGAAACAGGGCAATTAAATAAACTCGGATTTTGGGTCTTTCTTACTGCGGAAGTTGCGTTATTCGGTACATTATTTGCTACATTCTTAGTATTACAAAAAAGTGGTTCATATGGTGGATTCACTACACCTGAACTATTTGAATTACCATTAGTTATGATTATGACATTCTTATTATTAGTAAGTAGTTACACTTGTGGTATCGCAGTTTATTACATGCGTAAACAAAATGTCAAAATGATGATGGTATGGATGATTATCACAATATTATTAGGTGCAGGATTCGTTGGATTTGAAGTTTACGAGTTCACACATTACGTTCATGAAGGTGTTACACCACAACTAGGATCATTCTGGTCTTCATTCTTTATCCTATTAGGAACACATGGTCTCCATGTAACTGTAGGTATATTCTGGATATCAGGCGTTTTAATCCAAATTGCTACTCGTGGATTAAATGAACATAACGCACCAAAAGTATTTATCGGAAGTTTGTATTGGCATTTCCTTGATGTTGTATGGATCTTTATCTTTACACTAGTCTATCTTGTAGGGATGGTGAGTGGATCATGAATAAAACAGTCGTTTCGCATACAGTCGGTTTAATTTTCTCAATTGTACTTACGTTGTTAGCTGTTTATGTCATGTTATACACTGGCATGTCATTACAAGTAAGAACATCAATCATTATAGGTTTTGCATTTATACAAGCAATCGTTCAATTATTAATGTTTATGCATTTAACAGAAGGACCAGATGGACGCGCAACAGCCTTCAAAGTACTCTTCGCAGTCATTATTACTTTATTAGTAGTAATCGGTACTTATTGGGTTATGGTTGGCGGACACAGCGCCCATATGTAATATCTATATATTAAGAGCTTGGGATATCATTCCCTTTCTCAAAATAAAACACCCAATCCGTTGGATTCATTTACGGATTGGGTGTTTTTTATATTTCTAATTTTGTAAGTTTCTAGAACGTTTATGTCCTAAACTCTTTAATTCTATAAAATTAGATTTTCGAACTTACGACTAACCTCGCCTACTTTATTTTGATTCCCTACTTCTCTAAAGTATAGAATGGCTTTTTGATACATTTCAATTGCTTTCTTTCTATTTTTTAATGAAACATATAAATCTGCAAAGTTGTTAAATCCTTCACCCATAATTTCAAAATCATATCTCATTACGTTAGCTTCCAGGTCTCTTAATAACATCATTGCTTCATAATCATTACCTGCTTCTATAAAATTGCTCACGCGATTAATGCCTTTATTTATGTACATCTTAAACTAAACTCCTTTTATCCCTATCTATATTAGCTATATCATTGTAATATCTATGTTTACTAAATACAAGTTAACTAAATAAAAACTGTCTACAAGCATAGAGCTTTGTAGACAGTTTAAATTAATTAATATTTAGTAGAATGGCTTTACTCGTTAAAGGGGCAAATTCGTCATAAATATCAATTAGCTTTGCTTTTTCATTATTCCAATTATATATTTCTTTAGCATGCTTAGTATTCTCACTCAAACTATTTCTCAATGCCTCATCTTTTACCAACTTATTAACTGCTCGTGCAATGTCAGCTGCATTGTGAGGATCAACTACTAATCCTGTTTTTGTTTCATTTACAACTTTTTTAATTTCTGGAAAGTCACAACTTATTACAGGAACATGTGCCATCATATATTCAAATAATTTATTTGAACTGGCGGAATAATGATTGAAACATATATTTTGCAATACTTGAAAGCCTAAATAAGCTTCTCTTGTATAGGACGGTAATTCTTGAAATGGCACTTTATCTAAAAAGTGTATTCTATGAGCTTCGGAAGAATTTTTGCTAAGGTTTTTTAATTCTTGTGTTAATTTTCCGCCACCTATAAATAATAAGTGTCCTTCTTCAATATCATCCATTGCTTTAATCAGTAATTCCAGTCCTCTACCTTGTTGTAGTCCACCTTGATATAACAATATTTTTTCATCTTCATTTATACCGATTTTATGATGTAAATTAATTTTCGGTTTAGTGTGTATATCATATTTTTCAGAGTAGTTATACAGCGTTTTAGGATAAAAACCATAAATTTCTTCGTTATATGATGCTCTTGTATGATTTTCTACAATCATTTGATCAACAAATTTTAACATAAATGATTCGATTCTTTTGATGCGTTCTTTATTATAACCTGTTCTATCAGATTGTACTTCATGACTATCATATATAAGTGGTTTAGGCTTTAATCGTAATTTCGAACAAACAATTGCTTGTGGTAATGTATTTAAATCATTTGCATGATAAATATCAGCATTTTGTATATAGCCTTTGACAATCATTCGAGTAATAATCGCACCGTTGATAAACCATTTTCTCATTTTTTTTATTTTTATCATTCCAGCTGCAAGAACTAGCGACATGAAATATGCAGCCATTAAAGTAAAACTAATAAAAAATAAACTTGGGATAATTGCTACTTGAACGCCAGCTACTACTAGTAAAAATTTCTTTCCGTGATCTTGATAAGCTTGCAACATCCAAGGATACCTTTTAACTCTATGTACTCTAAATGATTTAGAAATTTCTTCATAGGCAGAGATTACTGGATTCTTAGGATCATCAATTGCTATTAAATCTACTTCATAACCACGTTCAGCTAAAGTTGTACATTCTCTATTAACTCTTGCATCATTTGTGAAATGATTCCATACAAACATTGTGACTTTTTTCATTTTCCAACCTCATTCTATATGATTTATAGTATACCTACTTGGAACAATAGTATATATAACCATGCTACACTCATTAAACCAATCATTGCCAATAAGCCAGTTGGCCTTTTCTCTTTATGAATAATTGAATCATCCACTACTTTTTCACGTTGTTGCTGAATTTTAATTCGTTTATAATCTAATTGTTCGTTTTTAGATTTCTTTTTGACTTTCTGAATTAATTGAACATATCTTTCAATAATTTCATTCACTTCACCGTAAGCAACCATTTCCCCATAATGTATCCAAATCGCTTTTTTACACATTTTTTTAATTTGACCAGCAGAATGAGATACAAAAAATATCGTTTTGCCTTGTTCTTGCAGTTCATGCATTTTATCGATACATTTGTTTGAAAAAGTTTCATCTCCTACTGATAAAGCTTCATCTACTATTAAGATATCTGGATCTGTATGGATTGCTATAGCAAACCCTAATCTAGATTTCATACCACTAGAATAAGATTTTAAAGGTTGATATATAAATTCATCTAACTCACTAAATTGCACGATATCATTAAATTTTTCATTGATTTCTTTTTGGGGCATACCGTGCATTAGACATTTATAATGAATGTTTTCCTCACCTGTAAAATCAGGGTTCAATCCAGCGCCGATAGCAATTAAAGATGGTTTTCCGTTAGTATACACATTACCAGATGAAGGCTCAATCACTCCACCTAAAATATTAGACAGCGTCGACTTTCCAGAACCATTTAATCCAATAATACCTACTGAAGTACCTTCTTCTACTTCAAACGTTATATCGTGTAAAGCATAATAAGGTTTTGATTTATAACTTAAGCCAAAAGTAAATAACGATAACAATTTATCTTTTTTATTTACATTCAAGTCATAAACTTTCGAGACATTTTCACATTTAATTTTGTATGTTTTTGTCATCTTCATCACCTTTTCTTAAAAACGTAATTAGCTTTTCAATATTATCTTCCCAAATTAAATGTTCATCTCGATATTTCTTTGCATTATTTTCTTTATTCAATAAAGATTGTTTATCATTTTTTAAAGTCTCTATCTCATTAACAATTGTTGTAATTGAAGCTTGTTTTCGAGCAAACCCTAAATCGTATTTTTGAATAATAGCTTCAGTAGGACCGCTTATATTGGATATTGGCGGTGTTCCTACACCTATAGAATCTATAATTTTACCAGGCATCACATTCATAAAAACATCTGAAGATTCCAATATTGAAAGTGATACGTGGTGTTTAGCTATTTCAGTTAAACAGTCTATACGATCCATTGGCTTTCTTATTTGAATATATGCACAATCTTTTACAGCTTGTCTAAATTTAGCAGCTTGTACGCCATATACGATTGCTGTTACATATATTTGTTTGTCATTCAAAGCTTTACATATGGATATTAATTTATCGACATCTTGTGCATATCCTATATTTCCTGTATATATTACGCTAAAATCTTCACATTTTTCTTCAACAACCAATTCACTTTTTGAAATCCCATTAGGCAAGTAAAAAATGGGCGTTTTATTCTCTAATCTATTTTGAATATGTGCTCTAAATGCTTCGTTGTTTATGACAATTTTATCGGCAGAATTATACATTTTCTTTTCTAAATATTTTAAAAGTGGCATAAATAAACTAATGTTAATATGTTTCAATCCATTTACACTGTCTGGCCATAAATCTCTAATTTCCAACACGTATGTCGGGCGCTTTGCTTGTTTGAAAAAAAGTGTTGCCCAAGCAAGAAATATATTTGGACTTGAAACATATACAATATCATAATCTTCCTTATGCATTTTAAGAAACACTTTTAATCTTATATATTGTTCCATATAGTAAACTAATCTCATTACAAAATTACTATTTTGTTTATTTCCATGCATTTTCATGCGTATAATTTTACTTTTTTCTAACTCATTTAAAGAATGATCAGTAAAATATGTATCATCATCAAATAAGTTTTGGTTCGGGTATGTTGGTTCAGTTGTTAACATTGTCGGATCTGAGCCTTTCAGTTTAAAAGCTTTAAACATCATTTTCATTCTGTTTGCTGCAGATCCGAGTTCTGGATAAAAGTTTTGTGAAATCATTAATAATTTCTTAGTCATATTATGAACACCCTATAAGTAGTCTAGTAATTTCCTTTTGAATCTTGAATGAATCAATGAACCAATTAACAATAATATAATTGTAATTAACCAAAAGTATAAATGATCATGCCATTGTCCATATATTGATACATTTCCATGAACAAATGCTGTTCTATATACACCTACTAAATAAGCAAATGGATTTAAGCTCGCTAATTTTTGCAAAATACCATGCGCCTCTTCCATGGCCCAAAAAATAGGTGTCATAAAGAATAACATTCTTATAACATTTTGAAGTAAATTTTTAGTATCTCTAATGACAATTATTAAAGTACTCATTATGAGTGATATACCAAAAATAATCGCATAAGATGCAATTAAAAAGTAAATGAACCAGAAATAGTGCCACCATGGTACATAACCATTAACAAGTGAAATGACAAATAGTATTGATGAAGTAATCATCAGATTAATCATATTGTTCGTTAATGCTATCGAGATAAATATTGAGGATGGGAACCTCATCTTCGATAAAAGCCCCACATTACCTTGTATGGCAGCTGCACCAGTATTAATTCCTTGTGAAATAAATAACCAAGGGAAGAGACCTGATATTAAATGTACTAAAAATGGTACACCCACTACTTGTGCACTAGCATCTCCTCTTAAACCTAAACCAAACACAAGATAATAAACAGTCACTTGTAAAATCGGTTGTAATATATTCCAAAACACGCCAAGATAATGATTGGCGTATTGACTTTTCATATTATAAATTGCAAGTTTGAAAATTTTAGGTAAATTATTAAATTGTTCTTTAAAGATTTCAGTAACTATCTTCATATTATAACGACCTACTTGATTTTGATTTTTTATTTTTCTATAATTTCAAATTCTGAAGCATTGATCCACGATGACTTTTCAAAATTTTTACTTGCATATACTGAAATTATTTTTGTCTCTTGAGGACTGAACGTTAAATCATATCCATTTAAGCTTAAATCTACTAAATCAATCGTATCATTTTCTACATCAAAGTAGATTATGCCTCTACCATTTGTATTGTTATAAAAAGTTTTAATTTCAATTTTTCGAATGTTATTTGATTTATTTGTTAATACTAGCTGTTTTTTATCAACTTTACTAAATTCATTTGAAAGTGCTCTGAACCTAGTTTCATTTAATTTAATATATTGATAAAAATCCTTACTTTCTATTACAATATTTTCTAAGTTACTTATCCGCTCATCTAATTGTTCTTTTAAATGAATCACTTTATCTTCTAAAGAGTCACTATTGTTTACTTGAAAATAATTTAAGATTGGCCAATTGTTTTGAACAATTAATTTATGTAGCTGTTGATCTTGTTTATCTGAGTCATTTATATTAAGTAACTCAAACAGAATATGCCTTGTGTTTATTAAACTAAATACATCTAAATAACCGTCACTTTCTTGAATGATGCCACTGTGCCATCCATTCATTCTTGATTCGTAATATAAAATTTCAAATGGATGATAACCAGATTGTATTGTTTTATTCAAATCGTTTCTAACGATGAAGTCCGACAAATATTTCGTCACCAGCTCGTCATCAATCGGAAAATCTTTTGCCCATTTTTTTATAGCACTGTTATAAGGGAAAAAAGAATCTCGATTTTGAATGTTTTTTGGAATAATACCTTTAGCCAATTCAAAAATTGTCGATTTTAAATGTATGACATTTTTAAAGTCATTATTTTCACTATAGTAATTAATAAGTTTTATACTGTGGCTCGTTTCATATAAATCATAATCTTCATTTAACTTAGGTTTTATCGGTAAGTTGTCCATATTAAATAATGTATGGTTTAAATTTAAATTAGATGCAAGCTTTTGTGCTATTAATTCATCTATACGATATATTTGAGCTACTGCATTATTTTCTAATTCTTCTATATTTTTCGTATAAGTGAAAAAATTGACCCTATCCGTATGATCTTTAATATAAGACAATGATACTTTTGAGTCATGACCAGCAGTGACAGAGCACAATACCTTCTTATCTAGTCCAAATAAATATTTAACCGATTCTTTTATCTCATTGTCTATTAAACTGTATACATCTTCAGCCGATTTTTCTTCATAAGATTTAATCGGATAAATTCTTTTAATTTTTTGCGACGTCATGTTCAACCTTGTATTTGCATTAAATTTATAAATATTTTTGTATTTACTATAGTCTAAAAAGCCATTTGATTTATAAGCAATTTGTTCACAATCAATGTTATAAAGCTGTTCAATCAATTGTTTTAATAGCTCCGAATGACTAGCATATACAGGCAAGTCAGCGTGATAATACAGTGATAAAAATGATGTTGCATCATTATAAAAGTATAATTGTTCATTGCATTCTAAAAACAATGCATATCTACCATTATAAAAACTCATCTCTTCTAGAAATTCATATGAATCTATTTCGTGTGATAATAATTGAGAGAATATTTCATCATAATTCAATTCACTATTTTTAGTGTGAACTAAATGACCTAACAACACAACTTTTGCTCCACTCATCGAATCTTGGTAATCATCTAAGTCATCAGAAAAATATACTTTATAATCATGGAATTCTATATTTTTTTGATAATATTCATGATTAACCGAGAATTGATTGGGATACACCATATATGCTTTATGAAACTTTGTTAGTACATGATTCATCATATCCCCCCCTTATTTTCATACACGAATCGTTTACTGAACTTCTTTTTTCAGATTTTCAATATATTGAATTAAATCGTGATCATCTGGACGTTTATATTGATCATATAAACTATAAATTTCTAAAAATCTTTCAACCGCTTCTTTTCTTTCATCAGCCTTAACTTTCTCAAGTCTTGGTAAATACCAACCTTTCACATAGAAGTTAAATCTATGTTCTAAATATGAATTAAGCAGTCCATGTTTTTCATAAAATGGAATTCTTTCAATTTCTAATGCATAATACTTATCAAATAATTTTTTAGAAATTGAATTCGTTACAGAACCTGACACTGCTGCATAATACATGTGAATGACATCCGTAACTGCTTTTACTTTTTTAGAATTAATCATCAATTCTTGGAAGAACAACGTATCCTGACCTGCTGCACCTTCAATCATTTGTATTTCATTATCTTTAATAATATTCGATTTAATCACTAAAGCTTGAATACTTTGTGCACGTAATCCACATTTTTTCATGTATTTCTTTGGATCTTCAATTAATAAATTTCCATCATTATATTTCATTACTGTTCCAGCATAATTAAACAACGCTCTACGCTTATTGTCTTCTTTAATAATATTTCCGACAACCATATCTACATCTTTATTCATCTCAATTTCTTCTAATAATGTTGCATAACCATCACCTGTAGCTTCATTGTCAGGATCAAGATAAGTCATATATTCAGTCGTTGCAAGTTCCGCCCCTTTATTTCTTGGTCTTGATGCACTGCCTGATCCTTGATCATAAGCGTAATACACAATATCCGGGAACCTTCTTCTCAATCTGTTAATAATAGAAATTGTTTCTGAATCCGTACTGCCATCATTAACAAAAATAATTTCCATTTCATCAAAAATTGATGACCTTCTTAAACTACGCATACATTTGTCTTCTAAGTATGTCCCATTATTATGAATAGGAATGATAACACTTAATTTTTTCTTTTGATGATTTTGACCATATAAATTATCTTGGTAAATTTCGGATTGGTCTAAATTGTATCCATTATTTGAATGAGATACATTTAAATTTTCATCTACAATATTTTTATGATACATAGTTAAATATTTATCTTTTGCTTCCTCGATATATTGGTGCGCCTCGTGTTGTTGATCTTTAGTAACAAAATCGACATCAACATATTTAAAAGCGGATAATAAATCTTCTAAATAATATTCTTCATATTCAATAGAATCTTTCATGAAAGTAACGAATTCAAATTGGCTTATGTCATCTACTTTTTGTTTATCTTCAATTACATCAAACTGTACATATAGTTGGCGATTCAATATATCATTCATTTTATCTGTTAATTGATCTACAATGACTAAAACTTTTTGTTCTTGTTGAGTTGGTTTAATATCTATATGCGCCAAGACTTCATCTAATCTATGATAAGTTGTGCTGTCTCTCATGACACTTCTAATGCTCTTCGCCTGCATATCTTCAATTTCATATTCTTTATATTGATTCATAATTGGAGCGACATCACTTTTATGATTAATCATGAATACGTTAGGAAATTGATTGTTAACACCTACTGAATAATTAGATAATATTAAATTACCGAAAGCTTGTAATTCAAAAATTCTGTTAGCAAACATTGTTTCTGAATATTTAACTGAATTTACATTTACTGCCCATCGATATACTTTATGTAATCTCATTAGCTCATTATGATCAATTGGCATTGTTAAAAATGGAATATATTTCATTGGAAACTGATAACGGGATCTTCTTAACGGTAAATTTCTATCAATTATCGTTAAATCATTTTCATTATTAATTAACTCATCAAAAATCCTTGCTGATTCTTGGTTTCTGACTGGATATTTTTCAGTCCAACTTCCTGCAAATATAACATCATTTTTAAACGATTTATTATATTGGCTTCTAGAACCAACCGGATTATGATAATGAGGATTAATACCAAACTGAAGGACATGAACGTTGTCATTTTGACAATATGCTTTGTAATCATCTACAACCTCTTCAGCAGAAGTTAAAATAATATCACATTCCGTTGCAATATCTTTGTATAAATGGAAATTAACCGGATCTTCTTTTGAATAAAATACAATTGGAATATTTAGCTTTTTAGCCTTTTGAATACCTTCTATTAGCATTCTTCTCTTCTCACTATTAACAGATGCTAGACCTGTCCAACTGCCATCTATGCCTCTCCAAGCAGTTGCAACAATTAATACATCCATATCGTTACTGAGCGAAGTGAATTCACTATCTATATACACGATATTACCTATATCTTTAAACGAGTTATATAAAAATTCATCAGCGATTAATCCAACTTTATATTTGTTTTTCACAAATGATCTCGATTCATTAGAATCGTTTAATTTCGAAATGTGTTGTTGATGATTATCAAGGAAATCTAATTTCGATTCATCAGCAACTTTTTTATAATAGTTATGATGATTCGTATAATCTTTCACTTTTTTCAATTTGTATAATCCATACATATAATCTTGTTCCACAATATCCAACACTTCTTCTAGTTGTTCAACTTTAGTTTTATCATCAAAGTTAACTAATTCTTCTTTCGTTGTTTGAAGTGCATTGTTGTTTTCAAGCTTTGTTGGTTTATTTGAAGACATTACGATTTCCTCCTATTTCTCCAACCCCAGTATTTTGTTTGGATTTTTCCTAATTTAGAATTTCTCAAATTATGATATAATCTTTCATACTGCAATTTATCTTCTTTTTTATTACTTTTTTGTAATGTAATATTCTCATTTATTAAACGCACAATAGCGGATTTAGATTCTTTTCTTTCCTCTTGAAAGTTAGTAATCATATCTAATTGTTCCAGTTCTAACTCATTATAATCCTCATAACTACTGCTTTCTAAAGCATCAATAAATTGACTATCTATTAAATCAGAAAAATTTATCCAATATTTTTTCTTTTTGATGATGACTCTTGCTGAACGCGCTTTTAAAAATACCATATCGATACTCACGTTATTAAAGTCGAACTGTTCTTCATCTAAAGAAAGTTCAATCGTTTTATTCTTCGCACTGTCTTGATAAAAAATAGTAGAATCTTCTATAGCTGCTTTAGTGTTTACCATGACAGCTCTATCAATATCTTTTGTGTGCACAAATCCAGTAAATGTACCTTTATTAAATATGGCTTCTAAAATTTCACCTTCATATAAATATAAAGCTCTAGATGAAAAGTTTTTTTCTTGGAATAACAAGTTATAGTCTACTTTAAAACCTAACGCTCTATTTATTTGTGGCGTTGTAAAGTTTGTTAAATCTACTCTTATTGTATCGATAGGTTTTGAAATTAATTTGATAGAGTTATTTAATTTAGTCCATCCAATAATATTCGAACCTCTCACAATCAGACCGTAAAGTTCGCTTTCAATTTCTTTAACTGAAATAACTTTTAAAGCTTTGTTTAAATAATCAGAAGCGTGTCCTACTGTAATTTCATCATCATCCACATCATAAATCTCTTGATTTTCTGGTTCTATTAAAATAATTTGAAAGCTTAATCCGCTTTGAATAAATGGATTTTTTACGTCAATCATACGAAGACCCCTCAATCTTTACTTATTAAATGAATACGCTACTTCTTTTCCGAATGTATATAAATTACCGTAGTTATAATACTTAACTTGTTCAAATTTAGTTTGAACAACATTTTTAGTATCAAATATAATTTTATCTTTCATGCCATCAAAGTCTTGATCAACTAACGTTTTAAATTCTGAATGGTCGCTTAATATTAAGACAAGTGAGGCATCTTTAACTGCTTTCTTAACATCTTTTTCAACAAAACCTAATTCAACGTGTGGATCATAAGCTTCAATAATCAGATTTTCTTCTTTTCTCAAATCATTATAAATATCGAATGCAGGTGACTCTCTTACATCATCTACATCTCCTTTGTAAGTTAAACCAAATACGACTATTTTATTGCCATTTAATGTTTCTAATATTTTTTTAGATTCTTCAATAACATATTGAGGCATTGAGCGATTAATACGTCTGCCTTCTTGAATTAATGTCGTAGTCTCTGGCGCTTTTGCAATAATAAAGTATGGATCAACTGCTAGACAATGACCACCAACACCTGGGCCTGGTAAATGAATGTTTACACGAGGATGTTTATTCGCCATTTTAATAACTTCTAGTACATTGATATCTAATTGATTACATACCATAGCTAATTCATTCGCTAGTGCTATATTTAAATCTCGATAAGTATTTTCCATAAGCTTACTCATTTCAGCTGTCTTAGCGTTTGTTTCAATCATTTCGCCTTGAACAAATGTGCCATAAACTTCTTTACCCGCTTCGACACATGCCGGAGTAATACCACCAATAATTCTATTATTATGAATCAATTCATGTAATATTTTTCCTGGCAACACTCTTTCAGGACAATGTACTAAAAATATATCTTTCCCAATTTCAAAACCTTGGCTCTCAAGATATGGTTTAACATGATCATCTGTAGTTCTTGGTGCAATTGTCGATTCAACAATTACAGTATTTCCTTTTTCTAAAAATGGAACGATAGATTCTACTGCACCCATAACTAATGAAATATCACATGATTCATATTGATCATCATTATTTGGAGTTGGTACTGCAATAATAAATGCATCAGCTTCTTCAGGTGTTAAACTTGCTTTAAATTTATTTTGAGATAGTACTTCCTCATATGCTTCTTGTAAACCTGGCTCTTCAATATGAATTTGACCATTATTTAATTTATCTACTGCTTCTTTATTTATATCTACACCTACAACGTCTACACCATGTTTCGCAAACATAATTGAGGTTGGTAATCCAATGTATCCTAAACCAATAGTAGTTAATTTCATATTATATCCATCCTTTTATAATTAAATTGTTAAGCTATTACTTTTGTAATGTTAAATATATTGTAACTATTATTAAAGCAATAAACAGTTGATTAACAGATACTTAAAGAAGGGTTTACATTCTTTTATCAATGTTTACAATTAATCAATAAATAAAAAAGAACTCAAAGTTAATTGAGTTCTTTAAAGTATTTTTCAATATCTTCTTTTAATTTAGGTCCAAATGTTTTCGAATAGCTATTTGAGATATGGCCCTTATCCATATAAACAATAACATTTCCTATAATCGGTACAAACTTACCATTTTCTTTAAAGTATGGTGTATAGTCTATATATTTTGTGTTTGTAGGCTTTTCTTCAAGTTTATTCCATTTAGATACTTTAGGTAATCGTTGTTTTGCATTCATTTTTTTGATTGTTTCTTCTTCACCGAATTTGTCTAATGTCTCTGGAACATTAAATTCATAACGTGGATTATCTCTTATCGCCATTATCGGTGTTTTTGTTGCTGTTATGTTATCAAATTGTTTAATCTGTAATGGATCTACTTTTCCTTTTACATCTGTACTGGAATCCGCTGTCGTAACAACTAAATCTATGTCTTGTTTTTCAATTTCTTTGATTAAGTTTTTATTCCAATCTTCACAATCTTTATCACTATCTTGCGTTGTGAGTACACAACCACTCTTAGTCATATTTAACACTCTATAATTGCCTTCTTTTGCAGCTGTTTGTAAAGCGCCAAGCCAATGTTGTGCATGAGAACTACCAACTAATGCTATCGTCTTATCATAATTTTCCTTTTTGCCATATTCCCCCACTAAAACTTTTGATTCTCCAATTTTTTGGTGAACTTTGTCTTTAGATGAGTCTGGTGATTCATTTCTAATTTCCGAAAATTCTGGTATGACGTCCACATCATCTTTTACGTTGAGTTGTTTTTCTGCAGCCATTGCACCTGGGTAATCATTACTAAGCGCAACTTTTTCTTTCTCTAACGGATTATTAAACACTATGAAATATAATGCCATTACTGCAAATAAATTAATAGCTAATCCTATACCTAACTTTTTAAATGATATTTTATCAGAAGATGCAGTTCGTATCGGTTTTTCGATATATTTAGTCATTAAATATGATAATAACCATGATAATAATATCATACCAACACCTATTACTAGTCCAGGTCTTTCATTGTTGTGATATTGATAAAATGAAAGGATAACCCAATGCCACAAGTATAATCCAAAGGATAACCCACCAAATTTAACCATAAATGATGATCCTAAAAATTTCTTAACACCAAATTTAGTTTCATGATTTCCTGATACGAGAATAAATACTGCACACAGCATTGGCCATAATGCTATGTATCCAGGGAACATTGTTGATACGTTGAAAATAATGCCCGTTAAAATTAAGCCAATGAGTCCAAGCCAACCTATAATACTAGCCATTAAACTCGTTATTTTAATTTTCGATAAATTAATTGCTAACAATCCGCCTAAAGAAAATTCCCAAACTCTTGTAAATGTATGGAAATATGCCCATGGTTGATTTACTTGTGTTAAATATATGGAATAGATCAAAGATACAATAAATAAAGTACCTAAAAATAAATTCATGACATTAATAATTTTTAAATTTTGTTTCTTTTTAAATATGACAAATATTAAACTAAATAATAAGAACCAGATGATATAAAACTGTCCTTGTATAGACATAGCCCAGAAATGTTCTACGGGTGTTTTCATTTGATCTTTATTTAAGTAATCAGTGCTCGATAAAGCTAATTGCCAATTTTGATAATAAAACAATGATGCTATCACTTCTTTTATCGTTTTACCTAATATGGATTGTGGTAATAAGAAAAAGCTCAATACAACCGTCGTGAGCAACACCGTTATAACTGAAGGAAACAATCGTTTTATTAAACCTTTAATATAAGGTAAGAATTTAAAAGAGCCTTCCTTATTATATTTGGAAATGATTGATGTCGTTATGAGAAAGCCTGAGACTACGAAGAATACATCGACCCCTCCCGATACTTTCCCAAACCATATATGATAAATTGCTACTAACAGTGCAGCAACGACCCTTAAACCTTCAATCTCTGGTCTGAATTTTCTTTCTATATTGATTGTCTTTGTCTGCATATGAAAAACTCCTTTTAATATAATACAGATTTTAGTATATCTATCTAAATATTTATTAGAAAGATAAATATATGATATTTACAATATCTTAATACTCAATTAAAGAATCCCTAACAATTGAATTGTTAAGGATTCCTATAATATAAAGAAAACTGCCAACAAAATATGAAAATTTGTCGACAGTCTAAAGTATATTCCTATTGAATATACTGATTAATATTTTCAATGAATTGATGATATATAGCTTCACCATCAAATTGCATACTTCTTATTTGAGCTTGTTCAATCATTTTTTGTATTTCATCAGTATTATAATTTCCCATTATATATGCCAATTGATTGCCATAATATTTTACATTTTGTTGTTCAATTAAATAGCCATTGCGTTCATTTTCTATTAAATATTCTGGACCATAACACCCTTTATAACTTACGACAATATTGCTTTGGTACATTGCTTCTAAAATGACTAAGCCAAATCCTTCAACTTTTGAAGGAACTGCAGTGATTTTACTTTTGGCTAGTATTTTAGAAAGTTGATTTGTTGTTGGTTTTAATTCGATGAGATCGCTAATGCCATATTGTTGAATCATTTGGATATAGTTTTCTTTTTCTTGTCCATCCCCATATAATTCTACATGATATTGATTTTCCCTCATTGTTTCTTGTATATAGTTAATACTTTCAATTAACAAATCAAATCCTTTTTCTTGTTCAAAACGTCCAGCCGCCACAATAACATTGTGCTTTTCAACATCATATTTAATTTCATTAAGTATATTTGGCACGATTATAACTTTTGTATGAGACAAACCATGTTGATAATCTTGCTGATCTTCGTTTGTTAATGTTGTAACTAAGTCTAGCTTATTATAAGTGCGCAAAATATCTTTTTGATATTGTTCATCATGGGCATGCAAATACATATGTTCCATACCAATTTTAAAAACATCATTAGGTGCATATTCAGCAATGAGTAAATTATAACTTGCACGAGTACCTACAATAATATCTGTATCAACATTATTTATCTCTCGAACAATTTGTTTTTCTATATAGCTTGAAAATTGATGTAATCCTGGTTCAGATGGATGAATGATTTTCGGTTTAAGCATAGGCGTATATTTATTGATTCTATTCATCAATATATTAGTTAATCCTTTAAATGTTTTATTATATTCAATTATCGATGTTATTTCAATTTTTTCATTCAAGTCAAAGTATGGTTTTTGTCTCGCTTTAAAAACTGAAATAATTTTTACAGGATGACCTTTTTCACTTAATATGTTCGCCAAATTTGAAATTGATTTCGTTGTACCGCCCATATGATATATATTGTGAACTAAAAATGTAAAAGACTTCATAACAATCCCCTATTTCAGATCATAGCATCTTCTATCAGTTGAGTGATAGCTTCGTATGAATCATTATTTTTGTTGATATATTTATCATTAATCATATTATATTGATTATCCATTATAGCTTTGAATAAAAGCGCTTTTTCAAAGTATTGATTCTCGTTAATTAATTCATATACATGTTTATATAGACCGCGATGATAATCATAATCTTTAAAGTCAGGTGTATATAAGTATACCTTTTTATCAATCGTTAATGCATCAAAAATAATAGAAGAATAATCACTAATGACAATGTCAGATACTAATATAAGCTGCTGAGTTTCAAATTGGTTAATATCGATATCATTTTTATGTTTATTCGATTGATCTTCTTCATGATATTTGTAGATGATATTATATTTAGACTTTATTTCTTCAGGAAATACTAGTAAAAAATCATTTTCTTTATTGTCTCTCCATGTAGGTGTATATAAAATCGTTTCTTTATCCTTATCTAAGTTTAACAGTTGTTTTATATGATCTACTTCATTCGTATTAGTTTGATATTCTAATAAATATTGATTTCTAGGATATCCACATGACACTATCTTAGTTTCATGCATTGGAAAAGCTGATTCAAACACATAATTGATTGATGCCACATCTGTAATAAAATAATCTTGCTTAATCAACTTATTGTATTTACGTGCTCTATAATTATAAATATCATTATTCTGTTTCGGTTCTTTACTATCTAAGAATAATCGTTTCAATGGTGTACCATGCCATAATTGTATAATCGTACCATTAGGTTTAATATGATCTGGTAAATAACTTTCTAGTATCACGACGCTAGCTTTTTCTATCACGTCATTTATAGAAGCATGATCTGGTGAAATAAAATGAGCACCTTTTTTATCCTTAGTAACGAAGTACACTGTGTATCTAGAATGATGTTCAGTTATATATTCAAACAAATATTTCGAATTACCTCTATATCCAAAATCAAAACCTAAAAATACAATATAAGGCTTTAATTGTGATTTATCTTTTTCATAAATATTGATAGATTGCATTTGTTTTTGGATAGCTTTCTTATTTAAATTTTGATAAGCACTTTTTGGTAATTTGAATTTTGTTTTCAACATAATCTTGTCTATCGTTCTTACATTATACGGTAAATTTATTTCTTTCGTATCAAACACAGGTTTTATAGAGCTTAATATTGCCAATTTATTAATATAAAATTTCGACTCTGAATCAATGTTTTGTCCTTTGAAAGACTTCAAACACTGTGCACTAGGTTTATTTTGATGATTAAAATTAAATACAACATGTGAATCTATTTTAATTTCATCTAAATAAATCAAAGCATTTAATGTAATATCGAAAATGTTTTCCCATTCAACGTTTGAAATTAGCCACTTTAAATCTTCTTTCCGAAAGATCATATTTGGTTGAAGCGTTATATTATTAAACCAGTCATTAACTGTTATAAATGCCTTCCCCATATATCTACTATCATTTGTATAATAACCATTGTTCGTATAGTCAACTATAAAAGTATGGTCATCCAATGCTGTATGATTTACTGCTTCATCTCTAACTTGAGTATTTTTATCTTTTAAAATAATATGACTCGCTTCACGACAATATGAATTTATAAAGCTTTTTAAATCCAATTGCTCATGAAAATCTATAACTTTAATCATTTTACACCTCGTATATCATTAAATTAATACAATAAATTGACTTCATTAACTATACATATTACATTATATTAATAATGTAATATGAAATCTCTGTATTATATTTAAATCCTCAAATTTTTAGAAACGAATGGAGTTTACTTATGTTATTTAAAAGCAAAAAGCTTTTTTCAATTATTATTACTTCTTACAATAATGAAGATAAAATTGAACGCGCTATTGATTCTATCTTAAATCAATCGTTAGATTCAAGAAATTATGAAATTATTGTTGTTGATGATAGTTCCACAGACAACACACAAAATTTAGTTAATAAATACGATTCAAAAAACATTAAACTCATAGTATTAGACCAAAATTCTGGCGGCCCTTCTAAACCAAGAAACACTGGTATAAAAGAAGCTGCTGGTAAATACGTATATTTTTTAGATGCTGATGACTATTTAGCACCCGGTATATTAGATAGGATTGCTAATGATGATGAGCTTCTTAAATCAGATATGATTATAGGCAGAACAATACGTAGAAATGATAATTCATTAACTGTTCACGCAAGATTTATGAGTAATGAGAATCGTTATAATTATAACATTAACGAGGTTCCCTATATTTATAATCACTTTGGTCCGCCATCTAAATTTATGAAACTTACGATTATTCAAAAAAATAATATAATATTTCCAGAAGATTTGCATTTCGGCGAAGATAAATTGTTTTTTACAAAGCTCAGTCAATTTATAACTAAAGTTTCTACAATCACTGATGATAGCTCATTTATAGATAGAACAACTTCTAATCAATCCTTAACAAAATCAATTAATTTCTATAAAAAAAGAGAATCTGATTTACAAATTATTGATTACTTATTAGATCAAGAAGTAAATGAAAAAAACATAAAACTATTAAATAGATTTTTAGAATTTGATTTACTTAAAAGTTGTAATAGTTTTGTGTTTTTGAATAGTGAAAAAACAGAGCAAATAAATTATTTCAATCAAATTAGCGATGTCTTCAATAATCAACTCATCAAAGATAAAGTAATTAATCATATTAGTAGTGAATACAAAGATGCTATTCAATATATTCAAAATAATGATTTTGAAACATTTATATCTTTCTTCACTTGGTTAAAAAAAGGATCTAAAATAATTGATAATCAACAAAACGAAATAAAATTAACTGATATGAAATACAAATATTCTATACCTTTTCAACAAACAAATTTACTGAATCTTGTAGAATCCAAGAACGAAATAAAGATTCAAGTTAGTATTTATGGCGTTGAAAAAGAATCCATTCTCAATTTATCTATCATGTCTAGAAACGATTATAAAGAAGATATTGTCATTGATGATTTTGAAATCACTGATAATATTATGACTATTTCTATACCGAAAGATAAAATTAATGAGAAAAAAGCAGCCATTTATAATTGTATTATTGTTTATGAAGGCTTTAAACATTTAAATATTAAGTATGGTTATGATAAAAAGACCAACTTAAAAGATAAAAACGGTGTGTTTTATCCTACTATTAATGGTAATTTATCTTTAAAATTAACCAATAAATAAATTTTAATTTAAGAGAGCAGAAAAGACTCTAGTAATTACAGAGTCTTTTCTGCTCTTTATTATGCCTTAAAATATTTTTTCAACTATGCGTTTTGCTGCATTACCTTTTTCAAATGAACAGAATTTTTCATAAAAGTCTTTGTATTTATTTTTATAATTTTCATTAACCTCTTCAATGCTTTGAATAGCCTCAATAAGTGAATCATTATCTTTCAATAATGGACCTGGCGCTTCATCTTCAAAGTTCATGTAGAATCCTCTTAAATTATCTTTATAATGTTCTAAATCATAAGTGAAGAATAACAATGGTTTCTTAGTATTAGCATAGTCAAACATTACTGATGAATAATCTGTAATGCATATATCACTAATGAGATACAAATCGCTAATATCTTCATAACTTGCAACATTATAAATAAAGTCTTCTAAAGATTTATCAATAATAATTTTATTGCTAATTATAATATGAGGTCTTAAAAGTAAAACATATTCTTCTCCAAGTTTTTCTTTCATTTGATGTAAGTTTAATTTTAAGTTAATTAAATGTTTTTTAGCTGAAGAGACTTCATCATCCCTAAATGTAGGTGCATATAATATAACCTTTTTATCTTTAGGAATTGATAGTTTTCGTTTAATAATATTTTGCTTATTCTCTATTTCGCTCTCATTTTGATAAAATACATCGTTACGAGGATAACCAACCTCTAACATTTCTTTGTCATATTTAAACGCAGATTTAAAGCAATTTGTAGCATATGGACTTGGTGAAACTAAATAGTCCCATTTTGAAACAGAATTGTTAATACGATCAATATATCCTTCATCTCTACCTTTAAAATCATCTACATCATTCAACATTTTTTTCAAAGGCGTACCATGCCAAGTTTGAATATAAACAGTATTCTTTTTCTTCTCGATATAATGAGGGAAATTCTGATTATTAATCCAATATTTAGCAATTGATAGATATTTATAATAACTTGGACTTAACCTTTTAACCGTTATTACATTTTCATCGTCAAATGGATATATTTTGTTTGAAACCCATACTATTTTATACCCTTTATCCAATTCTTTTATTTGGTCATATATCATTTTTGGACTGTCTGTAACTTGTTTTCCTAAATTGCTTTCAATCACAATTAATTTCTCATCAATTTTGGCGAATTTAACTAATAGCTTATTCATATATGACATTGTATCAAAATATTTCTTATGTCTTCTAAATCGCTTAAAAACATGTTGAGACAGGATATCATATTTCAAAGTATCTTTTATAAAATTCCTTCTTTTAAAATCTTTTGCAGCTTGATAAATTCGTTTTGAATTCTCAGTATCTTTGTACTCTATAAAGTTGTTCGCTTTATTAATAATCGATTGTTCGTTTTTAAACCCATTATCTACGTAGTTATGAGTTGCTTCCAGTACAGATGGAACATTATCTATAATTTTACCTGGTAATTCTCTATCTATATCTATGTGTGAAGGTAAATTGCCAATAAATCTATCCCTATCAAATTGATAATAAATAACAGGCTTTTCTAAGAAACTAAAATCAAATGCAACACTAGAATAATCTGTAATCATCAATTTACTTTCTTTAATTAGGAACTGAACATCAACTTCCCCTTGTCTAATCACTTTTATATATTCTGGGATATCAAAATATTCGATAAAGGCTTGCATATTAGGATGCAAACAGAAAATAACTTCTACATTCTTAGTTTGAACAATTTCTTTCCATTCCGGATTATTTAATAAATCATTATAATTTTGTAAATAATCTGATTCTAATAAACTATTAATATTTGTAATCCAATCACGCCAAGTTGGGATAATTAAAATTTGATTCTTTTCTTCTACATTATTTTTAAATAGTTCATCAAATCTGGATAGACCTGTTACTTTAGCTTGATAATCATCAAACAATAAGTCTCTATTAACAATTTGTTTTTCTCGTTTTGAACTTGTGATAAACATGTCTACATTAAAGTCTTTAAGTTGTTTACCATTAATTTGAGTTAAGTTTTTAGTACCTAACACACCATGCTGTAAGAAAACACGTTTAGCTCTTATTTTCTTGACATAACTTGCTTCGTGACTTGGGAAAAGTAATTCTGTATGATGTGTACTACAAATTACGTCAGCTTTAATCATTAATTCAAAGTGTTCTTTAGATTTAAAATAAATAACATTGCCGAATGGTTCTACTTTTTTTCTTTCATCAGAGTTGCGATCTATGACATAATAAACTTCTTCCTCAGGGTGTTCCATTCTCATATATTTAAAGAAATGATATCCATTATCTTGAGCTTTATACGACTTTTCACCTACTACCCATACTTTATTCTTATTTAAATTATTCTTAATTAAAGTAGGATAATCATGCATTAATTTTTTATAGGCTTCATAATCTTCTTTAGCATATTCATTAATTCTGAATGATAAGTTTCTACCTTTCATTGTGAAATACGGAACGGCAGTCTTAACTGAATGATTTACATCTATAGATACTTCACCTTTAGCAAATCTTTCTACCATAATTCTCGGATTTCCTAATTTAACCTCAATGATGTTTTTAAACTCTTTAACTTTAATATTTAAAAAGATATCTATAATATCTTCGGAATCAAATTCATCTTTTAAAAATTGTTTTAATTCCTCTATAATATCAACTTCAAAATCATAACTTATTGAATTTAATGATTTATACACATTAAATATTATCGGTTCTAAAGGTATCTCTATAAATTTCTCACTTAACCTTGAAGTAATTATTATATTGGCATACTCAAGGGTAGAATTTTGAATTGAAAACTTACCTTTTAAAAATGCCTGTTTATTATTTATTATAATTTTATCTATATGTCTTCTAGCGAAATATGTTGAAACTGGTAGTTGTGGTTTTAATGTGAATTGGATAATGCCATTTTTAGTTAAATATGGCGTAATTGTTGCTTCATCATTTATAATCGTTTCGAAATTTTGTATGTCGTACTTATACTTTTTAACATTTACTTTTTGTATAGATTGAGTTATACCATCTGATTTCTCAAGTAGAAAGAAAATTGTTTCTCTATCATACTGTGAAAATGTTTCTAAAACTTCGCTTAAGTTTATTTTAAATTGATTTTTGACATTCGTTTGAGTAAAACTTAATTCATCAAATTCATTTTTTATATAAACATTTACAATATTATCAATAGTCTGATCGAACTCAAATACTAATAATTCATTTTCTTGATAGATATTTAATATTTTCATTTTTATTGAAACTCCTTTTCTTTAATTAGAGTGCTCATAATATATTCGCCTACTCTTTTAGTTGCTTCTCCGTCATCAAGATAATTATATTTATGAGTGAATGCTTTGTATTCTTCAGAATGTGGGATTTTTTCATATTCCCCCGATTTTATATGGGCAATTAAATCTTCACTTGTTTTAAAAATCGGCCCTGGCAACTCTTCTTCATAAGGTAAATAAAATCCTCTAATATCATTTGCATAAGCATCTTTATCATACGCAAAAAATAAAATAGGTCTATGTAAATTCGCATAATCAAAATATACAGATGAATAATCTGTAATCAATGTATCACTCATTAAGAATAGCTCATTTACATCATTCGCCTTTGATAAATCATATATATTATCATAACGATCAAGGTTTAAATGTTCTGAAACTAAGTAATGGGCTCTAATCGCTAAGACATATTCATTACCTAATTGCTTATTAAAATCTTCTAAATCTATTTGTAATTTAAGATTATATTGACCAATATCGACACGATCGTTATCTCTCCATGTCGGAGCATATAAAACTACTTTTTTATTTGTCGGAATATTATATTTTTGTTTCAATTGATAAGCGTAGTCCGCATTATTCAAATTTATCAAATCATCATTTCTAGGATAACCTAATGTCAAAATTTGATCATTTTCAAGATTGAAAGCTGATTGAAACCTCTCTGTAGCCACCTCACTTGGTGACAATAAACTATCCCATCTACTCGTTTCTTTGTTAAAACCATAAAGATATTCTTCTAAAGTAACATCAGGAATTGAAATAACAGTTTGGTCATTAGCAAGTTTCTTCAAAGGTGTTCCATGCCATGTTTGTATATAAAGTTGATTGGATTTTTTCTTTATTTGTGGTGATAACCTTGTATTAACGATCCATACCTTAGCATTATTGTATAATTCAAAGTATGTCTTAGTATTTTTTTTCACTGTTTCAATATTTAAATGAGCAAGTTGTTCATCTAACGTATCATTATCCGATACGACTACATGTTTATATTCAGGCAATGCTTTGCTCAAATAAAAATAGAGCATTCTAGGTGAATCAGAAAAAGATTTACCATTGAATGATTCATATATTATTATATTATCAATTTTTTCCGAAAAGATTTTCGTTGAATACTGTGCTGATCTAACAGTACTTAACAATTTTCTAAATTGTGAAATCATGTAGCTATATTTATAATTTCCTTTTTTCATAGCTTTAATCTCTAAATTTTTAAATATACTTTTTTTCGGCGATTTATAATCGATTCTTTTCAATAAAATTGATAATTCACACCTGTTTTCGAGTATAAAATCAAACTTATAAGGAAATAGAGGATTGAATACTTTATTAAAATAATAAAATAATTTTTCTTTTGATGTTGAATCAATCTGTTCCTTATTACTATAAAATGCAACTGTACTATTGAATGAATCTTCAGTCATTAAAAATAATTTTTCTTTCATAAATGCTCCTCTAAATCATGATTTACACAAAATTAACATATTCTATTATAATACACTAATGATTTATAAATTTAAACTGATGTCCTTTCATCACGATGCAAAATGTTATTTAATGAGATTAATTACTTCAAAACAACTTAATAATACCTTTACTAAGTAGACAAATAGTTTACATTAATATATATATATATTAAGCTTAACTATATAAAATAATGGGGTGAAAAAAATGCGTAGAGTAATTACTTATGGAACTTATGATTTACTACATTATGGTCATATTGAGCTTTTAAGAAGAGCGAAACAGCATGGTGACTATTTAATCGTTGCACTTTCGACGGATGAATTTAATAAGCTGAAAAATAAAAAATCATATTATAATTATGAACAAAGAAAAATGATGTTAGAGTCTATACGATATGTAGACCTTGTAATACCTGAAAACAACTGGGAACAAAAAACAGATGACGTTTTAAATTACAAAGTTGATACATTCTTAATGGGACATGACTGGGAAGGTGAATTTGACTTCTTAAAAGATCATTGTGAAGTGATTTACCTTAAAAGAACTGAAGGCATCTCAACAACTCAAATTAAAAAAGAATTATATGGTAACGAATAGAACACTTGACTGTGTTCTTTTTTTATAACAATAAATGTCATTTTTTAGCAATTATGGTAATATAGAGTAAAAAATATTAGGAGAGATAGATGAAAAGATCATATAAATATTTGATATGTATTTTAGTAGTATTTGTCATTATATTTGGTATAGCACAGCTTAAAAATTTGCATGATAAGAAAGATACTATAACAAAAGAAAACAAGCAGTCTTATAAAGGCCAAAAGCCTAAAAATAAGCAAGATATTGATAAACCAAATACAAAATCTTTTTCTAAATACAAAGATATTGATCGATATTTAAAAAAAAGAAATTTCAATGGAAATATCACAGTATATAAAGATAATAAGTTAGTTATGAGCAATA
The DNA here is from genome assembly GCF_029024305.1 of Mammaliicoccus vitulinus. Taxonomy (NCBI): domain Bacteria; kingdom Bacillati; phylum Bacillota; class Bacilli; order Caryophanales; family Staphylococcaceae; genus Mammaliicoccus; species Mammaliicoccus vitulinus. The sequence goes on from NZ_CP118974.1 coordinate 1,868,687, forward strand.
GCTATGGGTATAGAGATTTTGAAAATGGCATAAAAAATGACTCTAAGTCAATGTATTTAATAGGTTCTGCTAATAAATTCATAACTGGTTTAATGTTAAGACAATTAGAAGAAAAAGGAATAATCAATTTAAATGATAATGTAAATAAGTACATACCTAACTTTCAAAATAAATACCCAATAACTATTAAAGATTTAATGTTACACCGTAGTGGTTTAGCTAAAACTAATTTAATTCCATACTACTATGGTTTAGATGGCGCTATTGAAAGTATTAAATTAAGGGGCGTTGTACTTAATCGTTATCATCAATATAACTATAATGATGTCAATTATATAACAATAGCTAAGGTAATAGAAAACGCTACTAAAAAATCGTTTGAAGAAAACCTTAATGAACTGATTATTAAGAAGGCCCATTTAAAATATACGGCTAGATATACATCAGCTAAACATAGTAAATATATGGTTAATGGATATAAATCTATCAAGAACCAGTACATATATACTCAACCAAAGAATTTAGATAAATATGATGGAGCCGGGAATATTTATATCTCTACAGATGATATGGCTAAACTCATCAATAAATTTAAATCAGGACAAATGCTTTCTAGTTCATCAACTGCAAACTTGCTATCAGCTGGTAATAATAATATCTATCCAAGTAGCTATAGATATGGCTTTTATAGTTATTTAAATTATCAGAGATATAGAGGTGTATTTTATCAAAATGATATTATTTCTTACTCAAATAATCGATACATTGTATCTATAGCAAGCAATAAGCTAAGCGAACCTTATCAGCAAGAAACTGAAAAATCATTAAAATATATATATATAAATATACTTAAGCAACAATTAACATAAAAAAACTAGAGACAATCATAGTGATTGTCTCTAGTTTTTTATGTTATAACCGCTCTTTTTTATTGTAGTGAGGCTATATTTATACGAATCGTTCTTTTATTTTTTCACTACATCTTTAATTTCTTTACTTAAGATTGGTCCAAATGATTCTGAATAAGTATTGGTCATATGGTCCATATCTCTATATACAACAATATTACCTATTGTTGGTCTATATTCACCGTTAACTTTAAAGTATTCAGTAGGATCGAATTTTGGTAAGTCTTTATTGGTTTTAGCTAATTTTTTCCAATATGATTCATCTTGTTGGTTATTAGCTTTATTCATCAATTTAATAGTTTCTTTTTCACCAGACTTCTCTAGTTCTTCAGATACACTGAATTCATATCTTGGTATATCTCTTATTGCCATGACATTGATATCATAATCAGTCTTAACTTTTAATAATTCATCAACCATTTGTTGTTGAATTTTGTCACTATTAGAATCTGCTGCCGTGACATGTGATAAAACTAAATCAATATCATTTGATTTTTTCAAATAGTTTTCTACATTTTTTACCCATTGTCCTTTTAATGAATCATCTTCATATCCAGTAGAGAATCTTGTTCCTGATCTTGTTATATTAATAACTCTATAGTCATTCTCTTTAGCAGCTTCTATAACTGCTCCTAACCAATGTTCTGAATGTGAACTACCTACTAATGCTATTGTTGCTTTATAATTCTTTTTCTTTCCGTAAGTACCTATTTTTAAATCAGATTTTTTCAAACCTTGGTTCGTATCATCTAAATGTGATTCAGGAAGATCATCAAATACGTTTGCGAATTCAGGTTTTGGATCATTTTCTTTTATTTTACCTTTAGAAATTGCTGCTAAAGCTCCAGGATAATCTTTGCTCGCAAGTTCTTTATCATCTGACATTTTGACGTACGCATTATATGAAAATAAAGCAGCAATCAATATAATATTTGCAAGTGCAATAATACCAATTTTCTTAAATGCAACTTTATTAAATTCCGCATTTCTAATTGGTGCTTCAACATATTTAGTAGTAATAAATGATAGTACAATTGACAACGCAATTATAAGTACACCTGAAATAATACCTGGTGTTTCAGATATATTATATTTATAGAAAGATAGTAAAACCCAGTGCCATAAATAAATACCGAATGAAACGCCACCTAATTTTATCATGATTGGCATAGATAAGAAGTTTTTAACACCATACTTTGTCTCCTTATTTCCAGATAAAATGATAAGTAATGCACAAGTCATCGGCCATAACGCTATATATCCTGGGAACATTGTGGATACATCAAATAATGCACCTGTTAAAATCAATCCAATTAGACCAATCCATCCTATTATTTCAGCAGCAAAATTCGATATTTTAATTCGGCTTAAATTAATACAAAGTAAACCGCCTAATGCAAACTCCCATACTCTCGTAAAAGTAATAAAATAAGCTAATGGTTGGTTAACTTCAGTTAAATAAACAGAATACGCAAATGACGCAACGAATATAACTCCTAAAACTACGTTTACCAGTCTTTTACCATTCGATAAATTATACTTTTTAATTAAGAACAAAATTCCCGTAAATAATAGGAACCAGATAATGTAAAATTGCCCTTGAATAGACATTGCCCAATAATGTTCAAGAGGACTCTTCATTTGATTAGCATCTAAGTAATCTGTATTACTTATAGCTAATTGCCAATTTTGATAATAGAACATCGATGAAATTACTTCTTTAATTGTTTTATCAAAAATTGTCGATGGAAGGAAGAAAATACTTAATATTAGTATGACTAATATTATTATAAATGCCAGAGGGAATAACCTCTTCATTAACTTAGATATGTATGGCCAAAACTTAAATTCCCCAGTTTTGTTAATAGTGGATATGATAGATGTCGTGATTAAAAATCCAGATACCACGAAGAAAACATCAACTCCACCAGATACTTTACCAAACCAAATGTGATAAATAGCTACTAATAACGCTGCTATAATACGTAATCCTTCTATTTCGGGACGAAATTTTCTTTCTATACTAATCATATTTTTATTCATTTTTAGACTCCATCTCAATAATTGTTTATTATGCAATTATAAATTATATCAAACAATTAACCGATGTAAAGCATGTTAAAGAAATATTTATTTTATGTAAATATCAAAAAACTAAGATATACAATAATTATATAATAAACATCTATTAACATTTTTTTACATTTGTTATAAAGAAGGCTACTCATAACCTAACCCTCTCCCGCTCTTTCCTACGATTAGTCTGGGACATAATTCCTAACTCAAAATAAATCACCCAATCCGGTGGAATCATTTTCGGATTGGGTGATTTTATATTTCTGATTATGTAAAGTGCTGACGCCCAGGCAAGCATGCACTTTACATAATTATTATATTTTAGGACATTTATGTTCCACTCTCGTTTTTTTAACTTTTAATGAGCTATTTTTTTACTTTTATTTCTTATATTTCTTAAATTCATTTTCGTTTTAAGTTTTAAAAGTTTCATTTGGTAATTTCTATAAGTTTTCTTGTCAAAGTCTACTTTCAAGCCTTTCGATACTTCTACATACTTATTGTAATGAGCACCAGTAGAAATTGTTAAAACCAATTCTTTTAAGTCATGAACACTATCCGTTTCAATCGTCTCAACAACATTCAAATAATTGACGGCTGGATTTAATAAATGATTTAGATCGTCTACTTTCATGAAATTATTGCGGATTAAAAAGTAAATTATTAAATAGTCCATTCTATAGCTATAATAATTACTCACCTTTTCTTTTAAACCACTCAAAATATCCAAAGTTCTCTTTCTTACTTCTGTTGCATCATTTAAATACTTTTCAATATGTTTATAGCTTGTTGCAACAATCGAATCTTCAATACCAATATTATATAAATATGCTTGGTCGTCTATTATTGTAATTTTACTGTTTGACCACGCTTTTAAATTAAATGTATGTTCCTCACAAAAAGTTATATCTTCATCAAATCTAATATCTCTTATAATTTCATTTTTATATAATTTACCATATGGTCCTATTGACTGAGTAATCTCAGGTGTCCTATTTAATGAAGTATGTTCGATAGCTGATAGTTCGTTATAAGTTTTAATTGGTCGAACTTCTTCACCAATTAAATGTAATACTTTCCCTACAACTATATCTGTGTTGTTTTCTTTTATCGCACCTACCATTTTATCAATTATTCCATCGCCTAATTTATCATCAGCGTCACAAAACATAATGTACTTGCCTTTAGCAATGCTAATCCCTTCATTTCTCGTTGCTGCTGCGCCTTTATTCTCTCTGTTTACTAAAATGATATTAGGATTATCTATTTTACTAATAATATCTGCACTTTTGTCTTTAGAGCCATCATTAATACAAATGATTTCATGTTCATAGTTACTTTTTATAGAATGAATTGTTTCTTCTATTGTTTTTTCGGCGTTATAAATGGGTATAATGACACTTACTTCCATAGGGTTAAGCTCCTTTGTTTATAAAATCAATTAGTTTTTTTGTAGCATCAAAGTTCGTATATTGATGCCACATCGGTTTAATTTCATTATTAAGCTTACTTTGATTGACCAGTTTATAAAGTGTGTCTAGATCATATGCTTTATTCTCTTTTGTCATTTCATAATAATGTTTATTTAAACCTCTCATTTCATCATACTTTTCTTCATCATAACAATAAAATACAATCGGTTTATTTAATATAGAAGCTTCAATACTTAGTGAACTATAATCTGTAATAATAACATCTGCCATTTCAACCAATTCTTGTATATCTCTTTCGTCTGAATCATAGTTTTTAATGCTCGGATGTAATTTAGTTATAAGTTCATAGTTAGGACACATCTGTTCAAATTCATTTTTATCTATTGTATGGATGTCAGTCGTATAGTCTCTATATGTTGGCGCATATAAAGCCATTTTTTTAGAATGCTCATGACTTATATGTTTATTTTTATAGTGATCTAATCTTGGTAATCCAAATGGTAACATCTGTTCTGCTTTAGCATCTAAACTTTTTATAAACACTTCTTTCATAATGTCTGAACTTACAAGATAATAATCAGTAAAATGATAAACCGCCAAATAATTTTTAATTAACTGCTTATTATTTTTATTAATACTATTATCTTCAAGCCCAAATTTTTTCAATGCTCCAGCAGCATGCCAAGTTTGAAAAACATTTTGTTCAGCTGATTTACTTATACTGCCTAGTAATAAATAATATGTATCGATAATAATCGTCTTACTATTTTTAATAGCCTTTAATTGTTGCAATACATATTTGTTTCTTAAGTTTATCACTTTATCAACTTCTAAGTTATTTGCAAATTCTATCCATTGTGGATGGGCAATTATAGTAATATGATAATTTTCATTTTTTAATGCTTCAATTATTGGTAGCACGTCTTCTTTAAATGTCATAAACACGACAGCATTTCTACTTTTTATATTATGTTTAAAAAATCGATTAAATATAAGTAATGCTGAAAGATAAATTTGTTTAATCACACTTCTAATCACGTTGACACTTCCTAACATTTATTAAGTTACTTTATAAAATAAGGATTACTCTTATGAGCAATCCTTATTTTAATTATTAATATTTTAAATAAAATCAGCAAACCTTTGTCTGAATTTAATGTGTAAAATTGCACCTACAACAAAGAATAATATCGTAACACATATGTTATAAAGTGCTAGTTGCCAATGCTCTATTAAGTACCAATTATCATAAAGAATTGCAGCTCTATAGCCTTCAGCAAAGAAAAATACTGGGTTTAATTTCATAATCATTTCGATAACAGACCCTTTATCTGGTATCCATAATATCGGTGACATATAGAATAACATTCTTAATATAGCTTGCATCGCCATTTGAGTATCACGTATAAGCACACCTAATGTTGACGTCAGCAATGATACTGAAAATGCAAATAAATAAACTAAAGGTAAATATATAAATAGTTGTAAAATGTATATAGAAGGAACTATTCCCGCTGGAATACAAAGTAAGACTATTACAGCAACTAAGATTATATGACCATAAAATTTACTTGTTAAAATATATGCCGGAATTGCTGATAACGGAAAGTTCATTTTTGCTACTTGATTGAATTTAGTACCGATAGACTTAGTTCCTTCAAGTATGCCTTGGTTCACGAAGAACCACATACTAATACCGACTAATAAATATAATATAAATGGTACACCATCAACTGGACCATTCTGTCGAATACCAAATCCAAATGCAAACCAATAAACAAATATTTGTAGGACAGGATTAATTAATTCCCACACTAGTCCAAGATAGTTATCATGATTGGAAATTTTTAATTGGAATTGCGCTAATCTTTGTATTAAATAAAAGTTTTTAACGTGCTCTTTTATCACCGTAAACACAGCATGCATGAATATCACTCTCTCGCTTAGACATTTATAACTTAATCAATAATATAGCATCAATTGACGTTAGATGATATATTTATCTTTAGGTTTATCTCTTAATTACAGAACATATTTAATTTACATGATTCCAACAGAATTTACAATAAATTTACTTAACTCGTAAAATAATGCATAATAGACTTGTTAATAATTATAAGGAATGAAGTACATATGAATGAAACAGTTATCATTAATAATCTAACAAAAGAATATAAAATTTTCCGTAACAATAAAGAAAGATTAAAGGATGTATTTTTACCGAAACATCAGTCTAAACGATTTTTTGCCCTACAAGATATTACTTTCACTGCATATGAAGGTGACATTATTGGTTTGGTAGGTATAAATGGTTCTGGTAAATCAACTTTAAGTAATATTATAGGTGGATCGCTGCAACCTACAGGTGGCGAAATAGAACGTCATGGTGATGTGAATGTTATAGCAATAAATTCTGGATTAAATACACAATTAAATGGTGTAGATAATATTGAATATAAAATGCTATTACTTGGCTTTTCAAAAAAACAAATTAAAGAACTAACACCTGAAATTATAGAATTCTCAGAGTTAGGAGAATTCATATATCAACCAGTTAAAAAATATTCTAGTGGTATGAAATCGAAATTAGGCTTTGCAATTAATGTAACTGTAAATCCGGATATCCTAGTTATTGATGAAGCCTTATCTGTAGGCGATCAAACTTTCACTAAAAAAAGTTTAGATAAAATGAATCAATTTAAAGAAGCAGGAAAAACAATATTCTTTGTCAGCCATAACATCGGTCAAGTTAAAGATTTTTGTACTAAAATAGCTTGGATTGAAGGCGGAAAGCTAAAAGAATTTGGTTCTACTGAAGAAATATTACCGAAATATGAATCATTCTTAAAAGCATTTAATAAAAAGTCTGCTAAAGATAAAAAAGCGTTTAAAGATGAATTAGATGCCACTCGATTTTATATTAAGTAACAAGCACTTAAATTAACAATATTATAAAATAAAAGCACGACATGTAGAGGTCTGATATGCTCCCTGTTAAGTAGTCACGTAAATAGTGAAAACTTAACAGGGAGTTTTATTATGACTAGAAAAATGAAAGTAGATATCAATATCTTATTGAAAGCTTTTGAATTATATGAGGAAGGATATAGCTTTTTAAACGTGATTGAGATGTTATCATTAAATATTACTCATGGTAGATTAGGGGAAAAATATCATAGGTATAAATTATATGGCATTAATGGATTGTTACCTAAAACAAAAAATAACTCATATTCATCATCTTTTAAATTACAAATTGTTAATGAGTATTTTAATGAGGATTTATCTTTAACACAGTTGGCTATTAAATATAATATTTCTTCACATACTACTATTCGTAATTGGATAAAACGTTATACTATGGGTAAAGAGAACAAAACATATTCTCCAAAACCCGAGGTGTATACGATGAAAGCGAGAAAAACGAGTTTAGAAGAACGTATTAAAATAGTTAAAGATTACATAGAAAATAATAGTGATTATAAAACAATCGCTGAAAAATACTCAGTGACTTATGGCCAAGTTTATAATTGGGTAAAAAAATATAAAGCTCATGGTAATGCTGGTTTAGAAGATGGAAGAGGCAAAGGGAAACCTCAATCCATAATGACAGAAGAAGAAATAAAAGATGCTGAAATTAAAGCATTAAAAGAACGAAATAAATATTTAGAAATGGAGAACGAGGTTTTAAAAAAGCGGAGAGAATTCGAAAGAGAGATGATGAATCAAAAAGTAAACAAATCGCGTCGTACAAAACGATCAAAGCGCTAAAAAATAAATACCCAATTAAGTGGTTATGTAGTGTTTTAGGAATAAATAGATCAAGTTATTATAAATGGACAAACAGAAAACAATCTAAGAGAGAGCTTGAAAACAATGCATTAATGGAAGATATCAACGATATCTATCATCAATATCAAGGTATTTATGGTTATAGACGCATTTACATCTATATTCGTCTTAAATTAAATAAACGTGTAAATCATAAGCGAGTATATAGATTAATGAAGCAATTAAAATTAAAAGCTATTATATGTCGCAAAGCCAAGCGATATAACTCTTTTACTCCTGAAGTAACTGCACAAAATATTTTAAATAGATCATTTAATGAAGTTGAGAAAAATAAAAAATGGTTAACTGATGTGACTGAATTCAAATTAAAGAATGGTAAGAAAATATACTTAAGTGCTATATATGATTTAGGTAGCAAAAAAATTTTAAGCTATGAATTGAGTAGTACAAATAATAACCAATTAGTATTTAATACATTTGATAAAGCTGTTAAACAAGTGAAAAATACCAAGGGTATTATATTTCATAGTGATAGAGGTTTTCAATATACTTCTAGAAGATTCAAAGCAAAATTAAGAAATCATAACATGATTCAAAGTATGTCGCGTGTAGGTTGTTGTATTGATAATGGTCCAATGGAATCAGGATGGGGAATGATGAAAAGTGAAATCTATAAAGGAAAAAAGAATTTTTCTTTTATAAATTATGAACAAGCAGTGATTGAAATAACAAAATACATTCGTTTCTATAATACTAATCGAATTACATTAAAAATGGCCGAATCTATAGCTTAGCTATGAATTCGACCAAAAATGACATTTTTATTATTTAGTTGTCTACTTGACAGGGTACAGTTCAGTCAGTCTACGTGTCGTGCTTTTATTATTTTCTATTTTAAATTCTACTTGCTAGCGCATATTGTAATTACCTTTAATCATAGAATTAATGGAATTTCTACCTATTAAAAATCTAGAAAAAGGTAAAAATGAAAGTATTACTGCAAGCCCTACACTTAATGATAATGCGAATAAATACGTCGCTATATTATAAATGAAGAATTGATCTATAAAGTGGAACGTATACTTTGCCATATAATAAACCATTATTTTATGTGTTAAATAAATAAAGAATGATATTTCACCTATAAAGTATAAGAAACTAATATCAAATTTCGCTAACTTTTTAGCAATTAATAATATAAATAAGAATGCTAATACTGAATATAAAAGAATATCATATCTATTAGATTGAACTACTGTAACATCATTTTGATATATGGAATAAATAATCGACATGATAACAACGGCAAGACTACTTACTAACCAAATATATCTTTTCTCTATAAAAGCGAGCACTTCATTATAATATCTTCCTAAATAGAACCCAAATATAAAATAGAATAACCAATATAAGATTGATGTTCTATGAAATAATGGATAATACTCGTTCCACCAATGAATATATGTCTCATTATCGTACATTAAAAACGAATGTGTAAAACTAATAACAAAACTAATCATTAGTATAATAAATGGGTTTGATTTACTTAACGCTTTATGGAACAACATGTGTAAAATGTAAAATTGGAATATGACGATTACAAACCAACCATACCAATTTCCAATTAATAATTGATCTTTATATAATTGCCAATATGTTTCTTTATTACCCTCAACTTCGTACTTAGTATAAATATAAAATGAACCTATTAAGAAATACGGAATCATAATATACTTGAATCTTTTCAATAAAAAATTCTGAGGTAATTTATCTTTATATACCATTGATATTAATGACTCTGACAATATGATAAAGCATGGTGTAGCAAAAAGTATTAAGATTTGAAATGACAATACAATCATTCTGTTACTATCTTGTAATTCTACATCTCTTAAATAATTGGACAATATATGAACTGCTACAATAATTAAACAAAATATTGCCCTAGCATATGTAATTTCATGTTTTCTATTCATAAGTACTCCATCTAACATATTTTTGTTACTTAAAAAAGAGTACATGATTTTAATTAGATTGTAAAATAAATCAATATCACTATTTATTATTAAACATTTGTTCATTTATTGAGTGACTCTTTTTTACTCACAATTTTTTACTACTATTTTCACGATTCCATGTTCATTGGTACAGTATATCTTGTCTTTCGTAATTTCTTTTTTCAAAAATTCGTTTATATATATGGGTTTCTTATATTGCACTGTATATTTTCGCCAGCTAACTTCATTTAATAACCATTCACATATGAGCTGGCCTGGTACAATTTCACTATGAATAGGATTATTGTCATTAATTATTTTCAAGTATGTTTCAACGACTTCTTTATCGAATTTCATACCTTACCTCACTTTTCTATAAACATTTGTTTAATTGTTACATATGTTATCAAATCTTTTTTTATTGTTAGGCTAAATTGATAAACATTGTATGATTTTATTTTATATTGTTTTTCTTTTCTTAAAACCGCTTCGTACATTGTATCTACACTTAAATCTTTTAACTTATCGACAGAAGTTTCTCTTAAATATATTTCTTTTTTGAGAAAATGCTCGAATATTTGAAATTTCGACCATACACTTGCTAAAAATAGAAGAGGAATAAATTCAGATTGATCATTAGTTTGCACGATTGTTTTATATGCATCTACTTCTTCTTTATTAAAAAGTATATTAATGACTTCCATTCCATCTTTTGAATAGTGCTGCATGCCCCATTCCTCCTCCTATTCCCATTGTAGCAATCGATGTGTCGATATGCTTCATATGAAATAATCGCGTTATAAGCTGAGCGCCACTTGCACTGTATGGATGGCCTATAGCTAATGCACCTCCATAAATATTAAACTTATCATCAGGGATGTTTAACATCTCTTTAGATGCTAATACTTGTGAGCTGAACGCTTCGTTAAATTCAATACCATCAATTTGGTTAATACTTAAATCACGCTTTTTTAACAATTGCTCAATTGCGGGCACAGGACCGATACCTAATATATTTGGATCTACACCTTTCACAACACTATCTACAAATTCTAAACCTTCATGATATCCTAATGAAACGGCTTTTTCTTTACTCATAATCAAAAGTAAAACTGCACCATCATTTTTCATACAACTATTACCGACAGTCACAGTGCCATCTTTAATTAATGGCTTTAAGCGAGACAATGTCTTTAAATTCAACCTTGGTTTAATGCTTTCATCACGATCAATCCACTCATTCCTCACTTTAACTGGTAATATTTCATGAGATATATGCCCTTGTTCTATAGCAGCTATCGTTTTTTGATGACTAGAATATGCAAACTCATCTTGAGCTTCTCTTGAAACTTGATAAACTTGAGCAACATTTTCAGCCGCTTCAATCATTGATGGATCTTCTCCATCAGGTGCAAAAGAAGCCCTTTCAAAAAAGTTTGGAACATCGGATTCATAAACTGACTGTGGTCTTTTTATTTTCCATGGTGATCTGCTCGTACTTTCTACACCACCTGCAATATAGATCTCTCCAGCGTTTGCTTGTATCATTCTGCAAGCATACGTAACAGCTTCAAGTCCAGAACCGCACTGTCTATCAATTGTTACACCAGGTATATGTTTGGATAATTTAGCTTCTAACAATGACTTTCTTGCTATATTTCCACCATTTCCTACGACATTCCCTAACACGACTTCTGATAAATTTTCTAAAGCATCACTATGTTCATTCAATAAATATTCATATAAAGGATTTAATAACATTTCAGGTTCTAAATGTTTAAATATCCCACCATATTTACCAAATGGTGTTCTTTTTGCAGCTACAATAACTGGTTCCATCGTTCTCCTCCTAAATCGTATGTAGATTTCATCTTATGCCTAGCTATCTTTCCACTAGATGTATATAACATTTTGTTAACTTTTATTAATTTAGATGGTATTTCATAACGACTTAAACCACAATTCAACAAGAAATTTTTGACTTTTAAATACGTTAGTTCTACTTGTCCTTTGTAAATTAAGACAGCTATTTCACCAAATTTTTCATGTTTTTCACTTATGATGATCAACTCTTCAATTTCATCACATTTCAACAGATTTTGTTCAATGATTTCAGGATAAATGTTTTTGCCGCCTATAATTAATCGGTCACTTTCTCTACCATATAAATACAATTCATTTTGTTCTGTGATGGAAGCCCAATCACCTATTTTAATCCAATCTTCTCTCATTTCCTCATTTAAATAACCACTGAAGGTCATGTCACTTTTAACATACAATCTTCCAACATTGTCTTTATCTTGGTCTTCTATTTTAACTTTAACACTTGGAAATAGTTTACCAACTGAACCACATGGTGCATCTCCATTAATATTATAGCTAATAAAGCTCGCTTCTGAACTACCAAAAAATTCAATAATATCTATATATGGATATTGATTTTTAAATTTTTGAAATATATTAGGAGATAATTTGGCACCTGATGAGAATATGCTATTAACATTGTTTAAATTCACTTTATAATTTATCAAACTATATAATATCGTCGGCACAATAAACAGTGTTTTAGGCTGGTTGATATTGTTCATCACTTTTTCAAGTGATTGCGCATTAAAATTACGTTGACCTATAAATCCTCGCCCGCTACTTAAAGCAAAAATGAGAGCATACAAAGATAAAGAATGCGCATGAGGACCAGGCGCTACTATAATTTGGCTATAAGCGTTCATTAACTGTTCATTATACTCAAAAGACTTGATCCAAGAATCATGATTACGCATATAAGCTTTTGGAGTACCTGTAGTACCTGAAGTAAAACCGATATGTAAAATGTCATCAGGAACATTATTTAGTTTAGAATGTTTCATATATGTGATGTCATTAGCATCATTTACAAATACTTGTATACTATAAATATGTGCCAATTCATTTAATTTTTCATTTGTTAGATTAGCATCGACTACACATGGAATTTGCTTATTCATTAATGCCGCAATATACCATTTTATAAATTGTAGTGGATGATGAATCGCAATACCTATCATCACTTTCTCAGGATAATAACTTAACTTATTCGCTAAAATTTCAGATTCCTCCCACAATTCTTTATATGAGATTGACTCGTCTTCTATAAAAATTGCGTTCTCTGTTTGTTTTAAACTTACTTGTTCTTTAATTAAATCTAATATTTTCATAAATTGTTCACCTACTTTTATTGTTAACTCTATCATATCATTTAGTTAACAATACAATTAATAAAAAAGCATCTTGTTGATGTAAGCCATAGCCCACAATAACAAGATGCTCTATTAAAAATTATCTATTTTTCATATAATCATATTTATTCTTTTTAGGTCTGCTTGATTTTTGAAACTGTACTTCTTTTAAAAACATTGGAATCTTAAATGCACGATTAACACGTTTTAAATCTGTTATAATTCTATATAACCATTCTAAGTTAAGTTTAATAAACATTTTAGGTGCACGTTTAACATTTCCGCTTATTACATCAAATGATCCACCTACACCCATCATCACGGTATGTTTAAAGTGATGTCGGTTATAGTAAATCCAGTCTTCTTGTTTAGGAAATCCCATTGCTGCAAAAATAAAGTCAGGATCGAATTTTTTAATCTTCTTAGTGACTTTATAATCCAGAACATGCTTATAACCATGTTTATGGTCGAATGTGATATTAGGATATTGCGCTTCTAAAATTTTTCTAGTAGCTTTCACGCCTTCTTTAGATGAACCTAACAAGAAGACTCTTTTACTACTAGCATTCGCAATGTTCAACATTTCTTCCATCAACTCTATACCAGGAATACGTTCTTTCAAAGGTGTATTCAAATATTTAGCTGCTTTAACGATACCAATACCATCTGGTACAATATAATCTGCATGCTTAATACGTCTTTGGTAATGATTATTGTTATAAGCATAATGTGCTATTTCGGGATTTGCAGTTACAATAAATAAATTATCATTCGTTTCTTGATTGACAAAATATTTAATTCGCTCAACCATCTCATATGCTGTTAAGTTTGCAAATGGCAAACCTAGTACATTAATTGTCTGTGGCTTAATGACATCAAACGAATTCTCTCTATTCAATTCAATTTGTTCACTTATGCTATTCAAATCTTTTTCTAGTACTTTTGCCATTTGTTTCACCTCACATTCTTCACTATAATTTACACCATTTCCATAAATTTTACAAGAAATTTACATTATACATTTATTAATCCATAAACGTAATTCATTTAAATTGTTGAATTTTACTTGTATAATCATATATGATGTATAATATGCAAAAATAGATATTTCAAATCACAATACGAATAGAAGGGTAAATATAAAATATGAAAAGATTCTCAAAGATCGGTTTACTTTTGATGTCAATAATTCTCATGATTCTACCCGTAGTATTTGGTCTTATGCTTTATCTTGAAACTAAAGGTGCTATAAATGATTCTTTTCTTGATTCTAAAAAAAGCAAATCATCTTTAAGGGATAGACCTGTAGATCCGAGTTTGGATCATATATCAGTCCTATTCTTAGGTGTAGATGATAGCAAGTCGAGACGTGAAGGCGGCCAAAAAGCTGACCAATCTCGTACAGATGCAATGATTTACACAACATTTAATAGAGATAAAAAGCAAATCCGTATGGTAAGTATTCCAAGAGATACATTAAGCTATATACCTGCCGTTAAATACTATGACAAGATTACACATGCTCATGCAATAGATGGTCCAGAAGGTTCAATGGAAAGTGTTGAATCTACATTAAATGTTCCAGTTGACTACTATGCACGTATCAATATGGAAGCTTTTGTTGAAGTAGTTGATGAACTGGGTGGCATTGAATATGATGTTCCATTCAACTTAAATGAACCTAACACAGAAGATAAGGGCAGAATTAAAGTTAAAAAAGGTAAACAGAATTTAACTGGTGATGAAGCACTTGCCGTTGTACGTTCAAGAAAACAAGATTCAGATTTAGAGCGTGGTAAGAGACAAATGGAAATGATAAAAGCGATTATCAAAAAAGCACAAAAAACGAATTCAATTAATAAGCTAGATGATTTAGTTAAAATTGTAGGTAAAAATGCTAAACATAATTTCTCATTTGAAGATATTCAAAATTTAGCGACTACGTACTCTTCTAGTAAAGTCAAAATTAAAACAGAGCAATTATCTGGTACAGATGCTAATTATAATGGTGTTTATTTCTTCAATCCAGATTTAGATAACTTATTAGAGTTGTCTAACAAACTTAGAAAAGATTTAAAATTACCACAAACTAAGAAAACAGAAATGATGAATTACCTTATGACTCAAGCGTATGGAGATTTAATGCCTTATGTTGAAGTTTCGAAAAAAAGTCTGAAAAGTGGTAATCCAGCTAATTCTGACGATTCCGCTGAAACAGTTGAGCCAGCAATAGAACCTGATACAGAAGAATCGGTAGAACAACCTGTAGAACAACCTAGTGAACAGGCTCCTGTAGAACAAGCTCCTTCAGAGGAAGTGCCATCTCAGGAAATACCACAAGAAGCACCACAACAAGCTCCTGAACAATATAACCAAGGCGTAGATCCTAATACACAGCAACCAAGTCCAGAAGTATACTAGTGAAGGAGGGATAATATGATTGAACGTAAAACTTATGAAAAGTATGAACAAATCAATACGATGTTTGATGCTTTAGAAAATCAAATCATCCATTCTGGAGATTTATCTAACTTTAGAAAAAATTTATATTATGTAAATCATGAACATCATGAAAATTACGAAGCGTTGTTACTTTACTATAATCAAGCAAACCATGATCCAATAGTAGATGGTGCATGTTATATCATAGCAATACCAGAAATATTCAATGCTATTAATATTTTCGATAATCCCCTACCATTCTCGTGGGTATATACAGAAACAGGACTAACAGAAGAAATGAAATCATTAAGTGTCCACTTACAATATCTCGTTGCCGCTGCATTAGAAACAAGTCAAATTCAAATATTTACACCAAGCGGTTATACAATGGGAATCACAAATTGGAACCTTCACCAACTTAGATTATTTTGGCAATATACAGCAATTGTTAGAAGAGAAGCCATTCAAAATTAAAATACACACGACTATAGACTGTCATAAAGTTATGAAAATAGCTTTGTGACAGTTTTTTTATAATGAGACGTATATAAACCACTTGTGCTTATACTTTTCATTACTTATGTGAAGCGGTTTAATTCTTACTTACGCCATTAATAATCATATTAATGTATAATAAAATGAATCAATTTTATGGAGGTATCACAATGATAAAAATAGTTGAAAATGATATAGAAAAACAAGATGCATTTAGTATTAGAAAAACTGTTTTCGTAGAAGAACAAGGTGTGCCATTAGATGCTGAAATAGATGAATATGAAGATATTTCTAAACATATCATTCTATATCATGATTCAGAACCAGCTGCAGTTGGACGATATAGAACATATAATAATGGCTACGCAAAAGTTGAACGCGTAGCAGTGTTAAAGCCCTATAGAAAATATGGGTATGGCAAAAAAGTGATGAATTTTATAAATCTTAAAGCTAAAGAAGATGGATATTTAGGTACTGTTTTAAATGGACAATCTCATGCAAAAGGATTTTATGAAAAATTAGGATATGTAGCTGAAGGCGCAGAATTCTTAGAAGAAAACATCCCCCACTATCATATGACATTATCTTTTGACTAAAATATTATATATCTCAAATATTAAACTTACATTACAAATCAAACAATTTTCGTTCTTTATAGATAAAAAGCCTTATACTGTTATTAAATAAAATACCTATTCAAAGGAGATTGTTTATGGATAAAAAATTCTATTACAAAACCCCCGCACTTGTTGCAATGACTCTAGCAGGTACGACACTTGTTTCTCATCAAGTGAATGCAGAACAAACAACTAACAATGATAACAAAAACATCATTGAGCAACATAACAATGCTAGTCAAATTCAAGGTGAACAAAAGGAATTAAAAAACCAATCTTTAAGCGTTTCAGGTAGCAAAGCGTATAAAGACCCATCTATTATAGATGAGCCAAGTAAAAATGAAGATACAACTAAATCTAATGACTCAACATTAGATTTAGCCAGCACTGAAAATGCACAAGATACTGAACTCAACGCTACTCAAGACACTTCTAATGTTGCTAATTCAGAAGAACCAGCTTCTAAAAATGTAGCTGACCAAGACAGTAATAAAGATGTTGAGAATAACACTACTAAAGACACTTCTAACACTGTGGATTCTGTAGATACAACTTCTAATAACGTAGCTGATCAAGAAAGCAATAAAGATGTTGAAAATAGCACTACTGTAGACACTTCTAACGCTGTGGATTCTGTAGATACAACTTCTAACAACGTAGCTGAACAAGTCAACAACAAAGATGTTGAAAATAACACTACTAAAGACACTTCTAACACTGTGGATTCTGTAGATACAACTTCTAATAACGTAGCTGATCAAGAAAGCAATAAAGATGTTGAGAACAGTACTACTGAAGATACTTCTAACGTTGCTAATTCGGAAGAACCAGCTTCTAATAACGTAGCTGAACAAGACAACAATAAAGATGTTGAGAACAGTACTACTGAAGACACTTCTAACGTTGCTAATTCGGAAGAACCAGCTTCTAATAACGTAGCTGAACAAGACAACAATAAAGATGTTGAGAACAGTACTACTGAAGACACTTCTAATGTTGTTGATTCTGAAGATACAGCTTCTAATAACGTAACTGAACAAGACGACAATAAAGATGTTGAGAATAGCACTACTGAAGACACTTCTAATGTTGCTGATTCTGAAGATACAACTTCTAATAAAGTAGCTGATCAAGAAAGCAATAAAGATATTGAACATAACTCTACTGAAGATACTTCTAACGCTGTGGATTCTGAAGATACACCTACTAACAACGTAGCTGAACAAGACGGCAATAAAGATGTTAAAAATAATACTACTGAAGACACTTCTAACACTGTGGATTCTGAAGATACAACTACTAATAACGTAGCTGATCAAGAAAGCAATAAAGATGTTAAAAATAACACTACTGAAGACACTTCTAATGTTGCTAATTCTGAAGATACAACTACTAATAACGTAGCTGATCAAGAAAGCAATAAAGATGTTGAGAACAGTACTACTGAAGACACTTCTAACGTTGCGGATTCTGTAGATACAGCTTCTAATAACGTAACTGATCAAGACGGCAATAAAGATGTTGAAAATAACACTACAGAAGACACTTCTAACGTTGCGGATTCTGTAGATACAGCTTCTAATAACGTAACTGAACAAGACGACAATAAAGATGTTGGGAATAGCACTACTGAAGATACAACTTCTAAAAACGTAGCTGATCAAGACGGCAATAAAAACGTTGAAAATAATACTACTGAAGATACTTCTAACGTTGCTGATTCAGAAGAACCAGCTTCTAAAAATGTAGCTGATCAAGACGGCAATAATAACGTTGAATTAGAAACAACTAATGAAAAACCTCAAGTTAGTACTTTTGCGTTTAGATCTGTTAGTGGTGCGCCTACTTTTAGAAGAGCTGCTGCGACTACGAGAACATACAATCCAACTGTAAGTTCAAGAACAAACAGCCAAATTAGAAGTAACAATTATGCGGTTCCTAGATATGTAGAGGACTTTTCTAGTCATATTCCTAAAATTCCTTATCGTCATGGTGTTGGTAAGCCTGAAGGTATCATTGCACATGAAACGGCAAATCCTAACTCAACTATTCAAGGTGAAATTGCTTATATGAAAAACAACTATCAAAGTGCCTTTGTTCATGCTTTTGTAGATGACAAAAACATTATTGAGGTTGCGCCTACTGACTATCTTGCATGGGGTGCTGGTGGTGTTGCTAACCAACGTTTCATACATGTAGAACTTGTTCGTGTTTATGGTGGTGATCGTTTCGCACGTTCTATTAATAACTATGCTGATTATATTGCCACTAACTTAGCTTATTATGGCTTGCCATTAGATAGCGCTGAAAATGATGGTACTGGTACTTTATGGTCTCATGATGCTGTTTCAAGATATTTAGGCGGTACTGATCATAGTGATCCTTATGGATGGTTTGCTGAAAATAACTATACTTTTAACGAACTTATTGATTTAGTTCGTGAGAAATATTCATATAAAACAGGTCATTTAACTGCACCATCTAAACCTGTTGTATCTAATCCTAAACCAGCTACACCTACTAAACCAGTAGTAAGTAAACCTAAACCAACTAAACCTGTTGCGACTAAACCAACTAAACCTGTCAGTAGTCCAGCTAAAACTGTCGTCGTTAACTATAAAGGTACAGTTAATCCAAATATTTCAGGTGTTTACAGTTCTGTGTATGATACAACAACTAAATCAGCGACTAATAAAGCTGGTAAAACTTTCAATATAGGAAAACAATCAACTTATAATAATCAAGTGTTCTATTTATTACAAGATAGTAACGGTACGCCATTAGGTTGGGTTAAATCTAGCGATGTTCGATTGCAAAATACTGCGAAGCCTGTCGCTTCTAATACGGTGAAGCCTAAACCTGTGGCTAAGCCTGCCGCTTCTAATACAGTAAAACCTAAACCTGTAGCTAAGCCTGCTGCTTCTAATACGGTGAAACCTAAACCTGTAGCTAAGCCTGCCGCTTCTAATACGGTTAAACCTAAACCTGTAGCTAAGCCTGCCGCTTCTAATACAGTAAAACCTAAACCTGTAGCTAAGCCTGCTACTTCTAGTACAGTGAAACCTAAACCAGTTGCGACTAAACCTGTTAGTAGTCCAGCTAAAACAGTCGTCGTTAAGTATAAAGGTACAGTTAATCCAAATATTTCAGGTGTTTACAGTTCTGTATATGATACAACAACTAAATCAGCGACTAATAAAGCTGGTAAAACATTCAATATAGGAAAACAATCAACTTATAATAATCAAGTGTTCTATTTATTACAAGATAGTAACGGTACGCCATTAGGTTGGGTTAAATCTAGCGACGTTCAACTGCAAACTAGTGCGAAGCCTGCCGCTTCTAATACGGTTAAACCTAAACCGGTGGCGAAGTCTACCGCTTCTAATACGGTAAAACCTAAAACTGTTGCGAAGACTGCTGTTTCTAATACAGTGAAACCTAAACCTGTGGCGAAGTCTACAGCTTCTAATTCAGTGAAATCTAAACCTGTGGCGAAGTCTACAGCTTCTAATTCAGTTGCGAAAACAGTTAGAGTGAATTATGTTGGTAAAGTTAATCAAAACATTTCTGGTGTTTATACATCAGTTTATGATCAAAAAACTGTCCCTGCTCTTAATAAAGCTGGAAAAACATTTAAAATTGGTAAACAATCAACTTATAATAATCAAACATTCTATTTATTACAAGATAACAATGCCATACCTTTAGGATGGGTTAATGCGCGTGATGTGCAATTACAAACAACTAAAGCTCAACCTAAAGCAGTAAAACAAGCTACACCTGCACAACCTAAGAAAACTAATGCGATTAAATATAGTGCAGTAAACAATCAACCAATTGCTTTAAAAGAAAATTATACTAACTATTTAATTTTTGATAACACTGGCTACTTCTATAGCCAACCACATGTTTCAAAAAATACATTACTAGGTTCATTACAAAATTATCAATATGCTTATTTCAAAGTTATTTCTTCACAACAAATTGAGAATGAACTTTGGTATAAAGGTATTCTCAATGGTAAAACTGTATGGATTAACTCTAAATATTTACAACTAGCTACTGAGGCAACGAATATTTCAACTAGTCCTTATACACTTGACGAAGCAGTAAATATTCAAATGGCATTACGAAATGGCTCTGAACCTAAAAAAGTATTACCAAGTGGTGTGAGAAATGCTACTAGAGCTGAAGTTAAAGATTCAATGGATACAACTAAGTACGTAAATGATCCAGTTCAAAAATATCAATTTTTAGATTTAAATAAATCACAAGGCATCTCTGTTTCTAAATTAAATGACTTACTTCGCGGTAAAGGCATTTTAGAAAACCAAGGTGAAGCATTTAGCCAAGCTGCAAAAGCTGTTGGTGTTAATGAAATTTATTTAATCTCACATGCGTTATTAGAAACAGGTAATGGTACAAGCCAATTAGCAAATGGTGGTGCTATTGATAAAAATGGAAAAGTTGACTTAAATCCTCAAACTAAATATTATAATATGTTTGGTGTCGGTGCGATTGATAACAATGCATTATACGGTGGTATTAAGTATGCTCAACAAGCTGGTTGGAATACACCTGAAAAAGCGATATTAGGTGGCGCTCAATTTATATCAAACAATTACATTAAAGCTGGACAAAACACATTATATAAAATGAGATTCAATCCACAAAATCCTGGTGTACATCAATATGCTACTGGTGTAGATTTCGCAAAATCTAACGCCCGACGTATTAGTGACTTCTATCAACAGATTCAAACAGATGGTCAATATTACGATGTAGATCAATATAAATCATAATTATTAATCAAATATTTAATAAACCAATGCCATCAAGGCATTGGTTTGATTTTTTTAGTTTATATTCTATTATTTTTATTTGTACTTTCAGAAATTTTAATTTATAATCTACATTTCAAGTAAACTGTAGACAATCGATTTAGAGGAGCACTTTTCATGCCAAACGATAAAGAAAGAGATCATTATTTTGACAACGCTAGATTTTTCTTAATTGTGTTAGTTGTTTTCGGACATTTAACAAGATCTTATGTTAATGATAGTCATATATTTAAAGCATTGTACATGTTTATATATAGTTTCCATATGCCCGCATTTGTTCTTATATCAGGATTTTTCGCAAAAAGTGTAGGTAAACCAGGTTACATAAAAAAAATTACAATAAAGCTTTTATTACCTTATCTTATATTCCAATTATTTTATGGTTTATATTATTACTATATAGACAGAGACGATACGTTGAATATTAGTCCCTTTGATCCTCAATGGGCTATGTGGTTCTTAGTCAGTCTATTCTCATGGCATGTTATATTGCATTTCGTAAGAAACTTCAATCCTTATATAACATTTACTGTAGCTATAATAGTAGGTTTAGTAGTTGGTTACTTTGATTTTATCAATGCAAAACTTAGTCTATCAAGAACATTCGTATTCTTCCCGATATTCTTATTAGGATATTATATTAATAAAGAACAATCGTTTATTTTAAGAAATAAAAAGTATTTATGGCTTTCAACATTGAGTTTATTCGCTATTTTCATTGCTTATTTATTAACTGATTATAACTTTGAATGGTTATTTGGTAGCAAACCTTACTCAGCACTTGAAAGTGATGTTGATGTATACAGTTCTTTAAAAAGGTTGTTCATTTATGTCGTTATTTTCGTATCTACTTTAAGTTTTATGAATTTAATACCCGAACGAAAATTACCCCTGACTTATATTGGTTCAAGAACGATGTTTATCTACCTACTTCATGGACTTTTCGTTGGTTTATTCCGTTCAAAAGAATGGGATAGAATGCTATTAGATCAACCGTATGTTTGGGTTGCAATTGTGCTCATTACTATCATAATTGTTTATTTCTTCAGTAGTGATCTCGTTAGGCACTACGCTAACCCAATTGTTAATATTAAAAAACCACCTAAAAAGAAAGAATAATTAAAAAGCCTATCCTTTAAACACTCAAAGGATAGGCTTTTTTTGTTATATCGAGATTGAAATTTATCTAATTAAAGATTCATATGGAATCGTACCAATATATTTATCTTCACTATTTAATAAATAGGCTGGTATTTGGACATGTTTATGTGTTACCGGTGCGAGTTCATGATTATTATTGTATAGGTTTTCTAACACTTCATAACTTGCACTTAGTAAATATGTTAAGTAATCAATCCACTCTTGGGTATAAGGTGTATCTGATTGTATAAATAAAATAGGATTCTCTTTTTTTTCTGTAGGTTGCATAAAATCAGAAACAAATTTTCTTTCATCAAATGACAGTTCTTCTTTTGATTTAAATTTAATGTGAAATTGTGCATTTTTAATAAGGCGATTATCTTGTCCGAAATAGTAACGATGAAAATGTGGTAACTGAGCTTCTGCTCTATATATATGTATTGAATCTTCTTCAAATGAAATCATCCATTGTTCATCATTATTTTGTATGAGCACAAAAGTTGGATGTGGTAACCATTCAAAAATATTTAAAGAAAGTAATAACTTTAATCGTTGATTCATATTATTTAAGTCCACCATATAAACATCCCCTTTTATTGTAATGTTTCCCTTATTGTAATACGTTTTCTAAATTTTTGCTATATTCATTTATTTGTTCTCTTTTTAACGTTATAATTAAATTATCGTTTTGAAGAGGTGAAAAAAATGCAATTACCATTAAATAAATTTGCATCTCAACTTCAAGTGTCTGGTATAAGAGCTATATCTAACCGCATACCTGAAATTGATGATGTCGTAAACTTGACTGTTGGACAACCTGACTTTCTAGTACCAGTAAGTGTTAAAGAAGCAATGAAAGATGCAATCGATCAAAATTTTACGTCTTATTCTCATAATGCAGGATTGTTAGAACTGAGAAAAGTTGTACAATCTTATTACAAAAATCGTTTCAATGCTTCTTTTACAACAAATGAAATATTAATAACTAATGGTGCAAGTGAAGCGTTAGATACTACTTTAAGAGGCATAATTGAACAAGGTGATGAAGTATTAATACCATCTCCTGTATATGCCGGCTACGTCCCTCTCATTGAATTATTAGGGGCTAAACCTATATACATAGATACTACCCAAACTGGATTAAAAATAACACCAGACTTAGTTGAAGCTCATATTACCGATAAAACTAAAGCAATATTATTAAACTATCCTAACAATCCAACTGGTATAACTTTAAACCAGCAAGAAGTCGAAGCACTCATTGACGTGTTTAAAGCCTACCCTATATACATCATCAGCGATGAAATTTATGCTGAAAATACTTTTGGCCAACCACACACATCATTTGCTTCATATGATGTTATTAAAGACCAATGTATTTTATTAGGTGGATTAAGTAAATCACACTCTATGACAGGTTTACGCATTGGTTTTCTACTCGGACCTGAATATGTAATGAAGCAATTAACTTTTGTTCATGCATATAATTGTATTTGCGCAAACGTACCAAGCCAATATGCTGCTATAGAAGCACTTACAAATGCAATCGACTCACCAAAAGAAATGAACAAAGCGTATATTGAACGTCGTGATTATGTTTATAAACGTTTAATTGAAATGGGCTTTATCTTGAATGAAAAACCTCAAGGCGCATTTTATATATTCCCTCAAATATCACAATTTGGTATGGATGATTACGAATTTTGTATGAAAGCGCTCGAAGACTATCATGTAGCAATCGTACCTGGTTCAGCTTTCACACATATTGGCAAAGGCTATATAAGAATTTCATATGCTTATAATATAAAATCCCTTGAAGAAGGATTGAATAGATTGGAAAGAATGATTCAAGAAGTATTTTAAAGGGGCTGAATTTTAATGAACTTTTTATGGCAAACATTTGAAGATCGAAAAAATTTATTAAAAAACTTAGTACAGCATGATTCCATTACACATTCTGAAGGTGAAAAATCCTTTCCATATTTTTTAAAGCAACAATACTTAAAACTCGATTATTTCAAAAAATATTCCGATCAAGTTATATTGCATCCGACTGGGGATGGTCGACATGCAGTATTGGCATATTATAAAGCGCCAAAAACTAAAAAAACACTTGTGTGTATTAGTCACTTTGATACAGTTGGTGTCGATGACTATAGTGAGTATAAAGAAGCAGCATTTGATATGGATCACATTACAGAAATTTTCCGCATAGATGACAAGTATTTAACACCTGATGGTAAAGAAGATATCCATTCTGGTAATTACTTATTTGGACGTGGTTCTATGGATATGAAACCCGGCCTTATGATACATATGTCACTTATTGAAAAAGCCATTCGAGAAGCGTGGGATATCAATATTATAGTCATTTCTGTTCCAGACGAAGAAGTTGAATCTAAAGGTATGCATAAAGCAGTTGAAAGACTGAATCAAATTCGTAAAGAAGACAATTTAGAAATCGTCTTACATTTAAATAGTGAACCAACATTTTCACAAGCAGAAAAAGATTCAAACCATTACATTTATTCAGGTACTATAGGAAAAATTATGCCCTCTACACTATGTTATGGTAAAGAAACACATGTCGGGCAACCTTTAAACGGTATCAGTTCAAATTACATTCAAAGCTTTATTAATAACAAGATGGAATATAGCACATTATTTAAAGAACATTATAAAGACGAAATCACACCACTCCCCGTTTCTCTTATGAGTCGAGATATTAAAGACCACTATGATGTACAAACGCCTTTCCGTACAGTGGCTTTATATAATGTATTCTTGTTTCAACGAAACGCCGAGGATATCTTTACAATTTTTAATAATGTCGTAAAAGAAGCTGTTTCAACTTGTGAGAAATCTTACCAAGAAATTTTAAAATCTGAAGGTTATCTTAAAAATATATCTATAAATGTATTAACTTTTAAAGAATTAAAAGATTTAGCAATTAAAGAATTTGGAGAAGCGCATATAAAACATGTCATAAATGAGGTCATTGAACACATACATGATGACAGAGCACAATCAATAGAGATCACTGATCGCTTCATGCATATGCTCAAGGAGCTTGGACCAAGTGTCATAACATTCTTTGCGCCACCCTATTATCCGGCAGCTCACTCATCAGAGGATTCGTTTATTGATGAAATAGTAGAAACAGTAAGTGAAATCTCCTTATCTCAATTTAATAGAGTTTCTCAAAGACAATATTTCTTCAATGGTATTAGTGATTTAAGTTACGCTAAATATAGACAAGATGATTTAGGGTTTGAAAGTTACATTGATCAAACTCCAGTATTTAACGAATCTTACTTTATACCTTTTAATGATATAAAAGAGATAAGCGCACCTGTTATTAATATCGGGCCTATAGGAAAAGACGCACATCAAGTTACAGAACGTATTAATATGAAGAGCGCATTTGAAGAAATACCTACAATAATCGAACAAGTCGTTAAAAAGCATTTACTATAAAAATAAGCATATCACTATTTACTGAGAAAAATCAGTAACGTGATATGCTTATTTATTTTGAGTTGAGCGATATATCCCAATCTCTGTATCTATATTATGGGAATTTAGGGAATTGATCGAAGTCTGGTTGACGTTTTTCTTTAAATGCGTCACGACCTTCTTTCGCTTCTTCTGAAGTATAGTATAACAATGTTGCGTCTCCAGCGAATTGTTGTAATCCCGCTAGTCCATCTGTATCTGCGTTCATAGCAGCTTTTAAGAAGCGTAATGCTGTTGGTGAGTGTTCCATCATTTCTTTACACCATTGCACTGTTTCGTCTTCTATTTTGTCTAATGGTACTACAGTGTTAACAAGTCCCATATCGATTGCTTCTTTAGCATCATATTGACGACATAAGAACCAAATCTCACGAGCTTTTTTATGTCCAACGATTCTAGCTAAATAACCTGATCCATAACCAGCATCGAATGATCCTACTTTAGGTCCAGTTTGTCCAAATCTTGCATTATCAGCAGCGATTGTTAAATCACATACGATATGCAACACGTGACCGCCACCGATAGCATAACCTCTTACCATTGCTATAACTGGTTTAGGGATTACACGGATTAAGCGTTGTAAGTCTAATACGTTAAGTCTTGGGATTTGATCTTCTCCAACATATCCACCATGTCCACGTACTGATTGGTCTCCACCTGAACAGAATGCTAAGTCGCCTTCACCTGTTAAAATAATTGAACCTACTCTTTGATCGTCTCTTGCTCTTGAAAATGCATCGATCATTTCTTGTACAGTTAATGGTGTAAATGCATTACGTACTTCTGGGCGATTTATCGTAATTTTTGCAATTCCTTCGAAAAATTCATACTTAATTTCTTTATATTCTTTTATAGTTTCCCATTGTCTTGACATAATTTGCCTCCTAAAATAAAATCTATTATCATTGTATCAAATTTTGTGGGTTGTTCCACATGAATTGTGTGACCAGCTTCATTTACAATATGAAATTTACTATTTTTAATACTTTCGTGCATCTGTTTACCTATTTCTATAAACTTTTTATCTTCGCTTCCTACTATTATGCATGTAGGCACTTCAAGCGCATGTAATGCTTTCCAATATGAAGGTTGCACACCAGTTCCATAATCTATTAAAGCTTTGCTTAGTCCATCAGGCGTTTGTGAAAGTCTCATTTGCTTTATACGTTCTCTTTCTTCAGATGACAGCATCGATTGACTCTTGAATAGTGGTAATTGAGACCATTCTTCTACAAATTGTTTCATACCTACATGTTGAATATAACGCGCCCTATTATGATCTACTTCTATACGACTAAGCTTATCTTCATCATTTGCTAAACCAGGACTCGCACTTTCTAATATAAGGCCATTTAACAACTCAGGAAATTGAGTTGCAAAACTTAATGCAACACGTCCGCCCATTGAATATCCGTGTAGATAGACATTTTTCAACTGATAATAGTCCACTATTTTTTTAATGTGGTTTGCTATAAATTCCATTGACCATTTTTCATCGTAACTTGATTGATCACTGCCATGACCAGGAAGGTCTACAGTTATCACATTAATGCCTTGATTAGTTATATCATCTTCGACTAAATGGAAGGTCGTGTGATCACTTATAAAACCATGTAATAATATAATCGTTGGCTTATCAGCATCAAGTTGTTTAACGTGGTGAGTTAACATATTGAATGCCTCTCATTTTTGCAAATAATTCTCTATGTGTTTCTGTATTTTCTTCTCTATTCGTCATAATTTCATACAAATAAGAACCAAATTGAGGTAAAGTTTGACGTTTATAGTCAGAAACATCTTCAAATTTTTCATATCCTAATTCGTATAAATGCGCTACATGTTGATAATCTAAATCAAGCGGTGTACCGAATAATTTTTCAAAATGTTCAGGCGCTTCTTCTTTCGGGGCTAAGTAATTAAAAATACCGCCACCATTATTGTTTAAGCACACTATCGTAATATCAAGATCATGCAATTTACTCATAATGAGTCCATTCATATCATGGAAGAATGAAATATCTCCAATAATTAATGTGACTTTATTATAAACTGACATGCCTAAAGCGGTTGAAACAACACCATCAATGCCATTAGCACCTCTATTTGCTGCAATCTCAGCTTTGGAGTCTAAATTGAATGTATCAACATCTCTAATCGGCATACTATTACCCACAAAAACAGTATCTTTAGACGACATTTTTTTCAACAAACTACCAACAGCTGCTCCTTCGTCAGTTTCTTCTTGTATATACTCATCTATTAATACTCTTGCTTCTTTATCCATTGTTATCCATTTTTCTAGCCAATTTTTATTTTGAGTTGGTGTTACATCTTGAGCTTGTCTGAAGAAATCATTTGGACTTAACTCTACAGAAATTGTTGGCACTTTTGGATATGCATCTGGTGTATCATTATTTTGAACAAGTATTTGTGGACATTTTATATCTTTCAACCAATTATTTAAATGTTTAGAAATAACTGGTTGCCCTACTCTTATGATAAATTGTGGTTCTATTTTTAAACCACCTTTGAAAAGTGCATCATAAGTAGCGATAACATTTGGATGATTTAACTTTCTTAAGTTACTCAATGGATCTGCCAAGATTGGAATGTTATGAATCGCTGAATACGTTAAGATTTGTGACAAATCTTGACCTTGTGTATCTCCAACTACAACAACACCACGAGGCTTTTCAATGTAGGTTTGAATATTTGAAAAGTCAATTGACTTTTGATATTTAGTTGCTATTTTTCTTTTAGAAGATAAATATCTTCTAAGCTTAACGTTTGGTATAAGAGGTTCCCTAAATGGGAAATTAAAATGAATTGGGCCTCTTTGTGGTCCAACAAAATGTTTTTCAGCTTTAATCATATTCATATTAATTGCGTTTATAGTACCTTCTGTTTCATCGGCTAAAGGCATATCAAATTGAAATTTCGTGAAATTCTCGAACATATTCACTTGATTAATTGCTTGTGGTGCACCGACATTTCTAAGTTCATGAGGTCTGTCACTCGTCACGACGACAAGCGGCAACCTACTAATAAACGCCTCAGAAACAGCAGGTGTATAATTTGAAGCAGCAGTTCCTGACGTACAAATGATTGCAACTGGTTTCTGACTAGCTTTGATGATGCCTAATGCGAAGAAAGCTGCACTTCTTTCATCAGGGTGTATCCATGTTTTTATATGAGGGTGTCTTTCACATGCAATTGCCAATGGTGTAGATCTAGAACCAGGGCTGATTACGACATCATCAACGCCATACTCATATAATTTAGAAACAAATGTGAATACTTGTTTAGTTAGACTTTCGGTATGTGTACTCAAATCTACATCACTCCTAGTGCTTTTAACATTGGTTTGAATTTTAAATCTGTTTCTTCAAATTCTGAAATTGCATTTGAATCTTTTACGATGCCACAACCTGAATATAATGTGGCTGTCTTTCCTTTTACAAGCATTGAACGAATAGAAACAATAAATTCACCATTATTTTCTAAATCAATATAACCTAACGGCGAACCATAAAATCCTCTCGTACCAAACTCTTCGTGCTCTATAAATTTAATAGCTTCTACTTTTGGGAATCCTCCAAGAGCAGGTGTAGGATGTAATTGATTTACGATTTCTAAAACATTTTCAGATAATAAATCTGCCTGAATCTTCGTATATAGATGATATAAATGTTTGTTTGTTAAAATCGTTGGTTTTTTATCGTATTCTAATTGCTTCGTAAAGGACTGGATATCATGGATGATGCTATCAACAACATAGCGATGTTCAAATTGATTTTTCGAATCATTTAAGAGCTCATCTTTTAAAATGTTATTTTCAGATTCATCCTCTGTTCTAGCTATCGTTCCAGCAATTGCGTTCGTATAAAGTTTTCCATTCTCTATTTGGCATAATTGTTCTGGAGTTTGTGAAATGAATTGAGACTTACCAGATTCAAATAATAATAAATAACTTGCTTCATTACTATCTAATGACCTTTGTAATGCATCTTCAACATCTACATTATCCTGAAATTCAATTTTTCTCCTTCTAGCTAATACAACTTTTTGTAGAGCGACTGACTCATTCATCAATGCTACTACTTTTGTAACTAATGCTTTCCACTCTTCACTTTGAATATCTTTATTAGCAACCATTTTTGGTTCTGATACTGTTCTTGCTTGAGCTTTTGATTCAACAATGTTCAATATTTCTTCTATGTTATCTATATCAAACTTATGACTATGGTCAGTGTACGTTAAGTAACAACGACCATTTTCTTTCGTAATCATAAATTTTGGTAATACAAAATGACTCATTCCAAAATCTTTCCATTCGTTCGTTAAAGAATGCTCTGAAAATTGAAATCCACCAAAGAATTTTAAATGATGTTTATCTTCATGAAAGACCATCGTATTTAACTGTTCTTTAATATTTTGCCAATATTCATATATCTCATCGTGCTCTAAATGTGAATATCTAGCTTCTAATAAATAACCGATACCACACATTTCTAATTTGTAATCCTTAGATTTGTAATAAAAACGTTGTCCTATATAATTGATTTCTTCCCTTAATAAATGGATTAAATCTGGTTGATATTGAAGCTCAATTTCAACTGAAATATAATTTTTATTACCATCGATTTCAGAAATCATTTTTTGCTTCAAATCCTTCTTCAAGGCCATTTCACTTCCACTTCTTTCCGATAAATATCTATCTTCTTATTTTATCATTTTTTAACACAACATGCGTTAATATTGTACTTTTAAAATAGAATATATATTAAAATATTACACAATAACCGTGATTGACCAATTGATGATGAAGGCATATACTAATACTGTCAAAAATATTAATAATAAGAGGTAAATAAATGTCACAAAATTTATCACAGCATTCTGGCGTAAAAAAATATTATCATTTAATGAGGCCGCATACACTTACTGCTTCATTTGTACCAGTATTACTAGGTACAGCTTCATCGAAAATATTTTTAACAGGTGCTGAAGCATCCATTAAAATTACAGTAGTATTAGCTATGCTATTAGCAAGCATTTTAATACAAGCAGCAACAAATATGTTTAATGAATACTTCGATCATAAACGTGGATTAGATGATCACACATCTGTTGGTATAGGTGGTGCTATAGTTAGAAATGGTATGTCACCAAAATCCGTCTATAACTTAGCTATCGCATTTTATATTATCGCAGTGCTTTTAGGTATTTATATTTGTATGCAAAGTACTTGGTTATTAATACCTATAGGACTTTTTTGTATGGCCATTGGATATTTTTATACAGGTGGACCATATCCTATATCATGGACGCCATTTGGAGAAATATTCGCTGGAATCTTTATGGGATTTGTTATTGTCATGATTTCATTCTACATACAAACCGGTACATTAAGTTTTTATCCAGCACTACTCAGTATACCTGTCTCTATTACAATCGGGCTCATTAACTTAGCCAATAACATTAGAGACCGCGAAAAAGATAAACAAAGTGGTAGAAAAACATACGCTATTTTAGTCGGAAAAAGATTTTCACTTATGACAATGGCGATTCTGTACATTTTCTCATACGTATTTGTTATCTACTTAGCATTATTTAAGCCATATGGTTCAATATTATGGTTGCTCGTACTTATTTCAGTACCATTCCCAATTAAAGCTGTACGACGCTTTAACAAGAATGATACGCCACAGTCAATGATGCCTGCTATGGCAGCAACTGGCAAAGCTAACACGATATTCGGCTTATTATTAGCACTAGCTGTATATATTAGCGGTTTACTAGGTGGACTATAACAATTTAAAAAAGAACAGTACGAACTTGCAAAATGTTCGTGCTGTTCTTTTTATATTGCTTTTGATTAGATTTATTTATTGTGAATCATACGGGCCTATAAATCAAAAACTCACGCTATTATTCATTTAAAAATTGAATAATATCTTTTCCCACTTTCTCTTTGTCATCACTTCGTGTCATAAGATGCGTTGCTTTTTCATATGAAGTGAGCGTTTTCTGCTGTGTACCTATTTCTTTATAAATATGTTCAGCACTATCTTTATAAGTTGATTGATCAAGTTCTCCATACATAATGGAAATTGGTATTTGGATACTGCATAGCTCTTTCATCGTTTGTTCAATAAAACTACTGAAAACTTGAGCGCCTTCATCATATCCATCAATAAGCGCAAGTTGTCGGTCACTTTCATTTTGGTCTAAATTTTGAATTTGATTGATTCTTTTACCGTAGCTATAAAGTCTACGTTTTATATCAATACTTGTACGATTATTAGGTACAGACATCACAACACATTTTTTAATGTCGCTTGTTTCAACAAGTCTTAATGACATTAAACCTCCCAATGACACACCAAGTACACTAATATCTTGATAACCTTCATCTTTCAAAAATTGATAACTGTTTTGTACTTGTTGCCACCAATCATTCGTATTGTATTTCAACAATGATTCTACACTCAAACCATGACCTTTATAAGCAGGTATATAACATGTATACCCTTCTTCATTTAATGTAACAGCCAAATCTTTCACATCTCTAACCGTGCCTGTAAAAGAATGCAGCAATAACACTGCTTCTTTACCACCTTTTAAATATACATTTCGAGATTCTTTCAATTTCAACAAATCTATCACTCCGGTATTAAATTTCTAAACTTACTTTATAATTTCTTTTCCATATACAAAAAAAGCCTGCAACCATAACGGTTACAGACTTTGTGACGGAGATGGAGGGATTCGAACCCTCGCGCCGCAGAACGACCTACACCCTTAGCAGGGGCGCCTCTTCAGCCAACTTGAGTACATCTCCATGGCTCCACAGGTAGGACTCGAACCTACGACCGATCGGTTAACAGCCGATAGCTCTACCACTGAGCTACTGTGGAATAATATGCTTTCTATCAAGCACAAATACTATTATATCAATCATGAAGATATTTTCAAGAGTAAACTTAAAAAAATTAACGGAACATTTACACTTTAGTAGCACATGTTCCGTTAATGTTCACTTTAACTCTTTAATGATGATTTTTAAGATACATCTTTATAACATCTAACACACTATATCCATCTTGTGTTAAGTCGATATTAGGCATATTCAGTTGTTTGATAAAAATATTATTTCTATGATTCTTATAATACAGACATGTGCAGTTCAAATATTGATGGTTGATAATGTGAAATGAAATTGGAAATACGAGGGTTTGATCTTGCTCTAAAAAGATTTTAGTTTTATCACCTTTATATTTAGTGAAATGTTTAACGTAGAGTAAATTAATCCATGTGTTTTCTGTAGATCTTTCGGAATGTGTACAGAAGAAATAAGTAGATGTTACAGGTGAGACTAAAATAGGAGGCTTACTCGTAATACTTGTGAGGCGCTTCGTAAATAATTTTCTTTCTTGAAAATGTTCTCCATAGAACCGACAGGAGTGATTCATAATTTCTTGAGGTTTCTGTTTGACTATAAACGGTGATTTACCTGCTTCAGAAACCTCAGTATGAACAGTCTGTTCATTTACTTTGATACCCCTTATATACATTGTGTTCTGTTTAATGACATACTTTTTCATAGCATGCTCCTCTCTAAGTTGTTTTTTGAGTTTTCTATATCTTTGAATAAAATATATTACACATTTAGATTAGAGTCAATACTATAATTATAAAATACTATTACTTTTCTATAAATTCGAGTCTGTTTTTAAAAGGATCTAACAAGTGTAGTCTTTTAGCACCTGGAAATCTATTATCCGTTTTAAATTCGATCTTTTCATTCGTTAAATGTTCAATTAAGCTTTCAAGATTTTCTACATTGATTGCCGGATGGGCTTTTTTTAAAGGTTTAAAATCTTCTTCAATGCCAATATGTAAATCTACGTTATTAATATTAAACCAAATGCCTCCATTACCTTTTAAAGTTTCTGGTTTTTCAACTTCGTTAAATCCTAATTTCCCTACGTAAAATTCTCTAGCTCGCTCTTCTGATCCATATGGTGCTGATAATTGCACATGGTCCCACATTTTCAATTTATACATCCGATCATCTCCTTAATTTTAGTTTTTCAATTTTGTAAATCCTATTTAACAATCATT
Organism: Mammaliicoccus vitulinus; assembly: GCF_029024305.1. Lineage (NCBI taxonomy): Bacteria > Bacillati > Bacillota > Bacilli > Caryophanales > Staphylococcaceae > Mammaliicoccus > Mammaliicoccus vitulinus. Next base: position 1,903,289 of record NZ_CP118974.1, read on the forward strand.
TACAACTTACTACAGTGTTTATGAGCAAAATAATTTGAATATTATAAATACTAAATTATAATGTACATATAAAGTTAGTTTATCAAAATTTACTACTAATAAAATAACTTTTTAAAATTTCTGAATATTCATTGCATTTAGAAAATAAATACGCTATAATTTTAACAAATAAAGTCAAGGGGTTGTTTAAAATGAAACAATATTCTCAAGTTAAGCATCAGAGTTTAGAAACTTTTGTTAATAACTTAAATGATTTATCAGTCGAGCTCGTAATTGACTCTGCTTTACGTGAAAATCGTAAACGAGAATTAATGGTTTTAATTGATGAAGCACTTGCGAATCGTAATAATACTTTATTTGAACAATACAGTGAAGAATTAATACAGTTGGAGGATTTGCAATCGTGAGTTGTTATTTAAAATTTAACACATAATAAGAGACTACTTTTGAACGCCTTCAAAAATAGTCTCTTTTATTTTATAACATTAAATTGATAATCTCTTCTTTATCAATATCTCCGAAGTAATGATATACATCGATATCTTTTAGCGCTTCTTTTAGAGAAGATTTTTGATGTTGTACACCTATTAATACCTCTTCAATATCATTTACATTACCTACACCGAAGAAATCACCAAATATTGCCGCATGCTCTATGATTCCTTTTTTAACATCTAATTTAATTTGAACTAAACCTCTATCAAATTTGTGACTTCTTTCAAAGTTGTATTTAGGGTTCTTTCCATAATTCCATTCCCATTTTTGATATTTATTTTGACTTAATTCATTAATTTTTTCCCAGTCTTCATCTGTAAGATGGTACTCTTCTACTTCTTCACTACCTTGTTGTTTAAATATAGAAGTTAAAATACGTTGTTTAAATGTTTCAATATCCATTGGCTCTTCTAAAAATTCTTGAATATTAGCAACACGAGAGCGTATAGATTTAATACCTTTAGATTTAATTTTTGCTTCATTAACTCTTAAAGCATTCACAACTTCTTCAATTTCACTATTTAACATTAAAGTACCATGTGAAAACATTCTATCTTTTTGTTTGACCATCGCATTACCAGAAATTTTCTTTGCACCGACTTGAATATCATTTCTACCTGATAATTCTGCTTTAACACCCATTTCATTTAAAGCGTCAACAATCGGTTGAGTGAATTTGGCAAAATTGTGGAAACTATCTTCATCATCTTTAGTAACAAAGCTGAAATTCAAATTCCCTAAATCATGATAAACTGCGCCACCGCCTGAGATTCTTCTCACAACTTTAATGTTGTTAGCCTCAACATACTCTTGGTTAACTTCTTCAATCGTATTTTGATTTTTACCAACTATAATAGATGGTTGATTAATATAGAATAAAAAATAACTATCATCTTTAGGTAGAGAAGTTAGAACATATTCTTCCATCGCTAAATTAATCATTGGATCATTAATATCATTATTACTTACAAATTTCATTTATATTTCCTCCTTGTTTTCTCCCCTAATAGCCTCACTTTCATATTACCATATGTTTAATTAATCATATATATGATATGTTTGTGATAAAATAGACGTATATCTTATTATTACTTTATTAACTAAAGGTAATTTAGTATAATGTTTCAATAGTATTATTTAGGAGGAATAACATGACAATCGCAGAAGTAGGAAATATCATAGAATTTCAAGATGGCTTAAAAGGTAGAGTTGAAAAAATCAATGAAAACTCAGTTATAGTAGATATAACAATCATGGATAACTTTGAAAGTTTAGAACTACCTGAAAAAACAGTAGTGAATCACAAGCGTTATACTATAATTTCTGAAGAGGGATAATAGTGAAAAAACAAATTAATCCTCAATTAATATGGTTCATATCAAGTTACATTATTTTTCACTTTATATTATTTGTTATGCAAGGTGAAAAAGAAGTATTCTGGTACTTATATACTGGCATCATGATGATTGCAGGCATTAGCTATGTCTTTTATCAACGCGAGATTAAGTCTAAACGATTATTACAATCAATAGGATATGGTTTAATTGGTGCAGTATTGCTAGTAATACTTCAACTGTTATTATCCCAAATTTATAATGGTTTATCATATGCATCATTATTGAAAGAATTAATGCAAGCGGGCGTTTTTTACAAATGGCAAATGTTAGTTACAATTGTGATTGCGATACCGTGTCACGAACTGTATATAAGAACAATATTACAAAATCAATTACAACTTAAATTTTCGCAACCTCTTGTTGCAATTGTTGTAAGTGCTTTTGCATCTAGTTCGCTATTTTTATATTTAAATCATTTTGCTATATTTATCTTTATATTTTTAGCTCAATTAATATTATCTACGCTATATTTTCACACGAAAAGAATTGTAACTTCATATATCGCTCAAGTTGCAGCCATTATTATTCTCGTTATTATATTTAGCTAAAATAATAATTTAAATACAATTGTGTTTAAATTCAAACTGCCAACAAAGTCAAAGGCTTTGTTGGCAGTTTTTTTATCTTTTTATACAGTGCTATATCACTTCGAAGTCATGTTTTAATTCAAATTTACCTTTAGTTTCTTCTAATTCTTCTATCATATATTCAATAACCGTTTTTTTAGATCTTTCATATGTTGATTCTGAAATAATTTTATTCACGTGTCTAAATAAGTAGTCTGTCATAATAACATTAAAACTTTTTTCTAAATCGATGTTATGAAGAATAACTCTATTGCCAACAGGTTTACTTAAATCAATTGTATATTTGAAACCTTTCCATACTGTCATTAAAGTTGGCTCTAAAATCTCCTCATTATACTTTATTGTATTATCTTCTTTATATAATGCGGTTGCAGTTCTTTCTAAAATACGTTTAATTTCTTTACCGGTCAATTTGATTTTGACTGGTTTATCAGTATGAACATAAGATTTATAAATATCTTTTACTTTAAGTTCGCCTCGCAAACCATTGCCTATTGGATTTCCAATTTGTGCACATATAAAGTCCGCATCTGAAAATGCTCTACTCATACTATTTTGAATGCACTCTGTATATTTATGTGGTTTACTATATAAATCCGTTAAGTGCTTATAATCCAATATGACAGGGATATCTACGACATTTTGTTCTGACCAATGTTGTACAGCTTTTTGGTCAAAATGTGTTAATTCTAACAAATCTCTATCTTCTGGATAGCTAGATATTTCAACATGTTTGATAGATGTGTCGATAATTTCTACTGAATTAGTTCTTTTTCTAAATTGAATCGACATGTCGACAATATTAGTCGCATTTTTACCTGGTTGTATAAACTGAGTTTCAGCAACTTTCAAATCTACAACATGCTCTTGATGACCTGTAATAATGACGTTAACGCCTTCCGTACTTTTAATCATGTTTTCAGCGTTATTACTATAATATGATCGGTAATTATTTTTATCTGTATATGTGTTTAATCCACCATGATACAACATAATTAAAAAGTCAGGACTTTCTTTTTCATGTAGATATCTCACCCAACGTTTTGCTGATGCCATAGATTCTCCAACCATAACTTCATCTTCAAATTCTATATTTTTATTTTCCATTAAACCACTTGAAGTAAAACCAATAATGCCAATTTTAATGCCATCCACATGTTTAATGGTGTACGGCGTTGTGAAATAAGGTTCTCTCGTCTTACTATGTTCTATATTAGCTGCAAGCCATGGAAACCTACTTAATGCTATCGACTTATTTAAGAAATCTAAACCAAAACTAAACTCATCGGGGCTAACACCACTTGCATCAAATTGCATTTCATTCATCACTTTAATCATAGGATTTCTCTTGTAAGGTGCAATTTGAGCGTAATAAAATGCAAACATTGAACCCGACAGCATGCCACCATTATCCAATAATAATACATGGTGATTGGCTTTACGTTTATGTTTAACATAAGTAGCCATCTTTAATATATTACCACTTATACCACTCTTGCCTATTTGGCCATGTAAGTCAGAAGTAGCTAATAGATCAATTGTGATGATTTCATTCGTCCTCAATGTTATTCCCCCTCTTTTCTATTTATTTTACCATTTTTAAAAAGCATTATGTCTTTTAAAGCTAATTTGAATCATGATAAAGTGTTTTAATTTATGTTGGCAATAATTGTTAATCATAATATACTCAATTAAGTAGTATTTAAAAACGGGAGGCTATTATGAAACCTTTTAATAAAATCATAATACTTAATATTGTTATTGCACTTGTTGTTTCTTTATTAATTGGTGCAATCATTAGCAGAAACTATACGAATAGAGTTAACCAAAGATTAGACACAACTAAAGAAATAGTTAATTTAAAAATCGGTACATTTATAAATGAATCCAATAGCATTTCCGAATCATTAACGACTATTTTATCAAATAGTGATGATGAAAAGTTTATTAATCAATTTTTAGAAGATAATCATACAAGATATAGTTGGATAGATCATATTTATATTTTGAATGATCAAAAACAAGTCGTCTATGATTCTAAAGGACAAGATTATACATCTATAGAAGATTTCAAAAAATATAAATATCACTTTCCTTTTTCACAAAATTCAACATTAAGTAGTACAGAAAAAACGTTAAAAGGACCTCGTACATTACTACTTACAAACCAATTAAAAATAAAAAACAAAGATTATACCGTAGCTGCAGAAATAAATATGAACGCTTTTAAAAATGAAATAAAATTAATTTCAAAACGTTTCAATATACAGGTAAAAGGTATTGATGGCACTGAAATTTATCAAGTTGGTAAAGAACATCAACATTCAAAAACGATAACATATTTATATAATAATTTACCTGTATCAATTAGTATTACAGGACAATACAATTTTATATCACGTATCATTTTACCAAGTATATTTATATTCTTAATTGTCTTTTTATTATTAACGATTTTAACTTTGATATTTAAAAGTCGTTCAGAGAGATTAGAACATGAAAAATTAATCGAACAAGCTAATAATGAAAAATTAAGACTAATTGGTACACTTGCAGCAAACACTGCGCATGAAATAAAAAACCCTTTAACAAGCATCAATGGTTTTGTCGAACTTACAAGAATGAAATATGATAAAGAACACCAAGATAAACATTTTAATATCATTTCCGAAGAACTCGATAGAATTAACAATATCGTTACTCAATTTTTATATTTAGGTAAGCCAACAAACTTGGCATATACAAACGTCGATATTAGCCAAACAATTGAAGAAGTCATACAATTTTTAGAATATGAATTAGAGCAAAATAATATCAACATCACTTTAACATTACCCGAAGAACCGATTTACGCATTTATATCAGAAGATCAATTGAAACAAATACTCATAAATTTAATTCAAAATTCAAAAGACGCGTTAACTGATATAGACAATGCTTCAATAGAGATACAATTGCAAAATACAAATACTAAACAAGCAACTATAATATTTAAAGATAACGGTAAAGGGATGTCTAAAGAAACTCAGCAAAAAATATTTGATCCGTTCTTTACAACGAAAGAATCCGGTAGTGGTCTAGGGCTTTATTTAAGTAAGAAATTAATTGAAGACTGGGAAGGCAAAATAAGCGTATTTACCAATATGTCTAAAGGCACGACCTTTATTATTACCATTCCTATCGTTAAATCTATTTAGTCATGAAAAACTAATGAGTTGTTATTTTAATATAGTCTACGATTTTGTTCGTGCATGCTCTATGTTGCAAGACTTACCAAACAAGCAACATAGAAGGCCTGAATGTTGCAAGACTCACCAAACAAGCAACATAGAAGGCCCGAATGTTGCAAGACTTACCAAACAAGCAACATAGAAGGCCCGAATGTTGCAAGACTTACCAAACAAGCAACATAGAAGGCCTGAATGTTGCAAGACTTACCAAACAAGCAACATAGAAGGCCTGAATGTTGCAAGACTGATCAAACAAGCAACATTCAGACCACGTTCCCACCACACCCAATTAAAAAAGAGCAGAAATTCAATTTTAAAATTGAATTTCTGCTCTTTTTAAGTTTTTAGGACATTTATGTCCCGGACGCTTTTTCTTACTATCCTATTTGTATACGTTCTTTTGGATAGTGGAATTTATCTGGTGTGGACTTACCACCAAGCATTACGATGAAACATAGTAAGCCTACTCGACCTATGAACATAAGTATCATAATGACGACTTTAGATCCTAATTGTAAACTATCTGTAATCCCCATGGATAATCCACATGTACCAAATGCCGACATTGTTTCAAAGAATATTGATAACAAATCGTGCTTACCGTCTTCAAATCTCACAACTGTTAATACACCTACGAATGTAATCGCTAATGCTAATGAAATAACCGCAAATGATCTTTGGATATCTATTGGGTGTATTTCTCTATTAAATGCTTTTATCGTCGTCCGACCATTACTAAAATTCACTAAATAAAGTATAAGTATCATAAACGTTGTTGTTCTTATACCGCCACCTACTGAACTTGGTGATGACCCTATAAACATCAAACCACCTAAGAAGAAATTCGTAGCTTCAGAAAATTGGCTGAGATCTATTGTTGAGAGTCCTGCACTTCGTGTTGAAGATGATTGGAACATGGCATAGAATATTGCTTTATGCCATGAAACATCTTTAAATGCATTTGAAAACTCGAATAAATAAATCACAATTGTACCTAATAAAAATAAGAACAAATATGTCGCGCTTGCAATTTTAGTAAATAATGAAAATCTAAAATTAGGTATCGTATTTCGCATATACGTTTTGACTTCTATTAACACTGGAAAGCCGATAGCACCTAACATAATGAGCAACATAATAATTGTTTGTACGAAATAATCATTCGCATAAGGTGCAAGTGATTCTCCAGTAATATCTAAGCCACCATTTGTTGTTGCAGACACTGAAGCAAAAATCCCGTGATGTATCGCTTCTTTAACTGATCCTATATCTTTATAAAAATAAAAAGATAATAATATCGCACCTATTACTTCAATCATTAATATTGTTCTAACAATGTCTAAGATTAATTTAACAACACCGTTCATAGCATTAGAATTACTATCAAGCATAATGAGTTGTCGTTCTCTTAATCCGATGTGCTTTCCTAATATCACCCACAATAAAGTACCAATTGCCATGACACCGATACCGCCAATATTAAGAATGATAAGTATGATAGCCTGACCGAACATTGTAAAAGTATCTTCAATAATAACTGGCGTAAGCCCTGTTACACTTACACCTGATACCGCAACAAATAATGTATCTACTGGTGCAATCTTCACACCAGGTTTAATGACATAAGGTAAATTCAATAATAAAAAGGCGACAATGATTGCACCCAAATAATATAATACAATACCTTGTTGCGGCGTCATTTTTTGAAAAAAGTATTTTATAATGGACACAAATTGTCACCTCTATTTATTTCAACGTTAATGTTTTCGTTATTTCTTTACCATTTCTAATAAGTTTCAAGTTAACTTTCTCACCTATTTTATGATTATTATATAATTCTTTTCTAAATTCAAGATTATTTTCGATTTTTGTATCTTCAATGCCGACAATTACATCGTTAAACTCTATTCCTGCTTTATCAGCATTACCATCTTTAGTAACCCCAGCAATAACCATTCCTGATTTATATTTGCCAGGTAAAGATATTTGAGATTTTTCATTAGAACCTAATTTAGTATAATTTTGAGCCATTATACCCAGTTCTGGACGCTTAATTTTACCGTCTTTTTCTAATTTATTAATGTAGTCTGCTGATTCGTTTGACGGTATAGCAAATGCCATGCCTTCAACATTTGGCATATCTATTTTCAAGGATACAATGCCAATTAAATTGCCTTGGGAATCTAAAATTGGTCCACCTGAATTACCAGGATTGACTGCTGCATCTGTTTGAATCGCTTTAATTTCCCAATCATACTCGTCATCACCATTAAAATCAACAGGTACTTTTCTATTCAAACCGGAAACAACACCAGTTGAAATACTATTTTGGAATTCTGGTCCTAGTGGACTCCCAATGACGATTGCTGTTTCACCTAAAATTAAATTATCGGAGTCTTCAAATTTAATAGGGTTAAATTTAGCATCCTTTTCAATTGGAACAGTTACGACGGCTATGTCAGACCATTGATCAGTACCTACCACTTTACCATCGTATTTTTTATCATTAGCTGTCGTAATAATTGGCTTTTTATCATTTGAAACAACATGTGCGTTTGTTACTATGTATGCTTTATCATCTTCAACTTTATAAATGACGCCTGAACCGACGCCACTATTTTCTTCTTTTTTCTTTTGTGAAGCTTCCCTTTTGCTAGATATATCAGAATCCTCATGAGAAACACCAACTACTGAACTCTTAGATTTCTCTACCGCTTCCATCACATTTGTAATCGGTTTTTGGAAACCTTTTTGAGATTGCTTTTCTTCGATTGTTTTTCGACCTTCATTAGGCGGATTCACATTTTGAAAAATGCTCCATACTAAAATGAAGATTAATATGATAGCTAATATAATCGCAATAATCGGCCAATGTTTTTCAACTTTAGATAATATCGTATTTATAAAGTTATTCTTGTTTTGAGATTTTACTTCTACCTTTTCATCATGTATTGCACCGAGTTGTTTATTAGTTTCAAAGTCATTATCTTTAACAAGTTGTTTATCAACTTCATCTTGACTTTGATTGTCTACTTTTTTATATTCAATATTTTGTGAATCTTCATCACTATCAGCATTAGAAATATCTTTATCTAAATCAGGTTGTATATTGTTTTCATGCTCAATGCTGTCTTTATGTGAATCAGTTAATCTATCGTCATCCAAATCTATCGTTGGATGTGATTTGGACTCTTCTTCTTGTTTTTTTATTTCTTCTTTAGTTAATTTTTCAATACGTGCTTTTTGCATATTTTCTCTCACACGTAACTCATTTTTCTTCTGTAGTTCTAACTCGTTAGCTTTTTTAATCTCATCCTCTTGTCTCTTTTGTTCGATTCTTTTTTCACGCTCTTCATTATGAAAAAATTCACGTCGCTGTCTCTTATATTCATTTCTAGGAATGACATGCTTTTTTCGTGACATTTATTGCCCTCCTCAATCTAAAATCTTAATGTTTCTATTATGCCATATAATATTAAAATTATTAACATAAAACCATTGTATATCTCTACATTATACACCTATTTTTACATATATTTACGTTTTAGTTTAATTACTTAAAAAACCATGAATATTGAACTTCACAATGTAATTTAGAAATGTATTTTTACGCTACTATATACAAAAAGCTGTCGACAAAGTTTTGAACTTTGTCGACAGCTTATATCTTCTTTATTTACTCATTTGTTTTTTTATTGTTACGAACTGATGTTATCCAACCTATTACAACTAACAATAATAATACACTCCAGAATATGGATTGCCATAATATACCGTGTGGGAATTCATGTGGCAATACGCCAATTTCATCATGTGCTAGGACGATAACGAATAATTTGATACCTACCCAACCTACAATAGCAAATGCTGCTGCTTCTAGATTTGGATATTTATTTAATAATTCAACAAAGTAAGTTGCTGCGAATCTCATAATGATTACACCAATCATACCACCTACGAACATAACAGAAAATTGACCTGCGTCCATTCCACCAAAGTGAACGCCTACTGCTGGTAATGTAACAGCTATTGCAAAAGCCGCTAACATTGAATCGATCGCAAATGCTATATCTGCAAATTCGACTTTTAATACAGTCATCCAGAAATCCTTTTTCAATTTATGATGACCTTCTTCATCTGTAGGGTATTCAGAATCTGAAAATTCTTCTTTTCCTTCGATATCATCTGGTGTCTCAATTGGCTTGTCTTTATGTTTCTTGAAGTCTATTAAATTTTTAACAGACATATAAATTAAGTATAATGCTCCTGCTGCTTGTATTGGCCAGAAGTTAGCTAAGAAACTAATTAAGAACAGTGACATGAAACGGAACACGAAAGCACCTAATAAACCATAGAAAAGTGCTTTTTTCCTTAAATCTTCTGGTAAATGTTTAACCATTACCGCCATTACAACAGCATTATCTGCTGCTAATAGTCCTTCTAGAAAAATCAATACGATTAATACCCAACCGTAACTTAAAAATAAACTCGGATCCATCTTTTTCACTCTCCATTTTCTTCTAATAAAAAACAAAAGAGACCATGCCTAATTAAAGGCAAAGGTCTCACTTAACATTTATAATATGTCCATATTACCGGAAGCTTCCACTTCGTAATGACGATAATATGCTAGAATTTTTAAGTTCTCAAGTTACTCCCCTTCGACAAAGTCGTAGGTCTATTTAGTTGTATTTTGTTATTATACAATGTTTTGTGAATTATAACAAACTATATAATTTGATTTCTGGGAATTTATCTTCAAACCATCTCGTTGCAAATTCATTTTCAAACAAGAACACATATTCGTCATAGCGATCTTTCACTAAAATAGATCTGCTTGAATTCATATTGTCCGTTATCTCTTTTTCATTTTCAATCCATCTTGCTATTTTCTTGCCGACTTGTTCCATTACAACATCAACGTTATATTCATTTTTCATACGATGTTCAAATACTTCAAATTGTAATTGTCCTACAGCTCCAAGTAAAATTTGATTAGTATGAAGTGTTCTATAAAGTTGTATAGCACCTTCTTGAACTAATTGTTCAATTCCTTTATGGAAGTGTTTTTGCTTCATCACGTTTTTAGCGCTAACTTTCATAAATATTTCAGGTGTAAACTGTGGTAATGTTTCGAAATGGAATTTTTGATTACCTCCAACAAGTGTATCGCCTATTTGATAGTTTCCTGTATCATATAAACCGATAATATCACCACTTACTGCATGATTGACCGTTTGAGTGTCATCAGCCATAAATGTAGTTGAACGCGTAATCTTTTGCTTTTTCTTATTTCTTTGAAGGGTCACATCCATACCTCTTTCAAATGCACCACTTACAATCCTCATAAACGCAATTCTATCTCTATGTCTTGGATCCATATTTGCTTGTATCTTAAAGATAAATCCAGAGAAATCTTGATCAAATGGATCAACAACGTCTCCTTCTTCTGTTTTACGACCACTTGGCATTGGCGCATAATCTACATATGCATTCAAAAAGTTTTGAACACCGAAGTTCGCTAAAGCTGATCCAAAGAATACTGGTGTAAGTTCTCCAGCTAATAACATTTCTTCATCAAATTGCTCTCCAACTTCATCAACCAACATTAATTCATCAATTGCTTGTTCAAACTGTGAGTCATTTTTGATTGGGTGATCTTCTTCTAGTTCGTAATCTTCATTTAAATGCAAAATATTTTCTTCGTCTCTAAATGGTTCAATCGTCTTTTCCGCTCTATCAATTATGCCGAAAAAGTTTTGTCCCATTCCAACTGGCCAGTTCATCGGGTAAGTTTCTATTTCTAAAGTTTTTTCAATCTCTTCTAATAATTCAAAAGGCTCTTTACCCATACGGTCTAATTTATTAATAAACGTAAAGATAGGTATACCTCTCATTTTACACACTTTAAATAACTTTAATGTTTGTGGCTCTATCCCTTTCGCACAGTCAATCACCATAACTGCACTATCGACAGCCATTAACGTTCTATAAGTATCTTCAGAGAAATCTTCATGTCCTGGTGTATCTAAAATATTAATATTATAGTTATCATAATCAAATTGCATAACTGAACTTGTTACAGAAATACCACGTTCTTGTTCCACTTTCATCCAGTCACTTGTTGCAAATTTTCCACTTTTCTTCCCTTTTACAGTACCAGCTTGTCTAATTGCTCCACCAAAAAGTAATAACTTCTCAGTTAAAGTTGTTTTACCGGCATCTGGATGGGATATTATCGCAAATGTTTTTCTACTCTCTACTTCTTGTTTAATCGTCACGATTCATTTCTCCTTATAATTCGGATGTCCATTGGCTTATTCTATTCGCTAATTCATTCGCTTCGTCTTCATCAAGTACATTAAATAAATGCAAATACAAATGTTCAATTAAAGATTCTCCGTATAAATCATAATCTACTTCTATAGACCAAAATAAATCCGGAATAGAAATCACAAAATATTCTTCTTTTTTATTTTCATATATAAAAACTTTACAGTTTAAGTTTTGCGAATGATTTTCTCTAATCTTCACTTGGCTTTCCTCCGTATTTTTCATATGCCGCCTCTAGACCAATTAAATCGTCTCTGTGAGGCACTTTTATATGACCAGGCATAATTTGATAAGGTTCTCTACCTTTTGAAGCAAGTACAACCGTATCACCTGGTTCAGAAATTTCAATTGCATGTTTAATGCCTTCTGCTCTATCTTCAAATTCTACATAATTATTGTGTGTCGCTCCTTTAGCTAATTCTGCTGTTAACATTTTCGGGTCATCATTTGCAGGATTATCTGGTGTAAATATGACATAATCCGCTCGACAACTTATTTTACCCATTTCTGGCGTTTTTGTTAAGTCTCTTTCGCCAGCCATGCCAACTAAAAATATAAGTTTTTGTTTAACGAATGGTTTAACAGCATCAATTAATTTATCCATACCATCTGGTGTATGGGCATAATCGATAATTAAATCAATCGGAAGATTTCTGTCTAACACTTCTAAACGGCCTTCAACAGCCGGCATATTTATTACAGCTTTCGTAATATCGTCTAATTCATATCCTTGAACCCATAAACCTAAAATACTTGCTAGTAAATTAAGTACATTAAATTTACCTAAATAAGGTGAATGTACTTCATATTCTCCAAAAGATGTTACAAGGGTAAATTCTACGCCTCTAATAGATTCACGAATATTTTTAGCCATGAAATCTGCTTCATTATCAATACCATATGTAAAAATTTCAAATGGCGTCACTGGTATTAATTCTTTAGAGAATTTATCGTCTGCATTTAGTATAACAAATTTATCTTTTCTATAATCTTGTCCTAATTGACTAAATAATAATGATTTAGCATATCCATAAGCTTCCATAGTACCATGAAAATCTAAATGATCTTGCGTTAAATTAGAAAAAATTGCGATATCAAACTCTAAACCTCTTAATCTACCTATGACTAAGCCATGACTTGAAACTTCAAATGTCATACTTTTACATTCTTGGTTTACAGCTTCTACTATATGCTTAGTTAAAGTAACCGTTTCTGGTGTCGTGTTCACACCTTTAGTAACTTTCTCATTAACTTGAAATCCATTTGTGCCTAAATAAGCACTTCCTTTTCCTAGACCTCTCGTTAAATGGTGAATCATAGTAGCGATAGTCGTTTTACCATTTGTTCCAGTCACGCCAATCGTTGTTAATTTTTGACTTGGAAAATCGTACAATACATGACTGAACATACTCGCTACTTTCAATGTATCTTTAACAACTATTAACAATACATTGTCAGTAAGTTCTAAATACTTCTCACTTACTACAACTGTACAACCTTGCTCAACAACATTCGGTATAAATTTATGGCTATCAACTGTATATCCTTGAGAAGCAACAAAGATAGAGCCTTCAGATGCATGTCTTGAATCTGTCGTAATGTCTACTACTTCTTGATCTACATTACCATAAGTTTTTTTTATTTTAATTTTATTTAATAACGTCTTAACGTTCATCGTTATTTCTCCTTTATTTTCAATAGGTTTATTATACACTTTCTTATTATGATTTTATAGCTTTGACTACATGTATAAACAAATGTAGGATGTTAAGAGGCTCTGAAGTTTTCGATATTTATATAAATTGGATTATTTATTTCCTTCATTTTATTATTAATTATAAATATAACGGGTATGTATACATAAAGGAAAGATGAATTTCTTCATATGAGCCTATTACCTCTATTTAAAAGTGACAATTTGCCGATGTTTATTGACATTTTTATTGATAACAGAATAGAATTCATTCATAATAACAAAAATATTATGGGACATTATAAAGAATCATCAAATAGATTCTAATATTCCGACATAAACAGTTATAAAAATATTAATTACAACATTGAAATAGTTTAAAGATTTTATATGTTTTTTGTAATGATATGCGATATCTTTTCACAAAACAGGGAAAATGCGTTAAACTATCATAGAATTTAAATACAAATACGGAGTGTGGCTAATGGTTTCTCAAAACAAAAAATTATTGATTATTACTGGTTCTTTCGGTAACGGTCACTTACAAGTAACTAATAGTATTGTGAAACAATTTGGTGAAATGAATTTAAATCATTTGACTGTAATAGAGCATGATTTGTTTTTGGAAGCACACCCTATTATGACTTCAATTGCGAAACAGTGGTATATAAACAGCTTTAAATACTTTAGAAATATGTATAAATTTTTCTACTATAGTAGACCAGAACAAATTGATAAATGTATCTATAAGTACTATGGACTGAATAAATTATTAAATTTACTTATAAAAGAAAAGCCAGACTTAATACTGCTAACTTTCCCAACACCGGTTGTGTCTGTATTAACAGAACAGTTTAATTTAAATATACCAATTGCTACAGTTATGACAGACTATCGTTTACACAAGAACTGGGTAACTCCACACTCAAATCGTTATTATGTCGCGACTAAAGATTTAAAAAATGAGATGCAATCGATTGGAATTGAACGTGAAGATATAAAAGTAACAGGTATTCCAATTTCAAAACAGTTCGAAGAGCCACTTGATCGATATCATTGGTTGAGTAAACACAAATTAGATCCCGATAAAAAGGTTATTCTAATGTCTGCAGGTGCGTTTGGTGTGTCTACTGGCTTCTCTACTATGATTAGTCAAATTGATATGCACGCTAAAGATGCTCAAGTTGTTATGATTTGTGGTAACAGTAAATCATTAAAAAATGAACTGAGAGAACATTTCAAAGATAATAAGAACGTCTTAATTCTCGGCTACACTAAACATATGAATGAGTGGATGGCTTCAAGTCAACTTATGATCACTAAGCCAGGTGGTATTACGATTTCAGAAGCGTTTTCTAGACACTTACCACTTATATTCTTAAATCCTGCTCCAGGACAAGAATTGGAAAATGCCAATTATTTCGAACATAAAGGGTATGGAAAAATAGCAAATTCGCCAGAAGAAGCAACTAAAATGGTTATTTCACTTACTAATCAACCGAATAAGTTAAAACAAATGACACATCTATTAGAAGAAAATTATATTGAAAAATCAACAGAAAATATATGTAACGATTTACTATCATTATTAAGTGACTCACTTTCATATAATGAAGTTTACGGAAAGGTTCCTATGTATGCGAAATACTTCATCAGGTAAGACATTTTATAAAAAAGATTTTTGGATAATGCTAGTCATTTTATTTATGATGGAATTTGCTAGAGGTATGTACATCTTAAGCTATTTACCTATTTTACCAACAACCGCTTCTAAAGTGACTGTTGGTATTACTTCGTTAGCAATATCATTACATTTCATAAGTGATGCATTGACAAACTTTGTTATTGGCTTTCTTCTAAAAAGATTCGGTCCAACGATTATTTTAACTTGTGGCTTTATATTAGCTTTTTCTAGTTTAGCGTTAATTATATTTATACCATCACCAGTAATATTCATTATAAGTGCTATCTTATTAGGTATTGCTGTAAGTCCTATTTGGGTCATTATGCTTTCAAGCGTAGATGAAGCATCTCGAGGCAAACAGATGGGATATGTTTATTTTAGTTGGTTAGTCGGCATGCTTTCAGGTATGATCTTTATGAACTTACTATTTAAACTACACCCAACCCGATTTACATTTATGATGGCTCTTTGCGTATTAGTTGCTTGGATTTTATTCTATTTTGTTAAAGTTCAATTAACGAACTATGAAAGTAAGTCTGTAAAAAAACAATTCAAGGAAATTATTCAAGTAACGAAACGTCATTTACTATTATTCCCAGGTATATTTTTACAAGGATCCGCAATTGGTATGCTTGTACCTATACTACCTACATATGCCACTAAACATATGGGTGTAACAACGTTAGAATACACGTTGATACTCATTGTCGGTGGTATAGGCTGTACAGTATCCATGCTGTTCTTTTCAAAGCTAATGGATAAGCACTCTAAAACATTTACACACGTCATTATTTTTGTCGGATTTTTAGCGTATAGTTCATTTATATTTGGACTAACATTATTAACACAATTATTTATCGTGCTGTTGATTGCTTTACTTATCGGTACAATATATGGATTACTCTTACCAGCTTGGAATACGTTTATGGCAGGTCATATTCATAATAGAGTACAAGAAGAAACATGGGGCGTATTTAATAGTGTTCAAGGCTTTGGTACTATGATTGGTCCCGTTTTAGGCGGTATTATTTCTGAAGTATTTAGAGACGTTTATTATACAATATATGCATCTAGTTTAATGTTTTTATTCTTAGCTTTATTCTATGGTACATTCTTTATTATTAATTATAAAAAGAAAAACTCAATATAAACTAGTCCGGAGTCTCGGACATCAATAAAGATCTCTTCATTAGGGTAATCCTAATGAAGAGATCTTTTTTAAATCTTACGATTTTGAAAGTGCATGCTTGCCTTATGAATATGGTTCGAGCCTGTAGTCTCTCTCGCATACTATTCCCCCGGCGTCAGCACTTTGCAAAATCGTGGAGAATATTATAGAGATTTTTGCTATTTATCATGTGGAGTCTGACTTGATAATTTCAACAGCTCTATTTATCATGTGAGCCCTGACTTGATAAATTCAACGGCTCTATTTATCATGTTGAGCCTGACTTGATAATTTCACAGGTTCTATTACTTTTTAAAGTATTCTAATATGCTGATTTTTGTATTATTGTTCTTCATTGAAGATGCTTTATCCGATAGTATAAGAATGATGTGGTTATCTCAACATCATTTTCTACATAAAAAAAACATGAAATTATATGAGTATATAATTTCATGCTTCATCATTAACTTAACCTAACGTATATGATGCTTCTTCTGACCATGTTTCGTCATCATTTTGTTTCATTAATTTAATCGTGTCAATTGTTTCTGAATGTTCTATGCCAGCCATTTTCACTTGTCCATAGATATCCTCAAATTCTTGACTTGATAAACCTTGAGCTATTGTAAAGTGTGGAACAAATGGATGTGTACTTTCACCATAAAATTCTCCACTATTAAATTTACTATACAAAGATTCTAATGCATCAGTTTTAGTAACTTTAAAATAAATTACATTTTTAGTTGGTACAAAGCTTGAAGCTTTTGACACTTGAATATCAACTGGTTCAAATTCTTTTGCTGTTTTCTCTAGTTTAGATTTAACCTCATCTAATTTACCATCTTCAATTTCAAATTTCTCTTTGATAGTAATATGTGGTGCAATTAATGCATAGTGTTTGTCATATCTTTTACGATAAGCATTCACTGCTTCTTGGAATGGTTTAGATGGAATAAGTACGATACCTAATTTCATAATGACACTTCCTCCTTTGTTTTTCTTCATTATTATTATATCAAATTTTTCTGATTTTGATGACTTAAAAAGTAACTTAACATATTTCCTAGTTCAGGTTTCCATGTTTTCCATGTATGTCCCCCATCTAGTTCTTCATAATTATAAGTTATATTTGATTGTTTAACACTTTCACTAAAGGCTCTATTAGGTGTTAAGAAGTCTGCCATATCACCGCTAATCAATTTAAATGAATCTTCTTCTTTACCAATATAATGTTTAATTGTTAATAGATCTTTAGCTGAACAATTTTGAAACTTTTCCGTTACCGTATCATTTACTAATGGACTAAATAATCCAACTTGACTAAAATGATGTGGATATTCTAGAGCAGTTACTAAAGCTATACTCGCTGCAAGACTATCACCTAATAATATTCTTGCATTTCCTACTTTTAAAGTTGAGAATGTTTTATCAATATAAGGACATAACTCTTTCACAACAAATTGTGACATTTCCTTTCGATGTTCTCCATCAGGATGGAACTCTTTTCTTCTAAGTTCAACATCTTCATAGTGAACACCTACAATGATTGACCTTTCGACTTTATCCGCAGTTCTCAACTTTTCATATTCTCGATGAATTTGACCGAATTGGAAGAAGTCTCTACCATCAAATGTAATCACAACATGATGTTTGTATAGATCTGTGTAGTCTTTAGGTAAGTAAATTGAGATTGTCACTTCCCTTCTCAAAAATTTACTTTCAAGTTTGATTTGGTCAACTAGACCTATTTTTTTATCCATAAAAAACGCTCCCAACTGTACATATAAGTATATTGTACAGTAGAGAGCGCATATTTGAAAGCGTTTGATATTGTTAATTACTTATCTTTTAAGTCAAATTCTTTTAGACGTTCCGGATAATCTTCGTGCCAGAATTTAGCATTAGGCACTTCATCCGGAGCTGGTTTGTATATTGCATATTTACCAGAACCTTTTTGTTTTTTCTGGATTTCAAAGTCACGTAACGCTCTTAAAGCTGGCTTGTGAAGTATCCATATAGCAATAATATTTAACCATGCCATCATACCTACACCTAAATCACCCATTGCCCAAGCTACGTCCGCTGTTTTTACACATCCGTAAACTGTTGCACCTATCAAGACGAGCCGTACTACAATTATCCATATTTTTTGCTTATCTGAAGGTATAATATAACTCACATTGGTTTCTGCAATATAGTAATATGCCAATATTGTTGTAAAGGCAAAGAAGAATAGCGCAAGTGCAATAAAGTAAGAACCGAATCCTGAGTATGCAGGATCAAATGTATAATCTTCACCTGCAAATGCCTTATCGATACCTGCTTGCGCGTACATCGCAGTACCCGTAACATCTTTACTTCCATCTGGAGCTTTTACATATATTCCATTATCGTGCATTAAATGCGGAGTACCATCTTTGTTAGTTGTTCCATCTGTTGTGTTAAATGTACCAGACATTAAAATCATTAATGCTGTTGCTGTACATACTAAAAGTGTATCAACATAAACAGAAAAAGCTTGTACAAGTCCTTGTTTAGCTGGATGTGATACTTCTGCAGCTGCAGCAGCATGTGGTCCAGTACCTTGACCTGCTTCATTTGAATAAAGTCCACGTTTAACACCAATTTCAATCATAGCACCAAATATACCACCGAAAGCAGCTTCAGCACCAAATGCTGATTTGAAAATCATTGCGATTAATCCTGGAACTTCACCAATATTTAAAACAATAATAACAACTGCTAATCCTATGTATACAATGGCCATAAATGGAACAACGGCAGTTGCAACATTTGCAATCGTTTTAATACCACCGAAAATAATTAAAGCTAGTAAGGCACCTAAAAAGATTGCAATAATCCAAGGATTTAAACCAAAAGCATTCTTCATAGATGAAGCGATAGCATTTGATTGTACCCCTGGTAATAATAAACCGACCGATAGCACTGTAACAAGTGCAAAGACGATACCGTATATTCTACCAGCCTTACCTTTAATACCTGATTCTATATAATAAGCTGGCCCCCCACGATATTGGCCGTTAATTTCTCTTTTATATATCTGACCGAGTGTTGATTCAATAAAAGCTGAACTTGCCCCTAGAAACGCTGTAGCCCACATCCAAAATACTGCACCCGGACCACCGATGAAGATTGCTGTTGAAACACCGACGATATTACCCGTACCAACACGACCTGCTAATGATACAGCTATCGCTTGGAAAGAAGAAATACCAGTTGGTGATTTTTCCCCATGAAACATTAATCTTATCATTTCTTTAAAATGTCTAACTTGGAAGAACCTCATCATAATTGAAAATAAAACACCTGTTAATAATAAACCATATACCAATGCTTTACTCCATACGATTTCATTTGCAAAGCTAACAATAGACTCCATAATTCATCTCCCCTTTGTTGTAAGCCTTAAGATAATCCCATGTTCAGAAAATTTCGAAATTATCTTGTTATGATTATACCATGTATAAATACACAATCAATCATTTTTTTAGGCAAGAATTGCATTTTATTGTAAGCGCTTACTACATTGTCAAAAAGCTTTTTTACAATAATATACCAAATATCTACGTCAATATTATATTCATAATTAATTAATAATTATTCTAATCCGTACAACTTAAAAAATGGTGAAAAACAAATACATGTTTTTATTTTTTCGAAAGACTATTTATCATTGTTAAATCTGTATTTTCGCTTATAATATAAAAGTATGAGAAAGTTTAATGAGGAGGACTACTATTGTTAAATAAAGCTTGGTTTCGCACTGGAATTGCAATTCTCCTAACATTTTTAATTATAAAAGTATTCATGGAAATAAACGAAATATTTTATCCGGTTGTCATCATCGTAAAATCAATTTTACTTCCATTATTATTAGGTGGATTCTTGTTTTATATTTGTTTACCTTTTCAGAAAATGTTAGAAAAAAGAAAAATACCAAGATGGGGTAGCATTTCGATTATACTACTTGCATTAACGCTTATCGTTATTCTATTTATATCGATCATTGTGCCAGTATTAACAGATCAAATTAATAACTTGATTAAAAACATCCCTTATATTCAACGCGAAATACAACAAGTCGTTGATTACGCACTACAACAAAGAGATAGATTGCCAGAAAATATATCTCAAAAAATTAATGATTCAATTGAAAGTATTAGTGGCATTGTTACTAACATGCTCACAAATTTATTCAGTTATATTTCTTCAATTGTTTCGACTATGTTCTTATTAATCTTAGTACCATTTTTCTTAATATATATGTTAAAAGATCATGAAAGATTCATACCATTTATCGCAAAACCATTTAAAGGACGTTCAAAATGGTTCGTAGTAAACTTAAGTAAAGACATTAACCAAACATTACAATCATACATTCAAGGACAAGTTACTGTCAGCGTCATTCTAGGCGTATTATTATACTTAGGCTATACATTTGTAGATTTAGATTATGCATTGTTATTAGCACTATTAGCTTTAATCACAAACATGATTCCATTTTTAGGACCATGGTTAGCTTTTATACCAGCAGCTACTATCGCACTTATACAAGATCCAATGATGCTCGTATGGGTCAGTATCATTACACTCATATGTCAACAACTTGAAGGTAATGTCATCACGCCTAACATTATGGGTAAATCGCTCAACATACACCCACTTACAATTATCACTGTTATACTAGCAGCCGGTAATTTAGGCGGATTCGTCGCTATCTTAATAGCTGTACCAACGTATGCAGTTCTTAAGACAATTGTAAGAAATGTGTATACACATAGACAATCAATCAGTTCAAGTGCAAGTAGAACAGTAGAAGATGATCCAATTCTAGATAATGATTTAAAATAAAAAACTGAAACCAATTATAGTTTCAGTCAGACTGCCAACAAAGTCACTTAAAGTGAACTTGTTGGCAGTCTTTTTTTGTGCACACTTTCTTCTATTGGATACCTCTATACTTGTTTTTATGCAATACAAAAAAGAGTAATCCCATTAGGACTACTCTTTTCTCTATTCATTGATGTCCAACTTAACGGCTTGGACTCTCCTACTTTTATAAACATATAGTATTATAACTTCCAAAAAACGTCAACTATTTTGTAAAATATTCCCATAAAAAAATCCATTCATACGATTACTTATTTCTAGATTCAAAGTCAATGATTACGAAATCAAGGCTTTGCTCTATTTAAGCTCGTTCTGAATGGATTTTATATTTTTAGTTTGTATTATCTTACGACGTGGTATCCTGAGTCTACGTGGATATTTTCGCCTGTAACACCACTAGAGTAATCACTTAGTAAGTAAGCTGCTGTTTTACCTACTTCAATAATATCTACATTACGTTTTAATGGTGCGCGTTCTTCTATTTCTTTAAGTATTGCATTAAATCCGCCTACACCTTTGGCACTTAATGTACGTATTGGTCCAGCTGAGATTGCATTCACTCTAATATTATCTTCACCTAAATCACGCGCTAAATATTTTACGTTTGCTTCTAAACTTGCTTTAGCTACGCCCATTACATTGTAATTAGGTACTGCATATTCTCCACCTAAATAAGTAGTTGCTACAATACTTCCACCTTCAGGCATTAATTTTTTAGCTTCTCTAGCTACAATTGTTAAAGAGAATGAGCTGATATCTTGAGCTAATAAGAATCCTTCGCGAGATGTATCTATAAATCTACCTCTTAAGTCTTCCATATTTGCAAAAGCGATTGAATGATAAACACCATCTATATGACCAAATTTTTCACCAATTTGTTCAAATGCATTTATAACGTGATCATCTTGTTGAACGTCACACTCATAAATATGTTTACCATTTTGATTTTTTAGTTCTTCAAATAATTTTTCAAGTTGATTTTTACTGCGTTCTTTTCTATATGTGAATACTAAGTTAGCGCCTAATTCGTCTAACACTTTAGCAACACCAAAGCCGATACTTCTTTTGTTTGCGATTCCCATAATTACATATGTTTTACCTTCTAAATTAAACATTGATTATACTCCTTTAATATGTATATTCTTCATAACATTCACTCGTTATGATACCACTGGTCAGACCACCTGACAAGCGTTATACTTTTATTTTAAAATTCAAAAAAAGTAAAAATGAGGATTATTTGTGTACCTCATTTTTACTAAATTTATTATATAAATTCCATATCTTGTTTTAATTCTGAAACGTATTCTTTAGAACCCGTTACAATTAATTTATCGCCGTATTGCAGTTCTGTATCACCATGAGGTACGATTGAATCTTTTCCTCTAATGATACGAACAAAGATAACATCTCCAGCAAATGGGAATGATCTAAGCAACACATTGTGATAGCTATGATTTTTCATTTCTATTTCATATAATGATGTCTCTACATTACTTAATAAGTTCAACATGTTCGGTGATTCAATTAAACCTTTAAGCAATATTTTATTACTTAAGAAACTACTAAAGAATTCAATGTTTTTACCTTCAAATTCTATATCTTCAGAACCATTTTCTTGTTTACAAATGATTCGTTTTACGCCATGTTTATGAGCCATTAAAGCGACTTTTTTATTAATACTGTCGTCATTTGCAGAACATACAATAATGTTTGAATCGAATAGTCCTAATTCCACCAATTCTTCTTCAATATAATCATCTAATTCATATGTTTTAATACTTTGATCTAATTTTCTATTATCTGACAAATCTTTTCTAAAGAACATAGTCGTTTGATATATATGTGAATGTATACTTTGAGCAACTGGTATCGATAATTGGTTTTTACCGATAAAGCTTACTTTAACAATCATCTTCGTTTCTTCAGGCATTGGGAACATTTTCTTAAATACTACAGGAACAAAGACGCACGTTATGACTGCACTCAAAATGAGAATCCCTGATATTTCCGGACTAATTGTTCCGAGTTGTTCAGCAATTTTAGCTGCTGCAATGACTAATGATAACGTTGATGTTAATAAAAATGCTGATGAAATAGTTGTTTTCTTATCATACCATTTGCCGATATAGGCAACAGGAATAAGTTTAGAAATTAAAAATGCAATAAACAGTAATGGTATGATAATAAGTAATTCTGGTTCTTTAACAAGTGATGGTATATCGAGGTTTACACCAACCATAATGAAGAATATTGGTATAAAGAAACCATATCCAAATGAATCTAGCTTTTCAACCATATCTTGGTCAGGTCCTAATAGTGAAACGATCACACCTGCAAGGAATGCACCAAGAATATTCTCTGCCCCAACACCTTCAGCTAGAGCTACTAATAAAATAATTAAAGCAAATACTGCACGTATACCAATTTGTGTTGTTCCTGATGTTAATTTTTTTAAGAAAGGTGATTTTTTAAATAAACCACCCATTATATAAAATATAAAACTAAATACAATTAATATTCCTATTAACCATAATGGTGAGTCACCTTTTGCGTAAATCGTACCATATACAGTTAATAACAACATTGTAGCCAAGTCAGCTACTACTGCTACTAATAAGATAAATTGACCTATACTAGTATGCATGATGTTCATTTCTTTTAACGTTGGTACAACAACACCTAAACTAATTGTCGAAATAATTATGATCATTAATAATACGTCATCGATTAAACCAGTCCATTTAAATACAAAGGCTAATAAAATTGATAAAATCATAATTGATGAGAAAACGACTGTCATTAAATATAAATTACTTGGTACGTTCCCTTCATCTTCTTTAGAATGTTTTTTCGTTTTAAAAGCATTAAAATCAATTTCTAATCCACTTAAAAACATTAAAAATATAAAACCTAATGTTGATAATATAGATAACCATGCATCTTCTTTTACTAAACCAAATAAAGAATCACCGATAATGATCCCCATTATGATTTCAGCAACGACAACAGGCAAGAAAGAAATTTTAAGTCTATTAACAAGTATAGGCGTTAAAAATGCAGCTATAACAACGATAACAAGAGATGTAAAACTAGAATGCTCCATATTTTTCTCCTTATATTAGATAAGACATAAACGCTGTTGCTAAGCCGAAATATATTAACATACTTACGATGTCGTTGATCGTCGTAATAAACGGTCCACTTGCAACAGCTGGATCAATATTCATTTTATTCATAAACATTGGAATAATTGCGCCCATAAGTGTACCTACTGTCATTGCAACTGTTAAACTAACTGAAACAATTAATGCTAATATAGGTTCACGATAAATCACTACAATTATAATAAATAAACTTACTGCACAACAGAAACCTGTTAACAAACCTGATCCAGATTCACGTAAAGCAAGCTTAAATTTGCTTTGTTCGTTTATTTCACCTGTAGATATATTACGTACAGATACGGCCAAAGATTGTGTTCCTGAATTCCCACTCATACCACTTATAATAGGTATAAATGCTGCTAATAATGCAACTTGTGATAACGTTTCTTCAAACTGACCTAAAATAGATGCAGTTATCATACCTAACACAGTCAAAATTAACAACCATGGTAAACGTTTCATAGCTGTTTGAACTACTGAATCATTTGTAGAGTCGATGTCAGAAACACCGGCTAATTTAGAGTAGTCTTCACTTGCTTCTTCATCCATTACATCTAAAATATCATCGATTGTGATAATACCTAGCAAGTGATCTTGATAATCTATAACAGGTAACGCAATTAAGTCATAGTCACGCATTGTTTGCGCTACATCTTCTTGGTCATCTGCAACGTTAGAACTAATTACACGTTCATTCATAATTTCTTCTATATAAGCATCATTTTCCGCTACGATTAAATCACGAAGTGAGATGACACCAGCTAATTTTTTATTTTCATTAACAACAAAAATGACATATATTGTTTCAGCTTGTGGAGCTTGTTCTTTAACATAGAACATAGCTTCTTTCACAGACATAGTCGAATACACTGAAATAAATTCTGTGGTCATGATACCGCCGGCAGTATCCTCTTCATAATGTAATAATGCTTTTATTTCTCTCGCATCTTCACGATTCATGAGTGTGAGTAAAGTGGCTATTTTGTTTTTTGATAATACATTCAAAATATCAACAGCATTGTCATAAGACATGTCACTTAACATTTGACTAGCATAGTTAGCATTCATATTTTGAAAGATTTCTTCGTATTCTTCATCATCTAATTCAGTCGTTTCAAAGAAGTCCGCAACTTCTTCAGGAGAAAGAAATTGATATATTTTTTGTTTAAGGCCATTGTCACATATTTCAAAGTACTCACCTTGATCATATGTATGCATCGTTAAAAATTCTTCTCGAAATTGGTCTATTTTATCATTCTCTAATAATGCATCAAGCTGCTCTTTATCAAAAGCTTCGTCTTCGATGTATTGTTCATTATTTTCGTTAACCAACTTTGCCACCTCCTCATAAAAATACAATTTATTATAGCATATCTATAGCCGCTAAGTTATAGTGCATTTCATCAATTATATTAATTTTATTCTTTGTTATTGGATGCTCAAATTCTACATTGTAACATTGTAATAATTGATGTCCAATACCTTTTGTTTTATAGCCGTACAAACTATCACCAACTATAGGATGTCCTATATGTGCTAGATGAACTCTAATTTGGTGTGTCCTCCCTGTAAACAATTGCAATTTAAGCATACTATTTTGTGAATCATCACTTAAATATTCATATTCAGTGTGCGCAAATTTACCATCAGGAGATACTTCTCTTTCTATAATAGAATGTTTAGCTCTAGCGATTGGCGCTTCAATTTTTCCATATTTTTGCTTAACAACACCGTGGACAACTGCTAAATAATATTTGTTCACTGTTGTCTCTGATATCATATGATGTAACAATTGGTGCTTTGCAAATATAACAATACCGCTTGTACCTCTATCTAAACGTGTCACAATATGTGGAATTGTCTGTTCTCCATTTTGAATCATATAATATAGAACCGCTTCAACTAAACTATTATGTCGATGTTCTCTTGAAGGTGCCGTATTCATCATCGCTGAC
The DNA here is from genome assembly GCF_029024305.1 of Mammaliicoccus vitulinus. Taxonomy (NCBI): domain Bacteria; kingdom Bacillati; phylum Bacillota; class Bacilli; order Caryophanales; family Staphylococcaceae; genus Mammaliicoccus; species Mammaliicoccus vitulinus. The sequence goes on from NZ_CP118974.1 coordinate 1,929,909, forward strand.
TTTGAAACAATTATAAACCACTCATCTTCATATAATATCTTCAAATCCATTTTAACTGGCTCAAGATTAGGACTAGGTGTTTCGTTTGGTAAATAAACTGTTACTTCATCGCCTTCTTGAATGATTTTTCTAACAGTTACATTTTCTTTATTAACTAATAAAGCGCCATTCTGCTTAATGGCGCTTAAACTCTTTCTAGAAATGCCTTTATCATATAAAAATGTTTTTAACACGTTAGACGATGTTGCAATATATTGTAATACTTTCATTTTTTATTCCTCATTAGATATAAATGAATCGTGAACTCTTTTCCAAAATGGAAATGGTCTAAATCTAGCAAATCGAACTTTTTCATTAGCTACCCTATACTGTATAGATTCAATATTTTTATGCTTTACATTCACATGGTCAATTGTAACTTGCAATGTATCATGATTAACAGGATGAATATGGCACACATGATGTTTAGGTAATACTAATGGAGAACCTACAGTTCTAAAGACACGGTTATTTATAGAGGCTATTTCAGCTATTTGCATTGCTTCAAGAGATGGATGTATTAATGCGCCACCCAACGCTTTATTATACGCAGTTGAACCTGAAGGTGTAGAGACACATAATCCGTCTCCTCTAAACCTTTCAAATTGCTCTCCTCTTAATACTAAATCCACAACTAATGTAGCGCCATTATCTGTTTTTATAGTCGCTTCATTTAATGCTAAATATCTTGTTTCATATCCACCTTTTTTATAGCGAATAATCACTTCTAATAATGGATATTCAATCACTTGATATGTTGAATTATTAATTTCTATAATTAATTTTTCAACTTCATGTGGCAACCAATCTGCATAAAAACCTAAATGCCCAGTATGTACACCTACAAAACTAACATCAGCTAGCATGTGACTATATTGGTGAAATGCTTGTAATAAAGTACCATCACCACCAACTGAAATTACGATATCTGGTGATTCTTTATCTTCAATCATATTAAAGTCATTCATATGATTTTTCATCTTATACATTAATGCATTAGATTTTGAATCACCTTTAGATAATATATTATACTTCAAAGCATTCACCCCTTAATCATGTTTATGTTTATTACTCTTCTGTCTTGAATAATATTTCTGAGCTTCTTGAATTTCTTCACGTATTTCTGACATTTCTTCGTCCAATAAGAATGCCGCTTCAGCTGCTCTCTCCAGTCTATTTCTAATTTCAGGAGGATAATCGCCATCATATTTATATCTCAAAGTATGTTCAATAGTTGCCCAGAAATTCATTGCTAAAGTTCTAATTTGTATTTCTGCTAAAATATTTGTTTGACCATGTAATGTTTCAATAGGATAGCTGATGATCACATGGTAAGAACGGTAACCACTTTCTTTAGTATATTCTACGTAATTACGCTCTTCCACTACTTCAAAATCTTGTCGCTGTCTTAATAGCTCAACAACAACATCTATATCATCTACAAACTGACACATCATTCTTAAACCAGCAATATCGTACATTTCTTCTCTTAATCTATCGAAAGGAATATTACGTTGATTTGCTTTATCAATAATACTTGAAATTGGCTTAACACGGCCAGTAACAAACTCAATTGGCGAAGGTTTATCTGAAGATTCATATTGCTTACGTAACCCCTTCAATTTAATCTTTAATTCGTCAATTGCTTGTTTATATGGTGCCAAAAATTCTTCCCATTGATTCATAACCATCACTCCGCTTTGTTTAATTCAAATGCTTCCTCTACAGAAGCCACAAACGCTTTACCATAGTTGTGATTATCTGCAATATTATCTAATAAAAATTCCATTTCTTCTTTAAATGAAGTTAATATCAAATGATCGTTGACGATGATTTCTTTGTCGAAATGTTCATGAATCATTGACCATGTTTCTTCCACAAATAATAAATAATTATAATTTTCACCGTTATCTAGCATATATACAAATGCATGATTATCACTATCTACAATCATATGTTCTGCTGCTTCTAACCCTTCAGTTGACTGATCTGTATAACATTTGATTTGATTATCATTTATCTTAATTTCATTCACATAAATACGCATTGCTGTTCCTCCTTATTCCAATCTATTTTAACACATTTTAATTTAAACATTCATATCATCACGCTATTTTTACATAATTACTTGTTTATACGTAAATCTTCTATAATAATAGTGTAAAAGGAAGTGTAGCAGAAAATGGGACAAGAATTAGAAATTGAATTTAAAAATCTACTCACTATTGATGAATATAATGTAATCAAACAATATTATTTTAAACAAAGTGAGCCATTTAAACAAACAAATCACTATATAGATACACCAAATCACGATATTATTGGCAAAAGAATGGCGCTAAGAATACGTGAGAAGAGCAATCATTATGAAATGACATTAAAAGTTCCGCAAAACATTGGTCTTTTAGAATATAATGAAATAATTGATCAATTACCAGAACAAGGAAGTATTTTAAATAAACAATTTCTTCCAGAAAATATTACTGAAATATTAAACAAACATGATATACCGATTAATGACCTCCATTTACTCGGTGACTTAACGACTTATAGACTTGAAAAAGAAATTGAGTCTGGTTTGTTAGTTTTAGATCACAGTACTTATTTAGGCATTGAAGATTATGAGCTTGAATTTGAGGTAACTGACTATGATAAAGGTGCAGTTGCTTTTAATGAATTGTTAGAAAAAATGAAGATATCAAAAAAGGTACCAGATAATAAAGTTAAACGGTTCTTTGATGCACAACATAGAACAACATGAATTCACTTTCGGTACAAGTCGAAATACTTTTAAAAATTTAAGAACATGTTATATTAATATTATCGATATTGAAATAAGCAAGAAAAGGTGAAATTATGACCCCATACGAAGTAATCGACCCCCAAGATTTATACGACATGATTGATCACTTTTATTATCTTGTAGAAAAAGATAATCGGATTAATCATCTTTTCCCTGGTGACTTTGCAGAGACGAGTCGTAAACAGAAGCAATTCTTAACTCAGTTTTTGGGTGGTCCTGCATTATATACAGAAGAACATGGTCATCCGATGTTACGTCAGCGTCACTTGCCTTTCAGAATTACGGATAAAGAAAGAGATGCTTGGTTAGAAAATATGCACGAAGCAATTACCAGCTCTCAATTAAATAAAGATATACAAGAATATTTATATGAAAGACTCAAGCTAACTGCAAATCACATGGTTAACGCTTAATATAGTTGAAGGTGGATAATATGGCCGAAGAATTAAGATTAATCCATGCTAATGAACAAAATAATATAGATTTAACACCCGTGAGCAAAATTGAAATTTATTCATTTTTCGATCCATTTTGCGAAGATTGTTTCAATCTATCATCAACATTAGCAAAGCTAAAAATTGAATACCAAAAATATGTCAAGGTTCGTCAGATTTTGAACCCATCTCTTAAAGTTTTAACTAAGTGTCAGGCTCAAAGCACATGTGAATTTGATAATGTAGCTTTAGCGTTTAAAGCAGCAGAATTACAAGGACATAACAGAGCAAGTAGATTTTTAAACTTACTTCAGAATGAGATTATTCCTAAAGATAAAATCATCACAACTGAAATCATAAGAAAGTGTGCTTATAAATCAGGAATTGATTTACCAGTCTTTATTAAAGACTTAAAAGAGCAATCACTAACTGAGAGTTTACAAACTGATTTGCATATTGCCCGTGAGATGGATATCAATATGACACCATCACTCGTTTTCTTTAATGAAGACGTACATTCAGAAGGACTAAAAGTAGAAGGTAATTACCCATACCATATATATACCTATATTATTCAAGAACTGATGGGAACAGAAGTTGAAAAGCAACTCCCTCCTAAATTGATAGATTATATACAATCACAAAGCATTATTTCTGAACAAGAAATAGCGACAATATATGAATGGCCAGAAAAAATCGTTAAAAGAGAATTAAAAAAATTACAACTTCAAAATTATATTGAACAACAAGATTCAGTAAATGGCGACTTTTGGAAATTCAAGAAAAGATAAATAATAAAAACAATGAGCTTAGGACATCATGCTCTTCTCAAAATAAATCACCCAATCTGTTGGATTCATTTTCAGATTGGGTGATTTTTATATTTCTGATATTGTAAAGCCCATACTTATCTCAGGGTATGATTTGTTTATCATTACAAGAGAAATCCAAAGTAAAGCGCGAATTAGTAATTGACTTAATAGCAACACATATAAGAAAAAGCGCAGAAATTCAATTTTAACAATGAATTTCTGCGCTTTTTAAGTATCTAGGACATTTATGTCACAAGATCATTTTTTGAGTATGTGAATTTAGATTCCATACTCTTTTAGTTAAACATAAGTTATTTGACTCATATTTACTAAATAATAGATAACTTTTGGGATGTTATCTATGAACAAATAAAAAAAACACCGTGTCTGATTACACGGTGCTTAAACAAAGGGGATGGGAGAAATTTTTTCACTTCAAACAAAGGGGTATGTTTGTTATGTGATTAATTTCATGTATGTAATATAACATGGTTTCGAGACTAAATTCAACAAAAAACGTCGGTTTTTTTAATTTGTCACACACTTGTCATATTGGAAACGTGTACATACATTTAATTCTCTTTTACTAGCTTTTCAAAGGCATTTAACTTCTGTTCAAAGACTTCCATTGCCTCTTCTATAGGTTGTTTAGAGGTCATATCTACACCTGCTTTTTTCAATACTTCAATTGGATAATCTGAACTACCTGCTTTTAAGAATTCGTTAATATATCTCTTAACTGCTGGTTCTCCTTCATCTAATATTTGTTTACTCAATGCTTGTGCTGCACTATAGCCAGTAGCATATTGATAAACGTAGAAATTATAATAGAAATGAGGTATACGAGACCATTCTTTAGCGATATTGTCATCTGTTACAACTGAATTACCAAAATACTTTTTATTTAGCTCTGCGTATTCAGTATTCAAACGGTCAGCTGTTAAAGGTTCTCCCTCTTCAACAATTTTATGAATCAGATATTCAAACTCAGCAAACATTGTTTGTCTAAATAATGTTGCTCTAAATCTTTCTAATTCTTGATTCAATAAATATTTACGTTTTTCAGGATCTTCTAAATTCTTGTCCATATATTCACTTAACAATGCTTCATTTGTAGTAGATGCAACTTCAGCAACAAATATTGAATAACCACTTTCATTTGATTGTTGATGCTTTCTACTGAAATAACTATGTGCTGAATGCCCAAATTCATGGATAAGTGTAAATAAATCAGAAATTGAGTCTGACCAATTAAGTAATATGAATGGGTTTGTTAAATGTGCACCTGATGAATATCCACCAGAACGTTTACCTTTATTTTCATATACATCTACCCATCTATTATTTAGCCCTTCTTCTACAACTTCAATGTATTCTTTGCCCATTGGTTGTAAAGCTTTAACCATCCAGTCTTTAGCTTCTTCATAAGGCATTTCAAATGATGAGTTTTTAACTAGTGGTGTATACATGTCGTACATATGCATTTCATCTAAACCTAATAATTCTTTTCTAAGTTCAGTGTAACGATGAAGCAATGGTAAATATTTATGCACAGTATCAATTAAATTGTCGTAAACTTCTTCTGGAATGAAATTATTAGATAACGCTTGTTCTCTAGCTGATTGATACTGACGTACTTTAGAACTAAATATAGCAGTCTTAACTTTACCGCTTAATGTCGCTGTTAAAGTGTTGTTATGACTACCATACGCATCATATACATTATCGTAAGCAGATTTTCTTAAAACACGGTCTTCAGACTCTAACAATTTAGTGTATGTACCTTGTGTTAACTCATGTTCTTTTCCATCTTTATCTATAGCAGGTTTGAATTCCAAGTCAGCATTATTAAACATACCAAATACGTTACTTGGCGTTTGTAATGCTTCACCCGCTTCTGCCAATATTTTTTCCTCTTTATCACTTAAAATATGAGGTCTTTTTTTATTTAATTTCTCTATATCGAATTGATATCTTTTTAAATCATTGTTTGAAGCAACAAATTCGTTTAATGTTTCTTCATCTATAGACATTAATTCTGGTAATATAAAACTCCATGCACTAGCAAATTTGTTAGCTAAAGTGGCTGCTTTAGCTTCATAACCCGCGTATTTATCATTAGCAGTATCTTGGTCATGTTTCAAATGCGCATACACATAGACTTTACCTAATTTCTCATCTATTTCACTATCTAGTAATAAAGCTTGATAAAGTGTATCTGAACTATCTTTCAAATGTCCTTTAAAACGTTCTTCTTTACCTAAATATGTCTCTAATTCTTTAAAAGCTTCTTCGTAAGCTTCATCCGAAGCAAAAATAGTTGTTAAATCCCATGTATATTGTTCTTGCTGTTCTTCTCTTGTAATTAACTTTGCCATATTAATAGCCTCCTTTGAATTTCATATTTATAATTTTCTCATTAAACAGTCATTTTTGCACGTGATATAGACTTTTGATGAATAATCGAAATATATGAATTCAAGGCTTTTGCTAGTATCTCTTTCTTTGAAAAATGACAATCATAAAATGTTCTGAATTTCATAAATTTAAAGAAGTTCTCAAAAGTAAAAGTCTTCTTCTCCATTTCATAATATAAGTAAGTTTGCCAAGTTATACAATGTGTTAAAAAATATATTTGTTCAGGTACAATAATGCCAATGATTTGCAACCTATCTTTATGTATTAATCTCGCGTTATATAATAATGAAAGTGTTGGTTCTAATACATTTCTGCGCTGTCTACATTTCGACAAATAATGATGATAAGCACTGTCAGTTAAATATAAATTTGGAACATGATGCACAGGATGACCTTTTAATAAATCTTCCCATTCAATCTTATTTCTATTACCTATAAATGTATACTTATCTAGTGGTTGTATCCCTTCATATCTAATGAGCGTTTTGTTGTGAGGATTATAAGTGATTAATGTTCTCTCTATATGATTTATTAAAGCCGCTTCAAAATAACTGAGACGGAATACACCATTATGATAATCTATTTCTTTCCCTATCCATATCACACGCATATTCAAGGCTTTAAACCCTTCAGTTCTATCCATTAATAAATCTAGACTGATCGGAGAATATTGAAATTCAACTACGATATTCTTGTTAATAATAATATCGGGAATTTGATCTATTTCAGATAAATAATATTCCATATCTATCATTACTTTATCATTCAACTGCGAATAAATATGATGTTTAGATGCTAAATGTATTAAAGACTCTTTCTTATAACTATTTCTTAAGCAATAACTATTTGCTCTATGGGCAAAATGAGCTACAGTATGCTTCCCTTTTTTTAAAATAAGTTCTGATAAGCAGTCAGGGCACTTATAAATTTCATGTGGTTTAGCATGTTGCGCAAATACGCGTTCATTATTTTTATTTAGTCCTATTAACATAAAAACACCTCTTTACTATATAAAACGTAAAGAGGTGCTAAAATTACTTATTTATTTTTCGGTTCAAAATATCTTGTTACTTGACCCATAACATTATAACTCATGACAATTTTCGCATAATCATCTAGATATAATTTAGAAACTTGTGTTGGATTTGCATATTCAAGCAATTGTCCATAAAAATCGTTAATGATTTCTTCACTATCTATTTGATCAAATTGTACATAGTAATAATATTTGTTATCTAACATATATAATAAATCTGTGAATACAATATCTTTATGTTCATTATAATGTGCATATTCGATAATATCTTCTAACTCTTCGAATCTAACAAGTAATCCGATGTCTTTAGGAATAAATTGTTGATCTGATTCGTTGTCTTCGTTTAACATTTCGCCGATATTCTGGTCAGAATCGAGTGCTTGAGATAAGAAATCATTGACTTGATACTCTAATTGTTCATTAGATTCCTCGTCAGTCATATTCAACAGCTCATCACCTTTAGATTTAGATACTGTTACTTCAACACCCTTTTCAAACGCATGTACTTGGATCCATAAAGGACCTTCGACAACGAAGTCTTCTTCATCATTAATTTCATCCATCATAGACCAGAAAAACTCTTCTCCGCGTTTACGGTTTGTCCATAAGTCTTCCCTTTTGAAACCTCTTGCTTCGATATCTTGATAAGTTATAAATAATTTTACAGTTGTTTCATCAATTCGTTCTATTCTCATAATGTCACACTCCCTTACTCTAGGAATAGTACATTCATTGTATTATAAACAAATACATTTTAACAGTAATTTGTTTAAACTATTCTAATTTAATTTTTTATATAAAAATAGCCCCTGTAAACAGGAGCTATAAATTTAATATTAGACCAAATTAGTCAACCATACGTTGTGCTTCTAATAGTTGGAAAGTACGTACTTTCCTAGGTAAGAAACGACGAATTTCATCTTCGTTATATCCAACTTGTAAACGTTTTTCGTCTAAAATAATTGGACGACGTAGTAAACCTGGATTATCTTGAATAATTGTATATAATTCTTGTAGAGGTAATGCATCGATATCTACATTTAATTTTTGATATGTTTTAGAACGAGTTGAAATAATTTCATCTGTTCCATCTTCTGTCATCTTTAAGATTGATTTAATTTCATCTAATGTTAAATGTTCTGAAAAAATATTACGCTCCGTATACGGAATGTCATGTTCTTGTAACCATGCTTTCGCTTTACGGCAAGATGTGCAACTTGGTGAAGTAAATAATGTTACCATACATCTCACTCTCCTAATCGAATATTATTTATGTTAAACGTCAGTGAACTTATAAGTTTAAATGCACTTATTTATGTATACCCCATATAGCAATAGGTTAAACATATAATGCTCACTTGGTTTAATCTTTATCTAATTGCTATAAACATATTATATAACTCAAAGATTAAAATTAAATGAGAAACTTCTAATAATTCATTAAAAAGCATATAAATTATAGATGAATTTGCTATTAACAATACATTTATCTATTAACTAGAATAACACAACTTACAAATGAATAAAATACTGTTATAATGATATAAAGAAATTTTGTAGAAAAGAGGCAACATTAATGGAAACTTTATTTTCAGGCATCCAACCTAGTGGGATTCCAACTTTAGGTAATTATATTGGTGCTTTAAAACAGTTTAATGAGATTCAACATGATTATGACTGCTTTTTTTGTATTGTAGACCAACATGCAATAACAGTACCTCAAGACAGACTTAAGCTAAGAGAAAACACACGTAAACTAGCTGCTATATATTTAGCATCAGGTTTAGATCACGAAAAAGTAACACTCTTCATTCAATCAGAAGTACCAGCCCACATTCAAGCAGGTTGGATTTTAACGACAATTACTTCAATCGGTGAACTAGAAAGAATGACTCAATATAAAGACAAAGCGCAAAAACAATCACAAGGTATCCCAGCTGGATTATTAACTTACCCACCGTTAATGGCAGCAGACATTGTGCTTTATAACACGAACATCGTCCCTGTTGGAGATGATCAGAAGCAACATATAGAATTAACGCGTAACGTTGTAGACCGTTTTAATTCTAAATATAATGATATATTAACTAAGCCATCCATTCACATGCCTAAATTTGGCGCTCGAATAATGAGTTTACAAGATCCTACTAAAAAAATGAGTAAAAGTGATGATAACCAAAAGAACTTCATCTCATTATTAGATGAACCAAACGTTGCAGCGAAAAAAATCAAAAGTGCTGTAACTGATTCTGATGGAATTGTTAAATATGATAAAGAGAACAAACCAGGTATTAGTAATTTGTTAGTCATCTATTCAAGTATTACTAGTAAATCAATTGAAGAACTAGAAGCACAATACGAAGGTAAAGGATATGGAGACTTTAAAGGCGACTTAGCTGAAGAAGTTAAAAAATTCCTTATAACGTTCCAAGAAAAATTCAATTACTTCTATGAAAACAAAGAAGTATTAGATGAAATACTTGATAAAGGTAGAGACAAAGCAAGCTTCGTAGCTAATAAAACATTAAAAAAAATGGAAAATGCTATGGGACTAGGTCGCAAAAGAAAATAATGAATAGTAAAGCAATCGCTCATAACGAGCGATTGCTTTCTTTATTGTATAGAGTGAATCAGCAGAGCGGTGGAATTCAACGGCTCTATTTATCATGTGGAGCCTGACTTGATAAATTCATCGCCTCTATTTATCATGTGGAGCCTGACTTGATAAATTCACACCCCATTATAAACATACTAATCTTAGGAAAAGTGTTTGGGACATAAATCCTAACTTAAAATAAATCACCCAATCCGTTGGAATCATTTTCGGATTGGGTGATTTTGTATTTCTGATTTTGTAAAGTGCTGACGCCCGGGGGAATAGTATGTGAGAGAGACTACAGGCTCGAGCCATACCCCCAGGCAAGCATGCACTTTTCAAAATCATTATAGTTTAGGACATTTATGTCCCAGACGCTTTTGTATTATACTATTTCTCGATATATGCTTCTTTTAATGTAGATACGCCACCGAATTGGTGATTGACTACATTTTTAACATTTGGTTTTTTCAGTTGTGCTATCCCAACTTGATAAAGTGGAATGATACCAGCTTCGTTTAATAGCATACCTTCTGCTCTTTGTAGTTCAGAAAGTCGTTTGTCTGGATCGCTTGCTAATGATGAATCTGCTGCTTTTATAATACTGTCGTATTCTTTATTAGACCAACCTGTATTATTGTGTGATCCATCTGTTACATATAATTCTAAGAATGTCATTGGGTCTGGATAATCTGGAATCCAGTTCTCTAGTGACATTTCATATTCTCCTTTAGACACGACATCAAGTTTTTGTTTAAATGGCTGTTGTTTGATTTTGATTGTTACGCCATCTAAATTTTTCTCGAGTTGTTCTTTAAAGTATTCTGCATCTCTTTTAGCTGTGTCTTTATCATAAGTCATCAATTCAATCGTAAATTTATCTTTACCTAACGCTTTTTTAGCTTTTTCAAAATGTTCTTTTGCTTCTTTAACGTTATATTGATTCTTATTTTTTACGCCATCTTGATATTCTTTTCCTTTACTATCTTTAACAAAGTCTTTTGGCACAAAATTATCTGACGGAATCGAACCATTATTTAAATTATTTTTAACGTAAGCGTCTTTATCTATCGCTTTAGCAAAAGCTAATCTAAAGTCTTGGTTTTTAAATTCTGGTACGGTATCTTCATTTAATTTAAAGTAGTAAGTTACCGTATCTAACTCTGTATTAAATGCTTTATCGTCTTTATATTTTTTCACTTGCTCTGCTGGTAAGTCTACAATATCCAATTTATTTGTTTCATATAAATTTACAGCAGTTGATGCTTCTTTAACTACTTTATAGTTCACTTTATTTAATTTAACTTTATCTTTATCCCAATATTTATCATTTTTCTCTAAAGTAACTTTATCGTCAGTTTTCCATTCAGCCATTTTAAATGGTCCATTATAAAGTGTTGATTCTACAGTAGTACCATATTTATCGCCTTGTTTTTTAACGAATTTTTCATTTTGTGGCATAAATGTACCGAATGAAAGCAATTCTTTATAATATGGTAACGATTTTGTAAGTTCGAATTCTAATGTATGATCATCTACTGCTTTTACACCAAGTTCTTCAGGTTTCTTATCTCCATTGTTAACCGCTTCAGCATTCTTAATATCATATAAAATATACGCATATTCAGATGCTGTATCTGGATCTAGAACTTTTCTCCAAGCGAAGACGAAATCTTTTGCAGTTACTGGATCACCATTTGACCATTTAGCATCTTCTCTTAATTTGACAGTCCATTTTTTCCCGTCATTTGTAATTTTAGGTTCCCCTTTTGCTACAGCTGGTATTGCTTTATCATTTTTATCTAATGTATAAAGACCCTCCATAGTCTGGAAGAACATATCAAATGATAAACCATCTGTTGCCATCGCTGAGTCCATTGTAGGAACGTCCCCATTGATTTGTAAATCTAATGTTTCATCACTTTTAGAGTCTTTCTTGCCTCCTCCTGATGAACAAGCGCTTAATACAAGTACTGCAGTTAACATCATTGCTATAAATTTGAACATTTTAGACATGTAACTCATCCCCTTAGTTTTTTCATTTAAACTACTGATTTGTTACTTTTGAATATAAGCGTGTTTTAAATCTGTATCTCCACCAAACTTATGTCTTTCAATATCTTTAACATAACTTTGTGTTAATCTCGCATTACCTTGCTGATAGATTGGAACAATTACTGCTTCATCTAATAATAATGTTTCAGCATCTTGCATTGTTTCAATACGCTCTTGTTCTTTATCTAACAAATTGTTTCCTGCATCTTTAATTTTCTTGTCATATTCTTTGTTTTTCCATCCTGTTTCATTCATAACGTTATCACTCGTAAATAAATCTAAGAATGTCATAGCATCTGGATAGTCTGGACCCCATCTACCGAATGAAATTTGATAATCCATATTAGCTTCAAGTTTTAACTTTTGTTTATATGGTTGTTGCTTCACTTTAATTTTAACGCCAGGTAAGTTTTGTTCAATTTGTTCTTTGAAATACTCAGCGTCTTTTTTAGCATTATCTTGATCATAAGTTAACAATTCAAAAGTGAATTCATCTTTACCAAGTGCTTTTTTAGCAGCTTCTAAATGTTTCTTAGCTTCTTCTTTGTTAAATTTATTTTCAGTCTTAACACCTTTCGTATAATCTGTGCCTTTTTTATCTTTTACAAATTCAGTTGGTACTAATGTATTTGCTGCTTTAGAACCGTTATTCAAATTACTCTTAACGTATTGCTCTCTATCAATTGATTGAGCAATTGCCATTCTTAAATCTTTATTTTTAAATTCTGGTACATCTTTTTGGTTCATTCTCATAAAGTAAACTCTAGATTCAAGTTCAGTATTATAAGCTTTATCTTTTTTATATTTATCTACATTTTCAGCAGGAATTAATGCTTCATCAACATCGCCTGCATTGTACATATTTAAAGCTGTTTGCGGCTCTTTAACCACTTTGAAGTTAACACTATCTAACTTCACATTGCCTTTATCCCAATACTCTTTGTTTTTTGTGAACGTATAATTATCTTCTGTTTTCCAATCTGATAAAGTAAACGGTCCATTGTATAAAGTATCTTCTGCTGTTGTACCGTACTTATCGCCTTTTTCTTTTACAAACTTCTCATTTTGAGGTAAAAACGAACCGAATGTTAACAACTCTTGATAATAAGGTAATTCACGATTCAGCTTAATTTCTAATGTATGATCATCAATTGCTTTAACACCTAATTCTTCAGGCTTTTTGTTACCTTTGTTAATGTCTTCTGCATTTTTAATATCAAACATAATAAATGCATATTCAGAAGCGTTTTTCGGATCTACTAATTTACGCCAAGCATAAACAAAATCATCTGCTTTAACTTTATCGCCATTAGACCACTTAGCATCTCTTAATTCAATCGTCCACGTTAAACCATCATCAGACTTTTTTGGATCACCTTTCGCAATTCCCGGAACCGCTTTGTCATTCTTGTCTAACTTATACAATCCTTCCATTGTATTATTTAACGCATCGAAAGAAACAGCATCAGTAGCTAATGTTGAATCCATTGATGGAATATCAGAAATAGAAATTAATCGTAACTTTTTGCCATCCCCTGCAGAAGAGTCACTTTCTTTCTTTTCATTCCCACCACTACATCCCGATAAAAATAAAATAACCGACAGAAAAACTAAAAAGCTCCACCTTAAATGTTTGTTGTTCATAAACATTTCCCCTTATTCAATTTTTGAAAATTCAGTCATTTCTGAACTTTCTTCAATTATAAAGTTATTTTCAATTTGTAGCAAGATAACTTATCAAGATATGAAAAATAAATTTCCCACAATTTCTTTATAAATATAAATCACCCAATCCTTCGATACACTATCGGATTGGGTGATTTATATTTTTTGAATCTTACGATTTTGAAAGTGCATGCTTGCCTGGGGGTATGGCTCGAGCCTGTAGTCTCTCACTCATACTATTCCCCCGGGCGTCCGCACTTCACAAAATCATTACAGTTTAGGACATTTATGTCTCGAACGCTTTAATATATTTATTATTTAGCGCCTTCTATTTCTACACCTTTTAATGTGTAATCTCCGCCGTATTTATGATTTTGCCAATTTTTAATATATGGCTGTGTCAGTCTTGCAGCCCCTGTTTGGAATAATGGTGAAATAGAAGCTGAATCTAAGAACTCTGATTCTGCATCTTGAAGTATTTTAATACGCTTCTCACTATTTTCTGATTTAAGCATTTCATCAGAATTTGCTTTTTCTATTGCTTTATCATATTCTTTATTCGCATATCCTGTTTGGTTATGTGGTGAATCTGATGTAAATACATCTAAAAATGTTGTTGGATCTGGATAGTCAGGGAACCAACCAGCAAATGAAATATCAAAATCTTTTTTAGTTTCTAATGCAAGCTTTTGTTTAAATGGCTGTTGTTTAATTTTCAAAGTAACACCAGGCAAGTTTTTCTCTACTTGCTCTTTAACAAATTCACCTGCTTTTTTAGACTCGTCTTCATCATAAGTTAATAATTCAATCGTAAATTTGTCTTTTCCTAAATCTTTTTTAGCTTTGTCCAAATGTTTTTTAGCTTCAGCTTTATCATAGCTTAAAGGTGATTTAACACCTTCTGTATAATCCTTGTTGTCTCCATCTTTTACAAAGTCTTTAATCATTAGCGTGTCTAATGGTTTAGAACCATTGTTGAGCAATGAATTAACATAAGATTTTTTATCTATTGATTTCGCTATCGCTTTTCTTAAATCTTCATTTTTTAAGTTTTCGTTCTTTTCTTTATTAATTCTAAAGAAATAACTACCAGATGTAGATTCAGTTGAAAAATCTTCTCTGTCTTTATATTTCTTAACATTTTGTGCATCTAAACCTACCATATCTAACTTGCCAGTTTGATACATGTTAATAGCCGTTTGTGTGTTTTTAACAACTCTAATGTTCACATCTTTAATGTTCACTTTATCTTTATCCCAATATTGATCATTCTTTTCCAATTTCCATCTATCTTCTGGTTTCCATTCTGTTAATTTATATGGCCCATTTGATAAAGTTGTTTTATCTGTTGTACCAAATTTGTCTCCTTGTGCTTTAACAAACTTTTCATTTTGAGGCATATAAGAACTAAAAGCTAATAAACTTTCCATCCATGGTACGTCTTTAATCAGTTTAATTTCAAGTGTATGATCATCAATTGCTTTCACACCAAGTTCTTCAGGTTTCTTATCTCCAGCCGTTATTTCTTTCGCATTTTCTATATTTTCAAACATATATGAAAATTCTGCTGCTGTGTCAGGATCAACTGAGCGTTGCCATGCGAAGACGAAATCATTCGCCGTAACTGGATCACCGTTAGACCACTTTGCATTATCTCTTAATTTAATCGTCCATGTTTTACCGTCACTCGATTTCTCAGGTTTATCTTTCGCAACGCCTGGGATAGGCTTATCATCTTTATCGAGTACATATAAACCCTCTAGCGTTTGGGTAAATGTTGTAAATGAAACTTGGTCAGCAGCTAATGAAGGGTCCATCGTAGGTATATCATCACTAGATGATAGATTAAGTTCATTTTTAGATTTAGACTGCTTAATATTATTATCACTGTCCTTTTTATTATCGCCACTACATGCAGATAAAATCAGTACAAAAGATACGAATATTACAAACATTACTTTATACCTTTTATTCATATTCATAAGCCTCCTATTTTTTTATAAAAACTTGTTTGATATAAAGAAAAGCAATCAATGTTTCCATTGATTGCTTTCATTCACTTTTATTTAGCTCCAGCGATTTCTACTTCTTTAAGAGAGTAGTCACCACCGAATTTATGTGTCTGCCAGTTTTTAACGTATGGTTGACGTAAACGAGCAACACCAGCTTGATACATTGGAGCAATTGCAGCAGATTCTAAAAACTGACCTTCTGCTTTTTGCAACATTTCAAGACGTTTTTGTTCATTTTCTGGTTTCAACATTTCATCTGAATTAGCTTCTTCTAAAGCTTTATCATATTCAGCATTTGAATATCCAGTTTGGTTATGAGGACTATCTTTTGTGAATAAGTCTAAGTATGTTGTTGGATCTGGATAGTCAGGACCCCAACCAGCAAATGAAATATCATAATCGCCTTTAGATTCTAGAGCTAATTTTTGTTTAAATGGTTGTTGTTTAATTTTTAATGTAACGCCTGGTAAGTTTTTCTCAATTTGTTCTTTCATATATTGTGCCGCTTGTTTTCTTTCTGCATCATCATATGTTAAAAATTCAATTTTGAAACTATCTTTACCAGTTTCTTTCTTAGCTTTTTCTAATAATTTTTTAGCTTCTTCTTTATCATAATTTAATGGAGATTTAACGCCATCAAGATAATCTTTACCATTTTTGTCTTCAACAAAATCTTTAATCATAAGAGTATCAGTAGGTAATGAACCATTATTTAATATAGAATTAGTGTATTCTTTTTTATTAAATGATTTAGCAATAGCTTTTCTCAAATTTTCATTAGATAAGTCTTTATTTTTAGTTTTATTTATTCTTAAGAACCAGTTAGATGCTACTAATTCTGTTGAGAAATCTTTTCTATCTTCATATTTTGGAACATTCTGAGCTTCTAGTACTACACTATCTGCTTTTCCAGTTTGATACAGATTTAATGATGTTTGATTTTCTTTTACGACTTTATAGTTTACTTCTTTTAATTTAACTTTGTCTTTATCCCAATATTCTTTGTTTGGTACTAATTTCCAGTTATCTTCAGTTTTCCAATCTTCTAATTGGAAAGGACCGTTTGATAAAGTTGCATCAGCTGTTGTACCGAATTTTTTCCTTTGTTTTTCAACGAATTTTTCATTTTGAGGCATGAATGAACCGAAAGCAAATAGACTTTGCATCCAAGGAACGTCTTTCACTAATTTAATTTCTAATGTTTGATCGTCTACTGCTTTAACACCTAACTCTTCTGGTTTTTTCTTACCAGCAGTAATATCTTTAGCGTTCTCGATATTTTCAAACATGTATGCATACTCAGCTGCAGTATCTGGATCTACCGTTCTTTGCCATGCGTAAACGAAGTCATGCGCTGTAACTGGATCCCCATTTGACCATTTAGCGTTGTCGCGTAACTTAATCGTCCACGTTTTCCCGTCGTCAGATTTTTTAGGATCTTCTTTAGCAACACCTGGAGCAGGTTTATCATCTTTATCTAACACATATAACCCTTCTAATGTTTGATTAAAGTTGATAAATGATATTTGGTCAGTTGCTAACGATGAGTCCATCGTTGGTATATCGGCCGTAGAAGTTAAGTTTAAGACGTTTTCAGATTTTTCACTTTTAACGCCGCCTTTACCTCCATCTTCACTTTTAGAACCACCACCACTACATGCTGCTAACGTTAAAACAACTGCAACTAAAATTGATAATAAAGCCGCTAATCTTTTCCTCATATAGCTCTTCCCCCTTGTTTTTTTCTCCTAAATTTTCAGAAGATTCTTAATTTTATTATATTTTAAAAATGCATAAAAAACAATAGTGTTTCATACAATTTTCAAACAATTGATATATTGCAAAATAAAATCATAATTAACTTTATAACAATTTTAATTTTAGTTGAAAATTAAAATTATGCTTCAGTTAAATCAAAATCTTTATTATAATTTTCTTTTTTCTCAGCAAATTCCTTTTCAGAACAATATACAAAGTGATCTGGTCCTACTTCTCTAAGTTCCAAGTTGTCATCATCCTCATATTTATGTATCTCAGGATTATATGAAGATCTCGTTCTTGTTCTTTCAGAATCAGGATCTGGTAACGGAATAGCAGATAATAAAGATTTTGTATATTCATGTTGAGGATGTATATATATTTGTTCAGATGGCCCAAGTTCAACCAGCTTTCCAAAATACATAACACCAATTCTGTCTGAAATATATTTAACCATTGATAAATCATGTGCGATGAATAAGAATGTTATACCTTTTTCATCTTGAAGCTTCTGCATTAGGTTAACCACTTGTGCTTGAATAGATACATCAAGTGCAGAAATAGGTTCATCTGCAATGATAAATTCAGGTTCAACAGCTAATGCGCGTGCGATTCCCAACCTTTGTCTTTGACCACCAGAGAATTCATGTGGGTATCTATTCGCATGTTCTTTAGATAGACCAACTGTCTCTAATAAGTCATAAACACGTTTTTTTCTTTCTTCTTTACTAGAAACGAGTTTATGCACATCTAATCCTTCAGCTACAATATCCATCACTTTTAACCTCGGATTTAAAGATGCATATGGATCTTGGAAAATCATTTGCATACGACGGTTAAATTTCAAAAGATCTTTTCTCTTTTTAATATTTTGAATATCAACATTATCAAATATGACTTTACCGTCAGTAGCATCATATAGTTTGATAAGTGTACGTCCAGTTGTGGATTTACCACAACCAGATTCACCTACTAAACCTAATGTTTCACCTTTATAAATTTTAAAAGAGATATCATCAACTGCTCTAACTTCATTTTTCTTACCGACGTTAAAATACTGTTTCAAATTTTGTACATCAATTAATACTTCTTTATTTTGAGCCATTAGAACGTCACCCTTTCTACACGTTTTGGCTTGTCAAATTGATCTGGTGTTGCTTTTTGTTTTAATTTAACAGCTTCTGGTAATTCCACTTCAGGTGCTCGTTCATCTAATAACCAAGATTTAACGAAATGTGTTGGAGACACTTGGAACCAAGGTGGCTCTTCCTTATAGTCAATATCTAGTGCATATTCACTTCGTCTCGCAAACGCATCACCTACAGGCGGCTTAATCAAATCTGGTGGTGTACCAGGAATTGCTAGTAGTTCTGTATCATGAGTCGTTTCTAAGCTTGGCATTGAAGACAACAGTCCCCAAGTATACGGATGTTTAGGATTATAGAAAATTTCATCTACTGAACCTGTTTCAACAATTTGACCACCGTACATTACTGCCACTCTATCAGCAACGTTCGCTACAACACCTAAATCATGAGTAATAAATATGATAGAAGTATCAATTTTATGTTGTAATTCTTTCATTAATTCCAAAATTTGAGCTTGTATCGTAACATCCAATGCTGTAGTTGGTTCGTCTGCAATTAACACTTTAGGGTCACATGCTAAAGCAGTTGCAATAACGATCCTTTGTCTTTGACCACCAGAGAATTGGTGAGGATAGTTATTAAATCTTTCTTTAGCTTTCGGTAATCCTACTAAGTTTAAAATATCCAATGCTCGCTTTTTAGCATCATGTTTGGATAATTTTTGATGCTTAATAAGTGGCTCCATAACTTGTTTCCCAATTTTCATTGTAGGATTTAAAGAAGTCATTGGATCTTGGAATATCATGCCAATTTCTTTACCACGAATTTTTTGCATTTCTTTTTCTTTTAATTTAGCTAAATCTTTCCCGTCGAATAAGATTGAACCATCTTTAATTCTACCTACCTTTTTAGGCAGTAACTGCATGAGTGCTTTTGTTGTAACTGATTTCCCTGATCCAGATTCACCAACAATAGCAAGTGTTTCTCCTTTATCTAAATAAAAGTCTACACCTCTTACAGCTTGTACTTCCCCCGCGTCAATGTCGAAGGAAACATGTAAGTTATTTACTTCTAATATTCTCTTAGCCATAATTAATTTCCTCCTTATTATTTACGCATTTTAGGGTCGAAAGCATCTCTTAATCCATCACTGAATAAGTAGAAGAATAAGATTAACAAACTAAGCACGATAGCTGGTACAAATAATTCATGTGGGAAGATTAATAACATTTTTCTTCCTGTATCAACTAATGAACCTAATGATGCTTGTGGTGCTGGAATACCTAACCCAATGAAACTTAAGAAAGCTTCGAAGAATATTGCACTTGGAACTGTAAACATTGAAGTTACAATAATTGGTCCTAGTGTGTTTGGCAAAATATGTTTAAAGATTAGTTTAAAGTTTGAAACCCCTAACGTTCTAGAAGCCATTACGAATTCTTGTTCTTTAAGTTTTAAGAACTGACCACGTACGATACGACTCATCCCGAGCCAACCTGTTACCGACATCGCTAATATAATGGTCCACATAGATGGATCGAATAATAATACGAATAAAATAACGACAATCAAGTTTGGAATAG
This sequence comes from Mammaliicoccus vitulinus, assembly GCF_029024305.1. Classification (NCBI taxonomy): domain Bacteria; kingdom Bacillati; phylum Bacillota; class Bacilli; order Caryophanales; family Staphylococcaceae; genus Mammaliicoccus; species Mammaliicoccus vitulinus. The sequence continues at coordinate 1,950,208 of NZ_CP118974.1, forward strand.
AAGATAAAATTTCAACGATACGCTGTAAAATATCATCAATTCTTCCACCAAAGTAACCTGAAACTGCACCATATATAACACCAATAAAGATATCTAGCGCTGCTGCAACTAAGCCAATAAATAGTGATACTTGTGTACCTCTCCATGTACGTGTCCATAAATCACGTCCAAGTTCGTCAGTACCAAACCAGTAATTTTCATTCACGTTTTGACTTTCATATAAATCAAAGCCATCTCGGTCAGTACCATCAAATGGTAAAAATGGAACTTTATCTAACACTGGAATTTTTGGTGGTAAGTTAGCGTGCGAAACATTTTGATCACTAAATTTATGATCATTCATTAGTGGACCAGTAAGTGACACTAACGTCATGATTAACAATCCTATAAGACCAATGACTGCTAATTTATTACCAATTAATTGTTTCCATGCATCTTGCCAAAATGTACGACTTTTTCTTTCGAACTTTTCTTCTACTATTTTGTCTCTACCGTGTAATACAAAGCTGTCAGCAGGCATACCTTGTGTAGAATGCGTGACTGAGGCATTATCATAACCGCTATTGTTTAATTTATTTTCTTGATCTTTACTCATTATTTCTTACCTCCTTGCACACGAATTCTCGGATCTATAAGTCCATATAATACGTCAACAATGAAGATAGATATTATAAATAAGAAACTAAATAATAAAGTTAAAGCCATAATGACTGGATAGTCATTTGTTTGAATCGAACGTACGAATTGGTCACCAAGACCTGGTACGCCGAATATATTTTCAATTGTTAAAGTACCTGTTAAAATACCTGCTAACATTGGAACGATAATTGTAACAATAGGAATTAACCCATTACGAACCGCGTGTCCAAATATAACTCGAGCGCTAGACATCCCTTTAGCTCTCGCTAATTCTATGTAATCAGAACCCAAGACCTCAATCATCTCAGAACGAATGTAACGCGCAATTGTTGCTGTCACACCTGCCGCAAGAGCAATTGATGGTAATACTGCTGTCATAAATCCACTCCAACCTGCTACAGGGAATATTTGCCACTCCACTGCAAATACGTATTGTAGTAGTACCGCTAGAACGAACGAAGGAACAGAAATAAATATTACCGATAGGAAGGTGGCCCCATAATCTATAATTGTATTCTGTCTGATAGCAGCAACTATACCAAGTAATAGTCCCGTTATAGTTCCTAAAATCATCGCATATGTACCCATTTCAACAGATGGTCCAAGTCTCGGTTTAATCAAACTCCAAACCTCTCTGTTATCGTATTGGAATGAAATACCGAAGTCTCCTTTTGCAACACTCCCTAAGTAATTTGCATATTGTACTGGTACAGGATCATTCAAACCATACTTTTCGTTTATAATAACCTTTTGTTCTTCTGATAATTTCTCATCGTTGTACGGTGAACCCGGTAACAATTTCATTAAGAAAAATGTTATCGTCATAATTAAAAACAATGATATGAACATATAAAAAATACGCTTCAAAGTATACCTAACCATTGTTTTGCCTCCTATCCCCTTATCGAATTCATATTTCTTTTAATATTCTGAAATATTTATATACATTATACAGAATTTATACAATGTAAATCAACACGAATATTCTGAATTTTGAATATGAAACTCTCTAAAATAGGTGATTATTTTATTACAATAAAGCGACAACGCGATGATAATATACACATATGCAGTATAATTATACCATTCATGGATAATTATTACCTATTTTTTCTAATTTTCAGTCATTTATTATGTAATCGCATGCAATAATTATACATAAGTAAAATTACACTTATTTTTTTATTAAGTTCCGCAAAACATAAAATCTTTTTTTCAATCTGTTATAATACAATTAATTCTAAACGTAAGAGGTAGGTAATTATGAAATTTTGGGGTATTTTTTCTATTTCGTATATAGGTATATTTTTATTATTATGTCTTATCTTTTTAAAGGATGTAGATCAAGCAGTTAATATATACTTTTATATTATGACTTTATTTTTTGCAGCAAGTTGGCTGTTTGCAATGAAACAAGATGGTGTTGGAAAAGTATCACGTCAAGCTTTGAGAAAATTTAATTTCCACATGAAATCAAAAGCTTCACAAGATTATTTGAAAGATGACGAACTCATGAATCCTAATATGAATAATTTACATTTAAAAGAAACGAAACAATATAATTGGATTGTTCCATTTGTCACATTAAGCACTTTATTTTTTATCATTTCAATCATTATTGGATTTGTCGTTTAAACATCGTAAAAAAAGTGTGGACGCCCAGGGGAATAGTATGCCGCGCGCGACTACAGGCTCGAACCATATTCATAAGGCAAGCATCCACTTTCAAAATCATAAAATTTTAAAATAAAAAAAAGATATCTTCACTAGGCAATAGCCTAATGAAGATATCTTTTATATTGAATATTATTTTGTATACTTTTTAAATACTAATACTGCATTATGTCCGCCAAAACCAAGACTATTACTCATTGCGTACTCTATATCTAATTTAGCCGCTTTGTTCGGTGTATAGTCTAAATCAATTTCTGGATCAGGTGTATCAGCATTGATAGTAGGTGCTACAATACTATTTTCAATTGATAATGCAGTTAAGATTGATTCAACTGCACCAGTCGCACCAAGTAAATGTCCCATCATTGATTTAGTAGAACTTACTTTTAAGTTTTTAGTAGCTTCTCCAAAAGTAGATTTAATAGCTAAAACTTCATATAAATCTCCAATTGGCGTACTTGTACCATGAGCATTTAAATATTGAATGTCTTCAGGTTTAATGCCTGCATCTTTAATTGCTGCTTGCATAGCGCGTGCTCCGCCTTCTCCATTTGGTGAAGGTGCAGTAATATGATAAGCATCTCCTGTTGATCCATATCCTACTACTTCAGCATAAATATGAGCGCCACGTGCTTCAGCTGATTCAAGTGATTCTAGGACAACCACTCCAGCTCCTTCACCCATAATAAACCCATCTCTGCCTTCTTGGAATGGACGACATGCTGAATTTCTATCAGGGTTTGTAGATAATGCTTTATTAGCACTAAATCCTGCCATTGCCATTTCTGTTATAGGTGCCTCTGTACCACCTGCTAACATTAAATCAGCATCTCCACGTTGAATAATTTTAAAAGCTTCTCCAATAGAGTTTGTACCTGTTGCACAAGCCGTAACTGTACAACCGTTAGGCCCTCTTGCACCTAAATCAATAGATACTTGTCCTGTAGCCATATCAGGAATCATCATTGGTACGAAGAATGGACTTACTCTTTTAGGTCCACGTTTCAATAACATGTTGTGTGAAACTTCGAATGTTTCCATTCCGCCGATACCTGACCCAATCCAAACACCTATTCGATCACTGTTCTCGTCAGTAATTTCGAATTTAGAGTCCTTTAAAGCTTCACGAGCAGCAACAATTGCGTATTGAGTAAATCTGTCCATTTTACGAGAATCTTTTTTCGCAATATGATTTTCAATGTTAAAATCTTTCAATTCACCTGCTAATTTAGCTGGAAATTCAGAAACATCAATTCTTGTTATTTCATCTATGCCGTTTACACCATTAATTGCATTATTCCAAGTTGTAGGCACATCATTTCCTAACGGGTTTAACGTCCCTAAACCAGTCATTACAACACGCTTTTTCTCTGTCATTATTCAATATCCTCCTATTTACCCCAGCGTAACGTTATGGCACCCCATGTCAGGCCACCACCAAATCCAACTAGGACTATTGTATCGTTGTCTTTTATTTTACCTTGTTCTAATTCATATGCAATACTTAAGGGTATTGATGCAGCAGATGTATTCCCGAATCTATCTACTGTTACACTCATTTTTTCTTTTTCAATACCTAATCTTTCTCTAGCAGATTCCATAATTCTAATATTGGCTTGGTGTGGTACGAACATATCAATGTCATTTGCCGTAAGACCAGCTTTTTCTACTACTTTAGTAGAAGCTTCTCCCATAATTCTTACTGCGAATTTAAACACTTCTCTACCATTCATTTGAATGGTATGTTCATCCATATCTTGATATAAATATGGCGCTCCGTTACCATCTGAACCAAGTTCAACACCTAAAATACCTCTACCTTCAGATACTTCACCAATGATAGCAGCACCCGCTCCATCACCGAATAAAATTGCTGTACTACGATCATGCATATCTGTAATTTTAGTGAGTTTATCAGCACCAACTACTAGTACGTTTTTATAAAGACCTGAATTAACAAATTGTTGTGCAGTCACAATACCATAAATAAACCCAGTACAAGCCGCAAGTTGGTCCATTGAAGGCACTTTATTTAAGCCTAATCTCTTCTGTAAAGTTGTTGCAACCGTTGGAAATGGTTTATCACCTGTTGAAGTTGCTACGATAACCATTTCTATTTCATCTTTATCTATACCTGCATCTTCTATCGCTCTAACTGCCGCTTCATAAGCTAAATCACTTGTGTCTTCATCGTCCGCAGCAAAGCGTCTTTCTTTAATACCTGTCATTTTAGTAATCCATTCATCGGATGTTTCTAAATATTTTTCAAAATGTTCATTTTTTACCACACGTTTCGGCGCATAAGCACCAAAACCTTTTATACCAATATCCATTATATTGACACCTTCTTATAATCTGTTGTTATTATCAGGTACTAATTTAACACACTTATGCCTTAATACACAAGCACAGTCTTATTAATAGAAAATATTTAAATCGTTTTCATAATTATAGGTATACAATTTATAAAAAGTTAATTATAATGAAAGATATGATATTAAAAGTTACGGAGGATGAGATATGCATTACATCTTAACATTCATATGGGCATTCTTATTGTCACAAATGATTAACTTTGTTTTACATAGTTTAGGTGGCTCTACAGAAGCGCTAAACTTTGTTAGTCCAACAGTTTATGCTGTTATCTTTACAGTTGTTATTATTCTACTAGATATTTTAGTTGGTAAATCGTCATCGGACAAACAAAAAGCACAACATTCATAAAAATAATCCCGTCAATTTCATTTGACGGGATTTTTTCTTTATTCATTTACTTCAAATTTCACTTCACCATCTACTAGATGTACATCTACATTTGTACCTTCTTTCAATTCTTGACCGATCATCAATCTTGCTAATGGTGTTTCGATTTGTCTTTGTACAAATCGTTTTAATGGTCTTGCGCCAAATTGTGGTTCGTATGCTTCTTGCGCAATCCATTCTTTAACATCTTGGTCCACATTAATTTTGATGTGTTGATCTACCAATCTAATATTTAAGTTCGTAATAATATGGTCAACGATAAAACTCATATCTTTAACTGATAATGGTTTAAATAATACAATGTCATCCATTCTATTTAAAATCTCTGGTTTGAAGTAAGCATGTAAACTTTCGTTCACTTGTTTTTTAGCTGAATCTTCAATTTCACCATCGTCTGTTACACCTTCTAATAAATATTGCGAACCGATATTACTCGTCATAATGATAATCGTATTTTTGAAATCGACACTGCGCCCTTTCGCATCTGTTAATCTACCTTCATCTAACAATTGTAACAATACGTTGAATACATCATTATGTGCTTTTTCAATTTCATCAAGTAGTATGACAGAGTATGGTTGTCTTCTAACTGCTTCAGTTAGTTGGCCACCTTCTTCATAACCTACATAACCTGGAGGCGCACCAATGAGTCGTGCGACTGAATGTTTTTCCATATATTCACTCATATCTATTCTAATCATATGTTTTTCAGAATCGAATAAAGTTGCTGCTAATGTCTTAGCTAATTCCGTTTTACCGACACCTGTTGGACCTAAGAATAAGAAGCTACCAATTGGTCTATTCGGATCTTTAATACCTGCTCTTGCTCTAACTACTGCATCAGATACTAAATCAACTGCTTCATCTTGTCCTACTACTCTCTCGTGTAAAATATCTGATAGTTTAAGCAATTTATCTCTTTCAGTCTCAACTAGTCTTGAAACTGGAATACCTGTCCATTGACTTACGATATAACCAATTTCTTCATCTGTTACAATTTCTCTAATCAAACGATCATGATCAGAACCTGTTTCTTCAGCAAATTCATTTTCTAGCGCTTTTAATTCCGCTTCTATTTGAGGTATTTTACCGTGTTTAAGTTCTGCTGCTTTCGCTAAATCATATTGATTTTCCGCATTTTCTAAAGCTTGTTTACTTTCATCTAACTCTGCTCTTTTATCTTGAAGTGATTTGATTTGTTCTTTTTCTTGTTCAACTTTACTTTGTAATTGTTGTTGTTTTTCTTTTTCGTCTGCTAATTCTTTTTGTAATTCTTCTAAACGTATTTGGCTACTTTGATCAGATTCAGATTTCAGTGCGTTTTCTTCAATTTCAAGTTGCATAACACGTCTATTTACTGCATCTAATTCTGTAGGGTTAGAACCCATTTCTGTACGAATCGTCGCACATGCTTGGTCAACTAAGTCTATTGCTTTATCTGGTAAGAATCGATCCGTAATATATCTATCTGATAATTCTGTCGCTGCTACTAACGCTCTATCTTGTATACGCACACCGTGGTGAACTTCATATCTTTCTTTTAAACCTCTTAAAATTGAAATAGTATCTTCTAAGTCTGGTTCTTTCACGTTCACTTTTTGGAAACGTCTTTCTAATGCAGAATCTTTTTCAATGTATTGACGGTATTCATTTAAAGTTGTTGCACCGATACAGTGCAATTCACCTCTTGCTAGCATTGGTTTGAGCATATTACCTGCATCCATAGCACCTTCTGTTTTTCCTGCGCCAACAAGCATATGAATTTCATCAATAAAAAGTAAAATTTTACCTTCTGAATCTTTTACTTCTTTTAAGACAGCTTTCAATCTTTCTTCAAATTCACCTCTGAATTTAGCGCCAGCCACTAAAGCTGATAAATCTAATTCAAATATCGTCTTATCTAAAAGTGATTCAGGAACGTCTCTTCTAACGATACGTTGCGCTAATCCTTCTACAATTGCTGTTTTACCTACACCAGGTTCCCCAATTAATACCGGGTTGTTTTTAGTTTTTCTACTTAATATGCGAATCGTATTTCGAATTTCTTCGTCTCTACCAATAACTGGATCCATTTTACCTTTTCGTACTTCTTCAACTAAATCTCTACCATATTTAGATAGTGCTTCATATTGCACTTCAGGATTTTGTGATGTCACACGATTACCCCCTCTTATTTTATTAATAATTTCATTTATGACTTCTTTCTTATTTCCAATGATGTCTTTAGTCGTTTGGTCAACTTCCATTGCTGCTTTTAAAATATGTTCCATCGACATGAAGTCATCTTGCATTTCTTCTTTAATTTGATTAGCTTTGTTAAACAATTCATTGAGTTTCGGCGACACGTATTGTCCATATTGGACGTTATCACCTTTTACTACAGAATATTGATTTAACTTTTGTTCATATTTCTCTTTTAATGATTCTGTATCAATTTTAGCTCTGTCTAATGTTCTTTTAAAAACACTTTCATCTTCATTTAACGCTGATAATAATACAGCTTCTATTTCAATATTTTGTAGTTGATATGATTGTGATAATTGTTGTGCTTTCTCGATAACACTTTGAACTGAATATGTCATTTGATTAATATCCAAATGTATCACCTCTTTTAATTTTTCATCGGCCTAATAGTTTGACTATCTTTGACCTTAATTTAATTATATACTGTTTGACCTTCTTTGACAAATATAAAACATCAAATTTCCAAAGCTTTTTAATCCCATATTATGGTAAAATACAATTGAAAATAAACGGGGAAGTGATCTTTTGCAAACTACATATACAGAAGCTACTTCAGTTATTGAATACATTATAAACAACGGCCAACGACTACATTTTGACACTCACCATTATATATACCATTCTGGAGACTTATGTAATCATATTTATGTCATTTCTGAAGGAAAAGTTATTACACATCGTGTGATGGAAGACGGAAAAGAATTTAATACGAAATTATTAGGAAGACATAGTATCTTCGGTTCGACTACTTTGTTTTGTGGCAGAAAAACACATAGCCTCTCAGCACGGGTGAAAGAAGCAGCAATCGTATACAGCATGCCAAAAAACCAATTTGAAGAAGCAATATTAAATGATGAAGTGCTAAAATACGAATGGTTACTGTGGGTTCAAAACGAAAATGAAAAGAACGAATATCTAATCAGAGATGTATATACTTTAGGAAAAACAGGTGCTTTCTATTCCATACTCATTAAACTAGCAAACACATACGGCGTTCAAGTTGACGATCGTATTTTGATTAATGTAGATTTAACCAATCATGAATTAGCTAACTTCTGTAACGTAACAAGAGAAAGTGTTAATCGAATGTTGAGCTATTTAAAAAAGGAAAACATCGTCTCTGTACAGCATAAAAGAATTACGATACATGATTTAGATTACTTAAAAAAATCTATAAACTGTGAAAACTGTCCTTTATCAATTTGTAGAATAGAATAATTAAAATTGTGCTACTCGAACCATACCCTAGGCAAGCTTGCACAAACAAAATCGTCCCATTATAAAAAAAGCATATCACGCTACTTACTGAATAAAATCAGTAGCGTGATATGCTTATTTGTTTTATTAGCTTACACCTAATGCAATTTTAGCGTAACGTGACATTTTGTCTTTACCCCATGGTGGATTCCAAACAATGTTAACTTCTGTTTCTTTAACTTCAGGTAATTCAGCTAAAGCTGTTTTAACCTGATCTATAATTTGTGGCCCCATAGGACAACCCATAGAAGTTAGTGTCATTTCTACTGTACATAATCCAGCATCGTCTAAGTCAACGTTGTATATAAGACCTAAGTTAACTATGTCAATTCCAAGTTCTGGGTCAATTACGTTTTCAAGTGCACCAATAATACTATCTTTCATTTCTTCTTCCATATTTTCACCTCATTCTTAAAGTTACTATATATAATATATCAAATTTAAAGCATTGGTTAAAGAAAATGATATGATATTATAGTATGTATCAAAAAGAAAATGAGTAAGGAGTTATCGATATGGAAAAACATTTAATCTGTTTAGATTTAGATGGCACATTATTAAATGATGAAAAGCACATCTCACCTTTTACTAAAAGCGTATTACAATATTTAAAGAAGTCAGGTCATGAAATTATTATTTCAACAGGTCGACCATATCGAGCAAGCGTAGATTATTATAATGCTATGGATATGAACACACCTATTATTAATTTTAATGGTGCCTATATACACCACCCTACTGACAATAGATTTGAACCAAAGCACGAACAATTTGACGCACGAATAGCTTCTAAAATTTTCCAAGATATAAGCCAACTTAACGTTAAAAACGTTATAGCAGAAGTAAGAGATCAAGTTTATATTAATACTTATGATCAAACATTATTTGAAGGTTTTAGTATGGGTAACCCAGAAATTAAGTATGGTGAATTAAACCAGTTACTTCCAGAATCACCGACGAGCTTATTAATACAAGCAGAGGAAAATGAAATTCCTAATATTAAGAAGCACTTAAATAAGCATTATGCTGAATTTATAGAACATCGTCGTTGGGGCGCACCATTTCCTGTTATTGAGATTGTTAAAAAGGGTATTAACAAAGGCAAAGCTGTGAAATATGTAGCTGAATATTTAAATATAGACTTTGATAATATCATTGCATTTGGCGACGAAGATAATGATTTTGAAATGATACAATTTGCTAATTACGGAATTGCTATGGGTAATGCTATTCCAGAACTTAAAGAAATTTCAACAGAAGTTACAGACACTAATAACAATGATGGTATCGGAAAATACTTAAACAAACATTTTGGACTAAATATGTAAGGGGTTATTCAAATGAAAATGATAGTAGATAGTGGTTCAGATTTAACATTATCACAAATTGAAGAATATGGATTCTACTTTTTACCTTATGGGATCGTCATTGATAACCAAAATAAAGTAGACCTATATGAAATATCGAACGAAGAAGTATTAGCTGCCATCAAGCAAAATAAACACCCTAAGACAAACCAAGCAACTATGGAACAAATGACTAAAGTATTCACAGAAATCGCTGAAAACAATGAACAAGCTATTTATCTAGCTTTTAGCAGCGCTTTAAGCGGCACATACCAAACTGCATGCTTAGTTAAAGAGCAAGTTAAAGAAGAGTACCCTAATCTCGACTTAGCCATCTATGATACTTTAAGTGCTTCAATGGGGTGTGGGAAACTTATACTCGATGTTCAAGATAAAATCCAGCAAGATTATACATTTGAAGAATTAGATCAATATATTAAAGTCAAACTTGAGAAAATTAGACATTTATTTACGGTAAAAGACTTAAACTATTTAGCAAGTGGCGGCAGATTATCTAAAGGACAAGCTTTTCTTGGTAATTTATTAAACATAAAACCTTTATTACACGTAGAAGAAGGTAAACTTGTACCTATCGAAAAATATCGTGGCTCTAAAAAGCTATGGCATGCCATTATAGAAAAAATGAAACATGAAAATAGCGACTTTTCAAATGAAACAATCTATATAACGCATGCTGATGATTACGAAGAAGCAGAAAGACTAAAATCATTGATGCAAGACACTTTATCACCTAAAGATGTGATCATTTCAAACATTGGTCCCGTTATTAGTTCTCATACAGGAAGTGGCACGATCGCAATATTTTATTATAAGGAGTGATCGTAATTGAATAAAATTATCGTAGTTGGTGCAGTTGCTGGTGGAGCCACAGTTGCATCACAAATTAGACGTCTTGATTCAGAAAGTGAAATTGTTGTATATGAAAAAGATAGAGATATGAGTTTTGCAAATTGCGGTTTACCTTACTATTTAGGTGAAGTTGTAGAAGATAGAGATTTAATGTTATCTGCAACACCCGAACAATTTTATGATAAAAAAAATATCACTGTAAAAACTTATCATGAAGCAATCGCTTTAAATGATGCACATAAAACAATTACGATTAAAAATCATCAAACTGGTGAAACTTTTGAAGACCAATATGACACACTTATTTTAAGTCCCGGTTGTCGAGCAAGACACTTACCTATTCAATCAGATAGAGTATTCACTTTAAGAAACTTAGTTGATACAGATGAAATTGAAAACTTTATCGTAAACGAAAAGGTTCAATCTGCATTGATAGTTGGTGCTGGATATGTCAGTTTAGAAATTTTAGAGAATTTATTTTATAGAGGCATAGAGACAACTTTAATTCATAGAAGTGATCATATTAACAAAAGTATGGATAAAGATTTAAATAACGTCATCTTTGAAGAATTAGATAAAAGAGAGATTCAATATCGATTAAATGAGGAAATTGAAAGTATTACTGATCGAACAGTTACATTTAAATCTGGCCACGTTGAAGACTATGATATCGTTATTACAGGTGTTGGGATTGAGCCAAATAGTGATTGGCTGAAATCATCATCACTTCAATTAAATGAACAAGGTTACGTGCCAGTCAACGAATATTTCGAAACAAATTTGGAAGGCGTTTATGCAATTGGTGATGTGATTGAAACGTTTTATAGACATACTAAAAAGCCTACAAGTATCACTTTAGCTTGGGGTGCGCATAGAGCAGCTTCGTTAATTGCTGAAAATCTCGTAGCGAAGTCATCCAATGAAAAATCAGCTTTCCGCGGCCTGTTAGGAACAAATATCGTTCGTGTATTTGATTATGCACTAGGAAGTGTCGGCATCTCAGAAAGTGAATTGGAAAATTATGATGTTGATGTTGTCGAACAAACTCAAAAGCAACATGCTGGTTATTATCCAAATGCTGAACCCATTACGTTGCGCGTTTATTTCGAAAAGAGTTCTCGTAAAATTTTACGTGCATGTGCAGTCGGTAAAGATGGTGCGGATAAGCGTATTGATATCTTATCAACAGCTATCATCGGTGAACTCACGATAGATGAATTAAGAGACATAGAAATTGCTTATGCCCCACCTTTTTCTAGTCCAAAAGATATCGTCAATATGATAGGTTATAAAGCACAATCAAAATAAAAAGCATATCACTCTACTGATTTTTCTCAGTAAACAGAGTGATATGCTTTTTTTATTAAATCTTAAAAATCTTGCATTAAATCATCTATTACTTCTTTGACAGTACAGATTGATTTAATAGGACTTATACCTGTTCCTACTGATACATAACCATTTTCTGTATCTCCTTCTACCATACCAAGTCTCATATTTCTTCCAGCACCCATATGTTTAGCGAGTTCTTCATTTGTCGCACCATTTTTATCCATATCTTCTAATTCTTTAGCTAATTTACCCGGCAAAGATCGATAATATGCTGGCAAAGTTCTAAATAAAATTAAATCTTCAGCGTTCGAATCAACGATATATTGTTTTACATTTTCAGCAGCTGGATTTTCTATAGTGGGAATAAGCACACTACCTACATAGACACCTTCAGCACCTAAACAAAACGCAGCTCTCACTCCTCTTACATCGCCAACGCCTCCAGCAGCAATAACTGGAATACTAATTGCATCTACAATCATAGGCACTATGGAAAAAGTACCAATCACACGTTCTGGTACTGTTCCTCCCTCATCGAAACCAGTTGCTACAAATACATCAGCCCCCATTTCTTCTGCAGCTTTCGCATTTTCTATTGTAGGCGTTATAGGTCTAAAAATAATTCTCATATTATTTTCTTTTAATTTATTAAATAATTCTTGATCTAGCAAGCCATTAATTAATACTATAGGTACGTTTTCTTCAATAAGCATATCAACGATATTTCCGACGAAAGTAATATCTTCACTGACCATAATTGTTGAAGCAAAAGGTTTATTTGTTAGTTGTTTTATTTTAATAATTTCTTTTCTCATACGTTCTGTCGTTTCAGCTGCTGAACGCGTAACCCTTGCTTCTCCTGCATTTGGTCCTAATATCCCTAATCCACCAGCTTCGCTAACGGCTGCAATAAATTTAGGATTAGTCAATGAATTCAAAGGTCCTTGAATAATTGGTTTTTCGATATTAAAAATTTCAGTCACTCTATTTTTCATATTATATCCCTTTCCAATTAATTTTATATAGAGTATATTATTGCATATAATACTATTTATAAAGTAGGCAATAAATAATGACATAGTATCAAAATATGTACTATTACGCTATGAAAGGGTTTATGAGTCATACAGAAATATTTAATCTATATAAATAAACAGACGTACAACGATTAAATTGTACGCCTGTTCCTAATTTTTATTTTCTTTGTCTTTTACTTCTTCTTGAAACGAGGAAGATAAATAAACCGAATAACAATACAACTAATATAGCTGCTACAAAGTAACCATTATTTAATCCTCTTTCGTTAATCACTGCATACAACTCGCTTTCTTCTCTATCAGTGATTAAGTTATATTGATTGTTTTTATTTTTAATACTATCTCCTAAAATTAAACCGGAAAGCATTTTATTTTTTTCTATCTCTTTATCTGTTAAAGTCACTTTTTTAGAATTGCTCGAATCATTAATATTCAAAATATAATCAACTGTATTCGTATCATAATAAAATACATTTGTTCCTTTATCGTGAGGTAAGACTTTAACGTCTCCTTCAAGCAACTCTTGATATTGTTTGAACGTTTCTGAAATTTTTTCTAAATAATTGATGACTTCTTTATCCGTTCTAAAATTCTGTAATTGGTTAATCGTTTCTATTTTTGAACCATTAACTGCTATTTCCGTACCATAATTCATCATTATTGGCCCTTTATAACCCCACATATAAGTCATCATCTGCTTGATACGTGTGCCAGGAAACATATTTTCATCAGCTGCATGTTTAGTAAATCTTTCCGTAAACCAAGTGTCAGCAATGAGTACTTCTCCATCTTGTTTATAGTCTGGTATTTCCGTATCGACAGTTTTAAAAGCATTTTGAATAGCAGTTCTTGTTTTATTAGTAGATAAATGTTTAAAGTTTTTCGCATCAATACCGTCTTTATTTATAATGCCATAAGTATCTAATCCCTCAGGTAAAAATGCTTGAGCATCGATATCATCCTGTACAATATTCATTGATATTCCATCTACATCGTACTGATCTACAAAAGATTTTACTTTAGCTTTATAAATCCCCTGGTTCTCATTATCTTTTAAATCTATAAATTTATCATTTTTAAAATAAGACTGTTGTACTTTGTTTAAATCACCATTAACAGATTGCTTAAATTCATCTGTATAAGTAGTCGGCATATCGACAATAATTTTCATGTCTTTTTTATGTATTTCACTAATAAGGGATTTAAATGCCTTTTCCCCACCTAAAACGTTATCAATCTCATCATAGTTATTGACTTTATAGCCTAAAAAGTCATTTTGTTCATGTGAAAACACTGGAGAAATGTGTATCGTATTAAATCCCATGTCATGTATATAGTCTAATTTAGATTCAATACCTTGAAAATCTCCTCCAAGTGGCAAATCTTTAGATTTCTCGTTGTTTTTTATCATTTTATTATTATAATTATTACCGTTCATAAAACGATCGACGACTAAACTATATATCCTAGGATATTTAACATCTTTGTATTCTTTATCTTGCGCAAATGCATAGCCATTAAAAAGTGGCGCAATCAGTATTACTGTTATGATTAATTTTGTCCATTTATTCATTTACTCAACCCTCTTTATTACCAATTATCTCTATTATACTAAAACGTTTACTTTACTGATAGGACAACATGAAATTGTCATAAAAAATATTTCTATAGAAAAATCCATTCATAACTTTGTTTGTAAAAGTTATGAATGGATTTGTTACAGTTAATCATTAACCAAAATGTAATACACCCATTGGTAAATAACTACCTAATAAAATTGTTAATACCATCACAACAATAGTTGCAATGAAAAATCCTTGGCTCTTTTTATTCTTTTTCTTCTTAGCAATTGTCATTTCAATTAATCCAATTACAGCAAGTCCAAGAATAAATTTGATACCGTATAGCATGCCATTAATGCCCATAGCTTGTATAAATATAACAAGACCAGAAATTAATGTAAGCACCATGAATAATCTTAATACCATATGTACTGGTTTGTTTGTAACTTTCATATATACTACAAAGAATAAAATAATAGTTACTAGCCAGCTAAAAATATGGAAATGTATCATATTCAGTTCCCCCTAAATATTAATATTTGTTTTCCACTAGCATTATAACATAGGAACAAATATAATAAGGCTCTTTTTTATATACCAAATGTTAAAGTTTGTTGAGTTTTCACAATTTATTCAAAAGTTTATTCATATAACAATAAAAGAACTTTGGAGATAAATCCCAACTCAAAATAAATAACAAATCATACCACTGATATATTCAGCTAGACATGAGTTGTTATTAATTTTGAAATCTACGATTTTGCAAGTGCATGCTGTATGTTGCAAGACTTACCAAACAAGCAACATAGAAGCACTGTATGTTTTAAAATCTTACGATTTTGTTCGTGCATGCTTGCCTGGGGTATGGTTCGAGCCTGTAGTCTCTCTCGCATACTATTCCCCCGGGCGTCAGCACTTTGCAAAATCGTGGAGAATATTATAAAGATTTTTGCTATTTATCATGTGAGCCCTGACTTGATAAATTCATGAGGTCTATTTATCATGTGAGCCCTGACTTGATAATACCAAAGATATTGCACTTGTTTCCTCGGAATCATAAGCTGTCTCTTTCAACTTTATTTGATATTCATTTTTCATCGACATCTCTACTCCTTAGCTGGAATGTAACTTATATTATCTGTAAAGAATATATTCTCTTTTTTATTCTCTACAAAAGTGTATTCTAAGTTATCATATCCCACTGATGTCCCCTCTAATTCTCCTGTACCTTTTAATAGTAATTTTGGTGCTTTTTTAGTAGGAATATCATATCGTTTTCTAAGCTGTTTCACATTGTATTCATCATTTTTCAATTGATATTCTGCTGAATAGTTTGGCGCACTTGGATTATAAGATATATTGCCATCCTTATATTTTTTTAAGTCTTTGAAATCAGCATACTGTGCAAAAAACTTAAATTCCTCGATTTCTTTCTTTAACTTCGCATCGTTTATCTTTTTAGTTGGAATAATTTTATTGTTAACCATTTTTATTGGATAATCTTTATCAATACTGTCAACCATACCGTCTTTATCTTCAAAAGTTTCACTAGTTTCAAAGTACCCTGTCGCTGTCCTTTTATTTCTATCTATATATAAGACCATTGCTCTTGAAAACATATTTTCCCCTCGTTTTTGGATAACCATTTCGGAACTAAGTATCCACATCCCTTTATCATCCTTATCAAACTCTTCATCTCGGTATCCTTCTTTGTCATATAGATCCTCTAAGTTTTTTATTGGGTACATGTCTAGTGTTTTGCTGAATTTTTGCTTGATTTGTTCTTCTTTATTTGGCTTTTTACTTACTACTTTATCCATCATTCCACATCCTCCAATAAATATTGTTAACATTATCAAACTTATGCATATTATTAATTTCTTTGAATGAACCATCTACTCACGCTTTCTATTTAACTTTTAATTGTTCGTTTATATATATTTATATTACCATTTTATATAACTAGATAATGGTAATATAAATATTTTAAGATCTTTTTTCTTATGTATTCCGTAACTTTTGTGTTTTATATTTTTAAATTTTTTCACTAACTGTGATTAATACAAACAAAAATAAAAAGCAACGATATTCAAATAAGAATATCATTGCTTTAACCTTTTACAATGATCCATTTAAAAACTGTGCTTCTCCATTAAAGAAGCTCCAATTTTCATCTGTATTTTCTACTAAACTAAACATAACATCTTCTGTGCGTACACCTAATTGATCATGTAGTTCTTCTACAATAGTGCTGTAGAATGCAAGCTTTTGCTCCTGTGTCCTTGGTCTCGTGATGATTGTGAATACTATTACGTCTTTTGTACGCTCAACACCTAACCCGGTATCCAATATCTGCATTTCGTAATCTTCGTGTTGATTAACGATTTGATATCGATCTCCTTCAGGTGCATTAAAAGTATCTAACATTACTTTGTAGGAAATATCTAAAATTTGTTTAATTTCTTCTTTGTCTCTTCCTTTGATTAAATCTATCTTCATTAATGGCATGTAATAACTTCCTTCCACGTTAGATTTATTATACTCATTTATCATAATCACACTAGCGATTAAGTACAAATGATTTGGATGCTTTATAAATTAAAAATCACTAACAACATTAGACAAAAAATGACATTTCATGATATTATGTATGTGTAGAAATCAAATAAGGACAACATGCGCTAACATGTTGCCCTTATGAGCCCGTTCGAAAGACGGTAGCTGATTATATTATTAAAAAATAACCATTAACCTGCTAAAGTTGGATGGTTATTTTTTTTGGTTATTATTACTAATTAATACTAAACCTATGATTGATATAACAATCATCAGCATTTCATAATCAGTCATGTTACTCCTTTCCAGGAGCAAAAACCAACAACATAGGCATCACCCCATTTTTATGAGACTAGCCACCATCTATCCAACTTGCTCAAGTTATATTATAGCGTAATCTAACATTGTGGACTATAGTATTTATCAAAATTTAAATTGTACACCTATTTATTTTAAAACTCATATAGTCCGTTCAGAAAAATTCCACTAACAACATTAGACAAAAAATGTCATTTCATGATATTATGTATGTGTAAAAATCAAATAAGGACAACATACGCTAACATGTTGCCCTTATGAGCCCGTTCGAAAGACGGTAGCTGTTTTAGTTAAAAAATAACCATTAACCTGCTAAAGTTGGATGGTTATTTTTTTTGGTTATTATTACTAATTAATACTAAACCTATGTAGGTATGAAACGCACGAAGACTCAAGATAGCAAATCAAAAAGAGCGTAAATTCTTTGAAATTAAGAATTTACGCTCTTTTATGTTAACTAGGGATGTTAATATCCCTGACCTTTTTTATCTTTTAATGATTATTTTTTACTAATGAAAGTCGTTAAAGTACCAATTCCATCTATTGTTACTTTAACTTCGTCACCTGGCTGTAAAAATTGTGGCGGGTTCATACCTGCTCCAACTCCAGCTGGTGTTCCTGTAGCAATAATATCTCCTGGATGTAATGCTACATATTTTGAGATTTCAGCAATTAATTCATCAATTTTCAAAATCATCTCGCTCGTATTACCGTCTTGACGAATTTCATTGTTTACTTTCGTCACAATATTAACGTCTTCTGGTAATGGTAATTCGTCTTTAGTTACAATATATGGACCCATTGGGCAACCGCCTGTTAATGATTTTGATAAAAATGCTTGATCATGTTCTTTTTGAGCATTTCTATCTGTAATATCATTAATAATTGTATATCCGTATACGTAATCTAGTGCTAAACCACGTGGTATTTTTTCTCCTGATTTACCGATTACGATTCCTAACTCACCTTCGTAATCTAATTGGTCAGTTACATCTTTATGGTTAGGAATTTCTGCATTATCACCTGTTAAAGATGATGCTGCTTTAGTAAATACATATAGTCTATTAACTTTATTATTTAATTCTTCAGCATGTTTTTTGTAATTACGACCAAATGCTATTACATTATTTGTCGGTGTTACTGGTGGTAAAAATTCAATATCTTCGAAGCTATATTTATAATCGTCTTTTTCAGCAGTTTCTTCTACTTTTACGACTGCTTTACGAACCGCTTCTTGAAAATCAACGTTAATATTTAATTGTAAGCCTTCTAATAAAGTTTTAGGGTTAAAATCCTCATCTCCAAAGTCTGAGAATACTTTACGTAAATCCCATACTGCTTCTTCACGCTTTACTTTCACACCATAAGAAGTTATATCTTTATATTTAAAAGTTAAAAATTTCATCCACTTTGTCAGCTCCTTCTTGTTCTTATCGTTAATTATACCGAATTTTTTGATAAATCGCATTATTTTCAAACTTTTATTTTAAATATGTTACTTTTCTCCATAATTTTTCTAATGGACCTTGTTTAAATCTCTTTAAATATAAGTAACTCAGTAATAACTGCACTGCATAAATGACAATACTCATTGTGTATATCGTGAATACTGGCAACTTACCATAATAATTAAATCCAATACCATAAAAGATAATGATGCAAATCACACTTTGTGAGATATAAGTCGTTAAACTTAATTTCCCAATATATTGTAGTGGATTTAAAATTTTACGAGCTGTTGCACTTTCACATAAAAGGACAAAGAATATAATATAACTTAACGCAACAATTGGTCCGCCTATCATTTGGCTAATCAATTGAGAACTCATTGATCCTTCTAAAATGATTTGAATCATTTTAATTGCTAAACCTAATACAAATATAACCAATCCAATCACTGTATATAAATTTTTATGGTTGCGAATTTTATTTAACCAATTCGTTTGTTGAGCATAAATACCAAACAGCATAATTGGTAAAATACTAAATGGCCCTACAAATATAATGCTTGATATATTTAATCCGAAGTACTTCAGATTAAATCCAACAATAGATAAATAATCAGCACTGGCTAATATATTATTAACTCTTTCTAATTCTTGTATACCAACAAAATTTTCAACTTGTGTTACATCTTGTAATAAGACCACTGGCAAAATATATAACAGGATTAATATGCTAAAGCCAATGGATAGCGCGACTAACGAATATTGAGGTTTTAGTTTTACAAAGATTATCGCAATAAAACCTAATAATGCGTATGTTGCTAAAATGTCACCGTAAAAAATAAATATACCGTGGATAACACCTAGCAATAACAAAAATGATAACCTTCTTATAATCATAGGATAATAGTCCAGTCCTCTTTCAATGCTGTTCTGGTACATCATAGATAAACCGTATCCAAATAGAAATGCAAATATTGGATAAAATGATGCCACTATAAAAAGTGAGCTGATTTTAAATAATGCACCATCTTGATGTTGAAAAAATTCAAAAGGATTAATAATTTGATAAGGATATGCAAATGTTAAAATGTTCATCATTAAAATACCTAACAAACTAAATCCTCTCAAAGCATCAATACTAAATATTCTTTGTTTTGACATTATTGATTCTCCTTGATGTGTTTCGTGCCATATTGAAAGAAATATAAATACCCTTCAACTGGTTGTTGTAAAATGGTTTCTAAAGTATTTTTATAATATTGCATTTGTACTTCATATTTCTGCTTCATTGTTTCTGCTACTTCATCTTCAGTCTTACCTCTTCGCACAATAAACGCATCCGTTTTATAATCAATAAATGATACTTTATCCCCTTCAATAAATATACAGTCAATCATTCCTTGAATAATAGGTTTGTTGTCTGCTTCAGAAACTTCAAAAGATAAACCTTGATCAATATCATTTTGACCGACTACGAAAGGAACTTCTCTATACACTTTATCTGCTTTAACTAATCGTTTATATAAGTCTGAATTTACAAACACTTCTATAAGTGATAAATCTATATCTTCTAATGCATCATCAGGTAATATATCTTTGTCGATTAGTTTATTTACAAGTTCTTTTAACTGTTTCATATCTAATCCATCATTTTTTAAAGGTAGATGTTGCATCACTGCATGCATCAATGTCCCTATTTCAGCACTTTGCCTCTTCTTCTGATTAGATAAGAAATTTGGTCTATCATATGATTTTGTACCTAGCTGGTATTGCCTTACAATTTGATAATCTGTTCCCGCTTCTTCAGTCTCTCGCTGCCTCTTAATTTCTGATACCGATTGCTTAGCTGCTATATTTAATAATTTTTCGTTAGGATATGTGTAAACCATTTGATTGTAAATATCATCTTTCTTATTGGACGGTTTATAATTTAATAATGTCTCAATTGTAGGCTGTTCATATGATATATCTTTTTCTTCAGATGTTTCTTCTTCTCTGATGATATTTATATTCAATGATTCATTTTGAGCTGAATTAAATGGAATTGCATGTGATAAGCCATGTGTTTTTGACTTCGTAAGTATCGTTGAAATGAGTTCAAATGCCGATTTAGCTTTCACTCTAAATTCTGAATCGATCATTTCATATTTATCTGCATTTACTAATCCTAAGTTTTCAACTGCTTTATCATTTTTAACACGCCCAACAAGATATAATCCTTCTTTAGCTCTTGTCAGTGCAACATAGATCAGTCTCATTTCTTCAGAAATCATTTCTGTTTCGTTAATATTTTTAAAGATAATAGATGACAACGTTGGATATGTTAATTCCTTATCTAGATTAAAATAAGATAAAGCCATTCCATATCGATTATTCAAAATAACATGATTTCTCAAGTCTGCACGATTAAATTCTCTCGTAATGCCTGAATATATAACAAAAGGAAATTCTAATCCTTTACTACTATGGATTGTCATCATA
Organism: Mammaliicoccus vitulinus; assembly: GCF_029024305.1. NCBI lineage: Bacteria > Bacillati > Bacillota > Bacilli > Caryophanales > Staphylococcaceae > Mammaliicoccus > Mammaliicoccus vitulinus. The sequence goes on from NZ_CP118974.1 coordinate 1,971,735, forward strand.
CGAACGACATCATCATTCGGGCCTATCACACTTTCTTGTCCAAAATCTTGACCACGTTCTATCAATTCATCTATAAATCTAATAAATTGAAAAATCCCTCTCAAACTTGATGCTTCAAATTGAATCGCTTTATTTAATAATCCGTATAAATTTTGTCTACGTTGAACGCCACCAGTAAGACCACTAAAATAAGAAACTAAATAGTAATCATTGTATAATTTATCAAGCAACTGCCAAACAGGAACTGATTTACTATAGGCTTGATAATCTTTCAATTGGTTTATAAACTGATTAAGTTTTTCCACAAGCTCTGTATTTGCTTCATGATCAGCTAAATACTTATATATTGAATTGAGATAATAAATTTCTTGTGGCGCTTTATTTCTGATTTCTGCTAGCTCATCTTCTTTAAATTGGAAAGCGATGGAGCGCATTAATCCTACTAAATATTTATCTTGCAACGGATTGTCTATAACTCTTAAAAATGAAAGCATTAAACGAATTTCATTTTGTTCGAAATAGCCCTTTTTCGATTCGACATAAAATGGTATATTAGCGTCTTTAAATTGTTGCTGTAAATGCATTGCATTACTATAACTTCTTTCTAAAATAACAATATCTTTAAAAGTTGCTGGTCGATAACTTTTCGTTTTCCTGTCATATACACGCTTGTTATCAAGTATATATTGCACCTTATCAACAATGCATTTCGCTTCTATTAGATTGTTATCCTCTTCTTCAAATGAATCTTGAACTAAAATATCCATTTCGAGTGGTGTATCTTGTTCGTCGTAATCAGCGCCATAATATAATTTCGCTTCATCGTTATACTCAATTTCACCTACAACTTCATCCATCATATGAGAGAATATATAATTCGTATTATTTAATACTTCTCTTCTTGATCTAAAGTTTTTAGATAAATCGATGACCTTACCAGATTCATTCTCAAATTGTTTGAAACGTTTATACTTTTCTATAAATAATTCAGGCTCTGCTTGTCTAAATTTATAAATAGACTGCTTCACATCACCAACCATAAATAAATTACCATTAAACTCTTCTCCACGTTTAATACTACTAATAATTGCTTCTTGTACTCTATTCGTATCTTGATATTCATCAACTAATATTTCATCGAAGTAATCTCTGTATTGGAACGCAATTTCTGACGGTTTACCTTCATCATCAGTTAAAATATCTAAAGCTAAATGCTCATAATCTGAGAAGTCAATAATACGCTTATTCTGTTTTAAACTTCTGAAATACTTGATAATATCTTTCGTAATTTCAGCAATAACAGTAACTCTCGGCTGCATTTCTTGCATATCTTGAATTAAATCTTCTCTTTGTCGACTTAAATAGCCTTCTGCTAGCTCTTTTAAATGCGTAATATAGTCTTTATGATAATTTTTACCAAGCTCTAACATTTGCTCGTCGCCTTCATTTTCACTTTTAATTTTAGCGGTATTTGTCGGCAATTTTTTGAGCGCAACACCTGATTGTATAGATTCAAGCGATTTAGTCCCGTCTAGAACTTGTTCTATCCAAATACGCTCACCTTCAAGATAAGTCATATGCTTATCAACTTCATTTAAATGTTGATAGCAATCAATTGATTGGTAAAGCGCATTTTTTGCACTATCTAATTTCCGATTAATCAATTGATCCAACATATTAAAGTAAGGATGTTGCAAATCCAATTCTTTATATGGTTTATCTAAATCATCTAACCATGCAAATGGATTCGCATGCGCAATACTAAAACGGTATAAACGTTTCAATATATCTCTTAACGGTTCATCAGAACGGTCATTGGATAGATGTTCAACTATATCTAAAAATGGTTGTTCATTTTTCTCGTAATACATTTCTAGAACATCATCAATCGCTTGCTCTAACAGAACGATACCTTCAACTTCATTTGCGGTTCTAAAGTTTGGATCAATATCTATTTCGTCATAATGCGCTTTAATTAATGATAAGCAAAAACTATGCAGTGTAGATATTTGTGCTTGATGAATCTTTATTCTTTGAGATTTTAAATGTTCATCTTCTGGATGTTTCATACTTTCTTGTTGAATTGCTGCATTTACTCTCGCTTTCATTTCTCGAGCACTTGCATTCGTAAATGTCACAACGAGTAATCTATTCACATCTTGTTTATTACGCATGATCTTTTGAATAATACGCTCAACTAATACAGCAGTCTTTCCGCTTCCTGCAGCAGCTGCAACTAATATATCTCGTCCTTCAGTATAAATAGCTTTCCATTGATCATCTGTCCATTGTGCATCAACTGGCTTATTTGGTAATGTCATTCTTCTTCCTCCTCTCTCAACATATTGATTAATTCATCTTTGCTTAATGTATGTTCAATTTCCCTATACTGATCAGTATCTGTAATTGGGTCAATGTGACAAACAGATTTATATTCACAAAATTGGCACGGCAATTTCTTTTGATATCTCATAGGTGACACTTCAGTATGTCCATCCATAATTTGTGTCGCCGTTTCAACAAAATTAGCTCTATTTTTCTCCATTAATTTAAAGAATAGATCTTCGTCTAATGCTTTGCTGTAACTGTATAAATCACCATTTTTCTTTCGAGCAACGGGAATCATATCTGACTTAACTTGTTTGGCTAATTTATCATCAAGTGCTTCTACAACTTCTGGATTTTTATTTACATAGCCATCCATTTTAAACTTTTCAATTGTATGTTGATAAATATCATCAGATTCTGGAATTTCACCCCAGCTTGTTGCTTTAATTTCTGGCTCATGAACATGGAAATATAAAAGTGCACCTGGTGATACGTCATCTTGTAAACTTAATATTGATTTGTTTTGAAGTACAACATCTAAGTATGTAAACATTTGCATTTGCATACCATACATAACTTTAGTTAAATCTAAACTTGTTTCAGATGACTTATAGTCAATAATTGAAACATAGTCTTTTTCTTTCCCTTTATACACATCTAATCTATCTATTTGTCCTCTAATATTGATAGGTATTTGTCGTTTAGTAGTAAGAGGTGTCGTTTGCAATTGATGTTTAGATGTAGAACCGAAATTCAATTCAAATTGATAAGCTTTAAATTTGGAATGACCTGTTTGATATTTCATCGCTTCTAATGTGGATTTAAGAATATTTTGGATTCTTAATTTTAAATATCTATAATGAGCTGTTCGATGTAATACATCAAATTGAATTTTAGGTAAACTTTCATCAATTGCTTCATTTATTAATTTATTCATTGCTTGAGCAGATAACTTACTAAAGTCTCCGTTAACTTCATCTGAAATATATTTCAAAGTGTTGTGGAATATATTTCCAATATCTACACTTTGAATTTGATATTTAGAGCGCTCGTTTAATTTTAGTCCATGTGACACATAATGTTTAAATGGACATTGATTATATGTTTCAAATCTGGATACACTAGCATTTATTTTTTTACCATATAATTGTTCTGATACCTCTGTATTCAATTGCACTGTATCATTTTTATAAGTTAATGCAGACGTTAAAAATTGAATCGTATGGTCTAAATGATGTATTTCTTGAGCAGCATGATATGCATCTAACCATATATCATTAACGATTTCGTCATTAAGCCAATCGTTTAAATGTTCAAATATATGCATTTGACTTTGATGTTCATGTTCTAAAAGTTGAATCGGATTCTGTTCTATACTAGATTTAAGCGATAGAACTTCTAAGTTTGTAAATAACGATTGAATCGTATCGATGAATGGGCTCTTTTCTCTCACTTCGCCACCATCTGACATCAGACTGTACGTAAATACGACTTCTCTTTTCGCACGTGTCATCGCGATATAACATACAAAGGCTTCATCCATTTGTAAAATATCACTTGTCGGACTTAGTTCTAAACCACTTGATTCTGCTAATTCTTTTTTCTCATCATCCGTCAGTAAAAGCATTTGATTAGAAACACTAGGTAGAACACCATCATTCATGCCAAGTAAAAATACTGTTTCTTTGTTATCAACTTTAGCTAAATCCATATTACCAACTGTAACTTCATCTAACGTTTGAGGAATCATAGAGAATTCTAATTCATCTAATCCACGATCAAGAATTTCTATATACTCATTTAATGATAAGGATACCTCGCCTAACACTTCTACAATATCATCAAGTATACGAATGGTACCTTCCCATACTTGGTCTATTTGTTCAGCTTCTTCAAACTGACTCTTAATTTCTAACTCATCTCTCATCGTCATAAGATGCGTTGGCAATTCAAATTGCTCTATGACTTCGTATAATCTAACGGTAAAGTCTTCAACTGTCTTACTGTCTGATAAAGCTTGATTCAACTTGTCAATTCTGCTAACTACATAATCTTTTAAAGCGATAACATTTTTTATCGTATGAATATCTTCTTCTACAAAAGTGTCTTCTTCTTTTCTTAATGATTTTTTTCCTGATTTCTCAAATGAATCAACCGTGAAGAATTCAGGATTCGTCCATCTTTTGCCAGAAATACCTCTTTCAAAAGCATAGTTTTCAAGTATATCTATTAAATGAGATGCATTTGGTATATGACTTGTTAATATACCCGTCTTCAACATTCTCATGACTGGTTCAAATCTCCAACCTGATTGAATGACTTCTAACATTGATCTCAAACATTCAATAAAAGGATGATACGCCATTTTCTTTTTAGCATCATGATTAAAAGCAATATTAAAATGTGGTAGCACTGTTTCAATTAATTGCTCATAACTCGGATCACGATAAAGAATCGCTATATCTTTAAATGACAAATTTTCTTCACGAGATAGTCTCAATATCTCTCTTGCCACATACTGAACTTCTTCTCTCATATTGGATGCTTCAATAATTTTTAAGTGTTCACTATTTATTTTATTTGGTAATAATGCATCAAACTGACTTTCTAAATGTTTCAAATCTTCATTATTGTTAAATCTTTCCGCCTGACTAAAATGCTTGTGATGGATTGATATATTTAATGTATGCGCAATTTCTTCTATATGACTTAACGTTTCAGATGTCTTTCTAAATAAACTAAACGGATCTTTATCTCCATCTGTCGTTAAACCAACCGTTACAGACCTGCTATGTTTTACAAGTGCTTCAATCACTCGATATTCCAAAGTTGAAAAGTTATGGAAACCATCTATATAGATATCCGCTTGTTTTATATAATCTGAGTCTGGCATTTTTTCTATCAACTTATACAATACGTCTTCCGCTTGAACATATCGTCCTTCAAGTTGGCCTTCTAATGCTTTATATATTGTTTCAATATCACTTAATTTATCTTTCATTCTTTTAGGTATTTGTTCATTACTTTCAATATATGCTGAAATATCATCAGGCTGTACATTATATTTTTTAAAATCTTTAATTTCATTCATCATTTTATGACTAAATCCATAATGTTGAATGGTAGATTGATATAAGTTTAATTGTTTTTTATGTGTATGTAATAAATGATACGTGAGCATTTCTAATGCTTCATCAGAAATTTGTTGTTCAATTAAGCCACCTTCATCACTTAGGACTCTCCAACTTAACCTTTCAAATCCAAATACTGATGTTCTAATACTTCCTCTTAATTTTGGATTTCGAACAAATGCTTGTTCATATTGGAACGTATTTTGGGTAGGTGTTAAAAATATAATGGGGTCACCTAACGGATTCTCTATCATACCTTCAGTCATCTGCTCAATCATTTGTCTTGTTTTCCCGGTGCCACTTCGTCCAGTCCATACATTTAGCTGCATTCCATTCGACCTCCCTCGCATTTTCATATGTATATATTTTAACATAAAAAGAACACCTCACTTAATGATTATAAGCGAGGTGTTTATGACATCTATATTAATTTGTAGATGGGTCAAAATTATAATGGAATTGACTAAACGGCCAGAATCTTAGTGCAACTTCACCGACAATGACATCTTCATTAATTAATCCAAACGAACGTCCATCTTTACTTACTTCACGATTATCACCTAATACAAGGTATTCACCTTTAGGTATTTTATTAACGCCGTTAGAATTCACAAGATCTTTCACTTCAAAATTCTCAGTCAATAAATCACGTGATTTATTTGCTTTATTTTCTTTCAAATATTCTTCTGGTACTTTTTTATCATTAACATATAACTGATCATTTTCATATTTTACTGTATCGCCTGGCTTACCGATGACACGTTTTACATAATCATCATTTTCATTTGCATGAAATACGATAACATCTCCATTATCAATATTACCCACTTTATAGCCAATTTTATTGACGATTACTTTTTCACCGTTTTTTAAAGTTGGATGCATGGAGTCTCCTGAAACTGTGTAAGTTACAAATAAGAATTTCTGTATAAGCAAGACACATACAACTGCGACTGCAATTGCTATAAACCATTCAAATATTTCTTTTTTCAAAAATGCCACCTCATTATTATTATTTATCGAAATTCACATCTATTTGATTAAATGGATAATATCTTAAATTAACTTTACCAACAATATCTTGTTCATGAACAAAACCTATTTCTCGCGAGTCTCTACTATTACTACGATTATCCCCTAGGACTAAATACTCACCATTAGGGATGACATCACTTTTAGATCCTTGAATTGTTCTCGTACTAAAATCATCAGTTTTGATATCATTATTCAAATAACGCTCATTAACATGAGTACCATTAATATACAGTTTGTTATTTTTCATTTCAACTGTGTCGCCTGGTAATCCAATTACTCTTTTGATAAAATCAGCCTCTTTATTAGCATGAAAAACGATAACATCTCCATTGTTTATCTGTCCAATGTTTTTAACGAGTTTATTAACGATTAATCTATCTTCATCATGAAAAGTTGGTTCCATTGATTCTCCATCAACTATATAACCAATAAATAAAAACGTTCTCACTATAAATAATAATGCTAACGCTATTATTATTGCAATTAACCATTCGAATATTTTTTTCATCATTAACTCCTATTTTTTAAGCGCTTATCAAAATATTTTTCTAACCCTTTTCCAACTATCCATAGCACAAAGATAATCACGAATACTATTATACTCTTTTTAGGACTTGCAAAAAAGGAATTTATGTCTGCCCCAATGAAACTTAATATAAATATCATAATCGCTTTTGATAAAATCAACGCAATTAAATATACTTGCTTACTAATATTCGAGAAAGCACTAACCATATTCACCAATGCTCCAGGCGTAAATGGGAAGCATAGCAAAATAAACAGTGGCCCAAAGCCATGTTCATCAATCCACTGAATAAACTTCACTACTTTTCGTTGTTCTACGATTTTTTTCATAAAAGGCTTTTTAGAAATTAACCTTAAAATTAAAAAGACAAGGTAACTTCCGGTAACAGTACCTATCCAAGAAATAATAAACCCTAAGAACAAACCATATGCATTCACATTTGCTATTACGAACAATATAATAGGTAAAAATGGTATAAACGCTTCAATAAATGGTAATAAAAATGCAATAAAAATGCCAAACGATCTAAATGTTTCAATCAATTCAATAATATTATCCTCACTGAACCAATTTATAAAGTCTTGAAATAACATGTAACGCAACTTCCTTCTTAAATTTATATTAATTATACCTATAAAATTGTAATTAGAAAAGTAAATTGACATCGTACAAAAGTTGTAGCTACATAATATTCCCCCGGGCGTCAGCACTTTATAAAATCAGAAATATAAAATCACCCAATCTGAAAATGATTCCATCAGATTGGGTGATTTATTTTAAGTTGGGATTTATGTCCAAACTCTTTTTATAGACAAATCATATGCTATTATAGTCTGTCTTCTAATTCTTTTTTCAAATCTTCAAATCCAGGTTTACCAAGTAATGCAAACATGTTTTGTTTATAAGCTTCTACACCAGGTTGGTTAAATGGATTAACGCCTAGTAAGTATCCACTCATAGCACAAGCTAATTCGAAGAAGTATACAACATAACCGAATGTATATGCATCTAATTGAGGTACTTTAACAATTAAGTTTGGTACGCCGCCATCTGTATGTGCTAAAAGTGTACCTTGGAATGCTTTCGTGTTAACATAATCGACTGTTTCGCCTGCTAAGAAGTTTAAGCCATCTAAATCATCTTTATCTTCTTCTATTGTAATGTCATGTTTAGGGCTCTCGACTTTAACAACTGTTTCAAATAAGAAACGACGTCCTTCTTGCACGTATTGTCCTAATGAATGAAGGTCTGATGTAAAGTTTGCACTTGAAGGATAAATACCTTTGAAGTCTTTACCTTCTGATTCACCGAATAGTTGTTTCCACCATTCACTGAAATATTGCAATGCTGGTTCGTAGTTAATTAACATTTCAGTTGAATAACCTTTTGCATAAAGAATGTTACGAATTGCTGCATATTGATATGCAATATTTTCGTCAAGTTCTGATGATGATAAATCTTCACGTGCTGCCGCTGCACCATTCATCATTTCTTGAATATCGATACCGCTTGCTGCAATTGGTAATAAACCTACAGCAGTTAATACTGAATATCTACCACCTACGTCATCTGGTACAACAAATGTTTCGTAGCCTTCTCCAGTAGATAAATCTTTTAAAGCACCTTTTTCTTTATCAGTAGTAGCAAAGATGCGATTTTTAGCTTCTTCTTTACCATATTTTTCTTCTAAAATTTTCTTAAAGATTCTGAACGCTACAGCTGGTTCAGTTGTAGTTCCAGATTTTGAAATAACATTAACAGAGAAATCTTTACCATCTATATATTCAATTAAATCATGTACATATGATGATGATAAGTGATGTCCTACAAATATAATTTGAGGATTTTCACCTTTTTCATAGTTAGCAAATGTTGAATTTAACATCTCTACAGCTGCGCGTGCACCTAAATAAGAACCACCAATTCCGATAACAAGCAATACTTCTGATTGTTCTTTAATACGTTTAGAAGCAGCTAAGATACGATCAAATTCTTCTTTATCATAATCAACAGGTAAATCAACCCATCCTAAATAGTCACTACCTGCTCCTGTTTTTTCATGTATAACATGATGTATATTTTTCACTAAATCACGAGATTGGTCTAATTCATGTTCACCGAAAAACGTTAATGCTTTTTTATAATCAAATTGAATATGTGACATAGTATCCTCCTATTTATTTCATACTTAATTTAAACAACGTCTTTATTTTACTCTAGTTTTCATAGCCTTTCAATTGAAATGCGACGATATGCTTCAAGATGCATAAATATTTAAAATAACTATTGAAAATTCATAAACGATGTGATATTGTATGTTTATCGATTAAATATACAAGATATTAAATATTAATACAAAAAGAGGGGTTTTAATTTATGTCTAATAAAGTTGTTTTAGCTTACTCAGGTGGTCTAGATACAAGTGTTGCAGTAAAATGGTTAATTGAAAAAGGTTATACAGTCGTTGCATGTTGTTTAGATGTTGGCGAAGGAAAAGATTTAGAACTCGTACAACAAAAGGCATTCGATATGGGTGCAGAACAATCATACGTAATTGATGCTACTAAAGAATTCAGTGAAGATTTTGTTGGTTATGCAATCAAAGGTAATACAATGTATGAAGGAACTTATCCTTTAGTATCAGCATTAAGTAGACCACTTATTTCAAAAAAATTAGTGGAAATCGCACAAGCTGAAGATGCAATAGCCATCGCTCACGGTTGTACAGGAAAAGGTAATGACCAAGTACGTTTTGAAGTAGCGATTAAAGCATTAGCACCTCATATTAAAGTACTTGCACCAGTTCGTGAATGGTCTTGGAGTCGTGAAGAAGAAATTGATTATGCAAAAAAACATAACATCCCTATTCCAATCAATTTAGACTCTCCTTATTCAATTGACCAAAACTTATGGGGTCGTAGTAATGAATGTGGTATTTTAGAGGATCCATTTGCTACACCACCAGAAGATGCATATGATTTAACTAAACCTATAGAAGAAACACCAGATACACCTGAAGAACTTGAACTTGTTTTTGAAAATGGATTACCTATTTCAATAAACAATAAGTCATATCCTTTAGATCAACTTATTTTAAAATTAAATGAAATTGCTGGTTTACATGGCATAGGAAGAATCGACCATGTTGAAAATCGTTTAGTTGGTATTAAATCTCGTGAAGTATACGAAACACCTGGCGCTAAAGTAATTATGGAAGCACATAAAGCTTTAGAAACAATTACATTAACAAAAGATGTTGCCCACTTTAAACCTGTTATTGAAAAACAATTGTCAGAACAAATATATAATGGTTTATGGTTCTCACCTTTAACAGATAGTTTAAAACAGTTTATTGATTCTACTCAAACTCAAGTAACAGGTACAGTTCGTGTTAAACTATTTAAAGGTAACGTTATCGTAAATGGACGTAAATCACCGTTTAGTTTATACAATGAAGAACTTGCAACATATACAAAAGAAGATGCATTCAATCAAGAAGCTGCAGTAGGCTTTATTGAAATCTTTGGTTTACCAACTAAAGTTAAAGCATTATTAGAAACAGAGGGTGTTTTAAAATGACAAAAAAAGCATGGGGTGGCAGATTCGAGTCTAACCC